>NZ_JBHUFW010000010.1:0-83193 GCF_042681545.1 Planococcus chinensis
TCAGTATACCGGGGTGTGAAAATAGAAAAAACCCCAAATGGGGTCACTTTTATAAAGTGTCTACCATTTGGGGTTCAGTTCACGCAGAGCTTCTGCGGGATTTTTTCTATGGCATTTACAAGGGTATTCTTGTACAATAATTTTAATGAGTGAATAGTCATTCAATTCAGGAAAATGAAAACGCTCACATATAAAATTTGAAGATGGGGTGCAAATTATGAGAGAAGTTGTAATCGTAGAAGGCGTGCGTTCGGCGGTCGGCCGGCGCAAAGGAATGTTCGCCGGGACGCGTCCGGACGAACTGGCGGCATTGGTATTGGAGGAATTGATCGCGCGTGCAGGCGTTGAGAAGGGTGCTGTGGAAGACGTCATTCTCGGCTGCGTTTCGCAGTCCGGCGAACAAGGCGGGAATATCGCCCGGACGGCAGCGCTCATTGCCGGCTTCCCAGATTACGTGCCGGGCGTCACGATTGACCGCCAATGCGGCTCGAGCCAACAGGCGATCCATTTCGGCGCGCAGGCCATCATGGCAGGCGATATGGATATCGTCATCGCAGGCGGGGTTGAAAGCATGACGCGGGTTCCGATGTTTTCGAACATGCAAGGGGCGGAGCCGAGCAAAAAGCTGACAGAGCAGTACGAAATCATCAACCAGGGCTTGTCTGCAGAACGCATTGCGCAAAAATGGAGCTTCTCGCGCGAACAGCTGGATGCTTTCGCCGTCGAAAGCCACGCGCGGGCGCAGCGGGCAATCGACAGCGGGAACTATGAAAAAGAAATCGTGCCGGTTGAAGTGGAAGACGGTGAAGGCGGAAAACGGACAGTGGCTACCGATGAAGGCCCGCGTCCGGGGACGACGATGGAAGTGCTGGCGGGGCTGAAGACGGCATTCCAGGAAGACGGCGTCATTACGGCAGGCAATGCCAGCCAGATGAGTGACGGCGCTTCCGCGGTATTGCTGATGTCGCGCGAGAAAGCGGATGAGCTGGGCTTAACGCCGAAAGCGCGCATCGTGGCGCGCACGGTCGTCGGTTCGGATCCGACACTGATGCTAACCGGGCCGATTGCAGCGACGAAGAAAGTGCTGGAGAAGGCAGGGCTTGGAATCGAAGACATGGACCGCTACGAAGTCAATGAAGCGTTCGCGCCGGTGCCGCTTGCCTGGCTCGCGGATATCGGGGGCGACCCGGAGAAGCTGAATGTCAACGGCGGAGCGATTGCGCTGGGCCATCCGCTCGGGGCGACGGGCGCGAAATTGATGGTGTCGCTGCTGCATGAACTGGAACGGAGCGGCGGGCGCTACGGGCTGCTTGCCATCTGCGAAGGCATGGGAATGGCGAATGCCACCATCATCGAGCGGCTTTAATGGAAGGGGAGAAATGCAATGGAATTTCGTGATATGAAAGCAATCGTAACCGGTGGAGCATCGGGCCTGGGGGAAGCGACGGTCCGGCGTATTGCGGCAAACGGCGGCAGGGCGGCAATTTTTGACGTAAACGGCGAACGAGCCGAGCGGCTGGTGAAAGAACTGGGCGGAGAATCGGTCATCTACTTGAAAACCGATGTAACAGACGCCGGACAAGTGGAAGCGAACGTCGCAGAAGTGATCGGGCGGTTCGGCCTCATCAATGCGGCGATCAATTGCGCGGGCATCGGGACGCCGGGGAAAGTCGTATCCAAAGGCGAGCCGGCGGCGCTCAACCAGTTTGAAAAAGTGATCCAAATCAATTTGATCGGGACGTTCAACGTCATCCGCGTTGCGGCTGCGGCGATGCAGAAAAATGAGCCGAATGCAGCCGGTGAAAGAGGGTTGATCATCTCGACTGCATCAGTTGCTGCATACGAAGGGCAGATCGGGCAGGCAGCGTACAGCGCTTCGAAAGGCGGGATTGTTTCGATGATGCTGCCGATAGCGCGGGAATTGGCGCGCGACGGCATCCGGGTCATGGCGATTGCGCCGGGGCTCATGCAGACGCCGATGTTTGACGGGCTGCCGGAAGCGGCGGTCCAATCGCTGTCGGCTTCCGTCCCGTTCCCGGCGCGCCTCGGCCGGCCGGATGAATACGCGCAATTGGTGCAAAGCATTGCTGAAAATACGATGTTGAACGGCGAAGTGATCCGCTTGGACGGCGCGATCCGCATGCAGCCGAAATAAGGGGGAGAACTGAATGGGCAAGTACCGTTTTGAAGAAGAAGAACACGTGATGTTCCGGAAATCGCTCCGCAAATTCCTGGAAAAAGAAGCGGTGCCGCAGTACGAAGGATGGGAGCGCGACCATTTGATCCCGAAATCGTTCTGGAAGCGCTTGGGCGAAATGGGTTTCCTTTGTCCCCAAGTGGAAGAGCAGTACGGCGGGCTGGGTCTTGATTTCCGCTATGCTGTCATCATCAGCGAAGAAATGGAACGGGTCGGGGCCAGTTTGACCGGCGTCGGACTCCACAATGACATCACAGTTCCGTACATCGAAGCCTACGGCAATGAAGAACAGAAGCAGCGCTGGCTGCCGGGCTGTGTGACGGGGGATTTTATCACCGCAATCGCCATGACGGAGCCGGGAGCGGGGTCCGACCTTGCGAACATATCGACGACAGCAGTCCGTGACGGGGACAATTACATCGTCAACGGCCAGAAGACCTTTATCACCAACGGCATCAATTCGACGCATGTGGTCGTCGTGGTGAAAACGGATCCGAAAGCGGAACCGAAGCACCGCGGCATTTCACTCCTGATGATTGAAGAAGGGATGCCGGGCTTCTCGAAAGGCCGGAAACTCGATAAAGTCGGCCTGCATGCACAGGATACGTCCGAGCTGTATTTTGAGGACTGTGTCGTACCGGCCGCCAACCTGATCGGCGAAGAAAACAAGGGCTTTACATATCTGATGGAAAAACTGCAGCAGGAGCGCCTGGTGGTGGCGATCGCTGCACAGACCGCTTCGGAAGACATGCTCGAGATGACGCTCGATTACGTAAAATCGCGGAAAGCGTTCGGCAAGCCGATCGGCTCGTTCCAGAATTCACAGTTTAAACTGGTCGAGATGGTAACGGAAATCGAGCTGGGCCATTCGTTCCTCGAATCGCTCATCGAAGACCATATGGCCGGCAAAGATGTCGTGTCAAAAGTTTCGATGGCGAAATATTGGCTGACGGATACCGCGAAAAAGATTTCCAGTGAATGCATGCAGCTTCACGGCGGCTACGGCTATATGGAGGAATACAAGATTGCGCGGCGCTACCGTGATATTCCGGTCGCAGCCATCTATGCCGGATCCAATGAAATCATGAAAACCATCATCGCCAAGCGGATGGGTTTGTAATATGAAGGATGCGCTGAAAGGGGTCCGGGTGCTGGACGTTACGTATTACGTGCCTGGCCCCTATGCGGGCATGCGGTTGGCGGAGTTGGGCGCGGATGTCATCAAAATCGAGCCGCCGGGCGGCGATCCGGCCCGCTCGATGGGCGGCGGATTGGTGCACAAAGCCAATAACCAAGGGAAGAAGATCATCAACATCGACCTGAAAACAGAAGTGGGCCATGCGGAAATGATCGAACAGGTCAAAGGGGCGGATGTGCTGTTGGAAACGTTCCGGCCCGGCGTCATGAGGAAACTGGGACTCGATTATGCCAGCCTGAAAAAGGTCAAACCGGACCTCGTGTATTGTTCGCTGTCGGGCTACGGGCAGGAAGGGCCGCTTGCCATGCTCGGAAGCCACGACTTGAACTATTTGGCGCTTTCCGGGGCGTTGGACCAGATGGCGGACAGCAACGGCCGCCCGGTCCATCCGGCCAATACGTTTGCGGATTACACGGGCGGCTTGCTGGCGGCTGAACAGATCATTGCTGCGCTTTTGAAGAAGTTCCGCACCGGTGAAGGGGAGCATCTCGATATCGCTTTGGCGGAAGCGATGGCTGAGTTCCAAGGGAACCACGATATTTACCACGAAGCAGGTGTGTCGGACAGCGGCATCCCGGAAATCGGGGGCACCCGCATCAGCTATGCCATTTATGAAACGAAAGACGGCCGTTACGTCACGCTCGGTGCGCTCGAAGAGAAGTTCTGGCATAATTTCTGCCTCCTGGCCGGAAAGCCGCACTGGCAAAGCTGGAGCGCCAAAAGGCAGGGCAGCCCGGAACATCGGGAAGTGGCAGTTTTCATGAAAGGAAAGACCTGGCGCGAATGGTATGAGCTGTCGCTCAGTGCCGACTGCTGCCTGGCGCCCGTCCTGAAAGCGCATGAACGGTTCGGGCATCCGCAGTTTATCGCTCGGGGCAAGAAGGCCGCGTGCCGCTAAATCCGGATGCTGCGCCAAAAAATCGAGGGAAAAAGGGAGTTGGACATTTTATGATGAATGCACCGCTGTTATTATCGTCTTTTGTGAAAAGAGCTGAACGGTACTTCCCTGAAAAACTGATTATTTCCCGTACGGGCGAAAATACGGTCCACCGCATCCCGTACAAAGATTTTGCCAAGCGCACCCGCCAGCTGGCGGCGGCGCTCGAAAAGCTCGGGATGGACAGAGGTGTAAAAGTCGGCAGCTTCGCCTGGAATCATCACCGCCATTTGGAGCTGTATTTCGGAGTTCCGGGAGCAGGGGCGATCTTGCACATGATCAACATTCGGCTGTCGCCGGAACACATCATTTATGTCATCAATCATGCGGAAGATGAAATTCTGCTGGTGGACCATGACCTGTTCCCGCTGATTGAAAAAATTGCGCCGCAGCTGAAAACGGTCAAGCATTTTATCGTCATGAAAGACGGCACGGACTTGCCGCAGACCTCGCTCCAAAATGTCCATTCCTATGAAGAGCTGATGGCGGCAGAAGACGGCAGCTATGAATTTCCGGAAGACCTGGACGAAAACACGCCGGCCGGCATGTGCTACACGTCCGCGACAACCGGCAATCCGAAAGGCGTCGTCTATACGCACCGGGGGCTTGTATTGCATAGTTATGCGCTCGGCATGGCGGACTCCATGGCGCTGTCGGAGCGGGACATTGCGCTGTCGATCGTCCCGATGTTCCATGCGAATGCATGGGGGCTGCCATTTGCGGCGGTTTTATTCGGCACGACGCAAGTCTTGCCGGGGCCGGGCTTTGCGCCGGGCATGCTGCTCGATTTGATCGAGCAGGAAGGGGTTACGCTGACCGCCGGCGTGCCGACGATCTGGCTAGGGGTGCTGAAAGAGCTGGAAGCCAATCCGCGCAACATCGACACGCTGCGCATGATCATCTGCGGCGGTTCGGCGTCTCCAAAAGGCTTGATCCGTGCATTTGAAGAGAAGTACAAAGTGCCGTTCGTCACCGGCTACGGCATGACGGAAACGTCGCCGCTTGTCAGCCTGGCGGTCACGACTTCCGCGATGGCGGACCTGTCGATGGATGAGCGCATCGACCGGCGTGCAATGGCCGGCCTGCCGATGCCAGGCCTTGAAGTGCGCATTGTCAATGGAAACGGCGAAGCGCCTTGGGACGGCAAGACGATGGGCGAGCTGAACGTCAAAGGGCCGTGGATTGCCGATGAATATTACAAGGACGAACGGACGGACGAAGCGTTCCGCGACGGCTGGCTCTATACCGGGGATATCGCCGTCATCGAGCCGGACGGCTTTATCAAGCTGACCGACCGGACGAAGGACCTGATCAAGAGCGGCGGCGAATGGATCTCGTCGGTCGATCTGGAAAATGCGCTGATGACGCATGAAGCGGTGTTTGAAGCCGCGGTCATCGCCATTCCGCATGAAAAATGGCTGGAGCGCCCGCTTGCTTGTGTTGTCCTGAAAGAAGGGTACGAGGAGGGGGAAGCGATGAAGGAAAAATTGCTCGCTTACCTGGAAAGCCAGTTTGCAAAATGGTGGGTGCCGGACGACATCGTCTTCTTGAAAGAAGTACCGAAAACATCGGTCGGGAAATTCCTGAAAGCCGCGCTGCGCAGGGAGCTCGGCGAATATTACGACGGCCGGGATGCCGAAGTTCAAAGATAAGACTTGACAGAATAAACAAAACCTTTTAATATGAGGGACAACTTGTTGAACGAGCAGCAAGTCTATTTGAGAGAAGAGCCCAGAAGAGACCAGAATAGAAGAGCGTATAAATCGAGGATTGAGACGAGTAGGCAAGGAAATCCATCTTAGAGAGTCAGCGGCTGGTGAAAGCTGATTGGATTCCTTGTGCGAATGGACTTAGGAGAGCTGTCCTGAAAGCGGAAGCGAGTAAGGGAGACGTAGGCCCTGCGTTAAAGGGAAAGGCGAAGAGCCTGTTTTAAGTGAGTGCAAAATTGCATTAATGCGTGGTGGTACCGCGGTTTAACCCCGTCCCCGCAACCGGATATCCGTCCGGTTGCGGGGGTTTTTGCATTTTAATACGAGTTGAGGAGAGCTGAGAATGAGCAGAGTAGAGCATTTGACAGAACAGCAGATGATGGAGCGGTCATTGGATTTATTGGAGGGCCGCATGGAAGAAGGCCAGGTGGAGCGTTTTCTGGTGGACCTTCACCAGAAAGGTGAAACAGCAGATGAACTGGTCGGCCTGGTCAAGGCAATGCGCCAAAAAGCAGTAGTGCTTCCTGAAGTGAGCGGAGAATTGGTGGATGTCTGCGGAACCGGCGGCGACCGGTCGAACAGTTTCAATATCAGCACAATGTCCGCTTTTGTGCTGGCGGGATGCGGCATGGCAGTGGCCAAGCACGGCAACCGCAGTGTATCCAGCAAAACAGGCAGTTCCGATGTGCTCGAGGCACTCGGCATTTCAGCGGATACAGACATTTCAAAAATCCCTGAACTGCTGGAAGGGACCGGCATCGCGTTTTTATTCGCCCCGGCCATCCATCCGGCTCTCGGGAAATTGCGGGAAGTGCGCAAGCGCATCGGCACGCCGACCATTTTCAACCTGGCGGGGCCGCTGGCCAATCCGCTGCCGGTAACGGTCCAGATGACGGGCGTTTACCGCAGCGATGTCATGGAGACGATGGCGGATGCGTTGATGCGATTGGGCAGAAAACGCGGCGCGATTATCCACGGCGCTGGCGGGCTGGATGAATTATCGCTGATCGGCACAAGCGAACTCGTCGTGTTTGATGAAAACGGCAAGCGCCGGATGGCTTTCCATCCGAGTGAAGCCGGCCTGGAAGCGGCGCCGATCGAAGCCATACAGGGAGGCGATCCGAAGCGCAACGCTGAGATTTTCATGGAAGTGCTCAGCGGCAAGGAAAGCCCGTATTTGGATACGGTGGCCCTGAATGCAGGTGCCTGTCTGTTCATCAGCGGGCGCGCGTCAAGCATTGCAGAAGGCGTACACCAAGCGCGGAAGTCGATTCTCGAAGGTGAAACGGCGCGCGTCTTTGAATTGCACCGGCTGGCTTCGGGGGTGCTGGTATGACGATCCTCGACCAAATCATCGAAACCAAACGGCAGGAAATCAAGACCTATACAGAAATCGGGGCGGGGGAGACCCGCTATCCGGCGAAAAACCGGCTGGCTGACTCCCTCCGCAATGCTCGCGGGGTCATTTCGGAAATTAAACGGGCATCCCCTTCAAAAGGCGACATTTCGATGGAAGTGGATGTTCTCGCGCAGGCAAAAAAATACGAAGCAGCCGGAGCCGCGGCAATTTCGGTGCTGACTGATGAAACGTATTTCAAAGGATCCATCGAAGATTTACGGAAAGTGGCAGGAGCGGTGTCGATTCCGGTGCTCTGCAAAGACTTCATCATCAGCGAAGTCCAGATTGACCGTGCAAAAGAGGCCGGCGCGACCATTATCCTCCTCATTGTGGCGGCGCTCGGGCAAAAAGAGCTGCGCGAGCTGTTCGGCTATGCCAGCATGCTCGGCCTGGAAGTATTGGTGGAAGTGCACGATGCGGAGGAGCTGGCGGAAGCGCTGGACCTCGGAGCAGAACTGATCGGCATCAACAACCGCGATTTGAAGACGTTCCAGGTGTCGCTTGAGCGGACCGCTGAGCTTGCGGCAAAGTTTCCGTTCGGCAGCGACCGCTTGCTGATCAGCGAAAGCGGGCTGCATACGGAAGAGGATGCGGCATTTGTCTTCGGCCACGGAGCGTCCGGCATCCTGGTCGGCGAAGCGCTGATGCGTGCCGGGGACCCGGGAGCTTGGATCAAGAAAGCGGTAGCGAAGGGGGCGGCGAGATGACAAAAGTGAAGATATGCGGGCTGATGGAGCCGCAGCATGTAAAGGCAGCAGCGGGCGCGGATGCCATCGGCTTCGTCTTTGCCCCGAGCAAGCGGCGCGTCTCCATCGAACAGGCGGCCGGACTTGCGAAACATGCACCGGCGGACGTGGAAAGGATCGGCGTTTTTGTCAACGCCTCTCTTGAAGATATCGAACGGGCGGTCCGGGAAGTGCCGCTGACGATGGTGCAATTGCACGGCGACGAACCGGACGAATTGGTCCGCTCTATATCCGTCCCGGTCATCCAGGCGTTTTCGATCCGGAACACAGAAGATGCTGCCCGGCTTAAGGGGTCGGGTGCCGACTTTGTCCTGGTGGATGCGCCGGGTACGGATTACCGCGGCGGCAGCGGACATGTTTTCGACTGGTCTCTGCTGGAAGGCGCGGATATTGAAACCTCCCGCCTGATTGTTGCGGGCGGATTGAATCCGGGGAATGTGAATGCGGCAATCCGCCAGACAGCGCCTTATATGGTGGACGTTTCAAGCGGCGTCGAAACAGATGGAAGAAAAGACACGATGAAAATAACGGAATTTATTCGGAAAGCGAAGGGTGATTCGATGCAGCAGGCAGTTGAGAAAACCGGATTTTTCGGGAAATACGGCGGGCAGTTCGTGCCGGAAACGCTGATGAAGGCGGTCAAGGAGTTGGAGGACGCATACGCGGAAGCGAAAGCGGACCCCGCTTTCCAAGAGGAATACCATACGTATTTAAAGGAATATGTCGGGCGGGAGCAGCCTTTGACGTTCGCGAAACGGCTGACCGAGGCGTGGGGCGGCCCGAAAGTCTATTTGAAGCGTGAGGACTTGAACCATACAGGCGCCCACAAGATCAACAATGCGCTCGGCCAGGCGCTCTTGGCCATGCGCATGGGCAAACGGAAAATCGTTGCTGAAACCGGGGCAGGACAGCACGGCGTCGCAACGGCGACCGTCTGCGCGCTGTTCGACCTGGAATGTGTCATCTTCATGGGGGAAGAGGACATCAAGCGCCAGCAACTGAATGTTTTCCGCATGAAACTGCTCGGCGCCCGTGTCGAAAGCGTCACCAAAGGCAGTGCGACGCTGAAGGATGCGGTCAACGAAGCGCTCCGCTACTGGGTCACCAATGTTGAAGACACGCATTACTTGATCGGCTCCGCGTTAGGGCCGCACCCCTTCCCGACAATGGTCCGTGATTTCCAGAGCGTCATCGGGGAAGAGACGCGCCGCCAGATCGTTGAGCATGAAGGGCGCTTGCCGGATGCGATACTCGCTTGCGTCGGCGGCGGCAGCAACGCAATCGGTATGTTCTATCCGTTTCTGAAAGACGAAGCGGTCCGCTTGATCGGCGTTGAGGCGTCGGGAGAAGGCTTGGATACAGACAAGCATGCGGCCACGATGTCCAAAGGGACTGAAGGCGTCCTCCACGGCGCGTTCATGAAACTCCTGCAGTCGGAATCCGGCCAGGTGCTGGAAGCACATTCTGTTTCTGCCGGCCTCGACTATCCGGGCATCGGACCGGAGCACGCTTACTTGGCGGATATCGGACGTGTAGAATATGTAGCCATCACCGATGCGGAGGCGCTCGAAGCGGTCGTCACGTTCTCGCGCCTTGAAGGAATCATTCCGGCGCTTGAATCCGCGCATGCGATTTCGCAGGCAGAAAAAACCGCAAAAGAGATGTCAGCGGACGAAATACTCGTCATCTGTGTATCGGGGCGCGGAGACAAAGACATGGCGACTTACGCAGAAAGACTGGAGGGCTTGGCATGAAACAACTCGCAGCACTGAAAGAAGCGGGCGACAAGGCATTTGTCGCCTATATCATGGCAGGGGACGGCGGCTTGGACCGGCTGAAGAGCCAAGTGCAATACCTGCAGGAAGCGGGCGTGACGGCAATTGAAATCGGCATCCCATTTTCGGACCCCGTTGCGGATGGCCCGACAATTGAAGCTGCAGGCAACCGTGCGCTGAAAGAAGGCGTCACACTCGAAAAAGTGCTGGCCGAGCTGAAGAGCTGGGAGTTTGAAGTCACGGTGCCGCTGCTCGTGATGACCTACCTGAACCCGGTCATCAAGTTCGGCATCGAACGTTTTGTGGGCGCATGCAAAGAGGCAGGGGTGGCGGGCATCATCATACCGGATTTGCCGTACGAGCACCGGCAGCTGGCCAAAGGCCATCTGGAAAAAGCGGGGATCGCCCTCGTCCAGCTGGTGACGCTGACCACGACCGAACAGCGGCTCGAGGCCATCCTCCAGGAAGCGGAAGGGTTCGTATACGCGGTCACTGTAACGGGCATCACCGGAGCGCGGGATGAAATGTCGGAAAGCGTGCGCGATTTCATGCGCCGCGTCCGGGCGAAAAGCCCGGTGCCGGTCTATGCCGGATTCGGGATTTCGCGGACGGAGCATGTGGACATGCTGCGCGGGGATGTCGACGGATTTATTGTCGGGAGCGCGATTGTCCAGGCTTTCCATGAAGGCCGGATTGACCATATCAAACCCTTGATAGAAGCGGTGACGGCCCCGAATCCGGTATAATAGCGGATAGGAGGGATCTGTCTATGTTTACACCAATCGCTGCATCATTTTTTGATGCGCCGACGCTTGAACTGTCGCGCAGCCTGCTCGGCCAGATTCTGGTCCATGAACTGCCTGGAGGTATCGTCGCCGGCCGCATCGTTGAAACCGAAGCATACATGGGAGCCGGGGACAGGGCTGCCCACAGTTTCGGCAATCGCCGCACCAAACGCACCGAAATCATGTTCGGCAAAGCCGGCAGCGTCTATACGTATCAAATGCATACCCATACATTGATCAATGTCGTCAGCGGCCCGGTCGACACGCCGCGGGCGATTTTGATCCGCGCGGTGGAACCGGTCGAAGGCATCGATCTGATGGCCGAACTCCGCGGCAAACACCTGCCCATCAAGCAGTGGACAAGCGGCCCTGGCAAGCTCACGAAAGCGATGGGCATCACGATGGAATATTACGGGCACCATTTCACGGAACGCCCGCTCTACATCGCTGAAGGCGATCCGGTCCACGCGGTCGCAGTCGGGCCGCGCGTCGGCATCGGCAACTCGGGGGAAGCGGTCGATTACCCATACCGCTTCTGGGAGCAGGACAACCCGTTCGTTTCGAAGTTCCGGTAATTCCGGGGTTTAAGAACAGTCTCTCGTGGAATAATAAGAGAGACTAATTAAACAGAGGAGTGAAAGATTGTGGCGAAAATTGCAACGTTGATTACAGATATGTTTGAAGATGTTGAATATACAGAGCCGACGAAAGCGTTTAATGAAGCCGGCCACGAAGTCTTTACGATTGAAAAGGAAGCGGGCAAAGAAGTGACCGGCAAGCAAGGGGAAGCGACTGTCTCCATCGACAAAGGGATCGACGACGTGAAACCGGAAGATTACGACGCCTTGTTCCTGCCGGGCGGCTTTTCTCCCGACCAGCTGCGCGCAGATGACCGTTTTGTCCAGTTTACGAAAGCATTCATGGATGCGAAAAAACCGGTCTTTGCCATTTGCCACGGGCCGCAGCTTCTGATTTCGGCGAAGTCGCTTGAAGGCCGCGATGCGACCGGCTACAAATCGATCCAGGTCGATATGGAATACGCCGGCGCGAAAGTGGTCGACAAAGAAGTGGTGGTCTGCCAGGAACAGCTGGTGACCAGCCGCCAGCCGGATGATATTCCGGCATTCAATCGTGAAGCGCTGAAAGTGCTCGAAAAATTAGGATAATGAAACCAAACGAAAGCTCCGCTTAGGCGGGGCTTTTTGTTTTGGGAAAAAAAGGGGGGTATTCGCGAAAAGGGGGCGCGCAGGGGAATCCGGGGCTGCTGCAACTGAAGTATGAGTTGCCGCAAGCAAAAAGCGTTTCGCCTCTTGAACTTATAAGTATCTGCTTATATAATGGTGAAAGCGTTGAAAAAACGAGGTGAAGAAATGGATTATCTTCAAATGGAATCATACTTGAAAGCGATCAGCGACCATAACCGCATGCTGATCTTGAAATACTTGATGAAAGATTCGCTGTGCATTTGCGAATTCACCGAACTTCTTGACATGACGCAGCCGGCCATCAGCCAGCATATGCGCAAACTGAAGCAGGCTGAGCTGGTCACAGAGGAAAAACGCGGCCGCTGGACAATCTGGTCGTTGAACATCCGGCATGCCCAATACCCGATGCTGATTCATCTGCTGAGTTTGTTGCCGGAGCCGGAGCGGACGGTGGAAACGCTGATTGCGCAAGGGAAAAAAGTAGTTTGTGATTAAGGAGCTGTAGAGAGTGGATATTTGGTTAGCCAGTTTTATTTTTCTTGTAACATTGATATTTGTCATATGGCAGCCGCGTGGGCTGTCGATCGGCTGGTCGGCGATTGCCGGAGCGGTTGTAGCGCTGTTGTTCGGCGTCGTCGATTTCGGGGATGTCTGGGATGTGACCGGCATTGTCTGGAATGCGACATTGACGTTCGTCGCGTTGATCATCATTTCCCTGATCCTCGATGAAATCGGGTTCTTTGAATGGGCAGCCCTGCACATGGCCCGTTTTGCCAAAGGCAGCGGCGTGCGGATGTTCCTGCTTGTCATCGCGCTTGGAGCGGTTGTGGCGGCACTATTCGCCAATGATGGAGCGGCGCTAATCCTGACGCCGATAGTGCTCGCGATGGTGCGGGCCCTGAAGTTCAAGGATGCGATGATCCTGCCGTTCATCATGGCTTCCGGCTTTATCGCCGACACGGCATCTTTGCCGTTTGTAGTCAGCAACCTGGTGAACATCGTTTCCGCGGACTTTTTCGACATCAGCTTCACCCAATACGCGTTGAACATGTTCCTTCCGAATTTATTCAGCGTAGCGGCGAGCATGCTCGTGCTGTACTTGTATTTCCGCAAAGACATCCCTGCGCATTTTGACGAAGGGGCGCTGAAGACGCCGAGCGCTGCCATCAAAGACCTGAAGATGTTCCGCCTGTCCTGGGTGGTTCTCGGCATCCTGCTGATCGGCTATTTCATCGGCGATCCGCTCGGCATTCCCGTGTCGTTCATCGCCGGTGCGGTGGCCATCATCTTCCTGATGATCTCCCGCAAAAGTGAAGCGGTGGAGACCATGACCGTGCTTAAGGGCGCACCGTGGGCGATCGTCTTCTTCTCGATCGGCATGTACGTTGTCGTCTACGGCTTGCGCAATGCCGGGCTGACTTCCGTGCTGGCTTCTGCAATCGAATGGACAGCGGACCACGGCTTGTTTGCGGCGACGATCGGCATGGGCTTTATCGCAGCGATCCTATCGTCGATCATGAACAATATGCCGACCGTCATGATTGATGCGCTGGCGATTGCGGAAACCAATACGACCGGCGTTGTCCGCGACGCGTTGATCTATGCCAACGTCATCGGCTCCGATCTGGGGCCGAAAATCACGCCGATCGGATCGCTTGCGACGCTGCTTTGGCTTCATGTGCTGAAGGCGAAAGGCGTCGAAATCAGCTGGGGGTATTACTTCAAAGTGGGCATCATTTTGACGATTCCGATTCTGTTTATCACTTTGACCGGCTTGTATGTATCATTGATGATTTTAAATTAAAGAAAAAAGAGGGTCGCGGCTGCGATCCTCTTTTTAGTCTAAAAACTTCGCCATATAAAGTTCGTTATGCGGCTTGCCGTCAATGATCAACGCCTGCTTGCGGACGCCTTCTTGTTCATAAGCTGTTTTCTCGTAAAGTTTTCGGGCTGCTGTGTTTTCTTCCACTACAGTCAGCTCCAGGCGCTTGACGCCTTTTTCGGCCGCCCATTCCTCCGCTTTTTGCAGAAGGGAAGTGGCGATGCCTTTGTTCTGTGCGCTTTCCTGGACGCCGAGCACAATTGCTGCCCGGTGCGCCGCACGTTTTGCGGTATTGCCGATAATCATCAAATAACCGACGTGTTCGCCGTTCAGGATGGCGATGAAAATCGCGGAATGGCCCTTTTGCTTCCATTCGATGATCTGCTTCCGCATGCTTTGGGTAGACTGGATGCGTTCGTCCTTGCCGTAAAGCATAAAATCGGATTCGCCTTCCACCACGCGCTGAAGCGCAATAAGGGAGCGGGCATCCCCGTGTTCTGCCTGGCGGATCAAGAGAATATCTTCATTGCCCGCTTTTTCCAGGTCATTTTCAGAGGAATCGATTTTCTCGAATGTCACCAACCGGTTCGTAATCACATCGCTTACATAGTAGCCGGCATCCATCCATGCGTGGAAATGTTTAGCAGGCGGCTTGGTTTTCTTCCACCAGCTCTTGTTCAGGTAGGCGGCGTTCGGCAGCTGCTGACCCATTATTTGTTCGATTTCATTGAAAGATAAGGTAATTTTTGGATTAGATGCAGAGGCGAAATAATCGGCTAAAGGAATGTATTTTTTTTCCAAAATTATAGTCACTCTAAACTCTCCTTTCTTGAAAAGAATTGGATTAGTTATGGGGATTATATCATTTGTCCTATTTAAATGTATATAATTATTTCCTTTTTCTTAAAATATTTTTATATGAGAGAATTATCATGTTCATTTTTCCTATATTATATATAATAATGGGTATAAAGAATTACAATTCTCTACAAAAAGAAATAAAATTCGAATTTTCCTTTTCAAAGAACCGATTTTAGAAAAAGGAATGCAGTTTTCTTATGTTTCAATGCATAATTCACGATGGAAATGCATTAAAGGTCCCGCCGCACGATTGTATTTTGGCTGCCGGGGCAGTTGTGTTAAAATTATCACGGAAACCAACACCATTCAGGAGGCTAAAACATGTCAAACGTTTTTGTATTAGGCCATAAAAATCCGGACACAGACTCCATCTGTTCCGCTATCTCGTATGCATACTTGAAAAATCAGCTTGGAATGGATGCAGAGCCGATCCGTCTGGGCGATGTGAACAACGAAACGGCATTCGCGCTCCAAAAATTCGGCTTCGATCAGCCGCGCCTGGTTGAACGCGTCTCGGAAGAAGTTTCGCAAGTGATCCTGGTCGACCATAACGAGCGCCAGCAAAGCGCTGTGGATATCGCCGATGTCCAAGTGATTGAAGTGGTGGACCACCACCGCATCGCGAATTTTGAAACGACGGATCCGCTTTATTTCCGCGCTGAACCTGTCGGCTGTACGACAACGATCCTGTTGAAGCTGTTCAAGGAAAATGCGGTCGAGGTGCCGGCGAACATAGCTGGGCTGATGCTGTCGGCGATCATTTCCGATTCCCTATTGTTCAAATCCCCGACGTGCACAGAACAGGACGTCCAGGCGGCCCGCGAACTGGCGGAAATGGCCGGCGTCGACGCTGCAGAATACGGCCTGGCCATGCTCAAAGCAGGGGCAGACCTCAGCAATAAAACATTGGAAGACTTGATGTCGCTGGATTCCAAGGAATTCGAAGCTGGCGGCCACCGCTTTGAAGTGGCGCAAGTAAATGCAATAGACGTGGCAGAAGTCACCAGCCGCCAAAAAGAAATCGAAGTGTTGATGAATGAAAAAATCGCCCGCAAAGGCCTGGATCTTTTCGTATTCGTTGTCACGGATATTCTGAACAACGACTCTACGGCAATTGTCCTTGGCAGCCGTTCAGGCATCATCGAAGGCGCGTTCAAGTCGAGCGTGGTCGACAACCGCGTCCTATTGCCGGGCGTCGTATCCCGCAAAAAACAGATTATACCGGTCATCACCGAAGCATTAAGCTGACTCCTTTTGGGGTCAGTTTTTTTATTTGGATAGGCTGTCTTAAGAAGGCACAGGCAATAGGACGCCGCAAGTGGAGGAGAGGTTGCGTTGGGGCAAGGAGCGGCAGTTTTTGGGGAACACAGATAGATTTTCTTTATCGCAGATAAAATCTGAGAATCGCTGATAAACTCCTAGAATCGCCGATAAAACACAGAACCGTCCAAATAGCTATTTTCTCCAGCGCTTGTCGGGGCTTGCGCGGGCATCTCCACATTTCTTTGTCCAGCTACAGCGGCCAGATTCTCGGGTCGTAAGCCACTTCGTGTCTAGTCTCCAGTGCCCAGCTCTTCTGGACATAAGTCAAACCAGCTATGTGGCAAAGAGCGCCACGTCGCTGGTTCACCTTATGCCTGACAGAGCTGACCGGGCACTTTCGCTTTTCGTGGCTGTGCGGCTGAAAACATGCCGCTTCGCCGAATCGTCTTACGCCGGTCGAATCTAAACGGCCGCTTCCGCATTTCTCTTGTCCAGTTCCGATGCCCAGCCCCTCGAGGTCGCTTCGGTCTGGTGCCGAATGGCAAAAAGCGCCATTCACCCCCAGCCCTCCAGCGCTTGTCGGGGCTTGCGCGGGCATCTCCACATTTCTCTCAAGCAAAAAAATTGAGGGGGTCGGGGTTCGTTGTTATAGTATTCCGTGAGGTGAGAGAATGAAAATTGAAGTTTGGTCAGATTATGTATGTCCGTTTTGCTACATAGGCAAGCGCACACTGGAACAAGCATTGGAGAAATCAGGTTTTCACACACAAGCAGAAATTACTTATAAAGCTTTTCAGCTGAACCCGGAGACGCCGGTCGATTCTACAGTACCGACTTATGAGGCTTTGGCCAAGAAGTTCGGCCGTTCGGTCGATGAAGCAAAAGAGATGACAAAAGGTGTTGCAGACCACGCCCGGTCTGTCGGCCTTGAATATAATTTTGACGGTATGGTGGAAGCCAATACGTTTGCTGCACACCGTTTGGTGAAGTTGGCGGAAGAATCCGGGAAGGATGCAGAATTGGCCGAAGTGCTCCTGCGCTCGTATTTTGTCGAGGCAAAAAATGTCGGCAATTCTGAAACGCTGCTGGAGTTGGCTGAAGAGGCCGGGCTGCCGCGCAAAGAGGCGGAAGAAGTCCTGAACACGGACAAGTATGCCGCCGAAGTGGCAGGCGATATCGAAGAAGCGCGCCAAATCGGTGTGCAAGGCGTGCCGTTCTTTGTCATCAACCGCAAATACGCGATCTCAGGCGCACAGCCGCTCCAGGCATTCGTCGATTCAATTGTCCAAATTGCAGAAGAAGAGGGCATCCGTCCGAAACTGAAGCCGATGGGGCAAAGTAAGACTTCCTATTGTACGGGTGATTCGTGCGAGGCGTGAGCAGATAAATTGAAATGACTCCGGAATTTTATTATACTTAAACGTATCTCAAATTCGAGAATACTAATAATAGCGAAAAAGGAGTTTTATAAATAATGAACGTTCTAGTTGTAAAAGCGAACAACCGCCCTGCTACTGAAGGGGTTTCAAGTAAAATGTACGAAGTGTTCATGAATGAAATCGGCAGCGATGCCAATGTTAAGACTTTTGATGTCTTTAAAGAAGACATGCCGTATTTCGGGCAGGACTTTTTTGATGCAATGCAAAAATCTGCTCAGGCTGAACCGATGAGTGAGCTTGAACAGCGCATCTTGACAGCTTCCTCAAAAGCGATGGATGCATTCATGGATGCGGACATTGTCGTTTTTGCCTTCCCGTTGTGGAACATGACAATTCCGGCAGCTCTGCAAACATTCATTGATTATATCTATCGTGCGGGTGTGACGTTCAAGTACACGGAAAACGGCCCGGTCGGCCTTGTCCCTGAAAAGAAAGTCATCATTCTGAATGCACGCGGCGGTATTTATTCCACTCCTGAAATGGCTCCGGCTGAAATGAGTGTATCGTATATCCGCAACATCATGAATTTCTTCGGTATCCAGGATATCAACGAAGTGATTATCGAAGGCCATGCACTGGATCCAGACCGTGCACAGGAAATCATTGCAGAAGGCATGGAACGCGTGAAAGAAGCGGCTCATTCCCTGCAAGGAATCAACGCATAAACAACAAACCGGAACCCGGAAGCGCAGACGCGCTTCCGGGTTTTTCTTTTGATTAAAAAAAGAGAGACAGGGTAGATAACTAGTAAACGAAACTAGGAGGGACGGCATGGCACAAAACGAACATTTCAGCCGCGTACCAAAGGATATCGAATCGTATTGGAGAACCTATAAAGAAGTTCCCGGCTTCCCAGCCCTGCAAGGAAATGAGTCGACTGATGTCGGGATTGTCGGAGGCGGAATCGTCGGCATCATCAGCGCCTACCTGCTCGCGAAGGCCGGACGGAAAGTGACGCTCATCGATGCCGGCAAACTGATTGACGGCGTGACCGGTTACACGACGGCGAAAGTGACAGCTCAGCACGGCGCGTTCTATTATCCGCTGATCAAAATTGTAGGCGAAGAAAAAGCCCGCTTGTATTACGAAGCGAATATGGAAGGGAAGGATTTCATCGAAAAGACGGCTTCGGAGCTGGGCATCGACTGTGACTTTGCTGAATTGAACGCCTTTGTCTACGCCAACACGGCGCCTGGTGCCTTATTGCTGAAAAAAGAAGCGGAAGCATATGAAAAGCTGGGCATCCCCGGCGGCCTGGCGAAAGATGAAGTCGAGCTGCCTTTTGACGTGAAAGAAGCGGTCGTCATGCGCAATCAGGCGCAGTTCCACCCGGTGAAATTTTTGGCGAAGCTGGTCAGTGAAATCGAGCGCATGGGCGGCAAGATCTATGAAAACACCCGCGCCCAAAAAATTCTCAGCAAACACGATCCGGTCATCCAAACCGAGAACATGTCCCATCTGTCCTGCAACAAAGTGATTGTCGCAACGCATTATCCGTTCAACGATTCGGACGGCTTCTATTTTGCCCGGATGTCCGTTAGCCGCTCCTATATCATCGCCGCGCGGACGGCCGGCAAGATTCCGGAGGATATGTATGTCAGTGTCGACCAGCCGTCCCGTTCCCTCCGTTATGCACTGGATGAAAACGGCGAGAAGATGCTGCTGATCGGCGGCGACGGCCATCCGACCGGCAAAAGCAAGACGCCGACGATGGAACATTATGAAAACCTGGAGAAATTCGGCGAAGAGCATTTCGGTTTGACCGACATCCCTTACCGCTGGTCAGCACAAGACATGACGACGCTCGATACGGTGCCTTACGTCGGCACCATCACCGCGGGCTACGACAACATCCTCGTTGCGACAGGGTTTCATAAATGGGGCATGGCGAACGGGGCCATTGCCGGCAAGATGCTGACCGACCAGATTCTCGGAAAAGCAAACCCTTACGCAGAAGTGTTCGATCCGACCCGCACCAAAGTGAAAGCAGCGGATGCGCTGAGCTTCCTGAAAGACAATGGTTCTGTCGCGAAGGAGCTCGTAAAAGGCAAATTGCAATCAGCTTCGAAAACGGTGGACGAGCTGCAAAAAGGCGAAGGCGGCTGGGTCAAAGTTGCCGGCAAAAAAGCAGGCGGCTACCGCGATGAATACGGGCAAGTCCATCTAGTGGATGCGACCTGTACGCATATGGGCTGTGAAACGAAATGGAACGATGCGGAAAAATCATGGGATTGTCCATGCCACGGCTCGCGGTTCGGCTATGCCGGCGAAGTGCTGGAAGGCCCTGCGGTGAAGCCGCTCAAGAAGATTCAGGAACCGGGATCCATATAAAGCAAAAAAGCAGTGCGGAAAAATATCCGCACTGCTTTTTTAGAGTTTTTTTAAATTAAGCAGGATTTGCCTGCAGTTCTAGCGAAATCTTAATATCTTCGCCTACTAGCACGCCGCCTGTTTCAAGCGATTGGTTCCACGTAAGGCCGAAATCTTTACGGTTGATTTTGCCTTCCGCATTGAAAGCGACGACTTCGACGCCCCATGGGTTGGTTCCTTTGCCGCCGTATTCAACTTCGAATGTAGCAGGGCGGGTAACTCCTTTGATTGTAAGGTCGCCGTTCAGTTCATATTCATCGTCTTTTTGGACGATTTCGTTAGCTTTGAATGTAATGTGCGGGTATTGTTCAGCATCAAAGAAGTCTGCAGAGCGCAAGTGGTTGTCGCGGTCCGTGTTGTTTGTAGTGATGCTGGCAGTATCGATTTTGAAGTCGATCAAGGCATTCGTCAAATCTTCTTCGTTCGCTTCTACTTCTGCGTCAAATGAAGTGAATGAGCCTTTTACTTTCGAGATCATCATGTGTTTTACTGAAAAGCCGATTTCAGAGTGTGCCGGGTCGATTGTCCATTTTTTCATTGTGAGTTCCTCCTAGAATGTTTATTCTTTTCAAACTATAACCCACATTTATCTCGGTGTCAATAATCTCGTATTAAAATATCTTGAATTAGAGATATTTATTTTATCGGTCTTTTGAACGGAAGATAGGGCTTTCCCTTGTCAAATCGGCCAGAAAAATAGATACTATTAGAAGTGAAAAGTTAAGAAGGGATTTGCTTGGGATGACGAAAGTACAATGGATGACCGATCTCCGCCGTTTTTTGGCTGATGATCATGTGAAAATCGATGAACCGCTACACCTCCATACGTTAACAAGAATGGGTGGGCCGGCCGATGTATTTGTTACACCGACAACTGAAGATGAAACTGCTTATGCAGTGAAATATGCGCACGAGAACAATATTCCGCTGCTGCTTTTGGGCAACGGATCGAATATGGTGGTCCGCGACGGCGGCGTCCGGGGCATCGTCCTGAATTTGAAAAGCCTCAAAACCATCCGGATCGAAGGCACTACCGTCTATGCACAAGGCGGAGCCAATATCAAAGAGGTCTCAAAGGTTGCAGCATCCAACCGGTTGACCGGATTTGAATTTGCCTGCGGGATCCCGGGTTCCATCGGTGGAGCCATGGCGATGAATGCCGGTGCTTACGGCGGTGAAATCAAGGACATCATCAAGCAAGCGACGGTCCTGACGCGCGAAGGCGATAAAATGGTCCTTTCCAAGGAAGACTTGGAACTCGGCTACCGGAAGAGTATCATTACCAAAAAAGGCTATTACGTCCTGTCTGCAGAGTTTGAGCTAGAATTCGGCAATCAGGCAGTAATCGATGCAAAGATGAGCGATTTGACGCATCAGCGGGAATCCAAGCAGCCGCTTGAGTTTCCTTCAGCAGGCAGTGTCTTTAAACGCCCGCCGGGAAATTTCGCCGGCAAGCTGATCCAGGAAAGCGGTCTGCAGGGCAAAGGTTTTGGCGGAGCGGAAGTTTCCACAAAACATGCCGGATTTATTGTCAATAAGAACAACGCAACTGCGAACGATTATATCCAGACGATTGAAATGGTGAAATCGGCAGTCCGTGAAAAGTTCGGGATCGATCTTGAACTTGAAGTGAAAATCGTTGGGGAAGATTCTTTTTGATCCCCTGAACGGCTGCCTTTAGAAGGCGGCCGTTTTTTATGTCGAAAGAGGATTATGATATACTAAACTATCTGACAATAAAAGGAGGTCCGTTATGATTGAATTCTCGACTAACGGTTTGATCCTCATGGGTGGGATTTTCCTGTTGGCCGGAGTGCTGATGACGAAGGTTTCATCGAGGGCCGGTGTGCCGTCCCTGGTGCTGTTCATGATTATCGGAATGGTGCTGGGAAGCGACGTCTCGGGATTGATCTATTTTTCAAACGCGGAAATTGCCCAGCTGGTCGGCATCGTAGCACTCATTTTCATCCTTTTCGAAGGGGGGCTGCAAGCCAAGTGGAAGCACATCCAGCCTGTTCTCGGCGGTTCTTTGTCCCTCGCGACCATTGGAGTCGTCATCACCACGACCATTGTAGCGGTCACCGCAAATTATATCCTCGATATTTCCTGGCTTGAGGCCTTTCTTCTAGGTTCGATTGTCGGCTCGACCGATGCGGCGGCGGTATTTTCCGTGCTAGCCGGACAAAATATCAAATCAAAAATCTCTTCAACGCTGGAAGCGGAATCCGGAACCAACGATCCGATGGCTATGTTTCTGACAATCGCCTTCATTCAACTTATTACTTTGCCCGAAGCTTCCATCGGGACCATGTTCGGCAGTTTCATTCTGGAAATGGGCCTTGGGGCTGTGTTTGGAGTGGCTTTGGGCTTCCTGGCTTCCTGGACGCTGAACCGGATCCGTCTGGACGCTTCGGGGCTGTACCCCGTCCTGTCCGCCGGATTTGCCATCTTCATTTACAGTGCGACCGCGATGCTGCACGGCAGCGGCTTGCTCGCCGTCTATTTGGCGGCGCTTGTCATCGGGACCCGGCAATTGACACAGAGCTACTCGATCATCAGTTTCCATGAAGGGGTCGCGTGGCTGATGCAGATCATCATGTTCGTTTTGCTCGGGCTCCTGGTATTCCCGAGCCAATTGTTCGACTGGGATCTCATGTGGAGAGGACTTGTGCTATCGTTCGTGCTCATTTTAGTGGCGCGCCCGATTGCTGTCTTTATTTCCACGCTGTTCTTCAATTACAGTTTGAACGAGAAGCTGTTTCTTTCATGGGCAGGGCTCCGGGGGGCGGTGCCGATCGTGCTGGCCACTTTCCCGATGCTTGCGGGTGTAGAGAACAGCTACCTGTTCTTCAATATCGTGTTCTTTATCGTGTTGACCTCTGCATTGATCCAGGGTTCGACCATTCCCTATATGGCCATGAAGCTGAAATTGAACGGCCGGGCCTTGCCGAAACGCATTCATTCTCTTGAGTTGATCTCAATGGACCGGGCGAATGCGGAAATGCTGGAAGTGGAGCTGACGGCGAAATCGCCGTTTGCCGGGCAGTTGGTTCAGACAATCGGCCTTCCGAAGCAGACGTTGATCAGTGCCATTATCCGATCAGGAAAGCTGGTCATGCCGACCGGTACGACGAAACTGAAAGTCGGCGACGTCCTTTATGTGCTGACGGAGAAAAAGCAGGTGCCGAAAGTGAAAATGGTGCTTGGCGAAGAAGATATCAACCATTGAGCCCGCTTCTGGCGGGCTTTTATTTATGGGGGAAAAAGGGATTTGCCGCTGGCCGGTCGAAAGGAATAGGCAGAACAAAAAGAAAGCAATAAGGGGGAAAAGCAAGTGGGGAAAGAGCCGAAAAATAGAAAATGGCTGAAGTGGGTTTTGGGGATTTTAGGCGGCGTGTTGGTATTGGCAGTCGCGGCGCTCATTTTTGTAAACGTTTACATAGGGAAGTCGAGCCCGCAGGTGGAGGGGGAACTGGCGGTCGGCGTCCTTGACAGCAATGTCACAGTGACGCGCGACTCGATTGGCGTCCCGCACATCGAAGCGAAGTCGGATGCGGACCTCTACCGAGCACAAGGCTACGTCCAGGCGCAGGACCGCCTGTTCCAGATGGACTTGTCGCGCCGCCAGGCAAGCGGAAGGCTTGCGGAAGTGGTGGGCGCTGCAGCAGTGGACCGGGATAAATTCTTCCGCACGTTCAGTTTGCGCGATGCAGCCGAAAAATCTTGGGAGGGCTATGATGCGGATGCGAAGCAAGTGCTCCAGTGGTACGCCGAAGGGGTCAATGCATTCATGGAAGAAGCGAAAAAGGAAGGCAAGCTGAGCTATGAGTTTGCCTTGCTTGGCTACGAACCGGAAGAATGGACGCCGACCGACTCGCTGACGATCGGCAAATTCATGGCTTATGACCTGGGCGGCCACTGGTCTTCGCTTGCCGTCCGCCACTGGGCGCTGAACGAATTTCCGGAACCCAAAGCGAAAGAGCTTTTCATCCAATATCCCGAAGACGCACCTGCCATCATTGCAGCGAATAAAAAACACCCGGTGCAAGTCGCGGGAGCATTCGATTCATCGCTAGTCCCGCCGGAGTTCAACGGCAGCAACAACTGGGTCGTTTCCGGCGACAAGACGGAGAGCGGCATGCCGCTTCTGGCGGATGATCCCCATTTGGGCTTGTCGACGCCATCGATCTGGTACCAGATGCATCTGGAGTCGCCGGCACAGAATGTCAGCGGCGTCATTTTTGCCGGGATTCCTGGTATCATCCTGGGCCATAACGAGAAAATCGCCTGGGGTGTGACGAATGTCGGTCCGGATGTGCAGGATTTGTACATTGAGACGCCAAATCCGGAGGATCCGACCCAATTCCTCTATGAAGGCGAATGGGAACAGGCGGAAGTCCGGAAAGAGCCGATCAAAGTGAAAGACGGCAAGACCGAAGATTTTGAAGTGCTCGTAACGCGGCACGGTCCGATTATCTCGGATGTCATCTATAAAGAAGAGGATCCCGGAGCACAATTCTCGATGCAATGGACTGCGCTCGAACCGACGCTCGAGCTCCAGGCAGTGTTGAGCTTTAACAAAGCCTCGGACTGGGCCGAATTTGAAACGGCACTCGAAGATTTCCAGGCGCCGGCTCAGAATTTTGTCTTTGCTTCAACCGATGGGACAATTGCCTATAAAGCGAACGGGCGCATTCCGATCCGGAAGAATGGCAACGGCCAATTGCCGGTACCAGGCGATTCTGCGGAATACGGCTGGGAAGGATTTGTGCCATTCGATGAGCTGCCGACCGTCGTGAATCCGGAAAGCGGATTTATCGCTACGGCGAATAACGAGGTCGTCGATGATTCCTACCCGTACCATATCTCCGATTTTTGGGCGCAGCCTTACCGCTATGAACGGATTGCCGAAGTGCTGGAAGCCTCGGACGACTTGACGAAAGAAGACATGATCGCGCTGCAGATGGACCAGAAAAATTTATATGCGGCCGAGTTTCTCGACGGCATGATGGCTGAAGTGCAGAAAGAGACTGATCGATTCGATGAACTCTTTGCAATGATGGAGGAGTGGGATCAGGTGGACAGCCGCCATCAGGCAGCGCCGCTCGTGTTCCATAAATGGATAAAGCAGCTGCCGGAAACCCTGCTCGCTGAAAGTTTCCCGGAAGATGTCTTCACGCTTTTGCCCGGCAAAAACCACATCACTGACGAAATGATGCGGGATGCATTCGAAGGGAACGAAGGCGCTTGGGTCAAGGAGTATGGCGGCACCAGCAAATGGCTGGCGGATGCTTTGGAGGAAAGCGTCCGGGAAATCGAAGAGGAATTCGGGGAGGACCCTGAAGACTGGGAATGGGGCGAAGACCATAAGCTGACCTTCCCGCATCCGCTTGCCGGAGCTTCTCCGATATTTGCCGAGTTTCTGAATCCGGATCCCGTCCCGATCGGCGGTTCGAATATCACAGTACAAGCAGCTGCATTTGACAGCGAAGGCAATGTCGACCATGGAGCCTCATGGCGGTTCGTTGCGGACCTGAGCGATTTGTCGAGTGCCCATCACATCGTCGGCCCGGGATTGAGCGGCCACATGAAGTCGGAGTTCTTCCACAACCAAGTGGAAGACTGGGCGAACGGCGATTACCATGAAACTGTGCTCCAAGGGGAAGTGGAAGGGTCGGTCTTAACCTTGCTTGCCGAGTGAGTTATACTGGAGAAAACGGATTTGGGGTCGGTCAGGGTGAAGAACGGATTAGCAGTAGGGTTTGGCGGGATGGCGGGTGCTTTGTTAAGGGCAGGCGTATATGAACTGGCTTCCTCTGTGGCAGCGTTATGGACAGTGAATCTGCTCGGGAGCTTCTTTCTTGGCTGGGTGGCAGGCCGCTTTCAGCAAAAATCTGCTCCGTTCCGGCTGTTCGTTTCCACCGGCCTGCTCGGTTCCTTCACGACGTTTTCCGCGTTTTCGGCAGAATGGTTCCGCTTGATCGAAGCTTCCTTTGTGCAAGGGCTGCTGTTTGCGGTGGGAATGACAGTTTTGTCAGCAGCAGCCGCTGCAGCCGGACTGGCCGCCGGCAGAAAGGGGGGCGCCTGATGATTGCAATCGCTGTTGGCGGTTTCTTGGGTGCTTTTGCCCGCTATTGCTTCTATATGCTGGCTGAAAGCCGTTCTGCCCAGCCGAAAATTGCCACCTGGTTTGTCAACAGCGCCGGATCCTTCGCGCTTGGCGCATTCCTTGGTGCCGGGAGTGATTCCCTGTTCTGGATAACCGGCTTCCTCGGTGCCTTTACCACGTTTTCCACTATGGCGCTCGATGCCGTAAAGGATTTCGAGGACGGCCGCCTGCTGCAGGCAGCGGGCTACCTAGGGGCTACACTCTTGAGCGGCATCCTGCTATTCAGTGCCGGCTATTATTTCATGTAATGAAAGAAATAACCTATTTACACCGCTTTGGCCGCTTTGGGCATGGCTTTCGCCATGAGCCGAGAAGAACACTCGTCTCATTGTGAAAAACCTTCTGCTCCTGCATCGCTGCGCTAGCTTCGTCGAAAATAAAATGGCCCAAACTACCTTTGGCCCATTTTATTGCCTAGCCCTTTGACGCGCCGGCGCTGGAAAGGATTTCAATCAGAGGGAAATCCAAATTACGAATCGTGTTTATCAAAAATTCTAGGAAACATGAAGCAAAAAGCGGAGATACCCGAACTGTTTCTGCATTGTTTCTCTTCTTCCGCTAGAGTTTCGTGGCCAGCCCGTTCGAGCTTATACATTTCTATTCATTTAAATTAGACTGTGTCTATAGTCAAAAACCGCTCCGATGACCCGGAGCGGTTTTGTTAATTGAATTCCCCTTTTTCAATGACGCGGCCTAGCCGCCCCGTGGTGGTTTCTGCATGGAACAGCGACTGGTAGACCGCTTCTTCGGTTGCTTCGATGGTGCCTTGGAACAATTCGGCCATCAGCGGATGCTCATCCCGGAGCAGCGTGGCGGTACGGAACGTTTCTTTGGAATGGTGGGAAACGCGCCCGGCGGTGGAAAAGGCGATGATGATGTCGCCGCTGCCGTTGTGGATATGGGTGCCGGTGCGTCCGAGGCCGATGGCAGCCCGTTTGGCAATGCGCTTCAACTGGCGGCTATCGAGCGGGGCATCAGTGGCGATCACTATGATGACCGAACCATCCGGTTTTTCAGGAGCGGGAGAATCGGACAGCCAATTCGCAATGGCGATTTCCTCCTTGCGCCCGAAATTCGACAGCACCAATGCGCCGACGGTGAACGCTTCATCTTCATACCGCGCAATACGTGAAGAGGAGCCGATGCCGCCCTTGACGCCGTAGCAGATCATGCCTTTGCCGGCCCCGACAGCTCCTTGGGCGAAATCGGCGGAAGCGGAATCGATCGCTTGGGCTGCGTGCTCCGGTTTGACGGCCATGAGCCGCATCGAATTCAAGTAACTGTCATTGCATTCGCCGACTACGATATTGAGTGAACTGGTCGAATCGCCGATTGCCGGGTTCTGTTTCAGCATCCAGTCCATGGTCCCTTGCAGCACGGCCGCTACGCTGAACGTATTCGTCAGCATGATCGGCGACTCGAGTACGCCGAGTTCATCCACCTGAATAAGGCCGGCGGTTTTGCCGAAGCCGTTCAGCACAAAGCTCGCAGCAGGCACTTTCTCTTCGAACCAATTGCCGGCATGGGGCAGGATGGCCGTGACGCCCGTGCGGACGGCGTCGGTTTCCGAAAGGTCCGCATCCAGCGTCGTGTGGCCGACTGTTACGCCTTCAATGTCTGCTATCGAATTCAAGTTTCCTTTTTCCATTGACATCACCATTTTCTTTTTCCTCGATTATACCAAAAAGAGCAGTCCCCCGAATTTCGGTGGACTGCTCTTTTTCATTTCACAATAATGACAGGTGCCTGTACGCGCTTTGCCACTTTATGGCTGACGCTGCCGAGTACCATTTCCTGCAAGGCATTCAACCCGCGGCTGCCGATAAAGACAACGTCATAGCCGATTTCGTTGGCGTGTTTGACGATGGTCGGGCCCGGGGTGCCGTGTAAGGTCTTTGTTTCAAAAGCTACGCCGGCATCGCGGAAGATTTCCTCGAGCGGCAAGAGATGCTTTCGGCGCTCGAAATGGACTTCATCGCTGCTTTGTCCATGGAGGATTTCATTGCGTGCTTTTTCATAATCGATGACATAAAGCAATGTGACGACAGCGTCGGGGTTCGATTTTGCCATCTTCACGGCTTCGCGTGCGGCGCGTTTTGAATGGTCGGAACCATCTGCTGCGACGAGGATTTTCTGGTACATAGCAAGTCCCCCTTAATGTTGGCTTGAACTTCTGCCGGGATTGCCGAATGTTGCCAATTTGCTGACAAGCTTCTGGCTCGATTCATTCAATCCGGTGATTTCTACGGTTTCCGCTTTTGCCTGGAGCTTGTTCATGACCCGATCGATTGCACCGACCCCTGAATCATCCCAGACATGGGCATCTGAAAAGTCGATGGTGATCCGTTCTGCCGGTTCGACATCGTCGAATGCGGAAACAAAATCCTGGGTGGAAGCGAAGAACAATTGCCCGTGTACTGTATAAACATTCGACAAACCCTTGCCCAACCCTTCTTTTCGCACTTCCACTTTCGAAATCTTGGCGGCAAAAAGGATGGCGCTCAAGATGACGCCGGCGAAGACGCCTTTCGATAAATCATGCGTGTAAACAACCACCACAACGGTCAACAGCATGACGATGGCATCGGATCTTGGGGCAGAAATCACATATTTGAATGAACCCCAGTCAAAGGTGCCGATCGAGACCATGACCATGATGCCGGCAAGTACCGGCATCGGTATCTGGACCACCCATTCCCCGAGTACAATGATCAGGAACATCAGAAAAGCGCCTGCGACGAAAGTGGACAGCCGGCCCCGGCCGCCGGAGCGGACGTTGATACCCGACTGGCCGATCATCGCACAGCCGGCCATGCCGCCGAAGAACCCGGTGATGAAGTTGGCGATCCCTTGGCCGCGCGCTTCTTTGTTCTTATCCGAATCGGTTTCCGTTGCGTCATCGATGATGGAGGCGGTGAGCAGCGATTCAAGCAGACCGATGATTGACAGCGCCAAAGCGGTCGGGAAAATGATCTGCAAGGTTTCGAAATTAAGCGGCACATCTGGAAGGAAGAAGGTCGGCAAGGTCTGTGAAATGGTGCCGAGGCTGCCGACGTTCTGCATGTCCATTCCGGTGTACATGACAATGCCCGACAGCACCAGAATGGCGATGAGCGGAGCCGGAATCGCCGTGAAAAAGCGCGGCAGGATGTAGACGATCGCAAGCGTCGCGGCTACAAACACATACGTAATGGCGTTGACGCCAAAAATAAATGGCACTTGGGCCATGAAAATCAGGATCGCCAGCGAATTGACAAAGCCGATCATGACGGCGCGCGGGATGAACTTCATAAAGCGTGCGATTTTAAAGACTCCAAACAGTATTTGGAGAACCCCGGTCAGAATGGTAGCAGCAAGCAAATAATCCAGTCCGTGGTCGCGCACCAGCGAAACCATGGCCAGCGCCATGGCGCCTGTTGCTGCTGAAATCATGGCGGGGCGCCCGCCGACGAATGCGATGATGACCGCAATAGAGAACGATGCGTACAGCCCGACCATCGGGTCCACACCGGCAATGATCGAGAACGCGATCGCTTCCGGTATCAGGGCTAGCGCAACAACGATGCCGGCCAGAATATCCCCACGGATATAGCCGAACCATTGTTCTTTATAAGACAGGGTGTTCAAAAAATTCCACTTCCTTTTAGATAGAGTTTATTGTTGACTGCTCACTCTCAGAGAAGTCCCGGGTCTGGCCAATAGGTAAAACTTTATCATTTTTTTCTGCCGCTGTAAATATACTCATTCAAACGGATGTTTGACTAAGAGGCGGGAAAAACGTATACTGGCCTTAACAATCAAACCAAGGTTTGAATGAAAGAGGGAAGCGGCATGAGAGAAATCTGTGAAGTTACCAAAGTCCATCCGGAAGTGGTGGAAAATGTCCAAAACCATATGGCGGACTTGTCGGAAGTGGCGAACTTGTTCAAGGCACTGGCCGATGAGACGCGCTTGAATATTGCATATGCCCTGACCATCGAAGAGGAGATGTGCGTCTGTGACATCGCAGCGGTCATCGGCTCTTCAACCGCCACAGCCTCCCATCATCTGCGCTATTTGCGGGAGCGGGGACTGGCGAAGTCGAGGAAAAAAGGGAAGCAAGTGTATTACTCCTTATCAGACAGCCACGTATATCAATTGGTGACGATTGCGCATGAACACGCGAAAGAAGGTGGGCAGCATGCAAAAGACATACCGTCTTGAAAACCTTTCCTGCACAAGCTGTGCGGCGAAATTCGAGAAGAATATCCGGGCCATGCCGAACATCAAGGACGTCAGCCTGAACTTCGGGGCGTCAAAATTGATGGTGGACGGCAATGTTTCCATTGAAGAATTGGAAAAAGCGGGGGCGTTCGACCATATCCGTGTATATCCCGAAAAAGAGAAGGCACCGCATGTGCCGTTCTACAAACGCCGACAGACAATCGAAACAGCAATTTCGCTGGTTTTATTGGTACTCGGGATCATGGTGTCGTTCCAGGCGGCTGAAACGGATCCGCTTGCGGTCGGCTTGTTCGCCGGTTCGATGCTTGTCGGCGGCTATCATATGTTCTGGACCGGCCTGAAGAACTTGGTGAAATTTACATTCGACATGAAAACACTGATGACGATTGCCATCATCGGCGCAGCAATCATCGGGGAATGGCGGGAAGGCGCCGTCGTCGTCTTCCTGTTCGCCATCAGCGAAATGCTCGAGGCGTTTTCGATGAACAAAGCCCGCCAGTCCATCCGCGGGCTGATGGATTTGGCGCCTGCGCGTGCATTGGTCCAACGGGATGGGGTACTGATCGAGCTGGATACGGAAGATGTCCGCATCGGCGACACGATGATCGTCAAGCCGGGACAGAAAATCGCGATGGACGGCACGGTTGCGCGCGGCGAGAGTTCGGTCAATCAGGCAGCGATCACGGGCGAATCGATTCCGGCAGCGAAGCATCCAGGAGATGAAGTGTTTGCCGGAACGATGAACGAAGAAGGCGCGCTTGAAATCATGGTGACCAAGCGCGTGGAAGATACGACGATTGCGAAAATCATTCACCTGGTGGAAGAAGCGCAGGCTGAAAAAGCGCCTTCCCAGCAATTCGTCGATAAATTTGCGAAGTACTACACGCCTGCCATTATCGTCATCGCGTTCCTGGTGGCGCTCGTGCCAGGCTTCGTGACCGGGAACTGGGAGCTTTGGATCTACCAAGGGCTGGCAGTGCTCGTCGTCGGCTGTCCATGTGCGCTCGTCGTGTCCACGCCGGTCGCCATCGTGACCGCAATCGGCAACGCGGCACGCCAAGGCGTCCTTATTAAAGGCGGCATCCATCTTGAAGAAACCGGGCGCATCAAAGCTGTTGCGTTTGATAAGACCGGCACGTTGACGAAAGGCTTCCCTGAACTGGCCGATGTTCTTTCAGAAGCCGGCTACACGAAAAAAGAAGTGCTGAAAATTACGGCTTCGGCCGAAGCGATGTCCCAGCACCCGCTGGCACGCGCCATCACCAGCCAAGTGCCGGAACCCTATAGCATGAAGGGATTCAAATCCGTGACCGGCAAAGGAGTGAGCGCTTTGGTCAACGGCGTACGCGTGAGTGTCGGCAGCCTGGACTGGGCGGAGGAAGCCGGTTTTGCCGTGCCGGATGAATACCGGAAATTGCAGGAAAGCGGCAAGTCGGTCATGGCGGTATTTTCCGAAATGGAATTGATCGGTGCTGTGGCAGTGGCAGACGCCATCCGCAGCGAAAGCCCGGCCATCATCGAAAGCTTGAAAGGCATGGGCATCGAAGAAGTGATCATGCTGACGGGAGACCATCCGGCAACCGCGGCTGCCATCGCTTCCCAAATCGGCGTGACCGATGTTCGTGCAGGCCTTATGCCTGAAGACAAGCTGTCAGCGATCAAAGAGCTGCAGGCAGAGTATGGGCCGGTCGCCATGGTCGGCGACGGCGTGAACGATGCGCCGGCTTTGGCAGCCTCATCCGTCGGCATTGCGATGGGCGGAGCCGGCACCGACGCTGCTCTTGAAACTGCAGATATCGCCCTCATGGCGGATGATTTAGAGAAACTTCCATATACTATTCGACTAAGCCGAAAAACTTTGCGTATAATAAAGGAAAATATCATTTTCGCATTGGGTTTGAAAATTATCGCTTTGCTTCTGATCATTCCAGGATGGCTGACGTTATGGATCGCCATCTTTGCCGATATGGGTGCGACCTTGCTGGTCATCTTGAATGCGCTCCGGCTTGTGAAGATTCAAAAGTAACAGCAACATGGGGGATAATGCAGTGAAGTTGACGGAGTGGACGATCGAAGAGCAGGAACAGCTTATTGAATTCATGACGACCAACTCCTGGCCGTTCCACGGGCAGGAGCATCCGGTCCGCGCTTTGATCGAAAAGACGATCGAAGAAGGCGGCTATAAAAGCGATCAAGTGAGGACTTTCTGGATTGAAAATGACGAGGGCGAACAAGTGGGCCTTGTGAAGATTTTCGATCTTCAGGACGATATTCCGCTGTTTGACCTGCGGATTGCGGAGCCGTACCGCGGCAAGGGATATGGCCCGAAAGCACTGAAAATGATCGCAGACTTCGTGTTTTCCCTGCCGGAGAAGAAAATCCGGCTCGAAGGCAATACACGGCATGATAATTTCGCGATGCGCAAGGCGTTCGAACGGACAGGCTTTGTCAAAGAGGCCCATATCCGCCAAGCGTGGTTCGCACCGAAGGAAAACCGCTATTACGACGCGGTTACCTACGGCATGACGCGGGAAGACTGGGAAGCCGGCATTACGACCCCGGTCCACTGGGATGATATCCTGATCGGCAAAAAACAGCCCCAGTTCAATCCGGTGCTGCTCCAGTTCCCGGATGAGTTCGAATCGGAGCGCCTCTTGATCCGTGCACCCCGGCGGGAAGATGCGGTACAATGCTACGAAGCGGTGCTGCACTCGCTGGAGTCGCTCCGCCCTTGGCTGCCTTTCGCAGAGAACAAACCGGAACTTGAAGGAACAGAAGCGGTGCTGATCGAAGCGGCGGCGAATTTCCAGCTTCGAAAGGACCTGCGCCTGCATTTCTTCTCGAAAGAAACCGGGGAATTCATCGGTTCTTCCGGTCTTCACCGCATCAACTGGGAAGTCCGGAAATTCGAAATCGGCTATTGGGTCGACCATAAATTCGAAGGCAAGGGCTACGTGACGGAAGCGGTCGAGCGCATCACGCGTTTCGCTTTCGAAGAACTTGAAGCGAATCGTGTCGAAATACGGTGCGATCCGGAAAACGTGCGAAGCCGGGCAGTTGCTGAACGGCTGGACTTCGAGCTCGAAGGCATCCTGCGGAACGACTCGATCTCAAAGAACAAGCTGCGGGACACATGTGTCTACGCAAAGATCAGGCAATAGAACAAGGGGCTGTCCAAAAAGGGCTGCTGTCCATTGCGGCGGACGCTTTCCGCGGGCTTGCGCCGAACTAACTAAGAACCTGTGCTCCTGCGCAAGCTCGTCGCAAATGCTTGCCCTCGCAAGCTTCGGTCAAGCATTGACTGGCGTCCGAGTGGATTTCGGCACTTCGCTATTCCGCTGGAGTCGCCGCCTCCATTCCCAGCAGCCATTTATAGCAAATCGAAAAGACCGGAGGAGAAAAAGCAATGCTTTTTCTCCTCCGGTCTTTAGTTTGGAGCTTTTTAGACAGCCCCCATGTTTTTATGGTTGCTTATGAGTGGCTAAACGCCTTTTCTGCCTGTAACCAAGTTAATAACTAAAATGATAGCTGCAATAATTAAAAGAATGTGGATTAACCCACCGGCTACATCCATTAAGAATCCGATTAACCAAATAACAATAATAACTGCTAAAATAATCCAAAGAATACGTCCCATGCTTTTCACCTAACCTTTCTTTCGAGTTATTAATCTGTACCCCTGCTTAGTTATAATGAAACATCCAGAAAATTTGGTGAGCGCCGCCTTTCTGCGGGTTCGGTTGTTTCAGCGGTAGCGGTATAGTAAACTGAAGAGAGTTATGTTAAGGAGGGAACGACTTTGCCGACTCCGAGTATGGAAGACCATATTGAAATAATATATGCACTGATCGAGCAAAAAGGCTATGCGCGCGTATCCGATATCGCGGAAACTTTGTCGGTGCTGCCGTCATCTGTGACGAAGATGGTGCAGAAGCTGGATAAAGACGGATATTTGATCTATGAACGGTACCGCGGGCTGGTCCTTACGCCGAAAGGCCAAAAACTCGGCAAGCGCCTGTTGAAGCGGCATGATCTGCTGGAGCAGTTCCTGCGCGTGATCGGGGTGGAAGAGGAACGCATCTACGGGGACGTCGAAGGCATCGAACATCATTTAAGCTGGAATTCCATCGACCGCATAGCGGATCTGGTCCAAGTGCTCGAGGAAAGCCCGGAGCTTTTGGCGAAGATGGAGAAACTGAAGAATGACCAAAAAGAAAGTTAAATAGAAGGAGGCTGCAATATGAGTTTGCACCCAGGATTGAAAGCGACTTTGCGCATTATCGACCGTTCCACATCACTATGGGTATTGACGGATGGATCGGGCGATGAAGTTGTCATGAATGCATCAGAAATAGAAGAAGGACAGGAAGTCGGAGAGGAAATCGAGGTATTTCTCTATCGCAACCGCCAAGGCGGCATCGCGGCAACGCCGATGATTCCGCATATCCTGCCGAGTGTCTATGGCTGGGCGAAAGTGCTGAAAGTCTCACCGCGTGAAGGCGCAGTTGTGGATATCGGCACGACGCGTGAAGTCTATGTATTGCCCGCGGACCTTCCGCAAGTCCAGGAATTATGGCCGCAGCAAGGTGACCATCTGTTCATGACGCTGCGGACGGACCGCTACGGCGATCTATACGGAAGGCTGGCGACAGAAGAGACGGTGCTGGAGCTGAGTGCCCCGGCACCTGAAGAAGTCTTCAACAAAGACTTGAAAGCGCGGGCGTACCGCTTGTTGCCGGTCGGTTCATTCATGCTGACGGTGCCTGAAATGTACCGCGTGTTCGTCCATGAATCAGAGCGCGAAACAGAACCGCGCCTCGGAGAAGAGAAGACCGTGCGCATCATCGGTGTCAAGGAAGACCGCACGCTCAATGGCTCGCTGCTGCCGCGCAAGCAGGAGCGCCTGTCGGATGATGCAGAAATGATCTTGCGCTATCTCGAAGAGTCCGGAGGCCAAATGCCGTTCACGGACAAGTCTTCGCCGGATGAAATCTTTGAAATGTTCGGCTTGAGCAAAGCCGCGTTCAAACGCGCCATGGGGCGTTTGTATAAAGAGCGCAGAATCATCCAAGAAGAAGGCTGGACCAAATTAACACGCTGATGCAACCTTTTCCAATTAAAAGCGTATTAATTTGGAGAAAGGGGCAATAACTATGAAGAAAATGATATCCATCATCACCATCATACTGGCAATTTCCTTGCTCGCGCCGCAAGCCGGCTCGGCAAACGTAGGCATAAATGAAAAATTGGGGGTTCCGATCGTCGTGTACGGCGGAAATCTGTCGGATGCTGAAAAACAGAGCGTCGCAGAAAGCCTGGACGTCGCTGAAGAAGCGGAAGTGGAAGAAATCGAAGTGACCGGTGAAGACCTGGTCGCGTATATTAAAGATGGCGATCCGCGGGCACGCATGTATTCCTCCGCTAAAATCACCCGCAAAGAAGCCGGTGAAGGACTGGTCATCGAAATCGTGACGCCGGATAACATCACACAGGTTACATCTGAAATGTACGCCAATGCGATGCTGACAGCGGGAATTGAAGATGCAACGGTCGAAGTTGCTGCGCCGAAAGCGGTAACGGGACATTCTGCGCTGGTCGGCATCTATAAGGCATACGAAGTGAACGGCGAACAATTGGACCCTGAGCGGACCGATGTCGCAAACGATGAACTCGAAGTTGCTACTGAACTGGCAGATAACGGCGTGAGCGATGAGAAGGTCAGCGAACTCCTGACAGAAATCAAAAAGGAGATTGCTGCACAAGATCCAGCTACCCGTGAAGAAGTGGAGAAAATTGTCGAAGAGCAATTGACGAAGCTCCAGATTGAATTGAGCCCGGAAGACCGCCAGCTGCTGGTGGATTTGATGGACCGCATTCGGAACCTCGACATCGACTTTTCAAAATGGTCGACGCAGCTGGAAGATCTGAGCAAAACGATTGAAGACAAAATTGGCACAGTCGTCAATGACGAAGGATTTTGGCAAGGCGTAAAGAATTTTTTCAACAGACTAATCGACGGGATCCGTGGATTGGTGAGCTAATTTGATAAACAGGCGGTTCCAGGCATTGCCGGAACTGCCTGTTTTTTTATTTTGCAGCTGCCAATCCGGATTCTTGCACCGGAGAAAAGGAGGTGCTATGATGTGATTAATATCTCGAATTCAAGATAATTAAGGGGAGGAACAAAAAATGAAACTAGAAGGTATTCACCACGTTTCCGCCATCACCGCCAATGCAGACAAAAACCATGACTTTTTCACACGGATTCTTGGCATGCGCTTGGTGAAGAAAAGCGTCAACCAGGACTCGACATCTTCCTACCATCTTTTCTATGCTGATGCAGTAGGGACACCGGGAACCGACATGACGTATTTTGATATTCCAATGGCGGGGCAGACCTATCCAGGCGTTTCGAGCATCAGCAATACCGCTCTGCGGGTCAAGAGCGAAAAGGCACTCCATTATTGGATGGACCGTTTCAACGAACATGGAGTGCCGCACGGCGAAATTGAAGAAGTGTTTGGGCGCAGTGCACTCGCTTTCCAAGATTTCGAAGGTTCCCGTCTGATGCTGGTCGTTGATGACGGCACCGGCATTGAATACGGCATTCCGTGGACCAAAGCGGGCGTTCCGGAAGACTTCGCCATTGTCGGCCTCGGCCATGTCCGCTTGACCGTCCGGAAAAACGATAAGACGGCAAAGGTGTTGACGGAGATCATGGGCTTCCAGCAAATCGGCTCGTATCCGCCGCAAGTTCCGGGAATGAAAGAAATTTTGGTGTTTTCGACAGGAAAAGGCGGCCCGGCCGGCGAAGTACATTTAGAGGAACGGACAGACCTGCCTGTTGAAAGACCTGGAAGAGGCAGCGTCCACCACGTCGCGTTCCGCGTGAAAACATACGAGGAATACAGCAAATGGAACGATTACCTGCGTTCGAACGGATTCATGACATCGGGCGAAGTGGACCGCTATTATTTCAAAGCGATCTATTTCCGCGAGCCGAACGGCATTCTTTTCGAATTATCGACAGATGAACCCGGATTTGCAACCGATGAACCGATGGAGACGCTCGGCGAAAAACTGGCATTGCCGCCGTTCCTGGAGCCGAAACGCGAACAGATCGAAGCGTCGCTCCGTCCGCTGGCAATCAATAAGTAAGTGCGAGGAGGAGAAAGTACTGTGGAATTTAAATTGAAGGAACTTGGGCATGAAGAGTTCGCCTACCAACTCGAAGAGGAAGGAAAGACAGTTGGAGAGATCACCTGGACGCAGTTGGCGGATGTCATGGTCATCGAGCACACTTTTGTTGCAGAGGAAAAAAGAAACCATGGCCTTGCGAAGAAATTGTTGGATCAGGCCGCCGTATATGCACGGGAGCATGATTACAAGATCGAGCCGGTCTGCTCCTACGTCGTCGTGGCGTTCGACCGCTACAAAGATTACGATGATGTGAAAATTTAAGGCATGCAAAAAAGCAATCCGCTGATTTTAATAGTGGATTGCTTTTGCTATGGTTCGCGTATGTAATTGAGCATCCTTGGCCTCCAATTATAGTCCTGTCATCAAAAAGACGATTGCTGTTAAAATTGAAGCTCCACCGATACCGTACATAAAGTCTGCTTGGTTAAAGATTAATTTCTTTTCCATTATTTAGCTCCCCTTTCAAAAATAGGTTTTTCATGCTGATATTAATTAAATACCCGCCTTCCTGGATTCTAAACAGGTTTTATTAAAAAATTTAGAGGGAATGGAAGGAATGAACTATTCTTTTCCTTATCTATTAATAGGAAAAATCTTGAGAAAGAGGTGATTCTGATGAATGAAGAAAGAGATGTTAGCAGAGCGGGCGAGAAGACGCTTGGCATTATCGGCATTGTATTCAATGTACTGGGAATTGCACTTCTGATCTTCGCCATCTTGGGGCTCGGCAACATTGAGAACGACCCTGAATTCCGCCAGATGCTGGAAGAGCAGATTGTTGCAGATCCGACAATAGGCGATGTCGGGGATACACAGGCGTTGATCGATGGATTGCTGACAAGTTTCGATGTAGTCGCATGGGTCATTGTTGCACTTCTGGTCCTGAGCACCATCTTTGCACTTTTCGCAGTGGCTCGTCTGGGGCATAACCGCAAGCCGAAAGCGGCGGGAGTGATGTTCATCGTGGCAGGAGTTCTTGCCGGATTGATGAGTTTGACTTCCATCCTTTTCTACATTGCGGCAATCATGTGCTTAGTGCGCAAACCGCGAAATAACAATGGTGACTACAACAACGACAAACAGCGCTATGACAACGACCGCTTGCGCGATCAGGATTCGGTCCGCCATGAAGAAAACCGCCTGCGCGAAGTCGAACATAAACGCGATGAAGGGCGTTTGCGTGAAGAAGAACACCGCCGCGCTGAAGAACAGCGGCTGCAAGAAGAGCACCGCAAGCTTGAAGAAGAGCGCCATAAAATGGAACAGCAGCGCATTCGCGAGCAGGAACAGCATACAGACAACGATACCTACGTTGAACGTGAAGATTTGAAGAGGCGTGCCGATGAGCGTCTGAGAAAAGACAGCGACAACCGGCCGCTTTAAGAGAACAAGCGCTGTCTAAAAGCCAGAAACGAAAAGACCAGAGGAGAAAAAGCATTGCTTTTTCTCCTCTGGTCTTTTCTATTTGCTATAAATGGCTGCTGGGAATGGAGGCGGCGAGCAAGTTGGACGAAGGCAGTTCGGCCAACTTGTTTGCGACGAAGCAGCGAAGCGATGCAGGTGCAATGCAGAGACAGGAGCATCGGTTTTCCCAGCGGGGCAGCGTAGCGACGAAGTGCCGAAATCCACTCGGACGCCAGTCAATGCTTGACTGAAGCTTGCGAGGGCAAGTATTTGCAACGAGCTTGCGCAGGAGCACAGGTTCTTAGTTAGTTCGGCGCAAGCCCGCGGAAAGCGTCCGCCGTGGACAGCAGCCTTTTTGGATAGCCCTTGTTTTTTCGTGGGAAGATTCCTGGTAGACAAAAAACACCCGCTTTTACACAAAAGCAGGTGTTCTCAGGTTATAGACGTATTTGGCTGTACGCAGCGGATAGCCTTCAAACAAATCCTCGAATTCCTCAACAAATTCAAATCCTGTCGCTTCATAGAAATTCCGGCCTTTTTCATTTTCGGCTTCCACGTAAACGGACAGCTCGGAGCCGTCCAGCAAATAGGAAAGGCCGCTAGTGAGCAATTGCTTGCCGTAGCCGCTGCGCTGATACTCCGGCTTCAAGTAAAGGGCGATCAATTCGGCATCGCCGTCCTGGTCAAGCTTCGTGAAATTTGCGAAGCCGACCGGTTCCCCTTCATGGGTGGCGACGAGCATGATGGTTTTCTTCAATCTCATTTCCATCATGGGCGTCGAATAGGACTTCTCTAAAAAGCTTTTTTGTATGGGAGAGGGAATGATGCCTTCATAAGTATCATTCCAGCTGATATATGCGATTTCCTGGACAGATGCAATGTCATCAATGGTGCCTGTACGGATCATGTAATCACCTCTGAAATTCTTTTCGTAATCATATCAAAAAACCCCCCGAATAGCCACTGTTGTGGAATAATGGGAGTAAAGGGAGGCGAGGAGTTTTGAACTGGACTACCAACCATTTTGAAGAATTCACAGTGAAAAAACTATATGAAATTTTGAAATTGAGGGTCGATGTGTTCATCGTCGAACAGAACTGTCCATACCCGGAGTTGGATGGCTTGGATGAGGAATCGATCCATATGGCTTATATGGAAAACGGCCGGATTTTGGCATATGCCCGCCTGGTTCCGGCCGGCGTCAAGTACAGCCTTCCTTCTATCGGCCGCGTCATTGTCCATCCGGACGCGAGAGGAAGAGGGCTGGCAAAAGAGCTGCTGGAAAGGTCGATCGATTATATCTTCAGTGAATGGAATCCGGACGGAATCCAACTGCAAGGGCAGGTCTATCTACAAGATTTCTATAAATCATTCGGTTTTGTCCCGGTGTCGGAAGCTTATGATGAAGACGGAATCCCGCATGTCGACATGCAGCTGGCCAAAAATAAAATCGATGCCGGCCAATAAGCCGGCAGGACTAAAACAGGAGCAAAAGGGTATACAAATGATATGACAGTTATTTTAAAAGGAGTGGATAGGATGGCTAGAAGAAAAGGCAATAAAGGGCTGTTGCTGGCTGGGTTGGCCGCAGGGGCCTACGCATATTTTAAAAAGCCGGAAAATCGGGAAAAAGCGACTGTAGCTTTCAATAATGCGAAAGAGAAGGTGAATTCTTATATGGAATCACAAAACCTGGAATCGCAAAACCGTGAAAATGCTGCCAAGGAAACTGACAGAAAAACAGATGTTACCGATATGCGCAAAAACAAAATGACAAGCGAAGGCGGTCTGGCAGGCGCCCAGTATTACAACGAAGACGCGGCAGAAGACACTGAAAATGATGACTTCAAATTGTCATCGAACGATGTCAGTGAAGAAAAAGCCGAAAACACGAAGACAATCGCACCTGAAACTAGGCTCAATACGGATAATTTATAAAGGGTGGTTTTCATACCATCCTTTTTCATTGCCGTTTTTTCTTTTCGATAAGCGCAACAGCGGCGGCTACGGCGCCAAGCAGGCCGCCGGTCACTGCGAAGCCTTGGTCTGCAGAAAGCGCAAGTGCGCCGGTGAAGCTCGATCCGGCGACCACGCCTAGTGAGAAGAATGCATAAAAATAGCCATATGCCCGCCCGCGGGATTCGGCTTCCGTCGAATCAATGAGCAAGGAATTGATGGACGGGAATAGGAACGCGAAACCGATGCCGTATGTACACATGATGGAATACATCCCCAAAGCGGAAGAAGATCCACTGAGCAAAAACAGCGACAGCCCCATCAGGATGAAGCCGGCGAATAGGGTATGCAGCGGCCTGATCTTATCGAAAAGCCGGTTGACCGGCAACAAAAAGACAAGGATTGCTGCAATGCCGAACGTGCTTAGCAATAGCCCGCTCATTTCGGATTCGAAACCCAGCTCTTCCACTTTCAAAGGCAGCATATAAGCAAGGACGCCTTGTGAGAACATCAGGAAAAATGCGCCGGTGAATGATTGGAGCAGCCCGCGGTTGCGGATCATATCGGAAAACGCCAACGGTTTTGAGGACTGGGGCTCTTTTTTTATCGTTTGGCCCTTTAGCGCGAAAAACGCCAAAACGCCCAAAACGGCCAACAAGGTCCCCGTGAAGCTCATGGTTTGTTCAACGGAGCTGCGGCTCGCAAAAATGGCGCCATACGCAGGCCCTACTATGGCAGCAAGGCCGACGAAAGCGCCGGAAACGGCAGCGCTTTTGCCGCGCCGGCTATGGTCGGTACGGTTTGCCAGATAAGTGAAAGCCGCCGGGACAGTCAAGCCCGCCGCCAATCCGTGGAAAAAGCGGATGGCGAGCAAGCTATAGGGGCCGGTGGATAAACTATAGGAAAACAGGACAATCCCTGTAGCCAGGAGGCCGAAGACCAGAATGGCATAAGGGCCTTTTCGGTCTGAAACGACGCCGGAAACAATATTGCCGAAAATATTGGACAGCGAATACATGCCCACCGCCAAGCCGGCAAGGAACGGCGTAGCGCCGAGCGAGACGGCAAAGGGGCTCATGATCGGCAATTGGGCGAAAAGGTCAAAGAAAGCGAAGAAGATGATGATATAGATGAACGAGCGCAAAAAATTCCCTCACTTTCGAAAATAAAAACCTGATGGATTAATCCTTGATGCATTGGGGGTAAAGAGAAGTATATCCACATTATAGCACCGGAGGTAACCATATGAAAAAAGCGATGTTTATATTGAATCCATCTTCCGGCAAAGAAGAAGCGTCGGATTACCGGGAACAAGTTGAAGAGACGCTCGCCGAGATGGGTTATAGCGTAGATACCCGTGAAACCGAAAAACAGGGGGATGCTACGCAATTTGCACGGGAAGCGTGCGAGCAGCGCTACGATTTCGTCGTAGCGATGGGAGGGGACGGAACCATCAATGAAGCGGTTTCCGGTCTTGCTGAGCAGGAACACCAGCCCCTGTTTTCCTTGGTTCCGCTTGGCACAGTGAATGACTTTGCGCGTGCACTGAAAATATCGCTCGATCCGGAAGAAGCCATTGCCGGCATGAAAACCGGATCTGAAAAACGGGTGGATATTGCAAAAGTCGGCGACCATTATTTCATGAACATCCTCGCGCTCGGCCAAGTGGCAGAGTCCACGTATGAAGTGACGCCTGAACAGAAAACGAAGCTCGGGGCATTTGCCTACTTTATCGAAGGGCTGAAAGCCATCACTTCCGATGCTGAAGAATACTTCACCATCACCCACGACCACGGGACATGGGAAGGAGAAGCCAAATTGGTGTTAGTGGCGCTGACGAACTCAGTTGGCGGATTTGAAAAGTTGGCGCCGGAAGCACTGACGGATGATGGCCTGCTGCATTTGTACATTATCAAGAATGCTGCACTACCGGCGTTTATCCGAATTGCGGGCGCGATGCTGGTCGGCAAGCTGGAAAAAGATCCGGCTGTAGAAGTTATTCATACTACCAAGGTTTCAATCGGGACAAATGAACCATTATCTTGTAATATAGATGGGGATGAAGGTTGTGCCACGCCATTTTTGGTCGAAGTACTGCCGCGGCATATCCGCGCTTTAGTGCCGCCCGACAAAAAAGACATAGAAAAATAAATTATATTGTGAAAGAGGTCAGCCCTTCGCAACAAGTGGCTGGCTTTTTTGATTTTTTTAAGGGAAATATTGGATTCTACTTGTCAGGCTGGGGCTGGATCCACTGCTCAAAAATATTTTTCCAAGAAATTTAGGTAATATATTTCCTTTAAATAGGGTAAAAAGGCATTTTATATTTGAATAAAATACATAAAAAAATAAAAATTTACGCACCTAGCTATGTTATTATTGAGCATAACGGTATATAGTAGGAGTAACGACTGCAAAAACTTATGCAAAGAAAGACGGGGAAAACATGAATATGATAGCAATGCCAACAATCCAAGAAACAATTTCCAAAATTTTCATGAACGAAAGTGAAACAATTGGCCAATATGAAGGATTGGATAAGTTTTTTGAAATAGAAACTCAATTAATTTACGAAATTCATCATTTGGAAAAAGACCGTGCAAAACAGACATTGCGTACATTGATTGATTTGATCGCCGTTCGCTCTGGCAAAGAAACAATCCGGCAAGTGAGAAATTATTATATAGTCCTTTCGTCTGTAATGGCTCGTAAACTCTATGAAATGCGCGTACCGCCGAAAAAAGCTTTTGCGTTCAACGTGGCTTGCGTTGAATTGGTGGAAAAGCACATGAACGATTCCGAGTTCCTTTACGTAGCGGATGAACTGATCGAATTTTTCACGTCTATCATCTCAGAGCGCAAACAGCCTTCATTCGGCCACCAGACCGTCAATAAAGTGGTCATGTTCATCAACGATGAAGTAGAACGCGACTTGTCAGTAGAGGACATTGCCAAGCACTTCAATATTTCGACCAGCCATCTGTCCCGCATCTTCCGAGAACATGCCGGGATTACACTTGTCGAATACTTGAACGTGCGCCGCGTCGAGGAGTCCCAGTATTACTTGCGCCACTCCGACAAAGGCATTTCCGATATTTCAAAGCAGTTCCATTTCTGCAACCAAAGCTATTTCACCCGCATTTTCAAGAAATACACGACGGTCACGCCGAAGCAATTCCGCGATAGCCAGCACATTCCGTATTTCCGCTACAATCTGCCGAATGCCAAATAAGGAGAATTTTTTCTCCTTTTTTTCTTGCGCTCAAAAAGCGCAGGGGCAGGTCCGGCAGCCTCAATTTTGTCACAAGCGGTAAGAATCTGCTGCGTTTCATAGTGCCTGATTGAATTTTGGCCGGCTTATCGGTATACTTCTTTATAGTTAAAAAAGGTGTAGGTGACTAAATTGAAAAAGAAAATTACGTTATTATCGTTGCTGACTGCTGCGGTTTTATTGCTTAGCGGCTGTTCCGCCGTGGAAAACAAAGAAGGTTTCTTCTATACGCTGTTCGTAGCACCGTTCGATTTCTCCTTGGACTACCTGGGGAATCTGTTTAATGGCAGTTATGGCTTGGCGATTGTCGCCATCACGGTCATCATCCGCCTGGTCCTGATGCCCTTCATGCTGCGCACGTACAAACGCCAGCAAGGCATGAAAGTCAAAATGGACAAGCTGCGCCCTGAAATGGAAGATATCCAAAAACGCTTGAAAGCGTCAAAAGACAAAGAAGAGCAGATGAAGATCCAGCAGGAAATGATGGGCCTCTACAAAAAGCATGACGTCAATCCGCTTAATATGGGCTGCCTGCCGGTTATCATCCAGATGCCGATCGTCATGGGCCTATACTTTGCCATCCTGTATTCGCCGGATGTCAAATCCCATGAGTTCTTATGGTTCAACCTCGGTACACCGGATATTGCGATGACCTTGATTGCGGGTGCCGTGTACTTCTTCCAGGCGAAAGTGTCCCTATGGACGATGCCGGAACAACAGCAACAGCAGATGAAGCTGTTCATCTACATTTCACCGATCATGATCATGTTCGTGTCGTTCACGTCCATGGCTGCATTGCCGGTTTATTGGGCAGTCGGCGGTGTGCTGTTGATCATCCAGACATTCATCGGACGGAAGTTCTACTCGGAGCATCCTGAAAAAGCGCTTGAAGCTGTCGAAGAGAAAAAATAATCATGAAAAGCCGGCCCTGTTGCCGGCTTTCTTTTTTGGAGATGAGAATAATGAACAATAAATTGCTTCTTGGCATACTGATCGCTTTTCTGAGCATCACGTCCCTCACTTTTCTGATCATGGGGAACCTCGATATGGCGGTGCTCTTGATGACGCTGCTGTTTGTCCTGACCAATAGTTTCCGCTACCGCCAGATGAAAGCGCGCGGCATGGACCGTGAAGCAAAGTGGATGCTCGGCATGGCCGTCATCTTCGGCATCCTCTTTTTCGTGGTGCTCGCCATGGTGGTCATCTGACCATCCACGGCAATCCTCATTTTGGGCAATTTAAAAACAGCACCGGCTCAAAGGCTGGTGCTGTTTTCTATTAGATAAGGGCTGAATCAAGCAGCCGGAACGTTTTCTTCGTGGTCGAACTTTTCTTTTTGGCGTTCTTCTAATAAGGCATCCAATTGGTGCATGAGATTTAAGATGTCTTTTTCTGAAATTTGTTTCAAAATACCCAGCTCCTCGTAATGGTTTGTACTTATTTATTCGCGCATCCACGGAGTTTTCTGGGGGTCGAAAGCTTAATAATTGTATTTCTTTTTCGTCAAGAGCACCAGTACAAAAGCGGGTGCTGAAAAACTGACCATGCCGAGGAACGACAAGCCTGGTGAAATCTCGTACAGGAAGCCGCCGACTACGGTCAGTAGCGCGACGCTGAGGCTCATGGCGATGGCTGCGTACATTCCTTGGGCAGCCGGAATGTGGGCGGGCTGCAGCGATTTGAAAATATACCGGATAAACGCGAAATGGGCAACGCCGAATGATAAGGCGTGAAGGACTTGGGAAAAGATGAAGACCCAAACTGAAGGGAAGAGAAAAATCAGCGCCCAGCGGAGGGTCGAACCGGCTCCTGCAAGCAGGAACATCGACGAGACAGACCATTTGCTGAAAATCGTGTCGGCTTTGGCAAAAAAGAAGATTTCAAAAAGAATGGCGATGTTCAGCACGATGCCGATGTAAAAGCTGTTGACTCCGAGATCCTGCAGGTAAATGAATCCGTAATTATAGTAGGCGGCATGTGCGCCTTGCAGCAATGTAGTCACTGCCAGGATGGTCACGAACGCTTTTGATTTTAGCAGATGCCGAACTGCGCCGCTGGCAGCCGGATTCTTGCGTTCTGGAATGACCTGCAAGGGTATGGGCGAAGTGGCTGACAGGGTAAAGGCCATGAAAACGAGCCCGGCCAGCATCACCCAAAGGATGGCGCTCTCCTGCCAAACCGCAGTGGCCGCCCCGACCAGCAGCAATGCGATGGTATAGCCGACAGAACCGAAGGAACGGCTCTTGCCGTAATGGATGCGGTCAGTCTGCATCAAAAGCGTCGCGCCGCTTTCCATGGCGGGCAAGAGATTCGGATAAACCAGGTTGAAGGCGAATGTGATGATGAACAGCAGGGCATATGAGTTTGCTGGTATGTACAGGGCCATGATGGCCGCAGAAGCGATCGCGAGCCACTGCATCAGGCGCCCGAGTGAGAACAGGCGGGTCATGACGGGGAAGAACAGCAGCGTTGATAAGGAGCGGGCAATCATGCCGGCGCCCATGATGATGCTGGCTGCAGAAACGCTCATGTCTTTTTCATTCGTCAGCCAGCCGGTCCAATACGGCAGGACGACGCCCCAGGTGAAGAAAAAAGCGAAAAAGTTAAGGGAAAGCCATTTTTGATTGTTCATAGTAATTACCTCGTATCTTCGGGAAACGGTGAAGTAGAGATTAGTAGTAGGCGATATTCCGCAAAACAGCTGCGCTTGCCGCGGGCTCGCGCTGAGCTAACTCGGGCTAAACGCCCGAGTGGATCTCAGCACTTCGCTGTTCCCGCAGGCAAGACTTACCCGAAGCCTGCGAGGGCAAGTCTTTGCGACGAAGCACGCAGTGCTGCAGGAGCAGTACGGTTTTCTCCGCCGTTTTGCTTCATATCTTGAACAGTACTGCTCACTAGGTGAAGTTATCAGCTTTCAAAGAATTCTACCAGCGCCGGCGCGTCCTCGGGCTAGGCGAAGCAATGAGACGGGTGTCCTTCCCGGCTCATTGCGGGAGCCAAGGTGATGCCGGGCACTTTCGGCAGCGCCTTTGCGACGAGCTTGCGCAGGAGCAATCGTCTTTGCTCTGCCCAAAGCGGCCGAAGCGGCATATAACTATTTTTTTCACTACTTCACCGCATTCCGATAATGTCTATGATAAAGTATACCGAATGTTCACTTGTTTAAGGGGAATTTCCCAGAAACAAATGGTAAAATGACAAAGAAGTCCAAAGAAGGAAGGCAAGCTATGAAATCCCGTAATTCATTCCAACAAAACCAAAAGAAACCTTATATAAAATGGACCCTTATCGGCGTTTTGTCGTTAGCAGTATTAGCAGCGGCTTCCTGGCTGTTTGCCAATGACTGGAACGTGGAGCGCAGCCTGTCGGCATTCCGGTCGACCGAAACGGAAGTGCCGGATGGACAGCCGGAAGCGCCGACAGAAGAAGCGCCGGTTCCGGAAAACCCGCAGGAGGAAACACCGGCTGAGCCGGCCCCGCCGGTTGAAGAAACACCGGAAACGCCAGCCGAACCGGTAACACCACCAGCGGAAGAAGCCCCGGAAACGCCGGCAGAACCGGAAGAACCAGCGCCGCCGGCAGAAGAGAAGCCTGCAGTGCAGGAGAAACCGGCTGATGCCACGCAGTATCCGCCGAACATCACTTTGCCGCAGAAGCCGACATTCATCAAAGGGATCCTGCTGGCCAACAAGCATTACCCGTTGCCGCAGAATTACGCGCCGGGGGAAAGCAAAGAAGCGCGTGCTGCTTTCGAGTCGATGAAACAAGCCGCGAAGGCGGAGGGCATCAATTTGCATGCTTTTAGCACCTACCGTGAATTCGCCCGCCAAAAAGTCCTTTACGAGGGCTATGTCGCAAAAGACGGCCAGCAAGCGGCTGACCGCTACAGCGCCCGTCCGGGTTTTTCCGAGCACCAGACCGGCCTGGCATTCGATATCGGGGAAGCGGGGCAAGAGCAGCATTGGGCGTCGACATCGTTCGGGGCAACTGCAGGGGGCAAGTGGCTGAAAGCGAATGCCCATAAATTCGGCTTTATCCTCCGTTATCCGGAAGGCGCCGAACGCCTGACTGGCTATATGCATGAGTCGTGGCATTTCCGCTATGTCGGAACTGAAGCGGCTGCCAAGATTTTCTCGACAGGCATGACGCTCGAACAATATTTAGGCGTGCAATAATTGGCGCATTTGAAACTTTATACCACAAAGAAAAGGCGTTTCCGGGATTTCCGGAAACGCCTTTTAACTATTGCTACAAGATTGGTGCCAGCAGCCTGGCGATCGATTCTTTTGTTTTGATCATGCGTGTCCGTGCCAAATACGTTTCGTAAGTAAGTTCGTCGGAAAGTTCCATATCCTGGTAAAATAGGTTTGCCAGATCTTTCGAAACAGCTGAATCGTAGATGAAGGCATTCACTTCGAAGTTCAGCTTGAAGCTTCTCACGTCGATATTTGCTGTGCCGACGGTCGAAGCTTTATCGTCGATGACAATCATCTTGGTATGCAGGAATCCGTTGTTGTAGATGAATACGCGGGCCCCGGCTTTCAATAATTGCCCGGCGTAAGAGTACGTCGCCCAGTATACGAAAGGATGATCCGGCTTGTTTGGGATCATGATGCGCACGTCGATGCCGGACAGCGTGGCAATCCGGATGGCGTCATAAAAGCTCGGATCGGGAATGAAATACGGCGTTTGGATATAAATGTAGTCTTTTGCCATGTTGATCAATTTCAAGTAGCCATCCTTGATTTGTTCCCATTCTTCATCAGGTCCGCTTGAAACGATTTGCATGGTGGTATTGCCTTTTTCCGGAATTGCCGGGAAGAAGCATTCATCGTATTCGATGTCGTGCCTGGCGGATGCCTGGTTCCAGTCCAGGATAAAGCGGGTTTGGAGCGGGTGGAGGGCACTGCCTTCGACGCGCAGATGGGTATCCCGCCAATAGCCGAATCTGCGGTGCAACCCTAAATACTCATCGCCGACATTGAATCCGCCGATATAGCCGACACGTCCATCGATGACAACGATTTTCCGGTGGTTGCGATAATTCAGCCGCGGATTGATCAGCGGCCAGACGGAAGGGAAGAAGGTCTCCACCTCGCCGCCGGCTTTGACGAACTCGCGGAAATGCCGTTTGCTCAAACTGCGCGACCCCATATCGTCATACATCAACCGGACTTTGACCCCTTGTTTTGCTTTGGCGGTCAAGACTTTCATGATTCGGGTGCCGAGTTCGTCAAGACGGAAGATATAGTATTGGATATGGATATGGTCTTTGGCGTTCTCCATATCTTCGATCAGCGCATTGAATTTTTCGCGTCCGTCGTTGAAAATTCGGACCGAGTTGTCCTGTGTCAAAACAGCGCCGTTGTTCCGCAGATGCAAATAGACCATGTCCTTGTAGTTGTTGACATCCGGATTTCTGAAATCGAATTTCCCTTCATGGAGCAGCTCCATTTGATGGGAGATCAATGATTCGATGCCGACGCGGGAACGGCCTTCCCATTTGAAGAGGGTCTTTTTCCGCAGTCTCCGGCCAAGCAGAAGGTAGATGAAGAAGCCGAAAATCGGAATGAAAAACAGCACCAAAATCCAGGCCCATGTAGAAGTAGCGTCGCGCCGTTCAAGGAAAACAAGCGCAGCCGCAAGGAAAATATTGATCAGGAAAATTGCGGCAGTCAATATGCCGATAATTGAGACGGTCATGGGAATCCTCCATTTTGATATGTATTCATATACCATTCAGTATAGACTATTTGGACGAAAAATATGAAAAAGAGTTCCGGCAGAAGTAAGTATATATTCTTATTTCACTTCCCTTTTGGGACAAATAAAAAACGCATCCAGTATCCAAATGAATGCGTTTCGGCTAATTAATTGATTTGTTCTTGTTCTTTCAGCTGTTCGACAATGCCTTCGACTTCTTTCCGGGTCATCTTCTCTTTTCCGGATTTCAAAGCTTTCAGCGTGCTATGGGCAAGCGCCAATGGCACTTTGCAGAACATCAGAATCCGTTTGTTCCGGATAGGCTTCACATACAGGTCCGCCTGGGCAAGATGCTCGTTCGCATACTGGAACATGTCATCCCGGTTCCAGCCCTTTGGCACAAATGAGACGCCGCGTTCCAGGTCTTCATCGAAATTGCGCAGCATATTGACCGCTTGCAGCCCGCGGCCGAAACCGATGGCAAGGTCCGGATCCGTTTCCGTGTTGTCGTACCACTTCCAAATATCCGACAGCATTGTACCGACGAGCCCGGCCACATAATACGTATAGTCGTCCAAATCTTCCCGGGTCTCGATGGAAAACTTCTTTTCCACCCATTTGGCCATGCCGCCGGCCATCTCAGAAGTCGATTCTTTCACTTTGCCGACAATCTCCGCCGGGCAGACGCTGATCCAATCCGCAAGGCGCTGCGTCACGGGCGGCAAAAGGTGAAGGTACGGCTTGATGAGGGCTTCATAGGCAGTCCGGTCGAATGTGGTCTGCAGCATGCGGCTGATTTCAAGCAGCAATTTCTGTTTCGCTGCATCTTCCAGCTCCGGATGGTCCTCGATTTCATCGATCGCTCTCATACACAGGTATGCAGACGCAACCGTCTTTTTCAACGTGGGCTCTAAAAAATTGATTGGGATGAAAAAAGTCCGGCTTGTTTCTTTTAACATGACCATGGACTCTTTTTGCAAATTCGCGACTTTACTCATCTCAATTTCCTCCTGTTCATGGCGCAATATCAAGCCCGCTATGTATAGGGCAACGGCCGGTTTTGTGGATATCATGAAACTGCCTTTCTACTAAATATAAACCAATTAAATAAAAAAACAAATGATTACTCAAGGCATGGCCGAATCCTGTCAATAAAATAACCTTCCAAAGGCTTTTGGGGCCGTGGAAGGTTACTCGCTATGGAAATAGGTCCAGGCTTCATGAATGCCGCCTGCGCAGTGTTTGGTCGCACGGTAAATCATTGGGTGTTCCGGGCTATCAAGGAGTTCTGGCTGGGCATTCCCAACAATGACAGAAGGGAAGCCGAGAGACAGCATTTCCAAATCGTTTCCGGAATCGCCTGCCACCAAAAGCTTTGCGTCTTCAATTTGGTATTTTTCCAAAAGGTATTCGAGCGCTTCGCCTTTTCCGCTCCGATGGGGCAGGACATCCACGTCCCGTCCGCCGCTGAATACCAACTTGTGCAAAATGCCGGCTTCTTCCAGCTGAAGCTTTAATTCCTCAACCGGCCTGGAGCCGTCTGCGAAATACGAGCAGCGGTTCTCGAGCGGCAAGGGCTGTTTCGTGAGCCCTTCAATCGAAGCGGCAATCGCTTCGATGCGCTCCGGCTGCCAGCCTTCACGCATACGGGCTGCCCATTCCGGATCTTTCCGGAAAGGCTGTCCGGCATAGATGCTCGTTCCGACATCCGTGACCAATACATCCGGCATCGGCAATTGTTCCTGTTCGATCAATCCCATCGCCGAATCGTAATAGCGTCCCGTGATATAGACCAAGGAGACGTCGTAAACCTGTTCTTCATAAAAATTCAATAGCTGCTGCAGGCCCTCAGGGTCACCAACTAGCGTCCCGTCCAGGTCTGTTGCTAGTATATGCTTTGCTCCGTGCACTGATGATCACCTCATACATTTTGTCGATGCGTGCTGATATCGCTTCCCAGTCAAAATCCTTGCGTGCAATGCGCACTGCCTGGCGGCTAAGGCGCTCAACGAGAAGGGTGTTGATGGAAAGCACTTCCATGGCGATCGCCAAGTCGATTTCGTTTTTCGTCTCTACCAGAAGGCCGGTAATGCCGTCCTGTACAACGTTCTTCAAGCCGCCCACATCGGAGGCAATGACAGGGCTGCCACAAGCCTGTGCTTCTGCGGCAACCATTCCGAATGATTCGTAATAGCTCGGCACAATGGTGGCTGTCGCGATATTGAACAGCATCGCCAGTTCTTCCTGTGACTGTGGCCCGAGAAATTCAACCCGGTCTTCGATGCCTGCCAGAATTTCGCGCATCTTTGGATCCGTCGGCAACTTTGTTTCCGGATCGATGGCATCTTCTTCGCCGCCGGCAATCAATAGCTGCGGACGAGAGGCGGTATCGTTTTTCGTAGCGAGCAAACGGAAAGCTTCCAGCAAGGTGTAGATGCCTTTCGTTTCTTCCAGTCTTCCGGCAAAGACAAAGAGGGGTGTCTCGTAACCGAACTTTTTTCTGAGATGTGTACGGATTCCACGCACTTTAAATGCTTGGTCAACCCCGATGGGGATCACTTTGATAGGAGAAGGTGAATCGACATTTTCCAGGATGAGCTGCTTCTCGTTATTGGTAGTGGCAATGATGCGGTCTGCTGCTTTCAGAATGGCTTTTTCCGCTTTCATGCGGCGCGCATCCTTGATGCCGGTAGCTTTCGCTTTTGCCCAGCCTAAAGAATGGGACGTGTGGACGAACGGCAAGTTGAATTCTTCTTTTAAACGTTTTCCGAGCAGTCCTGACAGCCAGTAATGGGTATGGACCATATCATATGTTTCGAGTTCGAGTTCTTCTTTCATTTCTTTATAGAAAGCGGGAAGCATTGTATACATTTCATCTTTTGATACGAAGCCTTTATAGCCGGCCTCGATGCGGATCACCCGGCAAGCAGTTCCAAATTGTTCGATCTTCGGAGCTGAAGCGTCGCACCAATGGGTCACTACATCTATTTGCCAGCCTTCTTTTTCGAGGGCAAGGGCTAATTGTTTTACGTAATTGTTTTGACCGCCGGCTTGTTTTCCGCCGAGTTTAGCAAGCGGGTCGCCGTGGTCGGAAACAAAAAGCGCTTTTTTCGTCATCGTGCTCATCTCCATTCCGTAAATATCCGGTCTAGCAAAAATATTTAGACCGGGTTATTCCTATACCCGATTTCTGAAATCTCTAAACACTTTCTCCCATGTTTTTTACAAAAAGATTTTCAAGCCCGTTTTTCATAAAAAAACCCCCTGAAAAATCAGGGGAAGTAAAAACTAATTTGCCTGGTGTTCGACGAACTTCCCGTATTTCGGGACTGCCCGTTCCTGGAAGTTCTCCGCAAGGTCAACAAGCCCTTTTGCCAATTGGGCTCCCCGCATCGGCTTGCCGTGGCCGGTTGCTGCAACAGAGGGGCGCAGGTCCGCCAATTTCACAACGGATTCCCAGGCCGCACGCCAATCGGTCGTCAAATAGACTGGGGGGCCGTGTATTTCTTTTTTCTGCACAATAACCTTGTACAACGAATCCTGTTTGACTGTCACAAAGGCATCTCCTGCAAGGAGCACACGTCCGTCTTCGCGGAACAGGGAGACGTGCCCTTCGGTATGGCCCGGTGTATGGATCCAGCGCCAGCCCGGCAGAGGAGGGATGGTGCCGTCCGCCGGCAGTTCCCGCAGATGGGCTGAAATGTCGATCGCTTTGTTCGGGAATTCCCAGGACATCTTTGCGACAATGCCGCCTTCGACCGTAGTATCCGGTTCCGGGTAGTCGGTCGCCCCTTTCAAGTAAGAGAATTCAAGCGGATGGGCATAGACGGGCACCTTGAATTTTTCAAGGATATCGATGACGCCGCCGACATGGTCGAAATGGCCATGTGTCAGGACGATCGCTTTCAATTTATGGTCCGGGCCGAAATGGTTTTCCGCTTCTTCAAGCACACGGTAGGCCATGCCGGGCATGCCGGTGTCGACCAGCACCCATTCGTTGCTGACGGCTGGGTTACCGATGAAAAATACATTGGCCACCTGGACTGTGTAGCAATAAACCCCTGGCACCACTTCGATGCCGGAACCGCTCTTGAATGAAGTTACCGGCAGCACTTTTTCGGTTGATGTACTTCTTTCCATATCATTTTCCTCCTCCGGATCTCTCGATTCACTCTATAGGTTGTTTTACCCCAATTCCTCGAATCGAATCAGGAAAGGCGGAAATTCCTTTCATTCGTTTGAGTCTCATTCTGTTCTCCAGTAAAATGAAGGGATAAGACAAAAAAGGGACAGGTGTTCATATGCAATCAGTTATCATCATCGGATCAGGAATTTTAGGGGCTTCAGCAGCCTATCACGCAGCAAAAGCGGGAGCTGCGGTTACGCTGATTGACCGGGGGGACGCAGGCCAAGCGACCGGAGCGGCTGCCGGCATCGTCTGCCCCTGGATTTCCCAACGGAGAAACCAGGCGTGGTATGGACTTGCAAAAGGCGGGGCTGCCTATTATCCGGAATTGATCCGGGAGCTGGAAGCGCTCGGCGAACACGAAACCGGCTATAAACAAGTCGGCATCGTCAGCATCCACGAGGACAGCAAGCTTGATAAAATGGAGGAGAAAGCGCGCGAGCGGCGGTTGGGTGCGCCCGAAATGGGGGAAGTGCGCAGGCTTTCTCCAGAAGAAACAAGGGCACGGTTCCCGTTCGCTTCCGAACACTACGGTTCGCTTTATGTAGAAGGGGCGGCGCGTGTCGATGGCCGGGCAGTCCGTGATGCGCTCATCCATGCAGCCGTCAGCCTCGGCGCCGTACAAGTGCACGGGGATGCCGCGCTTATCGTCGAAGACGGGCAAGTGGCAGGCGTGCGGACAGACAGCGGCGACTATGTTGCAGATCGCATCGTCTCTGCAGGAGGCGCTTGGGCTGCAGACTTGTTCAAGCCGCTCGGCCTGCTGCTTGATGTGGTGCCTCAAAAAGCGCAGATCCTCCATTTGCAGAATGACGAAAAAGCGACCGGGCAATGGCCGGTCGCAATGGTGCCGTACGGCCAATATATCGTCCCGTTCGAAGACGGGAGGATCGTCGCGGGCGCGACGCATGAAAACGATGCAGGCTTCGATATGAAACTGACGGCAGGCGGCATCCACCATATCCTCGACAAGACCATTGATGCAGCACCCGGCATTGCCGCTTGCGAATTGGCAGGCGCAGTCACGGGATTCCGCCCGGCTACTACAAGCGCACTGCCGTTCATCGGGGCCGTTCCGGGGCATCCGCGCCTGTTTGCAGCGAATGGGCTGGGGGCATCCGGATTGACGGCTGGGCCGTATCTAGGCCGCGAACTTGCGAAACTGGCACTCGGTGAAGAGCTCGCAATCGACTTGAGCCTTTATCCCATCGAAGAAGTTTTTAAAAAAATGGAATAACAAAATCCCACCGGAGTCCGGCGGGATTTTTGAGCTTATAGACAAAAGAATAATTTTTCAAGTAGATGAATAAAACTAACGAAAGCTGTGTTGGATTCTCCACTTCAGGCGGACGCTTTCCGCGGGCTCGCGCCGAACTAACTCGGACTGGCGTCCGAGTTAGTTCGGCACTTCGCTATCCCGCAGGGAAAACCGGTGCTCCTGCATCGCTTCGCTGCTTCGTCGCAAACAAGTCGGCCGAACTGCCTTCGACCAACTTGCTCGCCGCCTTTCGTTCCGAATCCTGAAGCCAGCGGCTTGCTCTCTATAGATTAAAGCAGAATCAGAGTCCTTATCTTATCTATTAGATACAGGAGTCTCCCGACCGGGCTGGCCACGAGACTCCTGTGGGAGCAGCGAAGCGACTCGAGCTGAAGACCCTGGACTGAGCGAAGCGAATGTTTTTTCAATTTGCGACGAGTAATCGCAGGAGCAAGGGAAGCGGCTGAAGCCGAGCCCACGGAAAGCGAAGTGGCCAGCCTGGTCGGGCTTATGCATCTCTATTTATTCAAATTAGACTTTGTCTACAGTCTGCAAAATCCCGCCGGAGTCCGGCGGGATTTTTTCTTTATCTTATATGCAAAGCAAAACATGTCAGCCATTGATTTTCCGATAGACGTCCAGGATGAATTGCTTGTAAGGCAAATCGGGCATCGGTTCGATCAGCTCTTTGGCGGTTTTTGCATGCTTTTTAGCCAAGCTATGTTTGCCTTGCGCCTCATAAATCAGTGCCATATAGGCGTCTTTTTCATAATTCATCGCCAAATCATAGGGGTGATGCAGGAAGTCAGCAGTTCGATGACGCTTCAGCCAAGTGAGCGCTTCGTCGAGCTTTCCTTGGCCGTAAAGCGCTTTGCCTTTTTCGAGATAGAATTGATGATGATCACCGTCTTTGTCTTTTTTAAGGTTCCGGTCAACCAGCGCTTCCGCCTTATCGAAATCGTGGATAAACGAATTCAGGTCATGGGCTTCTAAAAGATCAAGGGTGGTCTGGATCTTATCGTCATCTGAAAAATCGGCGAACAGCCGGAGCTTATGGACGTAATACTCCTTTTTTTCGCGGTTGCCGGTCAAAATCGCGTGGAAGCCCATCACCCGGTACAGGTCATTGATACGGTAAAAAATCTGGTGTTCCTTGCTGTACTCGATGGCTTCATCCATCAAATTTACCGCTTCTTCATCCTTGCCGAGCGCAAAATACAGAATCGCTTCAAGAAAATCGAAATCCAGCTTTTTCAATGAATCCAGCACAGCGTTGCGGTTTTCAAAGGAGCGGCGGGAGCCTTGCAGCATTTCCAAGGATTCGGCGTATTTATGTTCATTGAATTTCATCATGGCGCGGAACATGTGGACATCTGCGCTGTTATTCACGAGGTGTAGCCCCTCGTACATCTCTTCCGATTTTTCGAGCGCTTTCTGCCAGTCAGACATTTTCGCATAGTATTGGCAGCGGCTGTAGATTTCAAGGAGCCGGGCAGATTCATACCGGTAAGGCAATTTGTCGGCATATGGGGCGATCTTTTCAATGATCGGCTTGAAGTCATTCAATTCGCGAAGTTCTTCTTTATAAAGTTTCTCCACTTCCTGCAGGAGGCCGCGGAGCTCTGTGGTCGGCACTTCTTCAAGCAGCTCGTTGCGATCGACTTCCAACTGCTGTGCGATATAGGACAAGCTTTCTATAGAAGGATTCGCTTTATTGTTTTCAATCAGGCTGAGCATGCCTTTGGTCATCTCACTGCCGGCAAGCGCCTGCAAGGTCAGCCCTTTTTCTTTCCGCAATTTGCGGATACGTTCTCCAAGCGTTTCCATTCCATCACCCTCTTTTTGAGTTGGTTTAATTATATTCAACTTTTGCTTGCGGCGCCAGAAAAATCGTGCTATATTTTGTTTAATTAAATTAAACTAATATGGAGGGCATGAACATGACCCATTCGGCATCCGTCAAACAAGCGACGTATCACCTTTACACCTTCACCATCAGCAAACTGATTTCCACGTTCGGCAGCAGCGTCTACACCTTCGGCATCAGCTTATATGTGCTGGCTTTAACAGGGTCGGCCGCAAGCTTTGCGGTCAATCTGATTTGCAGCATCCTGCCGCGCAGCTTGATGGCGCCGTTCGCCGGCTATGTAGCTGATAAATACCCGAAAAAAGCGACCATCATCGTTTCGCAGCTTGCCGGTGTCCTGGCAGTCAGCGGCCTGTTGGCCTATAGCTTGTTCCAGGGATTATCGCTTGTCGCAATCTACGCCGCCACGGTGCTAATATCATTGAGCACAATGTTCACCAGTGTGACATTCTCCTCTGCCATTGCGAACTTGATCGACCCGGACCGCATCCAGAAAGCGATGGGGTTCAACCAGTCGGCCATTTCCATCGCCACCATCGGAGGGCCTGTAATCGGCGGCATGCTGTTCGGCTTCGTCTCCATGAACGTCTTCCTGATGATCCAGATTGCGGCTGGCCTGCTCGCGGTTCTGCTTGAATCCACGATGAATTTCAAGCTCTTCACAAACCGGGCTGCTGAAACGGTGGGAGAGACGAAGGGGTCGGTGCTCGCAGGCATGAAAGAAGGCTTTGTCTACCTGAAATCCAATCGGGTGATCATGACCATCGTGACGGCAGCGATCGGGCTCAACTTCTTTTTCTCGGCGTTGATGATCGGCTTGCCATTCGTCGCCGTACAGCGGCTGAAAATCGAAGCGACCCATTTCGGGTTTATCGAAGCGATGATTGCCGTCGGCATGCTTCTGGCCTCCATTTATTTTTCCGTTCGAAAAGAATTGAAATACCCGTTGCTGTCTTCAAAGCGCGGCGTCCTGGTCATGTCTGCAATCCTCGCCGGCATGGGCTTGCCGCTGGTCATGGAATTGTCCTATTGGGCCAATGTGGCCGTGCTGCTCGCACTGATGCTTGGGTTCGGCATTTCAAACGTTTTTGTCAATACGCCGATCGGTGTGCTGATGCAAAAAGATATAGACGAAGAATACCGCGGACGCGTCTTCGGCATCCTCGAATCGATGGCAATGGCCATGATGCCGCTGGGCTATCTCCTGTTCGGGCTCCTGTACGACCTGCTGCCTGCCCAATACGTCATATGGGGAAGCAGTTTGTGCCTGTTCCTGTTGATCGCCTATATGATCCGCCCATCGGTCCTGAAAGAAGCATACCCTGAACTTGCAGGAGATATGCCTGAGAAACCGGTTCTCCAAAAACAGTGAAACCGCTACATGAAATAAAGTCACCTGCCTGATAACACCTGCACCCCCATAGCCGCCTTGGCTATGGGGGTGCGGCCGGTTCCCTACAGCTCATGTGCAACGGAAGGGCAGGTTTAAGTCGCCGGCCAAAGGGAAAAATGCCAGAGACATGAAAAATACGGAAAGGGTGAAAGATGATGGAGAAAGATAAAATTTCCCACGTGCCGGCCCAGGAACAGGAACGCCAGCCCGGCTTTGAAAACAAGATGGAGCCGCGCCCGGACTTCAAGCAGAATCTGGCAGGCAAAGCGCAGCGTCTTTCCGGCAAGACCGCGTTGATTACAGGGGGCGACAGCGGCATCGGCCGTGCAGTCGCAGTAGCGTTCGCGAAAGAAGGCGCAGATGTAGCCATCATGTACCTTGATGAACATGAAGATGCCGAAGAGACCAAAGGGTTTATCGAACAGGAAGGGCAGCGCTGCCTGACGATTGCCGGCGACATCGGCGATGAGGCATTTTGCCAGGAAGCGGTCCAAAAAACGATCGATGAATTCGGCAAGCTGGACATCCTGGTAAACAACGCAGCCGAACAGCACATCCAGCAATCGCTCAAGGACATCACCACCGAGCAATTGGAGCGGACGTTCCGCACGAACGTCTTTGGCATGTTCCACCTGACAAAAGCGGCGCTCGACCATTTGAAACCGGGAAGCGCAATCGTCAATACGACGTCGATCACCGCGTTCCAGGGCATGCCGACCCTAATCGACTATTCGGCGACCAAAGGCGCCATCCTGTCATTCACGCGTGCAATGTCCGGCTCTTTGGCGGAACAAGGTATCCGGGTCAACGCAGTGGCGCCAGGTCCGATCTGGACACCGCTGATTCCGGCTTCGTTTGCGGCGGAGAAAGTGGAAGGGTTCGGCGAAAGCACGCCGCTCGGCCGTCCCGGACAGCCCGACGAACTGGCTCCGGCGTATGTCTACCTGGCCTCGGACGATGCATCCTACGTCACCGGCCAAGTCATCCACGTAAACGGTGGCACGCCTTATTAAAATGAAACTCACAGCTCTGAAAGCCTAAGATGAACAACAAAAAGCAAGCGCCTCACACGGAGGCGCTTGCTTTTTCTGTGGTCCGCAGCGTTTTAGCGGATGATTTATAAAGAACGATGAGCCCGATGCTCAAAAGCGCCAATGCGCCGGACAAATAATAGACCGAGCCGGACTGCAGCGTCAACAGCCAGGTGAAGAACAGCGGCCCGATGATGCGGCCGACGTTGTCCATTGAATAGGTCATGCCGGCAGCAGTGCCGTATTTGCCGCCCGATTCCTTGGACGTGAGCGACACGAGCGCCGTTCGCGACAAGGCGTTGCCGGCGGTGAAAATGCTGAGGGCGACTCCGGCGAACACTAAGCTCGACGTGAACGGAAGCATGAAGAGTCCGGCTGCTGTCACCACCTGGGCGCCCATGATCCATTTGGTTTCAGCGCCGTCCTTGATGCGGCGGACAACACCTCCTTGGATGGCTGCATCCACGAGCCCGCTTGCGATGAACAAATAGCCGAGCTGGAGCGGTGTGATTTCGATCTGTTCGATCTGGAACAATTGGAACGTCGATTCCAGGCCGGCCAATAGGAACGTCACCATGAACGACATCAGGAACAAATACCGGATCCGGTAGTTCCACAGCATGGCGCCGCCTTTAGGAAGCAATTTGCGTTTGACGGCTTCGCCTTGGCGCACCGGCTCTTTCAAAACTGCAGCGGCATAGGCCATCAGCAGTAAAATGAGGACTGCCGAGGCTGTGAACGGCAAGGAAAGCGAGATGGAACCGAGCAAGCCGCCGATGGCCGGACCGAAAATGAACCCGAGGCCGATGGACATGCCGAGCAGCCCCATGTATTTATTGCGTTCTTCATCGGTCGTGATATCCGCGACATACCCGGTTACCGCTGTATAAAGCGCACCCGAGAACAATCCGCCGATGATGCGCGAAGCATACAAGAGCACGAGGTTATCGAGGAACAGGGAAAACAGGAAGAAGCTGAGGCTGAATCCGGCAAGGCCGACCAAGATCAGCCGCTTTCGCCCGGTGTTGTCGGACAGCTTCCCCCAAAGCGGGGCGGTGAAAAAGGAAGCGAGCGCATAGATCGTGATCAATCCACCTACATGGATTTCCGCAAATCCTTGCTCGACAATGACTTCCGGCAGGACCGGTATAATAATGCCGAATCCGAGATAGACGAAAAATTGGACAGACATCAACAAAAGAATGGTTTTCTTCATAAGTAGTATTCCTGCTTTCTCATAAGGCTGTGCTTTCATTTTACCTTTGTTTGCAAGGAACAACAACGAAGGAAACAGAAAGCACTTTTTTACGAATGGCAGCACTGGCTTTTGTCCTGCCGGCGGTTCTCTTTAGGTGGGCGGACGCAAGCAGATGAAAAGGGTGGGGGAATCCGAGATTCCCCCACCCTTCTTTATAAGGTGTTGCTTTTATTATTTTGCTGCTCCTACTTCGTAGCCTTGGTCTTCGATCGCTTCAGCAATCTGGCTGACGGAAACGCTGGACTTGTCATATGCCACTTCTACAGAAGCATTTTCAAGCGAAACGTCCACTTTATCCACGCCTGGCAATGCGGAAACGCTCTTTTGCACTTTTCCTACACAATGCTGGCACGACATGCCGCTAACCGGTAAAGTCACTTGTTCTGCCATTTTATCTTCCTCCTCAGATAGGATTTTGGAGAAACAGCGTTTGCTATTTCCATTTTCATCATAGCACCCGTGCTGGAGGGAATAAAAGAATTAACACTTTCTTCACATTGTCATCAAAATGAAAAGTTTAAACTCTTGAAAAGATGGTATTATATACGTAGACACAGAAAAGTCAAATATTTCGTAGTTACATATGAAACTAACGGCTGGCCGGAAACGTTTATACAGTATGCAGAATATAAAGAGGTGATATGGATGGCGAAAGACGTAGAAGTTCGCAAAATCGTTTCAAATTTATCGAAACTGGGAATCCAAGCAAAAATCACAAAATCACGAGTGGAATTACTGAAAGCTTTGGCTTTGCCGCAAACCCCGCAAATTCAATGAGCTTACATAAAAAACTCCGACGCCCGGCGTCGGAGTTTTTTAGTCAACTTCTTTATCATTGCCGAACATATAAGTTTTGTGATGGAACTTCATGCTAAATACGATGCCGAGAGCGAGCATGTTCCCGATCAGCGAACTGCCTCCATAGCTGATAAACGGCAGCGGAATCCCGGTGATCGGCAGCAGTTGGATGGTCATGCCGATGTTCTGGAACACATGGAACGTAATCATCGCAATGATGCCGGCGCATACATAGGTGCTGAATGTATCCTTCAGCTCGAGCGTGATTTTCGTCAAATGGTAAATGAGCATGAAAAACAGGATGATGACTGTACTTGCCCCGATAAAACCGAAATCTTCCGAAATGACGGTGAAGATGAAGTCGGTATGGTTCTCCGGCACATAGACTTGCCGTCCCTGATAGCCTTTCCCGAAAACTTCTCCTGACCCGATGGCGTTCATCGCGGCAATAAGGTTATAGCCGCCTGAATCCGCATAGCTATAAGGGTCCAGCCACGTATAGATCCGTTCGAACATATACGGCTTCAACCCGAAATTATCGGACAAGAATTGCTGCATGTTGACCGCCATCCAAAGGAGCGTAGCGCCGAGAACGGCCACCCCGCCGAAACTCGGGGCAATAATTTTCCACGAGATGCCCGACACAACGGTCAGCGCCAGCGTGATTGCGATAAAAACGAGTGCAGTTCCCAAATCGGGCTGCAGCAGGATAAAGCCGAGCGGGATGCTCAACGTAAGGAGGATTTTGCCAAGCAGGACAAAATCGGTTTTTACGGTCTTCAAGGGATTTTTTTCATGATGGGCCGAAATCATCTTGGCCAGCGCCAATATATAGAAGGTTTTCATGAACTCCGCGGGCTGGATGTTGACAAACGGCGTATGGAACCAAGCTTTCGCGCCGTTGACGGGTTCTGCAATCTGGCCGGGGCCGTCCGGGGAAATCATCAGGACGATCAAGATGAAAATTCCCAAGGCGTATAAATAATAGGCCATTTTCTTATACTGGTCCGGATCGAAATACATGAGGACGGAAATCATGCAGATGGATATGATATAGAAAAGCCCTTGCCTGGGCACGAAATTCGTTAAATACTGTCCGGAAGTCTGGGCCGACGAAATGGCGATCAGACTGACGATAAAGAAGAGAAAGAGTATGAAAGCGAGCGACCAATCGATGCGATCGGCAAAGCTCTTGTTATTTTGCATTCGTTTCACCTGTACTTTTTTAAGATTGAGAGTCGGTTAACATTATAGCGCATTCCTAGAAAATATGCCTATACCAAAAGTAATGACGCCATTAGAGCTAGTATGTTTCATATTTCATTGGTTTGGTCGTATAATGTAAAAGGAAATGGAGTGGGGGACATGGTTAAAAAACCGTTGAACGCGGACTATTATATACAGCATCTTTACATATACCTGAACGAAGCCGAAGGATTCGCCCTCTTCAGCGGACTTACGTTTGCCCAATTCATGGATGCTGTGAAAATGCCGAAAAATTTATTATTGTTAAAGCATTCTTATGATGATGCGTCTTTTAACATGCATACGCATTTGGAATTTGTTGCCCAGGAAGAGTTCTCCCAGTTCCGAAAAGCGATGGGCAATAAAAAAAGCGAGTTCTGCTGGATCGATTTCAAGAACGAACGGCAGCTGAATTCCTTGTCCCCGCAGGAACAGGCGGAGCTTTTGTACGTCGGCCATAAAAAAGAAGCGGTACGCCCGCCTTTTTATGCGACGCTGCAAAACGAATTCGTTTACTTGTCGAGCGAAGAAGAACAGACGACGAAAATTTATTTCCGCTACTTGGAGCGGCTGAACGAACTTGTCGGAAATTACTTCACGCAAGTGATCCGGAGAGAAGCGAACGGCCAGAACTTTTGGCGCCGCAAAACAAAAGACCTGATTCCGGAATTGCCGAAAGATATTCTGGATTCATTGAAAAACGACTACCGGGAAGGGGCGCTCATTTCCCTTGCAGATCCGGAGAAAACGAAAAACACCATTGAGCTGCATATCCGTTCGGTGGAGGAAATTTCCTTCCTGGATGAATTTTGGTCGGATATCCGGGATTATCTGAAGCAGGACGTTGACCGCAAAATCATCTTCGACCGCAAATTGAAGGAATGGAAGTGATGCTTGGAAACAAGCATCATTTTTTTATGGACTTGTATAGACTCTGAGCCGGGCAGATTTTTGTGCAGCTGGCCTGAAAAAATTTTTCGTCTTTAGCTGTTCATGATAAACTAAGCAATATGCAAAAAGAAATCCAAAAGTGAAAGCGCCACGGTGCTCTTGAGCTGGACTATAGCGGAGGTTTTAGGGATGAAAAAGAAGATCGGTTTATTATATGGCGGCAAGTCGGCAGAGCATGAAGTATCGCTTTCCACTGCCCGCGCGGTAACACAAGCGCTCAATTTCGAAAAATACGAAGTTTATCCTATTTATATAACGCAAGAAGGCGAATGGAAAAAAGGGCGCATGCTCGAAGGGCCTGCCCAATCGATCGAACAGCTGCAATTGGACGAGGGGACAGCGAATCCGAATGATATCTCCGGCTTCCTTCCCTCGCAAGCAGAGGGGAGCCTGGAAGTGATCATTCCGTTGCTGCACGGACCGAATGGTGAAGACGGCACGGTACAGGGCCTGCTTGAAGTCATGAACTTGCCATATGTCGGGAACGGAGTGCTGGCTTCATCTGCCGGCATGGACAAAGTCGTCATGAAGCAATTGTTCGAGATCGCAGGACTGAAGCAGACGCCTTATGTTTACTTTATCCGTAGCGAATGGCAGCAGGACCGCGATGGGCTGATCGACAAAGTTGCAGCAGAACTGCAATGGCCAGTATTCGTCAAACCGGCGAACCTCGGCTCAAGCGTCGGCATCAGCAAAGCCGACAACAAAGAAGAATTGGCGGCAGCGGTGGAAGAGGCGTTGAAATTCGACCGTAAAATCGTCGTCGAACAAGGCGTCGTTGCACGGGAAATCGAAGTTGGCGTCCTCGGCAATGATCAGCCGCAATGTTCCGTTGCCGGCGAAATCAAACCGCTGAAAGCATTCTATGATTACGAAGCGAAGTACAAAGACGGCAACACGGCCATGATCATCCCGGCGGAACTGGATGAAACGGTCTACGCGGAGCTGGTGGAGTCGGCGATAAAGGCATTCAAAATACTGGATTGCTCCGGACTGGTCCGCGCCGATTTCTTTGTCACGGCAGAGAACGACATCCTGATCAACGAAGTCAACACGCTTCCGGGTTTCACGCCTTACAGTATGTTCCCGCTGCTATGGGAAAACACAGGGGTTCCATATCCGGAATTGATCGAGCGCCTCATCAGCTTGGCGCTCCAACGCTTTGAAGAAAAACAGATGCTGCAAGTAAAAATAGACTGAGTGGAGACGTTGTATGAAAAAGAAGATTGAGCAAGTAGCCAAATGGCTGGGCATAAAAACGAATTTCAAAGGCATTGAAGTGACAGGCGTGTCGATCAATACGCGGACGATCAAGCCGGGCGATCTGTTTGTGCCGTTCCGCGGCGAAAATGTCAATGGCCATAAATATGTCCATCAGGCATTCGAGGCAGGAGCGGCGGCAAGCCTATGGCAGCGCGATGAGCCGAATCCGCCGAAAGACCTTCCGCTTCTGTTCGTTGACGACTGCAAAACGGCGCTCCAGGAAATGGCGCGCGCCTACCGGGACGAACTTTCGACGATCGTCATCGGCATCACGGGCTCAAACGGCAAGACATCGACCAAGGACCTGGTCGCAAGCGTCTTAAAGCCGTATTTTAAAGTGCAGAAAACGCAAGGCAATCTGAACAATGAACTCGGCCTGCCGCTGACAATCTTATCGCTTGATGAAGACACGAAGTTTGCGGTGCTGGAAATGGGCATGAGCGGTTTCGGCGAAATCGAATTCCTGTCAGAACTCGCCCGTCCGGATTATGCGATCATCACCAACATCGGGGAAGCCCATTTGCAGGATTTGGGTTCACGGGAAGGTATCGCGAAAGCGAAGTTCGAAATTACAGCGGGACTCGAGAGCCATGGCAAATTGTTCTACGACGGTGACGAGCCGCTCTTGCTGCCTTTTGTGGAAGATTTCCCGCAAGCGGTATCTTTCGGTTTCGATGAAAACAATGAACTCGCGGTAAGAGACATCAAGGCGACTGAAACCGGCAGCAGCTTCCTTGTCAGCGGCATCATCGACGCGGCGTTCACCATTCCGGTCCTCGGGGAGCATCAGGTCAAAAATACACTGGCTGCTATTCTGGTTGCTCTGGAAGCGGGGCTGACGGAAGAAGAAATCCGGCTGTCTCTGAAGGATGCAGCGCTGACGGATATGCGCATGCAGATCATCCAGGCGGACAACGGCGCAACGTTCATCAACGACGCGTATAACGCAGCTCCGTCTTCGATGAAAGCGGCACTGAATTTCATCCGCGAGACGACGATGAAGGAAGACAAATGGCTGGTGCTCGGCGATATGCTCGAACTGGGCGACGACGAACGGCAATACCATGAAGCCGTCGCGAAATCGATCAGTTCTGAAATTGCCGGCGTCTGCTTGTACGGGCCGCGGATGAAATGGCTGTACGACAAACTGGATGGTTCGTTCGGAGGCCAATTGGTCTGGAGTGAAGATGATTACACGCCGATCATTGAGTTTCTAAAAGCGCACATCACGGAGAATTCGGTCATCCTGGTCAAGGGATCCCGCGGCATGGCGCTTGAAAAAGTCATTGAACCGTTCACGGCACAAGAGAAGTAGGAGGGAACCCGCATGAAGACCGGTGTTCTTTGCATCCACGGTTTCACTGGCGGCCCTTACGAGGTGCAGCCCTTTGCCGACTACATCATGCAAGAGACGGATTGGATAGTGAAAGTGCCGACGCTTCCTGGCCACGGAGAAACCTTGGCATTGAAGAAAATGACTGCGGACCACTGGCTGATGGAGGCGGAACTGGCCCTTCGCGAGCTGAAAAAAGAAACGGACCGCATCATCATTGTGGGCTTTTCCATGGGCGGGCTGATCGCTTTGTACTTGGCGATGCGCTATAAGGTCGAGAAACTGGTCCTGCTGAGCGCAGCTGCCAAGTATATCAGCGTCGGGCAAATCATGGAAGAGATGAAAGGCATGGCGGCGGATGCGGCCAAACGGAAATTGGCAGAAAACGAGATGTTCCGTCATTACCAATACAAACTGCTCCACACGCCGATGCTCTCGACATTCGAATTCCTGAAAGTGGTGAAGCTGGTCAACCCGTTTTACCAGAGCATCCGTGTCCCGGTTTGCATTGTGCAGGGGCTGAAAGACGGAATTGTTCCGGCCACAGCGTCCGAGTTCATCTATGACAACATAGCCTCTGAAGAAAAGCTGGTCATCCACTCGGCGACCGGCCGGCATTTGATCTGCTACAGCGATGACTGTGAAGATTGGTTCGGGCGGGCATTGGCATTTATGAAAAAAGGCTTAGAGTAAACTGATTATTGGAACCTTTGCGTATTGATTGCAAGTGCCCAATAATCGTGTTATTCTAATGAAAGCAATGGATACATTTTTGAGAACTCTTCCCTGTGAAGGGTATTTTTTTGAGCAAAACGGTTTGTTCTACTTACCGGGCATGAAAAAACCCGCCGATCAGACCGCTCGGCAACGCCCGAGCTTTTTCTGTTCACACATCCCCTCTGACTTAAAACTACAGAGCATGATTTTCGACGTGAAACTTCCTCATAAAGGCTCGACTTTGTCACGATTTCATCTAAAATGTACACCATTTGTAAATAAGATGAAGACAAAAGGAGATTGAAAACATTTGGTAAAATTTTCAGAGTTAAATATTAGCGAAACAACTTTAAAGTCCGTACGACGCATGGGGTTTGAAGAAGCAACACCAATCCAGGAAGGTACAATCCGTTTAGGTATGGAAGGCAAGGACATTATCGGCCAAGCACAAACAGGTACTGGTAAAACAACTGCATTCGGTATTCCGTTGATCGAAAAAATCGACACTAAAGACGGCAATGTCCAAGGTTTGGTAATTGCGCCAACTCGCGAATTAGCAATTCAGGTTTCAGAAGAGCTTTACAGACTGGGCCAAGATAAAAATGTGCGCATCCTTTCAGTATACGGTGGCCAAGAAATCAGCCGCCAGATCCGTGCACTTAAAAACCGCCCACAAATCATCGTTGGTACACCAGGACGTTTGCTTGACCATATCAACCGCCGTACGCTTAAATTGGACAATGTAAACACATTGATCCTTGACGAAGCAGACGAAATGTTGAACATGGGCTTCATCGAAGATATCCAAACAATCATGTCAAGCGTGCCAGAAGAACGCCAGACACTATTGTTCTCAGCAACTATGCCGGATGCAATCCGCCGCATTGCAGAGAAATTCATGAAGACGCCTGAAATCGTTAAAATCAAATCAAAAGAAATGACTGTTGAAAACATCGAGCAGTTCTTCGTTAAATCGGTAGAACGCGAAAAATTCGACATCCTTTCACGTTTGATCAATGTTCAACAGCCGGAACTTGCAATCATCTTCGGACGCACAAAGCGCCGTGTTGATGAATTGGCAAAAGCGTTGAATATCCGCGGCTATGTAGCTGAAGGAATTCACGGCGACCTTAGCCAAGCAAAACGCATGTCTGTGTTGAAGCAATTCAAATCAAACAAAATCGACATCTTGGTTGCAACTGACGTAGCAGCTCGCGGACTTGATATCTCAGGTGTATCACACGTATACAACTTCGATATTCCACAAGATCCTGAAAGCTATGTCCACCGTATCGGCCGTACTGGCCGTGCAGGTAAAAAAGGAGTCGCGGTCACGTTCGTAACACCACGTGAAATGGGCTACTTGGGCATCGTTGAACGCACAACGAAGAAAAAAATGGAAGCTTTGATTCCTCCGACTGCTGATGAGGCTGTACTTGGCCAAAAGCGCGTTGCGATGGAACAATTGCAAGAAATGACTGAGAAAAACAACTTGGGCGACTACCGCGAATTCGCGGCAGAAATGCTTGAGAAGTTTGATGCGGTTGATTTGATTGCAGCAGCTCTTAAAACAATGACGAAAGAGCCGGAAGATGTACCGGTTTCAATTTCTGAAGAACGCCCATTGCCATCCCGCGGAGGCGGAGGCTATAAAGGCAAAGGCGGACGCAGCAGTGGAGGCGGCGGTTATAAAGGCAGCCGTTCAACTGGTTCTGGCCGTCCATCTTCTAGCCGCACAGGTGCAGGCGCAGGCCGTCGCCGTGAAGGCAGTGCAAGTGGCGGAGGGCGTCCAGGACGCACTCGCAGACACGAATCATAAGAATGAAAAACGGAATCGCCTTTTAAGGCAGGTTCTATGTATAGAAGGCAGGCACGAAACAGCAACTGTTTCATGCCTGCCTTTTTTGCGTCTCGATTTTCAGGTACAATAGACTGAAACGTTTGCTGTGGTTGACCGTATTATAATGAAGAAAGACAGAATTGGAGGAGACCCCATGAACAATCAGCCGAAAAACCAGATTTCCCGAAAGGGCTTGACCGTATGGCGCCTATACGGGAGTATCGAGACGCTGGTAATTGCGCTTTTTCTTGCCGGATTTTGGGCGCTCACTTATTTTTTTGAATGGCCGTCCTGGCTTTATTCGATATACATAGGCATTCTTCTTCTTGCCGCTTTTACGCTCATTTTCCTTTTCCCAAAAATCCGCTGGCAGCGCTGGCGGTACGAGGTAAGGGAACAGGAAATCGAGCTGCAGCACGGGCTATTCATCGTTAGAAGAACTCTGGTCCCGATGGTCCGGGTGCAGCATGTGGACACGGCCCAAGGGCCGCTCTTGCGCAAATACAATTTGGCTGAAATTTCCATTTCTACTGCAGCGACTACTCACACGATTCCGGCACTTGTCACTGAAGAAGCTGATGAGCTCAGAGCACGGATTTCCGTGTTGGCAAGGGTGGCGGAAGACGATGTCTGAGAAGCGCTATAAACTGCATCCCATTGCCGCATTTTTGAATTTCATCAAAGGGCTGAAAGACCTGATCTTCCCTTTCATTGTCATTTTCGGGGTGAATTTATTCCGGGACGGCGGAGCGGGCTCAATGTTCAGCCAGGGCTGGCAAGGCATGCTGCCGTTTCTGGTCGGCTTGGTCGTTGTTCTGTTTATGCTCGTCAGCGGCATTATCAAATGGAAACGCTTTGTCTACTGGTTCGAGGACGGGGAATTGCGGATCGAATACGGTTTGTTCATCAAAAAGAAGCGGTATATCCCGTTTGACCGCATCCAGAGCCTTAATTATACGGAAGGGATCTTCCATCGCCCGCTCGGGTTGGTGAAGGTGAAAGTGGAGACGGCCGGTTCCGGAAAAATCGGGGAATCAGAAGCGGAACTGACCGCCATCTCCAAGGAAGATGCCGACCGCATCGAAAGCAAGATGGAAGAAGCGAAGCGCGGCGTCCGTCCGGAAGGGGAGCCCGAAGCCCAAGAGCAGGTCCCAGCCAAAAAAAGCGTCAAAGTGCTTTACCGCATGACGCTCAAGGAATTGGTCGTTCTCGCGACAACATCCGGCGGCATCGGGGTGGTACTGTCAGCTGTGGCCGTGTTTTTATCGCAGTTTTCGGATCTTATTCCGTATGAAGCGATCTACGAGGAAGTGATGCTGTTTCTCCGCTTCGGCTATTTGATCGTAGCACTTTCGGTTTTCCTGGTGCTGGCAATTGCCTGGGTCATTTCCGTATTTTTGACCATTTTCGCAAACTACCAATTCACGATCCAGACAGATGAAGACAATATCTACATCACCCGCGGGCTGCTCGAGAAAAAGAAGATTTCCGTTCCGTTCAAACGGGTTCAGGGCATCAAGATTTCGGAAAACCCGCTCCGTGAACTGTTCGGATATGCAACTGTGACGGTCGAAAGCGCCGGCGGATCGATCGGCGACAAAGACGAGAAAATCCGCTTGTTCCCGCTCGCTAAGCGCTCGGTAATCCTGCCGGTACTAGCGGAACTTTTTCCAGAAATGCAGTGGGAGCCTCAGATGATCGGTGCTCCGAAGCGAAGCCGGCGCTTTTTCTACCGGCTCGATTTCCTATGGGTGCTTCCGGTGGCCGGCGCTGTCAGCTATTTCTTTTTTCCATACGGACTTTGGTCGCTCCTGCTTGTTCCGGCAATCGTCCTGTTGGGGATCTGGCAGCACCGCACGGTAGGCTATGCGCTTGTCGGCAGACAGATAGCGATGCGCTTCAGGGGCATCAGCAAACATACTTTCTACATCATGAAAAGAAGGGTGCAGGCCATCGAGGCAAGCCAAAGCTATTTCCAGCGGCGCAAAGGGATCGCTTCCATCCAGGCGACGATCAAATCGGGCATGCTTGGCGCGGCGGCGCGGGTCGATCATATGGACGGGGAGGATGCGGCACGGATTCTTGCGTGGTATGAGCCTTCCAATCAAAAAGCCGCAGCGCAAGAAAAAAGCCAGCCGGAGTTGTTCTCCGGCTGACCTTATTTTCTCTTTTTCCAGCTGACGATGCGTTTCGGATGGAAATAGCTCAATCCGATCAAAAATCCGGTAATCATTCCGGCGATATGGGCAGTGGCGTTGATGTTCGGCGTCAGGAATGTCATGACGATGCTGATCAGGATGATCGGCAGGATGATCTGCCGCAATTGAGGCAGCGCGCGGCGCCCGTAATACAGCAACGCTCCGAATGCACCAAGAATACCGAAAATCGCACCGCTAGCGCCGACATGCAAATAAGTGGAATCCTGCAAGAAATACGTGGCGATGGTACCGAAAAGGCCCGCCAATACGTAGACCGTCAGAAAGCGGACTTTGCCGGTCAGCTTTTCAAGCTCCGGCCCGAACAGGAACAGCGAAAACATATTGAACAGCAAATGCATGAGGCCGGCGTGCAGGAACATCGGCGTGATGAAACGCCACCATTCGCCTGCGGCGATAAGAGAATTGGAACCGACGCCGTAATAATAGATCGATTCGCCGATAATGGGCAGCCAACCGAGGAGGTAGACCGCTATATTAATGGCAAGCAATGTGGACACGACCGGGTACATGCGCAAGTATTGCGAAAAACTTTCTGTGCGGATAAACAATGTGGTCACCTCTTTTTCATACAAGTAATTATACCTTTTTAGCGTTTGCGAATGAAAGGAGAAACATTTATGATTATTGGAATCGGACTGGATATCGTTGAACTGGGCCGCATCCGGAGAATCGACGGCAAATCGGCCAAGTTCCGCGAACGCATACTGACCGAGCGGGAATTGGCGGAATACGCCGCCTTGTCCCCGGCCCGCAAGACGGAGTTTCTGGCCGGGCGCTTTGCCGCGAAAGAAGCATTCGGAAAAGCGAATGGGACGGGAATCGGGGCGGGATGCTCTTTTCAGGATATCGAAATCCGGAAAGACCCCAAGGGCAAGCCGGGCATCTTTTTCCGCCAACAGGAAACGGGGCTCGTGTCCATCACACATACGAAGGAATACGCAGCTGCGCAAGTTCTTCTGCAATCTTGAATAGGAGTGGAATCATGAAGGCATTTTACCGGCCGACAAAAGCGGTCATAGATCTCAAGGCAATCGAAAACAACCTGGCGGCTTTTAAAAAGCATTCGCCGGAGACGGAGCAAATTGCAGTTGTAAAAGCTGATGCATACGGGCACGGCGTAGTGGAAGTGGCGAAGCGGGCTGTGGAAAGCGGCGTCAAGTTTCTGGCGGTAGCGACACCGGACGAAGCGCTTTATCTGCGGGAGCAGGGATTTGACGTAAAACTGCTGGTGCTCGGGGCTACTCCGGCAGCGTTCATCCCGGTAGCTCAGGAACGGCAAATCGCGGTGGCCGCCATTTCGCTCGAGTGGCTCCGGATGGCGGAGGAAGCCATCGACCCTTCGCTTCCTGCACTTAAACTCCATTTAAAAGTCGACACCGGCATGCGCCGGATCGGCGTAGCATACGAACAAGCGGAAGAAGCGATCCGCTTTATCCGCAGCCAGCCGTTTGCCTTCGAAGGCCTGTTCACGCATTTTGCCACGGCGGATGAAAAAGAAGGCGGCTTGTTCCGCCAGCAAGTCCGCCAAATGGCAGAAATCATCCACCAGGTGGGAGATCCGGATGTCCTTGTCCATGTTTCCAATAGCGCCGCGGCGCTCATGCATCCGGATCTGGCATATGATGCAGTGCGCATCGGCATCTCGATGTACGGAATCGCTCCGTCGCCATATGTTGAACAGGAAATGCCGTTCCGCCTCGAGCCGGCCATGAGCCTGGAGACGGAAATTGTCCAGGTGAAAAAGCTGAAAGCGGGAGAAGCGGTCAGCTATGGAGCGACCTACGTCAGCGAGGAAGATGAATGGATAGCGACGCTGCCGATCGGCTATGCAGACGGCATGCTCCGCGGGCTCCAAGGGCAGGAAGTGCTGGTGCGCGGGCACCGTGCGCCGGTTATCGGGCGAATCTGCATGGACCAGTGCATGATCCGGATTCCGGAGGAGATGCCTGCGGGAGAGAAGGTCCAGTTAATCGGGAAGCAGGAAAATGCCGAAATTCGAATCAATGAATGGGCAGAAAAATTGGGCACCATTCCTTATGAAATTCCCTGTAATTTAACAAAAAGAGTTCCGAGAGTTTACCGGTAGAAAGTCCTTCTTTCAAATATGCCTTTTCAGCGCGTCTAGTAGATGTTAAGATGAAGGGGTGAAGTTAGAAAGAACGGGATTTTCGGAGGTGTCGGCTGTGTACGAGGAATCTAAACCAAGAGAAGTGGTAGTGAAACTGCCTAAACAATTGATATCAGAGTTGACTACGCATTCAGATGAACGGTTTCAAGAGCGCGGAGACTATGTTTACGTTTCAACGCAAAGGGTAACGAAAAATATATACGATTCACATCATATTCGGGAAGCAATGATCAAAGGCTACGTGGAGATGTCACAAATCAATTTATCCATCGCTTGTGAATGTTCTCATGCAGAGTACGAAGCGGAGCACACGACCGTGCGACTTGTAAGCGGAGGTTGACAATTTGATTGTAAAACGTGGAGACGTTTTTTTTGCAGAACTCTCACCAGTTGTCGGGTCTGAGCAAGGCGGGACCCGCCCCGTATTGGTGATTCAAAATGATATCGGGAACCGGTTCAGTCCGACTGTGATCATCGCAGCTATCACTGCGCAGATCCAGAAAGCGAAATTGCCGACCCATGTGGAAATCGACGCCAAGAAATATGGATTTGAGCGCGACTCAGTCATCTTGCTTGAACAATTGCGTACGATCGACAAATCCCGATTGACAGATAAAATTACCCAGCTTGATGATTCATTGATGGAAAAAGTAGACGAGGCACTCGAAATCAGTGTTGGCCTTGTGAAATTCTAAGCATACATACTCCTAACAAAAACGCCTGATGTATAATATGCATCAGGCGTTTTTGCCTGTTTTGCCAGGAAAGCAAAAGCCCCCTGACAAAAAAGATGTGAAAAATTGCGTTTTCCGATACAATAAAAGATAGATTACCTAAATGCATTGGGAAATGAACGTTGCATAGAAGTACAGGGAGGTTTCTGGTAAAAGATGAATAAGAAAATGGCTGAATATATTCAACAGAATAATGGCGAAATCATTGCCAAGTGGCAGGAATTGATGAAGAACGAGAAAAATGAACGATCTTTTCAAATGATGCCGCAAGATTTGATGGATCAGACGAGCAAGGAATTTGCAGATTTGATGCTGTCAAATCTACTGGAAAGCCACCAGGCTTATGAGAGCCGCCTGAATGACTTTGCGGAAAAAGTGGTGCGCCTGGGCTGGTCGGTGACATTCGTGACCAAAGCGATCGATCATTTCTCGGAAGTGGTTTTCGAAGGAATGGAAGATGCGGGCCTCATTACCCAAGAGAATTTCCGTGCATTCTTCAAAGAGTTCAATAATTGGATCATACCAATCCGTGACAGCACAGTCGCTACATACTCGAAAACATGGGAACGCACTGTCAGCCTGCAGAAAATCGCTTTGCAGGAATTGTCAGCCTCGCTGATTCCTGTATTTGATAAAGTTTCCGTCATGCCGCTCGTCGGCACGATTGACACAGAGCGCGCAAGACTGATCATGGAAAACCTGCTTGAAGGCGTTGTAAACCACCGGGCAGAAGTGGTATTGCTGGACATCACAGGCGTTCCGGTCGTTGATACGATGGTGGCCCACCACATTATCCAGGCAGCCGACGCAGTCCGTTTGGTTGGAGCGAAATGCATGCTGGTCGGAATCCGTCCGGAAATCGCCCAGACCATCGTAACCCTCGGCATCAATCTGAATGAATTTACAACAACTAGTACCTTGCAGCGTGGAGTGGAGCAGGCACTCGCATGGACAAATCGCAAAATTGTGGAGGTTGAAGCAGAATGAACTTTCGTATTCCGATCTTAAAGCTTAGAGATACATTGATCGTTTCCATCCAATGGGAGCTGGACGATCAGACAGCAATTCAATTCCAAGAGGATTTGCTGAACAAACTGCATGAAACAAGCGCGCGCGGTGTGGTGATTGATCTGACCTCCGTTGACTTTATCGATTCGTTTATCGCTAAGGTCCTGGGAGACGTGATCAGCATGTCAAGCTTAATGGGAGCGCGAGTGGTTATTACCGGTATCCAACCAGCAGTGGCTATTACTTTAATCGAGTTAGGAATTCGACTTGAAGACGTTATGACAGCACTGGATCTCGAAAATGGGTTGGATAAACTTCAACTGGAATTGGAGGCTTAAGAATGAGCAACCAGTCTTCGGTGGAAATTTTAACGGAATGGGATATTGTCGCTGCTAGGCAATTAGGCCGCAATGTCGCGAAAGAATTGGGTTTTGGAACAGTGGACCAAGCCCGTATCACGACTGCAATCAGCGAACTTGCCCGCAACATTTATTTATATGCAGGCCAAGGAAGAATTGAAATTCAGCAATTGTCAGAAAATGGAATTAAGGGCATCTTAATTATCGCCGCTGACCAGGGGCCTGGCATTCCCGACATCCGCAAAGTGATGGAAGACGGATTCTCGACTTCAGGCGGTTTAGGAGCTGGATTGCCAGGAGTCAAACGGTTAATGGATGAATTCAAGATCGATACGATCCCAGGAGAAGGGACAGATATTAGAGCTACGAAATGGCTTCGATAGGGGGAGCGTATATGGTCCACAAAATCGAAAATCAGTACAAGGAAATTCTGAATCAATACATGCAGCGCCAGTCGGAGCAGAACCTGTACGTTGGGCAAAACTTCAGCCGGCAGCTGATTTCTGAGAATATTTCACCTGAAGAGGTCATCAGTGTCCATAAAGCGGCCATGCAGGAAATTTACAAAGATTTGCCGGACGTTGTCTGGCATTCCTTTGATTTCCTCATTGAAATGATGATCAATTACGGCCTGGCATTGCAGGAGCGCCAAAGCCTATTGCAGCGGCAGGAAGAAATCCGGGTGGAAATGGATTTAGCGGCAAACGTCCAGGAGACGTTGCTGAAAACCTCATTGCCGGTTCTGGAAGGTTTGGATATCGGGTTGCTGTCAATCCCGGCGAAGAAAATGAACGGCGATTACATATACTTTATCAGTGATGCAGACGGCCATGCCGGCATAGCAGTTGCGGATGTAATCGGCAAAGGCCTCCCGGCGGCTCTTTGCATGTCCATGGTCAAGTTCGGCATGGACAGCCTGAACAATTCCCCGGCCACACCGAAAGAAGTCCTCGGCGTCATCAATCGGGTAGTGGAAAAAAGTATCGATGATTCCATGTTCGTATCGATGTTCTACGGAAGGTACGATGCCGACAATGGAACGTTGACTTATGGATCGGCTGGGCATGAGCCGGCAATCTTATACCGCGCCAAAACAGCCGAGTTCAGTGAATTGTATGCAAAAGGGCTGCTGCTCGGCGTCTCGCCTGCCGCTGTCTATGAAGAGCATACGGTTCAACTGGAGCAGAATGATATGGTCGTCATGATGACGGACGGCGTTACAGAAGGCCGTACAGATGAAGGCTTCATCGAACGCGAAGTGCTGTTCCAATTGATTGAAGAGAAAAAAGACGAGCCTGCACAAGCAATTGTCCAGCATGTCTATGATGAACTGGAACGGATGCAAAATGCACAGCTTCATGACGATTTTACGCTAGTAATTTATAAAAAAGTCAGTATGTAGGTTTAAAAATCACCGCGAGGTGGTATTTAGACTTACGATGGCTTTTTTAAGTTCATGCGAATTATAAAAAACGGGGTGTCATATAAATGAATATTCAAGTTGAATTAGAAGAAGCGGGCAACAAATTGACTGGCTTTATCCGCGGCGAGATTGACGCGCATACAGCACCGGTTCTTCGTGAAAAATTAGAATTGCACCAAAATAAAGACGGTTTGAATGCCGAGTTGGACCTATCCGACGTCGATTATATGGACAGCACAGGTTTGGGAGTTTTTGTGGCTTTCTATAAATCGGTGAATGCCAAAGGCGGACATGTGAAGCTAAAAGGGCTTTCCTCACGTTTGAAACGTCTATTCGACATAACTGGTTTGGGCGATATCATGGATATCGAATCAGTTGGAAAAGGTGGTAATTAATATGCGTCCTTTCGATTATGTTGAAATGAGAGTGCCGGCGAAATCGCAATATGTCGGGGTAGCCCGGTTGACGATTTCAGGATTGGCGAGCCGCATCGGTTTCACATTTGATGATATAGAAGATTTGAAAATCGCTTCAAGTGAAGCAGTAACGAATGCAGTCCAGCACGCTTACGCAGAAGGTGAAGAAGGCGAAGTGGTTATCGGCTGTGCGCTTTACGGCGATAAAATAGAAATAATGGTAGCGGATCATGGGCAGAGTTTTGATTTCGAGGAAACAAAAGCGAAAGTGGGCCCGTACCATGACCAGGAGGAAGGGGCTTTTCTTCGTGAAGGAGGTCTTGGCCTGTATTTGATTGAAACTTTGATGGATGAAGTAAAAGTACATCATCAAGAAGGTGTCACGGTCTTCATGACAAAGTATGTTGGAGGAGAGCAGGTGGAAGAGGATGTCGAAACGATCTCATCCTAATCAGCCGACCAAAGAGCAGGTGCTTGAATGGATCGAGGCTTATCAGAAAACGGAAGATGAAGAAGCCCAGACAATGTTGGTGATGAATTACAAACGACTGGTAGAATCCATTGCGCGGAAATATTCTAATGGTAAATCTTACCATGAAGATATTGCGCAAGTCGGGATGCTGGGGCTCCTCGGAGCAATCCGGCGCTATGACCCTTCTTTTGGCAGAAGTTTTGAAGCATTTGCAGTGCCTACCATCATCGGAGAAATCAAACGGTTCTTGCGGGACAAGACGTGGGCGATCCATGTGCCGCGCCGCATAAAAGAATTGGGGCCTCGCATCAAATCAACAGTTGAAGTGCTGACACGGGAACTTCAGCGCTCGCCGCAAGTATGGGAAATTGCTGAATACCTGGATGTCGACGAAGATGACGTACTAGAAGCGATGGAAATGGGCAAGAGCTATCAAGCTTTATCCATGGATCACTCGCTTGAAGCCGATTCCGATGGCAGTACGGTGACTTTATTTGACGTTGTCGGGCAAGAAGACGACGGGTACGAAAAAGCGGATCAGCGCATGCTCGTAGCTAATGCGATGAATGTGCTGTCTGAACGCGAAAAGCAGATCATTCAATATACGTATATTGAGCAGTTGAGCCAAAAGGAGACGGGCGATAAGCTGGGGATTTCCCAAATGCATGTGTCCCGCCTTCAGCGGAAAGCGATCAAAAAATTGCAAGAGGCTATTTTGGCTGCTGGTGGAGTGTCGTAGTGGAAACAATCCGACACCAATTTGTGGAAGCATGTATCTTCAATGAAGCAAAAAAAGGGAATTACGAGTCCGGCGACAGCTACCATACAGTGCTGACGGACGAGTATTTCATTTGCTCCATAGCCGACGGTCTGGGAAATGGGCCAATTGCGAGGGAATCTTCGCAGGTCATTCCCCAAATTCTTGAAGAATACCATCATGAAACGATTGATTCGCTCATGCAGCGCTTCAATGGGTTGATGGTGCAAAAACGAGGAGCTGCTGTAGCGATTTTCAAAGTCGACTTTAAAAAGAAGACGCTGGAATACAGCTGTGTGGGCAATATCCGCTTTTACCTCTACCGAAAAGGCACGAACGAAATGATTTACCCGTTGCCGGTGATGGGGTATTTATCCGGGCGTCCGCAAAAGTTGCGCACCCAACTCTACACTTATGTAGAAGATGATTTGTTCTTGATCCATTCCGATGGAGTGGAACTGCGAAATCCGAAAGCAATGATGAGGCAGGCAGGAATACCTGAACGCCTTTATTACGATATTCTCCGCGAAATCAAAACGGGCGACGACGCCACGTTCATAGCTGGAAGCCTCCTCAAATGAGTAGGCTTCTTTTTTGTGTGATAAAATAAGAAAAGCGGAAACGGCCGTTTAGGTTCGACAGGCAAGAGATGGGCCAAACGAAGTTTGGATCATCTCTTTGCGACGAAGCACATAGTGCTGCAGGAGCAATAAGGTTTTTCGGCGGACTGGCGAAGCGGGGTGTTTTCAGCCGCACAGCCAAGCTGGCTTATGACCCGAGAACCTGGCCGTTGGAGCTGGACAAAAGAAAAGCGGAAACGGCCTCGAGGGCCTAGGCGCTGGAGCTGGACAAAAGAAAAGCGGAAACGGCCGTTTAGGTTCGGCAGGCATAAGCCGGAGCTTGATGGCCGCCTAAGCATTGTCAGGAAATTAAGGGGAGTGGTTTTGTGGAAATGCAGAAGATCCATGCGTTAATCGCCAAAGAAACCGGCGTGCGTACAGACCAAGTGAAGCAAGTAATCGCGTTGATCGAAGACGGCAATACCGTTCCGTTTATCGCGCGCTACCGGAAAGAAGCAACGGGTTCACTTGATGAAGTCCAGATCAAAGCGATCGATGATCGATATACATATATCCAGAATTTAGAGCAGCGGAAAACGGAAGTGATCCGCTCGATTGCCGAGCAGGAAAAGCTGACGCCGGAACTTGAAAAAGAAATCCAGGCGGCGACTGTCTTGCAGCGGCTGGAAGATTTGTACCGCCCGTTCAAACAGAAACGCCGGACAAAAGCGACCATTGCAAAAGAGCGGGGGCTTCAGCCGCTTGCCGATTGGCTGATGGAATTCTCAAGGGAAGATGCTGTGAAAAAGGCAGCGGAATTTGTGGACGAAGGAGCGGGCGTTGCGTCTGCTGAAGATGCGCTTCAAGGGGCGAAGGATATCCTAGCCGAACTCTTCGCCGATGACCCGGATATCCGTGAAAAAGTCCGCTACATGACGCGCAAAGACGGGAAAATCCTGACCGCCGCTAAAAAAGGCCACGGGGACGAGAAACAGGTTTTTGAAATGTACTACGAATACGAAGAAGCGATCAGCAAAATCGTGCCGCACCGCATACTTGCCATTAACCGCGGGGAGAAAGAGGATGTGCTGCGCGTTTCCATCCAGCCGCCGACGGACCGGATCGTCACGTTAATGAAAAACAAATGGATCAAATCGTCTGTTCCATCGGCCGGCATCGTGGCCGAAGCAATCGAAGACAGCTACAAGCGGTTGATCCAGCCTTCGGTCGAGCGGGAAATCCGCACCGAGCTGAGTGAAAAAGGCGAAACGCAGGCCATCCATATCTTCTCGGAAAACCTGCGGAATTTATTGCTCCAGCCGCCGATGAAAAACAAAATGGTGTTGGGCGTTGACCCGGCATATCGGACTGGCTGCAAGCTGGCGGTTATTGACGAGACAGGGAAACTCTTGGAAGTTGCCGTCATTTATCCGCATGCGCCGAAAAACGATACAGCCGGTGCAAAACGGGTCATGAAACGGATTGTCTCCGATTACCCGATCCAGATCATGGCGATCGGCAATGGAACGGCTTCTCGGGAAACCGAACAATTCGTTGCAGATTTCCTGTCTGAAACCGACGCTGATATTTCATACGTCATCGTGAACGAAGCCGGCGCCAGCGTTTATTCCGCTTCGGAAATTGCACGGGCAGAATTCCCGGACCTTCAAGTCGAAGAGCGCAGTGCGGCTTCCATCGCCCGCCGCCTTCAGGATCCGTTATCGGAACTGGTGAAGATCGATCCAAAAGCGGTAGGGGTGGGGCAGTACCAGCACGATGTCTCCCAGAAGAAGCTGGCCGATCAATTGACGTTCGTAGTTGAGACGGCTGTTAACCAAGTAGGCGTAAACGTCAACTCAGCTTCAGCTTCACTGCTCCAGTATGTTGCGGGCCTCAGCAAAACAGTTGCGGAAAATGTCATCAAGGTACGTGACGAAAACGGCCGTTTCACAAGCCGTGCCCAACTGAAAAAGATTCCGCGGCTCGGAGCGAAAACATATGAACAGGCGATCGGCTTCCTGCGCATTCCGGAAGGGAAGAACCCGCTTGATGCGACCGGCATCCACCCTGAAAGCTATAGTGTGGCCGAGAAGCTGCTCGAATTGGTCGGAGCGGACAAGAAAGACGTCGGCAAGCTGGCAGTGTCCGAAAAGCTGGAGCAGCTTGATCTGCAAGAGTTGAGTGAAAAGATGGGCGTGGGACAAGTGACGCTCCAAGACATTCTGGACGCCTTGAAAAAGCCGAACCGCGATCCGCGCGATGAATTCCCGCAGCCCTTGCTGAAAAACGATATATTGAAGATGGAAGATCTGCTGCCGGGCATGGAAGTGCAAGGGACGGTCCGGAACGTTGTCGATTTTGGCGCGTTTGTGGACATTGGCGTAAAACAGGACGGACTCGTCCATATCTCGAAATTGAAAAAAGGCTTTGTAAAACACCCGCTTGAAGTAGTGGCGGTAGGCGATATCGTGACAGCTTGGGTCGAGAAAGTCGAGAAGGAAAAAGGGCGGATTGCGTTGACGATGCTGCCGCCAAAAGAACAATCAGTACAATAAGAAAACGATCAGCCGAAGAAGCGCTAAAAAGAGCGGCTCTTCGGCCGGTCTTTGAATTGAAGGAGCCCACATGAATAACCTGGAGCTGACAGAACTCATCAAAGAGATTTCCGAAACTGTTTTCCATAAGCCGTTCCGGCATGCCGGTGTCTTCAATGCCCGGCTGCGGACGACTGGCGGCAGATACCTGCTGCGTTCCCATAACATCGAGATCAATCCGAAGTCATATGAGAGGTTCGGCTACAGTGAACTTGAAGGGATCATCAAGCATGAGCTGTGCCATTACCATCTGCACATCGAAGGGAAAGGCTATAAGCATCGGGATGCTGATTTCCGGGCGCTGTTGAAAGAAACTGGATCTCCCCGTTTCTGTTCTTCGGTGGAGCCGGAAAGAGCGAAACGTCCGGCAAACCGGTACCTTTACGAGTGCGTCGCCTGCAATACAGAATATGTCCGGAAAATACGGATGAATGTAGAGCGGTACCGGTGCGGAAGATGCGCCGGAAAGCTTGCTCTGAAATAATAAAAGAAATGGAAAATAAGTGTTGACGATTCTTGAAGACCTCTTTATAATAGAAAAAGTCGACAAGTACTTAAACAGCACTTGCAACACTATTCCGAAGTAGCTCAGTGGTAGAGCACCGCACTGTTAATGCGATGGTCGTAGGTTCGAGTCCTACCTTCGGAGCCATTTTTTGGCCCCTTGGTCAAGCGGTTAAGACACCGCCCTTTCACGGCGGTAACACGGGTTCGAATCCCGTAGGGGTCATCTTTTATACATAAGCAATTGAAGCTAATTGTTATTGTAGAATAAGCAGCGAAGTTTCCGGGTGATCGAGAAACAAGCGTAAGAGAAAAAAAGTATCACCTATATTATTGTCGCGGGGTGGAGCAACGAGCCGTACGAAGACGGCGAAGTAACATCGAAGCAGCCGAAGGCGATGCAGATGTCCATTACGAAACAAGCGTAAGAGAAACAAAGTATCACCTATATTATTGTCGCGGGGTGGAGCAGTTCGGTAGCTCGTTGGGCTCATAACCCAAAGGTCGCAGGTTCAAATCCTGCCCCCGCAACCAAATGGTCCCGTGGTGTAGCGGTTAACATGCCTGCCTGTCACGCAGGAGATCGCCGGTTCGATCCCGGTCGGGACCGCCATTTTATTGGGGTATAGCCAAGCGGTAAGGCAACGGGTTTTGATCCCGTCATGCCCTGGTTCGAATCCAGGTACCCCAGCCATTTTTTTGCTAGAACCTAAAACGTTCAGCTGAAAATAAAGTGAAGTTCCTCGTTGACAATGAAGTGAACATGTTCTACAATAGAATTTGTCCTTAAAATAATATTAATGCGGTCGTGGCGGAATGGCAGACGCGCTAGGTTGAGGGCCTAGTGGGAGAAATCCCGTGGAAGTTCGACTCTTCTCGGCCGCACCATATCTCGCTTGTAAGCGCCCGTAGCTCAATTGGATAGAGTACTTGACTACGAATCAAGCGGTTAGAGGTTCGAGTCCTCTCGGGCGCGCCAATTTCCAAATTGGTTTTCTTCTATATGATATGCGGGTGTAGTTTAGTGGTAAAACCTCAGCCTTCCAAGCTGATGATGAGGGTTCGATTCCCTTCACCCGCTCCAAAATTCTTACCATGAACCTTGAAAACTGAACAGCAAAACGTCAACAATAGGCAACGGCCGCGCAAAACGGCCCGCGCACAACTTACTGATCAGCTCACGCAGATCAAAGCGAGCCGCGCGTCTTTCGGGACGGCGGCACGCCAGCAAGTATTTGAGCAATCA
>NZ_JBHUFW010000011.1:0-560795 GCF_042681545.1 Planococcus chinensis
TTTTTTTGCACAGATGCCGACCCTCGCCGGGGTGGCGGAACTGGCAGACGCACAGGACTTAAAATCCTGCGGTAGGTGACTACCGTACCGGTTCGATTCCGGTCCTCGGCACCATTCTTGCAAAAATTCATACGCGCCCGTAGCTCAATTGGATAGAGTACTTGACTACGAATCAAGCGGTTAGAGGTTCGAGTCCTCTCGGGCGCGCCATCTTTTATACTCAGCATTTACAGTTCGGGAAGTAGCTCAGCTTGGTAGAGCACTTGGTTTGGGACCAAGGGGTCGCAGGTTCGAATCCTGTCTTCCCGACCATTTCTCGGGGCCTTAGCTCAGCTGGGAGAGCGCCTGCCTTGCACGCAGGAGGTCAGCGGTTCGATCCCGCTAGGCTCCACCAACTATTATATTAAAGATCCTGGCGGCGTAGCTCAGCTGGCTAGAGCGTACGGTTCATACCCGTAAGGTCGGGGGTTCGATCCCCTCTGCCGCCACTTTTTTAGGACCTTTAGCTCAGTTGGTTAGAGCAGACGGCTCATAACCGTCCGGTCGCAGGTTCGAGTCCTGCAAGGTCCACCATTTATATATTATCACGGAGGAATACCCAAGTTTGGCTGAAGGGATCGGTCTTGAAAACCGACAGGGGAGTCAAATCCCGCGGGGGTTCGAATCCCTCTTCCTCCTCCATTTTTAAAAAATGTGTGGACTAACCTTTTTAAAACTTCTATATATATAGAAGAAACTCTCATATTATTATCGCGGGGTGGAGCAACGAGCCGCACGAAGACGGCGAAGTAACATCGAAGCAGCCGAAGGCGATGCAGATGTCCATTGCGAAACAAGCGTAAGAGAAACAAAGTATCATCTATATTATTGTCGCGGGGTGGAGCAGTTCGGTAGCTCGTTGGGCTCATAACCCAAAGGTCGCAGGTTCAAATCCTGCCCCCGCAACCAAATGGTCCCGTGGTGTAGCGGTTAACATGCCTGCCTGTCACGCAGGAGATCGCCGGTTCGATCCCGGTCGGGACCGCCATTTTTTAAAAATGTGGGTCAGTAGCTCAGTTGGTAGAGCATTAGATTGAAGCTCTAAGTGTCGGCGGTTCGATTCCGTCCTGACCCACCATTTTTTGCGGGTGTAGTTTAGTGGTAAAACCTCAGCCTTCCAAGCTGATGATGAGAGTTCGATTCTCTTCACCCGCTCCATTTTATTTTCCATACATATGGGCCTATAGCTCAGCTGGTTAGAGCGCACGCCTGATAAGCGTGAGGTCGATGGTTCGAGTCCATTTAGGCCCACCATTCCGAAGTAGCTCAGTGGTAGAGCACCGCACTGTTAATGCGATGGTCGTAGGTTCGAGTCCTACCTTCGGAGCCATACTGGGGAAGTACTCAAGTGGCTGAAGAGGCGCCCCTGCTAAGGGTGTAGGTCGGGAAACCGGCGCGAGGGTTCAAATCCCTCCTTCTCCGCCAGTATTTGGCCCCTTGGTCAAGCGGTTAAGACACCGCCCTTTCACGGCGGTAACACGGGTTCGAATCCCGTAGGGGTCATAATGAAAAGAGTCTCGCATTTATGCGGGGCTCTTTTTCTATACAGAAAATTATAATCCACTTAAAAAGCAGCCACTCTTTAAAAGAGCGGCTGCTTTTATGGGTTCGACATCACTTTCACTGTATTGGGATCCGGACAATTGGAAGCTATGCTGTGGAGAATCATTCCGCCAACCACAGTCAAAATTCCGATCCAGGAAAGCGGAGAAGGGAAGGCAACGGAAAGAAACAGGATTTCTCCAGCTAATGCAAAAATTACTTCCATGGATTGGGTAGCTTCAACAGAAGCCAGCTTTTTCAAATCGTTGCGGACATAATCCGTCGCTTGAAAAAAGAGGACAGTGGCGATTACTCCTGAACTTAAGGCTACTAGAAGCGACTGCCATGTCTGCGAGGCGCTTGGTGCTCCTTCTGTTAGAAGGCCATACAAGGACAGCAACAGCCAAAATGGCAAGCTGGCCAACGTCATGCCGAGCACTCTTTGATAGGCATCCAAGCGGCCGCTGCATAGCGCCATCATTTTGCGATTTCCTAAGGGATAGGCAAAAGAAGCGAGTAACACAGGAATGAACCCCAGTAAAAACACTCCTAATGATATGTCCCGCGCATGTTCAATTTGCAGGAGCATTATTCCAAGCAGAACGATTGAAGACATGAGCATGCTTCTATAAGGGATTTTTCCCCTTTCCAACAGTGGACCATTCTTGGTATAAACGGTTGTCAGAAAGAAAGGTGCCAACAAAGAACCGGAAAGGATGGTGATCTGCCAAGTACCGGCAATTAACCATCCGGGTGAATAGGCTGCAGCGAAGCAAAGTGGGGCATAAAACAATCCGAATCCGACAAAGCTCCAAAGCAGCCATTGTTTTGGAGCCTTTTTCATTTCCAGTAAGAGCGGCTGAAGATTCTTCCTGGCTGCAACAATCAGCAGTAAAAACGGAATCATAAATAGGTAGCGCAAGGAAGCACTCCAGATCCAGCTGCCTCCAGTCGCTTCCATGCTGGCATTCAAAACAAATGTAAAAGCAAAAAAGAACGCAGCTGCTATTCCAATCAGTATCGGTTTTATAATGTCCACCTCATTCATTGTCTTATCTTTCTTTATAGGGTACCGCTTTAAAAAATGAAGGTCAATGAGAATTCAGATACGCCGGCATTCCGCTTTTTTTCAATCTATCAATAGAGTAGGAAAACCCGCATTCAATAAAAAAAGGCCCTGCAATTTGCAGAGCCTGTAAAAGGTCTATAAAGTTTTGATTGAAACTCCCTGTAAAACAGTCTCAGACAAGCAAATAATGAATGAGCAGTCCGATTCCGAGCAGAAATGCGAATAAGGTATTCGTTACTCCAGTTGCTTTCATGGCTGGCATGACCTGAAGAGGTTCCGTATAACGTTTGAACGTTTTGACTACCTGCATCGCTTTCGGGGCGCTTAAGAAGACCAGTAGAGCCCAGGGCGTTAGCGAAGCGAAGAGCACTAACAGCAATACCCAACCGTAGGATAGTGCAAAGAAAGCGAGCAGGATGGTGACTGCCTTGCTGCGTCCGACCAGGATGGCAAGTGTCCGCCGGCCGCTTGCTGCATCACCGACCATATCCCGGATATTGTTCGTCAGCATGATCGCTGCAACCAGCAAAGTGCTGGGCACTGCGAGCATGGCTGCGTATGCTGTCACTTCGCCCGTTTGGATATAGAAAGCGATGATGACGATCAAGAAGCCCATGACGACACCTGAGAACAATTCGCCGAATGGCGTGTAAGCGATCGGGTATGGGCCGCCTGTATACAAGTAGCCGATTGCCATGGCCGCACCGCCGACAACGAGCAGCCACCAGCTTGTCTGTGCACAGATCCAAATGCCGATCAATCCGGCAATGCCGTAAAGCACAAGCGCAAGTGTCAGGACGGTTTTAGGCGTGACGCCGTTCCGAACGATGGCGCCTCCAATTCCGACAGAATTCTCATTATCGAGCCCGCGGGCGAAATCATAATATTCATTGAACATATTGGTAGCAGCTTGGATCAGCAGGCTAGCAATCAGCATCGCTGAAAAAAGGCTCCAGTCGATAGCTGTATGGCCGAGCGCAATCATCGTCCCTAGAAAGACAGGAGCGAATGAAGCGGTCAATGTATGGGGGCGGGTCAATTGCCACCAAACTCGCCAGCCGCTGTCTGCTTGTAATGTATGTGCCATTTTTACCTCTCCTTTAATTCATTCCAACCTACATTGTACTGCAATTTGAGAGGAAATACAGCATATGTTGTGCTGATTTTAGCAGAAAGGGGTATGATAGAGGGTAGAGACTCAAAAGTGAAACTGGTTGCGCCCGTTAGGCGCATCTTTAGAAAAACGGAGGGAAAAAGATGAATCCACAGCAGTATTCATCGACCAATAAAATAGCGGATACCCGCTATTTGAAATACCAATTTTATACAGAAACAATCGAAGTTTCCCGCATGTCGGCCTTGGCCTTCTTTGAAGCGGGAGAAAAACAGCATAAAGGCAAGCGGATGTTTTGGCAAAACCGCGAAAAGACGTTCACGATGGTTGGGCTTGGACATGCGCATATACTAGAAGCGCTCAATCCGCACGGCCGGTTCGAAGAAGTGAAAAGCGAGTGGCAAAGCTTGTGCCGGCAGATTGTCAATGAAGAACCGGATGTGCAGCCGATTTTATTCGGAGGCTTCTCATTTGACCCGTTGAATAAAACCCAAAGCGTCTGGACGAATTTTCCTCAGGCTTATTTTGCGGTTCCGGCGTTCCAGCTGGTGATCAAAGATGACCGTGCATATGTCAGCATCCACCTGGTAACAAAGAAAACGGAGTCCTTCAATGATTTTGAAGCCCTGCGGAAAGAGCGGGACCGGTTGATCCACGCCGCCCAGGTTTCCGAATTGAAGAAATACGAAAAGCCGTTGGTGACAAAGCGCACGGAAATCAAAAAAGACGATTACTTGGCATCCATCCGGAAAGTCACGGAAGTCATCAAAGCGAAACAGGCAGAGAAAGTGGTCATTTCACGTGCGTTGAAACTGGACTTTGCAAAACCGCTGTCAGCTGCTTCCGCACTTTACCAGGCGTCTGAAGAACAGCCGGAAAGCTTTCTGTTCGGCTTGGAGGCAGGTAGCCAATTCTTTTTCGGTGCGACTCCCGAACGCCTTGTAAAAGTCAAGGACCGCCAAGCGTTGTCCACGTGCTTGGCCGGATCGATCCCCCGGGGCCGGACGGTCGAGCGGGACACCCAGCTCGGTGAGGAATTGCTGAGCGATAAAAAGAACCGGTCGGAACATCAATACGTGGTCAGCATGATCAGCAAAGTGTTCGGTGCGCATTCAACTCATGTATCTGTGCCGAAAACACCAAAATTGATGAAGATACGGGACATCCAGCATTTATACACGCCGGTGGAAGGGGAATTGATGCCGGGCTCCACGCTTTTGGATTTGGTGCGCGATTTGCATCCGACACCGGCACTTGGCGGCGAACCGAAGCAGGAAGCCTTGAGTTTGATCCGCCAATACGAAACGATGAACCGCGGCTATTATGCTGCACCGGTCGGCTGGATTGATGCAAAAGGCAACGGGGAATTCGCAGTCGCTATCCGTTCTGCGCTCCTGAACGAGACGGAAGCATATTTGTATGCTGGCGGAGGCATTGTGGAAGATTCGACGCCAGAAGCGGAATACGACGAGACCTGGGTGAAATTCAGACCCATGCTGCGTGCGCTTGGAGGGCAATTGAGTGACGAATCGTGAAATGTTAACGGAATATGTATCAGCTTTTACCCATTCGCTTGTCCATCTTGGTGTGGAACAAGTGGTTATCAGCCCGGGCTCCCGTTCGACGCCGCTGGCTTATGCGTGCATGAAGCAGGACGGGCTCGAAGTCTATCGGCAGATTGATGAGCGTTCGGCCGCTTATTTTGCACTCGGATTGGCGAAAGTGTCCGGAAATCCCGTCATGCTTCTTTGCACGTCTGGAACAGCAGCTGCCAATTATTTTCCGGCTGTTGTCGAGGCTTTTTATGCGCGTGTGCCGCTGTTGGTGGTCACCGCCGACCGGCCGCATGAGCTTCGAGAAGTCGGAGCTCCTCAAGCCATCAATCAAATCAATTTATTCGGGTCCCATGTGAAATGGGCGGCAGATTTGCCGATGCCGGAAGAAGACAACCGGCTGGACTTCCTTTCTCGCCATCTGCATCGCTCTGTGGCTTCTGCCAAGACCGAACCGAAAGGGCCTGTCCACTTGAATGTCCCGTTCCGGGAACCGCTACGCATCGATTTTGAGCAAACTTACACGACGCGTGGAGAAATGGCCCATTTCACGGGCAGGAGGGTGCTTGATGAAGAGACAGAAGCATTTCTGCAGGGTTTATTGGAAAAAGAGAGAGGGTTGCTGATTGCCGGAGAAATGGCGTCACCGGTGCCATCTGAGTTTTGGGCATTTGCCGAGAAACTGCAGTGGCCGATCCTGGCCGACCCGCTTTCAAACCTGCGGGCGAATGTGAAGCCAAAGCATCAGCATTTGATCATTGATTCCTACGATGCCTTGTTGAAGAGCGAATCGTTCAAACGGTCTGCCCGGCCGGAAGCGGTCATCCGTTTCGGTCCGCAGCCGGTTTCAAAACCCTTGGCGCTGTTCCTAGCTTCAGCCAAACCTGAAGCCTACGTGGCATTCGATGAAAGCCCGATGCTGCGCGATGCGCAATCCGTCGTCACACATCATATCCAGGCTCCGGCCGCATGTCTGTGGCAAGTGCCGGTGGCTCCGAAAGACGGCAATGCCTATGCTGCTGAGTGGCAGAAGGCATCCGGCTTGTTCTGGCAGTTGGCTGAAGAGCATTGTGCGGAAGAAGTGGATGAAGGGGTTCTGGCAAAAGTGCTGTTTGATCAATTGGATGGCTGTCATCTGGTAGTAGGGAGCAGCATGCCAATCCGTGATACGGATACATTTTTCCGGACGACCGGCAGAGATATCAGAATCTTTGCGAACCGCGGCGCAAACGGCATTGATGGCGTCGTTTCAACGGCGTTCGGTGTACAGGCGGCAGCCAAACGTCCGACTTACCTGCTGATCGGGGATTTGTCGTTTCTGCATGACATGAACGGGTTGATTGCTTCGAAAATGCAGGACACCGACTTGACAGTAGTGGTTATGAACAACGACGGCGGCGGCATCTTTTCCTATTTGCCGCAGTCCGAGGAAGAACGCCATTTTGAAGCACTCTTCGGGACGCCGACCGGCTTGAAGTTCGAAGATGCTGCCCGTATGTATGGTGCTGAATACAGTGCAGCCGCAACGAAAGAAGAATTGGCGGAAGCGCTTCGCCAACCGAAGCAGAAATCGGTGAGAATTATTGAAGTGTTCACTGACCGCGCGCATAACACCTCCACGCACCGCAAATTATGGAATCGGCTAAACGAGGAGCTGGGGAAATAATGGAACGTGAAATCAATGGTGTCCAATACCATGCGGAAGTGCTGAATCCGGAAAAAACCAAAACGATGGTCCTTCTCCATGGATTTACAGGGAGCACGGAAACTTGGAGCGCAATTTCAGCGGAATTCCAGGAATATAAAATCGTCCTGGTGGATTTGATCGGGCATGGCCAATCCGGAAGTCCGGAAGGCGCCGGCCGTTATTCAATGGAAATGCAGGTCCGGGATCTCGACAGTCTGTTCGAAGAGCTGGGATTATCCCGTTTTGTGCTGGCCGGCTATTCGATGGGAGGGCGTACGGCGCTCGCTTATGCCTGTACCTATCCAGGAAGAGTGGAAGTGCTGATACTGGAAAGTGCATCACCTGGACTCAAGAATGCGGCGGAACAGCAGGAACGCCGGGCGCGGGATGAAAAATTGGCAGAACGCATATTGGCTGACGGCGTATTGGAGTTTGTCGATTTCTGGGAAAAGATTCCGCTGTTTGACAGCCAAAAGATGCTTTCCGATGCGAAGCGGAAAATGATCCGTGCTGAACGCCTCCAGCAAAAGCCGCTCGGGCTCGCAAACAGCCTCATCGGCATGGGGACCGGGTCACAAGCATCGTATTGGGAAGATCTTGCGAGGCTCGATTTTCCGGTCCTGCTAGTAACAGGCAGCCTTGATGAGAAGTTTTGCGCCATCGCTGAACGCATGGCGGAGCGGCTGCCGAATGCTGAACATCGTGTAATTCAAGCAGGCCATGCAATTCACGTGGAAAAACCTGCTGAATTTGCTACAATGGTAAAGGAGTATTTAAGTTCTTATTATCGAGGAGGAAAATCATGACACGCGAATGGGTTACAGAACGTACATATGAAGACATCAAGTATGAAACGTATAACGGCATTGCTAAAGTTACCATCAACCGTCCGGAGGTGCGAAATGCATTCCGTCCGAAAACGGTCCACGAATTGATCGATGCATTTTCACGCGCACGCGATGATTCAAAAGTAGGCGTCATCGTCCTGACAGGCGAAGGCGAAAAAGCATTCTGCTCAGGCGGCGACCAATCGGTGCGCGGCCACGGCGGATACGTCGGCGAAGATGAGATTCCACGTTTGAATGTATTGGATCTTCAGCGCTTGATCCGCGTCATTCCGAAACCGGTTGTTGCGATGGTGGCTGGATACGCAATCGGCGGCGGCCACGTCCTGCACGTCGTCTGCGATTTGACGATTGCTGCTGACAATGCACGCTTCGGCCAAACAGGCCCGCGCGTCGGTTCGTTCGACGCCGGATACGGTTCAGGCTATTTGGCACGCATCATCGGCCATAAGAAAGCCCGTGAAATCTGGTACCTATGCCGCCAGTACGACGCACAGGAAGCGCTTGATATGGGCTTGGTCAACACAGTTGTGCCTTTGGACCAATTGGAAGACGAGACGGTCAAGTGGTGTGAAGAGATGCTTGAGATGAGCCCGACAGCATTGCGCTTTGTGAAAGCGGCGATGAATGCGGACACGGACGGCCTTGCCGGACTTCAGCAAATGGCTGGAGACGCAACATTGCTTTACTACACAACGGATGAAGCGAAAGAAGGACGGGATGCGTTCAAAGAAAAACGCAAGCCTGATTTCGGCCAATTCCCGCGTTTCCCTTGATTCTTAATAATTGAAAGCTGTCCTCCCGGGGACAGCTTTTTTTAAAGAAAGGATTTTTCTTATGATGTATCCGAATTGGCTCTCCCAGCGCGCCTATTTGAACGGCAGCCGGATGGCGCTGTCGTTTGGGGAGCAGCAATGGACGTTTGCAGAACTGGATGGCAAGGCCTTGGAATATGCGGGCAAGCTGAGCGCGGCAGGAGTGACGAAAGACAGCCGTGTGGCTTTCCTGTCAAAATCGCATCCCCGTTTCGTCATGCTGATGTATGCCTGTCTCCATGCCGGTTGCGAGATGGTCATGCTCAATGAACGCTTATCGAAAGCAGAGCTTGCTTATCAGCTGGAGGATTCGGGAGCGGATTTTGCGTTTGTCGATGATGTGCTGGCGGACAAAATCGATAGCCCGCGAAAAATGCTCTTCAGTGAAATCGACAAAAAGGAAGAGCTCCCCTTCATGCCGGAACCTGAATGGCATTCCGATCGAACGATTTCCATCATGTACACATCGGGTACGACCGGCAATCCGAAAGGCGTGCGCCAAACGGCGGAAAACCATTTTTCCAGTGCCGTTTCATCTGCGCTGAACATCGGCATCGCACCCGATGATGTTTGGCTGTGCACGGTCCCGCTTTTCCATATCAGCGGTTTTTCGATTTTGATGCGCTCGCTCATTTACGGAATGGGTGTCCGGCTGCATCCGAAATTCGATGCGGAACAATGCGCCTATGAACTGCAGGCAGGGCGTGTCACGCACATGTCGGTGGTCGGCGTGACGCTCGAACGCATCTTGGCAGCATTAAAGGAGTTGGATTTGGAAGTGTCGCCGCGCTTCAAAGTGATGCTCGCAGGGGGCGGCCCGATTCCTACAAACTACATCCACCGCGCCGGGAGCTATGGCATATCGGTGCTCCAGACTTACGGGATGACGGAAACTTCCTCCCAGACGACAACCTTGCAGCCGGATGATGCAGACCGCAAAGCAGGCTCTTCCGGCAAGCCGCTGTTCCTTTACCAAGTGCAAATCGGTGATGCGAAGAAAGCCGGGGACATCGGTGAAATCCACATCCGCGGCCCGCAAGTGACGCCCGGCTATATCGGGAAATTCGCGGACCGCGAAGTACAGCAGGAGGGCTGGCTGCATACGGGTGACATGGGTTATCTCGATGAAGAAGGATTTTTATTCGTCGTCGACCGCCGTTCGGATTTGATCGTCTCCGGAGGGGAGAACATCTACCCGGCAGAAATTGAGAAAACCTTGCTGGCGCACCCGGCTGTCAGGGAAGCGGGCGTCTGCGGAATGCAGAGCGACGAATGGGGAGAAGTGCCGGTCGCTTTTGTCGTCCTGAACGCACCCGCAAAGGCAGATGAGCTGCTTGCTCACTGCAGAGAACAAATCGCTTCGTATAAGGTGCCGAAACACTTGCGGTTTGTTGATGCGCTGCCGCGCAATGCATCGAACAAGCTCCTACGCAGGGAGCTGAAAACATGGGATTGGTAATTGCTTCTATCCGGTTAGAACGGATTGAAAAGCCGCTCAGAACGCCGTTCAAGACGTCCCTGCAGACTGTGACCGAGCGTGAAAGCTTGTTGGTGGAAGTGGCTGATGCGAGCGGAATGAAAGGATACGGGGAATGCGTGGCGTTTACAACGCCTTGGTATACGGAAGAAACAGTCGCCAGCTGCCGGTTTGTGATTGAAACGGTGCTGGTTCCCCTCTTGACGGGCCGGACGCTCACCCATCCGGCTGAAGTGTGGGAGCTTTTCAAAGCCGTAAAAGGCAACCGCATGGCAAAAGCGGCGGTCGAGACCGCCGTATGGGATCTTTATGCGAAGCGCCGAGGCATGCCGCTATGGCAGCTGTTGGGTGGGACGCCCGAAGCGATCCCAGCCGGAGTGGTTGTGGCGGCGGATAAAGCGAAGATTGCCGGTGGGGTCGCAGAAGCTGCGTTGAACGGATATCGGCGCATCAAGATCAAAGTCAGTCCGGCATCGGAAATCGGGCTGTTGAAAAAAATGGTGGCAGACCATCCGCAGCTGCTCTTTTTTGCGGATGCCAACGGTGCATTTGATGAAGCGAGCTTCGGCACTCTGCTGGAATTGGATCGGGCTGGATTTTCCTTGATTGAGCAGCCTTTCGGCGAACAGGAATGGAAGCTCCATGCACGGGCAAAAAAGGAAATGAAGACACCGATTTGCTTGGATGAAAGCATCAAGAGCAGCGACGATGTCCAGCGGATGATTGATGAAAGAGCAGGGGATGTGGTGGTATTGAAGATGGGGCGGCTCGGCGGCTGGAGCGAAACGCTGAAGACGATGGAACTGTGCAGACATCACGCCATTGGCATGTGGGTCGGAGGCATGATTGAATTCGGGGTCTCCAAAGCGCATAATTTGGCTCTTGCTTCCTTGCCGGGAATCACATTGCCTGGCGACTTTTCTGATTCACGCCATTTCTGGGAACGGGATATCATCGAACCGGAAATAAAGGTTGAAAATGGCAGTGTGGCATTGAGCGGACGGGCAGGCATCGGCTATGAAGTCCACTTTGAAAACGGTCCGCTGCAATAAAATCCGTTGGTTTCTTTAGCATCGCTTCGGCGGTGCTTTTTTTATAGAGAGATTTAAAGACGATTCCTGGATTTGGAACCGATTGCCAGCTGTATCGTATACAATAAGAAGAAATAAAACGAGAAAAAGGAGGATGGCTATGAATATATTGATTGCACTTTCGCCGATCCTGTTGATGGCGGCCATGGCAATAGGGATCGGAGCCGTTTTTTATTTTACAGCTAAACGCATGAAACCGGAAAAGGGCTTGGAACAGCGGGTGGCAGCCTTGGAAGAAGAAGTCAGGCGGATGAAGGCAGGGAGATAACGCGGAAGCGTCCACAGGACGGACAGCGAAAACAGGAAACGGGAGTGTGAGCGCGATGTTCTTGAAGAGGATCAGTTTGCTGCGGGATAACGGAGCGGCAATGGAACAATATCCATATACGATTCCGGCTATCCACCATCTTGAAAAAATCGATTTGGCAAGTCCTGTTGTGTTTTTCGTCGGTGAAAACGGATCAGGAAAATCAACGCTGCTGGAAGCGATAGCCGACCGATGCGGCTTCCATCCTGCGGGCGGCGGAAGGAATAATACATATGAAGTTCATGCGTCCGGCGCTTCTTTGGCGGACTCCATCCGGCTGTCATGGATGCCGAAAATCACAAACGGTTTTTTTATGCGGGCGGAATCCTTTTACCACTTTGCGACGCATATCGATCAATTGGAGGAAGATGATCCTAGCGCCTATGCGAGCTATGGAGGACGCTCTCTCCATGAGCAATCGCACGGCGAATCGTTCTTTTCGCTATTCCAGAACCGTTTTAGTGGACAGGCGCTGTATCTGCTGGATGAACCGGAAGCGGCTTTATCGCCGCAGCGGCAGTTGGCGTTCCTTCGCATTTTGCATGAGCTGGCAGAACAGGAAGGCTGCCAATTCGTTATTGCCACCCACTCGCCGATTCTTCTGGGTTATCCGGGCGCACAAATTCTCCATTTCACCGACGGCCCGATCGAAGAAATCGGCTATGAAGAAACGGACCATTTTAAAATCACCAAATATTTTCTCGACCACCGGGAGAAGTTTTTGAAAGACATCTTAAGTGACTAGAAAAGGGGGAGCATTATGTGGCCGGAAAAACCGTCATGCAGCCGCTGCGGCAAAGAGATCCATCCGGAAGAGATGGTATACGTGCAGATGCGCTATCCGAAGAGAAAGGGATTCACGGAAATAAAAGCGTATCTTCATAACGAAGGCAAGTTTATCTGTGAGGGGTGCATCAACCGGGAACCGGATTGAACCAGAAAGCGGCATTGGAGCGGAGATTGTAGATATAAGAATTCCAGCCTGTGTTAAAATAAATCAACGGATTCAGAGGAAGGGTGAACAGCGTGGGGGAATTTGAAGGAGCAAGGATCATGAATTTGGCTGTCGGCTTGCCGGAAAAAATGGTCTACGGAGAGGACAGGGAAATGATGACCGCCATCCGGAAAGTGCCTGTTGCGGAAGCTTACCTATCCAAAGAGAGCTTCGAAGGCGATGGCGTGGCCGATAAGAAACACCACGGCGGAAGGGATCGGGCGGTGTGCATTTATCCGTTCGAACACTACGCATTATGGGAAGAGCAATTCGGCCAGCGCCTTCCTGCAGCAACATTCGGCGAAAATCTGACAGTCACACAGATGCTCGAAAAAGATGTTTTTATTGGCGATGTTTTTCAGGTAGGGGAAGCGGTGATCCAAGTGACGCAGGGACGTGTCCCATGCAACACCATCGACCGGCGGATGGATATGGCGCCTTTGATGAAAGCAATGGTGAAAACCGGCTTTACCGGCTATATGTGCCGTGTCATCGAAGAAGGGGCGATCCGGAGGGATTCGGAGATTCGGCTTGTCGAGCGCGGAAAAGGAGAAGTATCCGTGCTGTATGCCAATGATGTGAATTTTCATCAATCCCGGAATGCCGAAGCCATCCGGCGGGTGCTCGAAGCACATGCCTTAGCGCCTGAATGGCAGGACTGGCTGACGAAAAAGCTAATAAAATTGACGGAATGAAAAATGCGCGCCGGAAGGGGATTCCGGCGCGCATTCCTTATTTCAATACTGTTTCAAGTACTTGCAAGTTCTTTTCCATCAGGGTGAAATAGGTTTCTTCATTGTCGATGTTCTCCTGTGTCAGTACGCCTAGATTATGCATTTGGATCGCTTCTGCACCGACTTCATTCTGGATGACTTCGGTCAGGTTGGAAGAAACATTTTGTTCGAAGACAATGTATTGAATTTCCTTTTCCTTGGCCAAGTCGACAATTTCTGCGAGCTCCTTCTGAGAAGGCTCGTCCTGGCTGTTCAGGCCAGCTACGGCGACTTGCTCAAAGCCGTAGGGCTCTGCAATATAGCCGAAAGCCGAATGCGAGACAAAGAAGGTTTTATTGTCGACGCGTTCGGACAATTCATCGAACGACCGGTCCAGTTCCTCAAGCTCGATGATCAGCTTGGCATAATTGCTCTCGTAGGCTTCGGAGTTTTCCGGATCTGCTTCAGCGAGATTATTCTTGATCGATTCAGCAAGCTTCTGGCTGAGCACAGGAGACATCCAGACATGGGGGTCGACCGTTCCGTGGTCATGCCCTTCGTGCCCTTCTTCCTCAGCAGCTTCTTCTGCGTGAGTTTCCTCTTCATGGGCTTCGTCCTCGTGTGTTTCCTCTTCATGTGCATCTTCCTCATGCGGCTCGCCGGCCGCTTCCAGTTCTTCGTCGGAAATGGCGTCAGCCGCTGCAACAAATTCCACCTTTTCATCTTTCAACGTGTCTCCCGCTTTGTCGATAAAGCCTTCAAGTCCGAGGCCGACATAAAACATAAGATCCGCTTCCGCCAACTTAATCATATCCTGTTGAGTTGGTTCGAAGGTATGTTCATTCGCGCCAGCCGGATAGATCGACTGGACTTGCACGTGTTCGCCGCCGATCCGTTCCGTGAAATACGTGAGGGGATAGACGGTCGTGTAAACCTGAAGTTTCGACTCATCGACAGGTTCCGTTTGGGCCCCGTTGTCGATTGCCGGCTCGCCGCAAGCAGCCAGCAGTAAAGCAGAAGATAAAATTGCTATAAGCTTTTTCATTGATTAACCTCCAAATAGTAACGATTACGTTTTGTGTACTCAAAGAATATTACAGGATAACGTTTCAAAACACAAGAAAAACCACCAAATTATTTTTTTGGTGGCCATTCTTCAGGTACAAAATCGATTCCGCCTTTATTGAACGGGTGGCAGCTCAAAATCCGCCGGACGGCCAGATAGCCGCCTTTAAGTGCTCCGTGCTTCTCAACCGCCTCGATCCCGTAATGAGAACATGTCGGGTAAAACCGGCAACTCGGAGGGGACAAAGGGGAGATGAACCGCTGGTAAAAGCGGAAAATCTTCAGCAATAAGGTTTTCAAATGGGGTCATCTTCTTTCGCTGGAAATGTCGTTATGTTTATTGTAAGAGCCGGAGAGGTATAAATAAAGCATAAGAGCTTACTAATAAATTAGGAGAGTGGTTTTGAATGTCAGCAGAATTGAACAAGGAATTGAATGTACAAGTTGCAACTTGGTCGGTCGTTTATACGAAATTACATAATTTCCATTGGTATGTGAAAGGGCCGTCATTCTTTACGCTCCATGTCAAATTCGAGGAGTTGTATAACGAAGCGACCCAGCATATGGACGAACTCGCGGAGCGGCTACTCGCACTTGGCGGCAAGCCGGTGGCGACGATGAAAGAGCAGCTCGAGCTGTCGGTAGTCAAAGAGGCGACGAGCAAGGAAAGCGCAGAAGAAATGGTGGATACCGTCGTGACGGATTATGACAAGATCATGAAATCCTTGAAAAAAGGCATGGAACTTGCGGCTGAAGACGGCGATGACATGACAGAAGATCTTCTGAACGCCATCCATCAGAATTTGGAGAAACATTCGTGGATGTTGTCTGCATTTCTTGGCGAAAAGAAGTAAAATGGACATACTGGAGCGTACGCTGACCACTCAGTGTACGCTTTTTTTGATACTAGGGGTGAACTCGATGAGATACATAGATTTGAATGGTGTCGAATGCCAGCTTTCGTTTGAGCCGGGAGCATTCGGCATACCGAGCAGGCATGTGCTGGTCATTGCGAAATACCAGGGGCAATGGGTGCTGACCAAGCACAAGGAGCGGGGCTTGGAATTTCCAGGTGGCAAACAGGAACCGGGCGAAAGTTTAACGGAGGCGGCAGTAAGGGAAGTATATGAAGAAACTGGAGCAGTCGTATCCGGATTGGCTTGGTTCGCTGAATACGAGGTGAGCGCGGAGCCGCCGTTCTGCAAGACCGTCTTCCTCGGTGACATCGAGCGGGTGGAACGGGTCGAGCAGATGGAGACGGACGGGCTTGTACTGGCAGGACGGCTGGAGCTAGGTGAAAACTTCAGCTTTTTAATGAAAGATGAAGGTATGAAAGAAATCATAAAGAAGGTGGAGCAGCTTGGAAAATGGCACGATTGAGTCAAAGAAAATCTATCCTTCCCCGAACCCGCACGTGCGGCTATCAGAAATCGTCTATTGGTCAGACGGCTTGAAAGTGAAGGGCTTGTTGGCGGAACCGAAAAAGCAGGGAAACTACAGCGGCATTCTGTATCTGCGCGGCGGCATCCAGTCGATCGGCATGGTCCGCCCGGCCCGTATCGCCCAGTTTGCATCGCAAGGATTTATCATCTTCGCGCCGTATTACCGCGGCAACCGCGGCGGGGAAGGGCGGGATGAATTCGCCGGTGCGGACAGATGGGACGCAGTTTACGGCGTCGATGTGCTGAAACAATTCTGCAATGGAAGCATCCATGTGCTGGCCTTCTCGCGCGGCGGCATCATGGCCTTATGGACAGCCGTCCTGCGGGATGACATCACCTCTGTGGTCACGTGGGCAGGGGTGACAGATACCGTGCTGACGTATAAAGAGCGGCCGGATATGCGGCGGATGATGAAGCGCCTGTATGGCGGCACGCCGAATACGGCACTTACAGCTTATGAGGAGCGGAATCCATTGCTGCGGCTTAATGAAACGGATGCGCCGTTTCTGATCATCCATGGCTTGAAGGACGAGAATGTCTCACCAGGGCAAGCCTATCTGCTTGAAGAGGCTTTGAAGATGAACGGACAGGCACACGAAACCTGGTATTTTCCGGAGTATACGCATTTCTTCCCGCCTGCGGCAAACCGCAAGACAGCGCGCGCATTGGCGGAGTGGATGAGAAGGCAGGAAAGACATTGACCGATGCTTGCGAGGTCAAGTCTTTGCGACGAAGCTAGCGAAGCGATGCAACGCCCTTTCATGTCTCGAAGCTAGCGCAGCGACGGTTTTTCATGCACCGAAGCTAGCGCAGCGATGCAGGTGCAATGCAGAGACAGGAGCATGGTTTATAAGTGATAAAAAGATGGAAAAGGATCGATAAAATCTTAAAGAATCGAGCAACGACAGCGATTTGTCTGAGTTGGCACCAATAAAAAAAGCTATCCCGGAGGATAGCTTTTTTGTATTATTTCTGGACCGGTCCGCCTTGGACACTTATGTCAGTGGAGACAGTACCGAATTTCTTGAAGTTTTCCTGGAATTTCTCTGCAAGCTCTTTAGCTTTTTGGTCGTATGCTGCTTTGTCAGCCCATGCATTGCGCGGGTTCAAGACTTCAGTCGGCACACCAGGTACTTCTTTCGGCATTTGAAGGCCGAAGACAGCTTCCTGTTCAGTTTCGATGTTGTGGAGTTCTCCTTTGATCGCTGCACGGACCATTGTGCGTGTGTAAGACAGTTTCATGCGGCTTCCGACGCCGTATTCGCCGCCTGTCCAGCCAGTGTTGACGAGGAAGACATCTACGTCATGCTCATCGATTTTCTCTCCAAGCATCTCAGCGTAAACTGTCGCATGCAATGGAAGGAACGGCGATCCGAAGCATGTTGAGAAAGTCGCTTCAGGTGAAGTGACGCCGCGCTCAGTTCCGGCAAGCTTCGAAGTATAGCCGCTCAGGAAGTGGTACATTGCCTGTTCTTTTGTCAATTTGCTGATTGGAGGCAATACGCCGAATGCATCAGCTGTCAGGAAGACGATCGTTTTCGGATGTCCTGCAACAGAAGGGTAGACGATATTCTTGATTGCATGGATCGGGTATGCTGCACGCGTGTTTTCCGTCAATGAACCATCTGCATAATCCGGCATGCGCGTCTCCTCATCCACTACCACGTTTTCAAGCACGGCGCCGAATGTGATGGCGTCATAGATTTGCGGTTCGTTTTCACGAGTCAGGTTGATGGTTTTTGCATAGCAGCCGCCTTCGATATTGAAGACGCCGTTATCCGACCAGCCGTGCTCATCGTCGCCGATCAGCTTGCGGTCTTCATCTGCGGATAGAGTCGTTTTGCCTGTTCCCGACAAGCCGAAGAACAATGCGACATCGCCTTCTTCGCCAACGTTCGCTGAACAGTGCATAGGAAGGATGCCTTGTTCAGGAAGCAGGTAGTTCATGATCGAGAAAATGGATTTTTTCATTTCGCCAGCATACTCTGTTCCGCCGATCAAAATGATCTTTTTCTCCATCGAAACGATGATGAAAGTTTCTGAGTCAGTACCGTCAACTGCCGGGTCCGCATGGAACGTCGGAGCGTATACGACCGTGAATTGCGATTCGTGGCTCGCCAATTCCTCTTTGGTCGGACGGATGAACAATTGGTGGGCGAAAAGGTTATGCCAAGCGTATTCGTTGATCGTCTGGATGCCCAAACGGGATTCAGGGTCAGCCCCTGCATAGCCTTTGAATACGTATAGTTCATCTTTTTGCTTCAAATGATCGATCACTTTAGCATAAAGGTTTTCGAAGACTTCAGAAGAAATCGGGCGGTTTACTGAACCCCAGTCGATTTTGTCTTTAGAAATCGGCTCTTCTACTATATACTTATCTTTAGGCGAACGGCCGGTGTATTTCCCGGTCTCGGCTTTCACCGCTCCGTCTTTAGTCAATACAGCTTCTCCGCGGGATGTTGCCGCCTCGATTAATTGTGGGACGGATAATTGGACACGGACGTTTTGGCCATTTAAAAGATCCTTTAGGTTGTTTGCGAAGTTCACTGGATTCATTTATATGTACCTTCCTTTTCGGTTATTCCCATAAAGATGGGGAGGTTGTATATTTCGTAAATTAGTATAACACATTATGGTCATTAGTCTATACTAATACCCTGTTGACACGAAAAAGTAACATATTTTCCCCTTGTTGGGTGCGAACAGGTTCATTTAATAGAAGAACCTGTTTTTATTCGTTTAAAATCGTTGACATCACTTTATACTTTCCGTAAGATGGAACATTGAACGGATACTCTTATTCCGAGCTGGTGGAGGGGACAGGCCCTATGAAACCCGGCAACCTGCTGCTGCATGCAGAGAAGGTGCCAAACCTGAAGCAAGGTCTCAACCTTGGACGATAAGAGTGAAAGGTGCTTATGATGATTTCTCCTTTCCACATGCAGATGCTGGATGGGATTTTTTTATGAAATTGCCCTTAATCCTCGTGTACAAAGGCCACAACGGCTTGAAGTTCAATCCTCACGGAACGGACTTGACATGGGAAACGAGTACCGTATCAATTTCGAGAGCAATCTCGCAGGATATAAGGAGGAAACACATTTTGAAAAACCGTCGATTATTCACATCAGAATCAGTAACAGAAGGACATCCGGATAAAATCTGTGACCAAATCTCAGATGCTATTTTGGATGCCATCCTAACAGAAGATCCAAATGCACGTGTAGCGTGCGAAACAACTGTAACAACAGGCCTTGTCCTCGTGGCAGGCGAAATCACGACTACTACGTATGTAGATATCCCGAAAGTCGTGCGTGAAACGGTCCGTGAAATCGGCTATACACGCGCTAAATACGGCTTTGACTCTGAAACAAGTGCAGTCCTGACAGCCATCGACGAGCAATCGCCGGATATCGCTGCAGGTGTCAACGTAGCGCTTGAATCGCGTGAAGGGCAAATGACAGATAAAGAATTGGATGATATCGGAGCAGGAGACCAAGGATTGATGTTCGGTTTCGCTACAAACGAAACCGAAGAATTGATGCCGCTTCCGATTTCATTGGCACATAAATTGGCTCGCCGCTTGGCTGAAGTGCGCAAAGAAGAAATCCTTCCATACTTGCGCCCGGATGGCAAAACACAAGTAACGATCGAGTACGATGAGAACAACAAGCCGCTTCGTGTGGATACGATTGTCATCTCGACTCAGCACCATCCGGAAGTGACGCTTGAGCAGATCCAGCGCAACATCAAGGAATTTGTCATCAATGAAGTGGTTCCTGCAGAATTGATGGACGAAGAAACAAAATACTTCATCAACCCGACTGGCCGTTTTGTTATCGGCGGACCACAAGGAGATGCGGGACTTACAGGACGCAAAATCATCGTAGATACGTACGGCGGCTATGCACGCCACGGCGGCGGAGCATTCTCCGGCAAGGACGCGACGAAAGTCGACCGTTCAGCAGCTTATGCAGCCCGCTACGTAGCGAAGAACATCGTGGCAGCAGGACTTGCTGACCGTTGTGAAGTGCAATTGGCTTACGCAATCGGCGTGGCTCATCCGGTATCGTTGGCGTTTGATACGTTCGGAACCGGAAAAGTCAGCGAAGAGGAATTGATCGATCTTGTCCGTGCAAACTTTGATTTGCGCCCGGCCGGCATCATCAAGATGCTTGATCTTCGCCGCCCGATCTACAAACAGACAGCAGCTTACGGCCACTTCGGCCGCACGGATGTCGACCTTCCTTGGGAGCGCACTGATAAAGTGGAAGCTCTTAGAGAACAGTCAGGCATCTTCAAGAACCAAGCTTAATAAAAAAGTAAGACGGCCAGCGAAATGCTGGCCGTCTTTTTTATGTTTCCTGCGGTGATTTGATGGTGGACACGCGATGCGCGATGGCTTCGATCAGCGGTGCCGGCAACGGGAAGTTCATGGCGGCTGGATCACTTTGGACAGCGGCAATCGTCATCTCCAGTGAATCTTCCGGAATGTCATAGGAAGCGAAATCGCTCGGCAGCCCGACATCTGCTTGGAGTGACCGGATTTTGGCGACAGTGTCCATCAGCAAAGTCTGTGGCGTTTTATCACGCGTATCCAGGTTCAACGCTTGAGCCAGCGCTTCGATCTTTGGCAAATACAGGTCCTGCACCAATTCGATGACGTGCGGCAGGAACACAGCATTAGCGAGGCCATGCGGTATGCGGAATAAGGCCCCGTAGGCATGGGCCAGGTTGTGGACAGGGATGGCGTTCAAGGCGAAACTGAACGCCGTGATGCCCATCGTACTGGCCAGCAGCATTTCCATGCGTGCTTTTACGTTTTGGCCGTTGTGAACGGCTTCGGAAATGTTCTTTTCGAACATCCGGATCGTCTGCAGCGCGAATGCATCCGTGAAACCGGTGGCTGTAGGCGAAGCCAATGCTTCGATGGCATGCGTCAACGCATCGAATCCGGTGAAAGCCGTGATGAACGGAGGCAGCCCGGTCGTCAAATCAGGATCGAGAACGGCTATGTTCGCCGCAATGAACGGATGGATGATGTTCGTTTTGACGTGCTTTTCTTCATTATAGATGACGGCGATCGGCGACACTTCCGAACCGGTTCCAGCAGTGGTTGGCACCGCGATATGAGGGATCGGAATGAATTGCGCTTCCGGCCAGCTGTAGTAAGCGAGCCCGCCGGGTATGGCCTGTTTAATATCCGCCAAACCGTGGTGAAGGGCGAACTTGACGCCTTTAACCGTGTCGAGTACGCTTCCTCCGCCAAGTGCGAAGAGGGAATCGGCCGCCATTTCGCGCGCATATCGGATGGCATTGTTCACCGATTCGCTGCCGGCATCCTGTTGGATATCGGTAAAGATGCCGACCAGTTCCGGTCCCATACCATTATGGGCCAGACGGAAAATATCCGCGACTTTGTCGACGATGCCCGCATCCAGCAGGCCTTTGTCACTGAACAGCACGACCCGTTTGGCGCCTAGCCCCTGAAACAGGGCTGGAATCATCGCGCGCGTATTGGAGCCGCTGTGGATCGAAGTGGTCAAAGCGAAATTTGAATACGTAGTAATCACAGTCGTTCACCTCTTTTGTCAGATTGGGTCATTCCGATTTTCCGGGTTCTGTGAACAGCAGCCCGTAAGCGACGCGCCGTTCAAGTTCAGGCACCATCGATGTATGGACATGTTTCAATTGTGTATAGGCATCAAGCGAATATTTGCCCATCTCGCGGCCGATCCCGCTTTGCTTGTAGCCGCCGAACGGTGCATCGTTGCGGAGCATATGCCAATCGTTGATCCAGATGACACCAGCTTTGATTTTCCGTGCGACTTCATAGGCTTTGTTGACATCTCGGGTCCAAACGCCGCCCGCTAGCCCGTAAATCGTATCATTAGCCATGGCGATCGCTTCATCGATGTGGTCATAGCGGATGACGGATAGCACGGGGCCGAAAATTTCTTCCCGCGCTATTTTCATGTCATTGGTGACATCCGCAAAGATTGTCGGCTCGATGAAATAGCCGTTTTCCAATCCTTCCACGACAGCTTCTTTCCCGCCGCAGACCAGACGGGCCCCTTCGCTGATACCGCTCTCGATATATTCAAGCACGGTCTCTTTTTGCCGCTGGGAAATAACGGGTCCGACGCCGGTATTTTCATCCAGCGGATTGCCGATCGCCAATGTTTTAGAAAGCGCTTTCAATTCTTCGATGACTGTATCGTAAATGGAGCTAGGCACAAACAGCCGGGTGCCTGACTCGCACAACTGACCTGAGTGGAGGAAGACGCCGAAAAGGGTCCCCGGCAATGCAATTTCGAGATCCGCATCTTCCAGGAGGATATTCGGTGACTTGCCGCCAAGTTCGAGTGTAATGTTCTTGATCGTATCTGCAGCCTGTTTCATGATGCCCCGGCCGACTTCGGTCGAGCCGGTGAATGCCACTTTCCCGACTTTCGGATGGCGCACAAGCGTCTCGCCGATTTCAGCTCCTGATCCCGCCACCACATTGATGACACCCGGAGGCACGACTTCGGAAATGATTTCCGCCAGGCGCAGTGTGGATACAGGCGTATGGCTGGCCGGTTTTAAAACCAGCGTGTTGCCTGTCGCCAGAGCAGGCGCGATTTTCCAGGAAGCGATCAATAAAGGCATATTCCAAGGGGCGATTGCGGCGCATACGCCAATCGGTTCGCGCCAGACAAAATTGTGGGCGGGCCCGGGGAACAAAGGATTCGGCAATGTCTCGGAAAAAGGATAGGCTTTGACGAAGTTCGCCATCTGCTGGAACAAGTCGATGATCATCATGATGTCGTTCCCGGCGACGCGGCGGACTGTTCCGCCTGACGTAAGGGATTCCAAATAGATCAATTCGGTTTTATTCGCTGCAATGGCATCTGCAATCTTATGCAGGACCTCTGCGCGCTGTGCCGGCGGCATATCGCGCCAGCCCTCTTGTTCAAAAGCGGCATGGGCAGCTTCGACAGCTTTGTTGATATCTTCCGCTCTTCCTTTGGATACTTGGGCTACGATTTCGCCGGTCGCCGGATTGAAGACTTCGAACGTTTCACCAGACGATGCGGGTTGGCGCTGGCCGTTTATGAAATGTGAATATGTGGGCACTTCTACTTGAATAGACATGTTTCCCCTCCTAAAGTCGTTGAATTTAGGCGATAGTGCAGGTAAAATGAAACCATTGAAGATTAAATATTCAAAAAATATAAAGCGCATTGTTCTAGAGCCTTTCAACCTCAGTTTAGTTGACGCGACATCGGTTTCATATCCCTGAAAATGTAGGGGAATCAGAGGAGGATGCTCCATGCCCGCAAGCAGTTTGAAACTTGAACAATTTCTGGCCGAATTATCGGAAGAAAAAAACCAAGAACAGCAGATTCTGAAGAGCCTGAAGGGTTTCTTTTCATTTTTCCCTTTTTCCCGGTTATCGCTGTTTTCTTATTCGCCAATCAATTACATGAGTGAACTGCTGTTCTTCCTGCAAAGCGACGGATCCTTGTTTCCGTCCGAGAAAATCAGGGAAGATGTAAGGAATGTACCTCCGGTCTTTTCGGCGATACATAATCGGAAAGCGTCCTATATTGAACTGAATCCGGGGAATGCATCGTTTCCGGAGAAGTACGTGGAGAAATACAAATTATCTTCGCTTCTCGTCGTTCCTTTGAAGAAAGGCTCGATGGTGATTGGCTGTGTTTTGATTGACGGCTATACGGGCAAAAAACCGTTTCAAGAGCCTATGCTAAAGAAGATCGAAGAGTATTTCCGGCTTGCTTTCAATTCGATCGTCTCAAAAGAAGCGAAAGTCCATCACGCTAAGCTGAGCAACCGGGAAATCCAGGTGCTTGAAATGCTGTCCATCGGACTGGATACGAAAGAGATGGCAGGCAAGATGGCAATCAGTGAGTTTACGGCAAGGGATTATATCAGTTCGGCCATGAAGAAGCTAGGCGTCCGCCACCGGGCGCAGGCGATAGCAGTAGCGGTGAGATCCGGGCTGATCTCATAGAAAAGAGCCGGCAGGATGCCGGCTCTTTAAACTATATTTATTTCTGGAGCGATTTGTAATATGCGCCTTTTTCGGCGTATTCTCGGACAATGCGTTCCATGTCCTGCTTGTCATCGTCACGGAGTTCACGGACAACCTTGGCAGGCCGCCCGAACGCCAATGTCCCCGGCGGAATAATTTTGCCTTGCGGTACAAGGCTTCCGGCGCCGATGAATGCACCCTCGCCGACTTCCGCGCCGTCAAGGATGATGGACCCCATGCCGACAAGGGCGCCTTTGCGAATCTTGCAGCTGTGCAAGGTGACCTGATGGCCGATGGTCACTTCATCTTCGAGCACCAACGGATTGTTCGGGCTCTGGTGGAGCATGCACAGATCCTGGATATTGGTCCGGTTGCCGATGATGGTCGGGGCAACGTCGCCGCGGATAACTGTATTGAACCAGACAGAAGATTCTGCGCCGATGGTGACATCGCCAGTGACGACGGCATGATCCGCGAGAAAGGCGGAAGGATGGATGGAAGGCTGCTTGCCATTATAAGGATAAATCATGTGGGACCTCCGATGAAATGGAATATGGATATCTTCCATCCTATCAAATACGGGCAAAAGCTCCAAACATTGTGTACAGTTACAGAAAAGGGAGATGATGGCTTTGTGGAAATGGGAAGCGAAAGTCCAGCCGAAAGCAGTGATCGTGCTCGTACATAGTGCTTACGAACATCACCTGAGATATGCGTGGCTTATCGAACAATGGAGGACGGCAGGCTATCACGTCATCATGGGAGACTTGCCGGGCCATGGGAGAGGCGTGCCAGGCGGGCAGCCTCACCATGAACCGTTCGATGAATTCGAGGAATCCGTCAAGCTGGGCATCGTCGTCGCCCAAGAAAACGACCTGCCGATTTTCATCGCCGCCCACGGCCTCGGGGCAACCATCGCCATGAATGTCCTAAGCAAAAAAGCTTATCCGATTGCCGGCGCGATTTTCACATCGCCATGGCTGCATTTGCTGAAGACACCGTCAAAATTGTCTTCTGCTCTTTCAGGGCTCCACCAATTGACGGCAGCGATGAAAATCGACCATGGAATAAAAATCGGGGACCTGACGCGCAATCCCGATGTCATCGAGTCGGAGAAAAATGATCCTTTCTACAGGACTCAGATCACTGTCGGGTGGTATCATGAACTGCAAACCTACATGCGGAAGACAGCTTTGGGCAAAGGGAAGTTCCCTGATATTCCGGTGCTATTGCACACAGGCGAAAGGGATCGGATTGCCGATAAGGAATACGCCAAACGCTGGCTGAAGGGCCAGGAGCTGAAAGATTTCAGCTATAAGGAATGGAGCGGCTGCAGCCATGATTTGTTCCAGGAACCGGAGCGCGAGGATATTCTGGCGGCAACGGATTTCTTTATACGGAGTTCGCTCCGTACACTCGGGTATGTCGTGAATTGAGCATAGGCAAGGAGAGATAATGTGACATTGAAATACAGTATTTTAGACCAGTCGCCGATATCGCAAGGAAGCACGCCGCAGCAGGCATTAAAGGAAACGGCAATGCTTGCCGGGCATGCGGAGAAGTGGGGCTATACCCGCTTCTGGGTATCCGAGCACCACGATGCGCCAACGCTTGCCGGGTCCAGTCCGGAAGTGCTGCTTGCCCATTTGGGTGCGGTGACAAACACCATCCGGCTGGGTTCGGGAGGTGTCATGCTTCCGCATTATTCCGCTTTCAAAGTGGCGGAAAATTTCAAGCTGCTGGAGGCGCTCTATCCGGGGCGGATTGATGCGGGAATGGGACGGGCGCCGGGCGGTATGCCGCGGGCCAGTTATGCGTTGAACAACGGCAAGCCGCGCGACGCGGCGAAGTTTCCGGAACAGATCGACGAGCTCCGCATGTATCTGGAGGATGCCATTCCGGAAGAACATCCTTATTACGGCATGAAAGCGACTCCTGTAACCGAAACTGCACCGCCGGTCTGGATGCTCGGGTCCGGCCAAAGTTCGGCACTCCTGGCTGCAGAAAAAGGGCTGCCGTATATGTTTGCGCAGTTTATCAACGGCGAAGGCGGGCAGAGTTTCGCAAAAAGCTACAGGGACCGGTTTGTTTCTTATAACGGCAGCAAGCCGTACCAGGGCGTCGCGATTTTCGTTGTGTGCCAGGAAACCGAAGAACAGGCGGAGCGTATGGCCTCTTCGATGGATCTGGCGTTGGCGATGGGCGCGCAGAACAAGCCGTCCAAAGGGACGCCGCCTCCGGAGGAAGCGTTGGCTTATCCTTATACCAAATTCGAGCGCCTGCTTGTCGAGGAAAACCGCAAGCGCGCGATTGTCGGCACACCGAAGGGAGTCGTGGATGCGCTTGAAAGCCTTGCTGCAGAATATGCAGCGGATGAAGTGATGCTCGTGACCATTGCGTATGATTTTGAAGACAAATTGGAGTCGTACAGGCTGATTGCAGAAGAAATGGAAAAGCGCCGGACAGGCTGATCTGTCCGGCGTTTTCTATGGGTTTATTCCCCGTAGGTTTTCAGTACTTCCTGAAGCGGGATCCGTTCGATTTTCCGGCGGCTGAGGAAAGTGCTGGCAAAATAGATGGCCAGCAGGATAGTGAGCACGACCAAGATGTAGAACGGTTCAAATACCATGGGCAGCACAATGCCGTAATCCAGTGCAAAAACGACAATCAGCCGCCGGAGTACAAAGAGTGCAAGCGGTATGCTGATCAAATAGGAAATCAGTGCATACACGAAATAACTGCTCAGGATCATCGAATTCACTTCGCGCCGGCTATATCCGAGCACTTTCAGCAAGGAGATCGCGTAATAGTTTTTTTCGACCGTGAAAGAAGTGAGCACGAACAGGATGCTTGCGGCTATGATGGCTGCTCCCGCGATCAGGACATTGAACATCAGGCTTGAATAGCTGGCCAGCGCCTCCGACTGCTCCATAAACCCTTCTTTGGAAATGACGGTCTGATAAGCTTCCGAAGAAGGCGGGTCTGAAGAATAAACCCCGTTGTAAAGGCCGGGCGTTTGGCCGTCTGTCAGTAGCAGGCTTAAGGTCTGCCGGTCGATGTAAATCTTGTCTGCCGTATACTCCTCGACAACTCCCCGGACAACGAATTCGCTTTCCTTGTTATTGATTTCGACCGTCATGGAGTCGCCGTCTTCGATCTCTTGAGTCGCCCGCAAGCGTTCACTAATGACGACGCCGTTCTCTAAAGCGGAAGTGATATCCTCCCCAGACTCCGCATAAAGCCGGTACAAGCGGTTGTCCGGCGACAGCCCTTGGAGCATGACGGTTTCATCGTTCAGCCCCGCAAAAGGATAGGACAGAAATTTTTCCTCTCCATTTTGGAGCGGAGGCGGAGCCGTTGCAGCATCCAGATAGGCTTCGTATTCATATTCGGTTTTTTCCAGATAGCCGACCGTCAATCGTTCCACGGTGCCGTCGAGCATCAAGGCAAAGAAAATCAATAAGGTGGAAAACAGGATGCCGATAAAGAAAATCAGGAAACTGCCGGTGCTCCGAATAGCCTGCAGGTATTTGAACTTTATTGCGCCTGACCTCCCCGACAAGAGCATGCTGACTGCACGGCTGAGGCGGTTAATGGAGGAATGGATGGGCGGGGTGAGCAGCGCCAAGGCGCGCTCGCCGAGAATTCGGTAGATGATAAAGCCGGAAACGGCGGAAAAAAACAGCAGCGGCACCAGAATGGCTGTCGCGAAAACAGACCAGCTTTGCCCGATGGCTGCCGACGGCAAAAGGTAAAAGTCCAGATATAGAGATTTCAGCGGTTCAGCTGCCAGCCATCCGAATGCATAGCCGATCGCAAGCATGACAAGGGCGAAAACCGAAATTGCCAATAAATAAGGGGCTGAGATTTTGGACCGGCTATACCCGAGCGCTTTCAATATGCCGATCTGGCTCCGCTCTGCATAGAGCAGGTTGAAGATCATGATCGATACGATAATGACCGCGATTGAAGCAATGAACACGCTGAGGCCGAGCGACATCGTCTTGCCTTCGTTCAATTCGCCGTATACGGCACCGCTGCGCGCAGTGTTTTCAGTGGCGGCGATATGCGTGACAAAAGGAAGTGCTGCTCTGTCAAACGAGGTATCCAGCTCTTCTGTATCCGGAAGCGTCCCCGCAAGCCTGAAGCTTTCAGGAGCATTGAGTTCTTCGTAGGCTGAAGAAGGGAAAAGCAGCAGCGCTTTAAGGCCGGCATCGATATTGAAGCTATCATCGAACATCGGCAGCGTGTAATCCGGAAAAAGCACAAATCCGGTAATCGTATAATTCGTGCCGCTTACTGACAATGCTTCGCCGATCCGCAGGCCGTTTTTTTCGGCATAGATTTTATTGACAGCGATTTCCGTGGGGCTTTCCGGCTTGCGTCCTTGTTCGATAAAGGAGAGGTTGATCCGTTCGGCGTCTTTGGCCGCCAGAGCAGTATGGCTTTCGCCGCCGAGTGTGTAATTGGCAATCTTAAATTCCCGCATTTCCAAAGATGAATGGGGGTAATGGCGATTGAAGGCTTCGATGCGCCGGTCCATCAAGCGCTGAAAAAGCCCGGGATCGGCCCCTTTGATACCGCTCAACGAAAAAGCCCCTTGGGACAGGTAAGCTGCCACTTCGGGATCGCGAGCTTCAATTTCCGAAACCGTATTCAGCATCTCGACCGAAAAATCTTCCTGGTTGGCTTCTTCAAGATAGCTTTCCGTCGGTTCTTCGATGCCGCTGATGCCATAGAACATCATCGTATAGGTGAAGGAACTGAGAATGATGATAATGCCGATGGCGGCAAGCTGCATCCACTTTCTGCGAAAAGCCCTGATCACATTTTTCAGCAGCATCTGGCTTCCTCCTTATCCCCAGTGAATATCTTTGGCATCTTTTTTGGTTGGATTGATGGTAATGTCTACAATCTTTCCGGAATTCATCTTGATCACTTTGTCGGACATCTCGGAAATGCCTGTATTGTGGGTAATGATGACGATCGTTTTCCTATACTCCCGATTGAGTTCCTGCAGCAGCTTCAGCACATTCTTGGAGTTTGCCTCGTCGAGCGAACCGGTCGGCTCATCGCAGAAAATGACTGCAGGGTTCTTGGCCAGGCTCCGGGCGACGGACACCCGCTGCTGTTCACCGCCGGAAAGCTGGCTCGGGTATTTATTGCGGGTTTTTTCGAGGCCGATTTTCAGCAGCAGTTCGTCGATGTCGAGCGGATCGGTCCCGATATCCGAGCCGATCTGGATATTTTCATAGACCGTCAGATTTTGCAGCAGGTTGTACTGCTGGAAGATGAAGCCGAGGTATTGCCGCCGGAAACGCGTCATGCCGCTTTCGGACAGGCCGGTCAATTCCTTGCCGCGAAAACTGATTTTCCCGGATGTCACCGTATCGAGCCCGCTGATGACATTAAGGAGCGTGCTTTTTCCGCTGCCGCTGGGCCCGAGAATCACGGCGAATTCTCCTTCCGCGATTTCCAGATCGATGCTTTTCAACGCAGCCGTTTCGATGTCGCCGCTCCGGTAAGTCTTGGTGACGCCTGTCAACGTTATCATGTTTATCACTCCTTGCTTATGGATGGAGAAATAGCCTGATGGAATAAAACCAGCAGTATTAATGAAGAGTTTGATGTATGATTTGATTATAATCGAATTATTCAGAAAAATGTCGGAAGGAAATCTGAAAACAGCAACAGCCGCTCGGAAACATGTTTATTGCATCAAAATACCATTTGTCAAAAATCTCTCAAGAGGTGGCTAATCATGGCAAACAAAGAAGGAGACCGACATACCCGGCAAGAACACCACGGCATGAAACACGAAGAGAAAGGACACCACGGCATGAATCACGATGAGCAAGGACATCACAGCATGAATCCAGATGAGCATGAACACCGCAACATGAATCAAGAGAAGCACGAGCACCGACCGGATTCGACGGTGCAGCAAGAGCCCATGGAGCACGGACATGAAGAGCATGGGAGCAACGGGCACCACGGGCATATGGTGGAAGATTTCAAAAAGCGCTTTTATGTTTCTTTGGTGATTACCATCCCGATTCTGGCCCTGTCGCCGATGATCCAGCATTTTCTCGGCGTCGATTGGCGCTTCACCAACGATCTTTATATCCTGTTCGCCTTGTCCTCCATCGTCTTTTTCTATGGCGGCTGGCCATTCCTGACCGGCGGCATTGCCGAACTCAAAGACCGGAATCCGGGCATGATGACGCTGATTGCACTGGCAATCACGATTGCTTACAGCTACAGCACGCTTGTGGTATTCGGCTGGGACGGCAACCAGCTTTACTGGGAGCTCGCGACGCTGGTCGTCATCATGCTGCTTGGCCATTGGATTGAGATGCGGTCAATCATGGGAGCTTCCAACGCCCTGGAGCAATTGGTAAAACTGATGCCGAGCGAAGCCCATAAAATGGATGAGCAAGGGGATGTCCACGACGTTCCGCTCTCAACCATCCGGAATGGGGACCGGGTTCTCGTGAAGCCGGGCGAAAAGATTCCGGTCGACGGCGTGATTATCGAAGGGAAATCGGCGATTGATGAATCGATGCTGACCGGAGAATCCATTCCCGTCGAAAAAGAGGAAGGCAGCGAAGTCATAGGTGGGTCAGTGAACAAAGAAGGATCACTGGTTGTCATGGTGGAAAAGACCGGGGAAGAATCCTATTTGTCACAAGTCATCACGATGGTCAAGGAAGCGCAGGAATCCAAATCGAAAACGCAGGATCTGACGAACCGGGCTGCAAAATGGCTGTTCTATCTGGCATTAGGGGCGGGATTTGCTACATTGGGCGCATGGCTCGCACTCGGTTATGCCTTCGATATCGCCATTGAACGGATGGTTACGGTCATGGTCATCGCTTGCCCGCATGCACTGGGACTGGCTGCGCCATTGGTGGTGGCCGTCTCGACGTCCATCTCCGCGAAACAAGGGCTCCTGATCCGAAACCGCGCGGACTTCGAAGGTGCGCGCAATCTGGATGCGGTGGTGTTCGACAAGACCGGAACGCTGACAAAAGGGGAATTCGGCGTCACCGATATCGTGCCCGAAAGCGGTTATACCAAGGATCACGTGCTTGAGCTCGCTGCGGCGATTGAACAGAATTCGGAGCATCCGATTGCAGCAGGCATCGTTTCTACAGCCAAAGAAAAAGGTTTGCCAATAGGCCGGGTGAGCGAATTTGGTTCGATCTCAGGAAAAGGCATCCAAGGATGGGTGGACGGGCAGAAAGTAAATGTTGTCAGTCCGGGATATGTAAACAGCCAGAAACTGGGCTTCAATAGGGACGTGTTCAATCAATTGTCGGAACAAGGAAAAACGGTCGTCTTCGTCCTCGTGGAAGACAAACTTGCGGGCATGATCGCCCTGGCCGATCTGGTGCGGGATACGGCCAAAGAAGCCGTGGCCGCATTGAAAGCCAAAGGCATCCATTCCATCATGCTGACAGGCGACAACAAGAAAGTGGCGGACTGGGTCGCAGCCCAGTTGGGGATAGAGGAAGTGTATGCCGAAGTCTTGCCGGATGACAAAGCCAATCAGATTTCAAAAATCAAAGCGAAGGGCTGGAAAGTGGCGATGACCGGGGACGGCGTCAATGACGCTCCCGCACTTGCTACGGCCGACCTTGGCATCGCCATCGGTGCAGGCACGGACGTCGCAATGGAAACGGCTGACGTCGTACTCGTGAAGAGCAACCCGAATGATGTGGTGGCATTGATCGACCTTTCGAAAAAGACGTACCGGAAATTGGTCCAGAATTTATGGTGGGCCACCGGCTATAATATCGTCGCGATTCCACTTGCAGCTGGTGTCCTAGCGCCGTGGGGCATCGTCATCAGCCCGGCCGTTGGCGCCGTCTTCATGAGCCTGAGCACCATCATTGTGGCCATCAATGCAAAATTATTGAAAGCATGAACAGCAGGCAGCGTCGGGGGTTGGAGCCGGCATGGAAAAACAAAAGAGGACAGAAGGCTTATGATCAGCCTTCTGTCCTCTGTTTATTTCTCTTTGGCTTTTTCTCGATTGCCACAAGAAATGGCGGCGAGTGGCGCTGGTTGATGAATTCGTACTTCATGACATCAAAGAACGCCTGAGGCAATTCCCGGACATATTCCATGACGGCATCCCGCTCTTCACCGCCGCCCTCATGGCCTGAATAGATGACAATCAGCACCAGGCCGTTTTCTTTCAGCAGCCCGATGCTTTGTTCGATGGCAGTGAGCGTGCTGTCGCTCTTGGTGATGATCGCGTGGTCGCCTTTCGGCAAATAGCCGAGGTTGAAGACCACGGCGGCTACCGGGCCGTCCACATGCCGGACCATTTCCGCGTGGCTGCCGTGGACCAGCTTGACTTGCGGATGGCCTTCGACGCGGAGGCGCGTCGCTTCGATCGCTTCTTCCTGGATGTCGAATGCAATCACTTTGCCGCCCGGTCCGGTAAGCCCGGCGAGAAAGAGGGTGTCGTGGCCGTTGCCTGCCGTGGCATCAACGACCGTATCGCCTTCCGAAACCGCTTCTTCCAATAAACTCTTGGTAAATGGCAGAACCCGCTGCAACGTCATATTTTCACACTCTTTCCAAAAAATTTCCCTTGCCAGCTTTCGCGCTCAGCAAGTTCGGCATCGATGCCGTTCAGGACGTCCCATTTATTTGCGCTCCACATCGGCCCGATCATCAAGTCGATCGGACCGTCGCCGGTGATGCGCTGCACCACCATCTCCGGCGGCAGCACTTCCAATTGGTCTGCTACCAGACGGATGTATTCTTCTTTCCCGAGAAATTCCACCATGCCTTTTTCATATTGCTTGACCATCGGCGTGCCTTTCAACAAATGCAGCAGGTGAATCTTGATGCCTTGCACGTCCAGCTTCGCCACTTCACGTGCCGTCTCCATCATCATCTCCCGGTCTTCCAGCGGCAGGCCGTTGATGATGTGCGTACAGACGCGAATGCCGCGGCTGCGGAGTTTATTGACGCCTTCGACATACGATGGGAAGTCATGCGCCCGGTTGATGAGGCGTGCGGTCTTTTCGTGTACGGTCTGCAAGCCAAGTTCGACCCAAAGATACGTCCGTTCGTTCAATTCCGCCAAATAATCGACGACGTCGTCCGGCAGGCAGTCGGACCGCGTCGCGATGCTGAGGCCGATGACATTTTCCTGTGCCAGTGCCGCTTCGAATTTTTCCTTAAGAACAGGGAGCGGTGCATGGGTATTCGTATAAGCCTGGAAATAGGCCATGTATTTGCCGTCTTTCCATTTACGATGCATTTTCGTCTTGATTTTTTCGAATTGGACGTCGATCGGTTCGGTGCGGTCCCCGGCAAAATCACCGGAACCGGCTGCGCTGCAGAACGTACAGCCGCCAAAAGCGACCGTACCGTCGCGGTTCGGGCAGTCAAAGCCGGCATCGAGCGCAATCTTCATCACCTTGAAGCCGAAATGGTCGCGCAAGTGGCGGTTCCATGTATAGTAGCGCTTGCCGTCCGAAGAAAAAGGCAAATTCATATTCATTCAAAACAACTCCTCAACCCGTATTGTAGCATGGCGCCAAAAGGCGCTACAACGGCGGAAATCCTGATTTCCAGCAAGGCGGAAAATTTAGCTTGTCGGCATGCTGGAAAAGGAATACAATTGCTTTTGGAATTGAGATAAGAGGAGAGAATACCATGCCGAAAAGCGTCTGGCTTTTGATCATCGGAATGCTCGTCAACGTGACGGGAAATTCCTTTTTATGGCCATTGACTACTATATATATGCACGACCACCTCGGGAAATCGCTGTCGCTCGCCGGACTGGTCCTGATGGCGAACGCCGGAGCGGCGGTCATCGGCAACTTGCTTGGCGGGGCGCTTTTCGATAAATTCGGAGGATACCGTTCGATTATGGCCGGAATCGTTTTTACGCTGATTGCGCTCACCGGGTTGACAATCTGGCACAGCTTTTTGCCGTTTGTCGTCTTCTACACCATCATCGGATTCAGCGGAGGCATCGTCTTCCCGAGCATGTACGCCATGGTCGGAACGGTGTGGCCGGAAGGCGGGCGCAAGGCGTTCAATGCAATCTACCTCGCCCAGAACGTCGGCGTCGCCCTTGGGCCTGCCATGGCCGGCGTGCTTGCCGCCTATAGTTTCGATTATATTTTTACCGCTAATCTAGCGATGTATGTCCTGTTCTTCTTCATCGCCTTGTTCGGATTCAAGTCGATGAGCATCTCACCGAACGCACACACATCCGTCTTCAATGAAAAGAAAAAGATCCGCAAACGCGCGCCGCTTTACGCTTTGCTGATCGTTTCAGCCGGCTACTTCCTGTGCTGGGTCGGCTATGTGCAGTGGCAATCAACCATTTCCGCTTATACGCAGGAAATCGGCATCACATTGCCGCAATACAGTTTCCTATGGACGCTGAACGGCATCCTGATTGTCGCAGGACAGCCATTCATTCGGCCGATCATGAAAAAGATTGAAGACAACATAAAGCAGCAACTGATCATTGGCATCCTGATCATGATTGTGTCGTATATTGTCGTGGCATTTGCCCAGGATTTCAGCATGTTCATCATTGCCATGGCCATCCTGACAATCGGTGAAATGTTTGTCTGGCCGGCGGTTCCGGCGCTTGCCAACCAATTGGCGCCAAAAGGGCGGGAAGGCTTTTACCAGGGCATCGTCAACAGCGTCGCAACTGGCGGGCGCATGGTCGGCCCGCTGCTCGGCGGCGTCATGGTCGATCTGTATGGAATGCCGGCTTTGTTCGCGTTGATCACCGCTTTGGTGTCGATTGCGATCATCACGTCGCTCCTGTATGACCGCCCGTTGAAGCGGGAACAGGCGCAGGCGATGCAGGAAACTCCGATTCTTTAACCCTGAGCCGTAAGATGGAAAACCCGTCTTCCGGCTTTTCTTTTTGAAGAACCGGCAGGTCAGCCTTTTTTCTTAATATTGCGTTTTAGGGAGGAGTTTGTTTAAATTAAAAAGGAAGCGCTTTATTTTCAACAATTCTGTACATAGATGAAATGGAGGCCATTAGAAATGAAACCGATTTATGGATCTGCAAAAGAAGCAGTCGCCCAGATTGAAGACGGGTCAACAATCATGGTCGGCGGATTCGGTTTGGTAGGAATCCCTGAGCAATTGATTTTGGCGCTGGTGGACAAAGGGGTCAAAGACCTCACTGTGATTTCCAACAACTGCGGCGTTGATGAATGGGGCCTCGGGCTCTTATTGAAAAACAAACAAATCAAGAAAATGATTGGATCATATGTCGGCGAGAACAAAGAATTCGAACGCCAGGTGCTGTCCGGCGAAATCGAAGTGGAATTGACGCCGCAAGGCACGCTTGCTGAAAAAATGCGTGCAGGCGGTGCAGGGATCCCTGCATTCTTCACACCGGCGGGCGTTGGTACAACGGTTGCCGAAGGCAAGGAAATCCGTGAATTCGACGGCAAGGAATATGTGCTGGAACATGCGCTGAAAGCTGATTTTGCATTGGTGCGCGCGCACAAAGCCGACAAGATGGGGAACTTGGTCTACAACAAGACGGCCCAGAACTTCAACCCACTGGCAGCGGCAGCAGGCAAAGTGACGATTGCGGAAGTCGAGGAAATCGTCGAAACAGGCGATATCGACCCGAACCACGTTCAGACGCCGAGCATTTACGTGCAAGGGCTGCTGCAAGCGAAACAGGAAAAACGCATCGAACGATTGACCACTCGATCTGTATAAGGAAGGACGGGGAATAGAATGGATAAGAACCAAGTGAGAGAACGGATTGCCCGCCGTGCGGAGCAAGAAATCAAAGACGGCGACTACGTCAACCTGGGCATCGGCATGCCGACTTTGGTGGCGAACTTCATTTCTGACAATAAAAGCGTTGTGCTGCAATCTGAAAACGGCTTGCTCGGCATCGGCCCTTACCCAACGGAAGACCAGGTCGATCCGGACTTGATCAATGCAGGGAAAGAGACAGTGACGACCATTCCCGGAGCGGCATTCTTCACGAGTGCGGAATCGTTCGCGATGATCCGTGGCGGGCACATCGATGTTGCCATCCTCGGCGGCATGGAAGTGGCTGAGAACGGCGATTTGGCGAACTGGATGATTCCAGGGAAGATGATCAAAGGCATGGGAGGCGCGATGGACCTGGTCCACGGCGCAAAGAAAGTCATCGTCATCATGGACCATGTGGCAAAAGACGGCTCTGCGAAAATCAAGAAGCAATGCGACCTGCCTTTGACTGGCAAAGGCGTCGTCAACAAAATCATCACAGAGCGGGCGGTCATCGAAGTGACGGACAACGGCCTCGTGCTGTCGGAAGTGTTCGACGGCTACTCGGTGCAGGACATCATCGATTCGACAGATGCGCCCCTGAACACTGACAATGTGAAAGTCTCGTAATCTATTGCCAAAAAACGGCGGGTCCGTTAAAATAAAGGACAATAGCTAATGACAGTGAAGAGGATCAGTAGATTGCGTTTATTCCCTAGAGAGCCGGCGGCAGGTGCAAGCCGGTGTGTAAACCAGTCGAACTCGCCTCGGAGTCTGTGCATCCGAACCTGAGTAAGGTGCACCGTTTTCCGCGTTAAGGAAACAAGTTGAGCGGGCGACCGCTAATTTGGGTGGTACCGCGGGAAAACTCCCGTCCCTTATTTTTATGAGGGACGGGAGTTTTTATTTTTCCCCGGTACTGAAGTTGTTAGGGGATCGGCTCCGGCCGCATCCGTTTTAAACCAAGGAGGAACAGGACATGACATTCAAGCACAAGGAAATCGAGAAAAAATGGCAGAAGCATTGGGAGAGCAATAAAACCTTCAAACTGGAGACGGATTTTTCAAAGCCGAAATTCTATGCGCTTGATATGTTCCCGTATCCGTCGGGCGCCGGGCTTCATGTCGGGCATCCAGAAGGCTATACGGCGACGGATATCTTGAGCCGCGTCAAGCGCATGCAGGGCTTCAACGTGCTTCACCCGATGGGCTGGGACGCATTCGGCCTTCCTGCTGAACAGTACGCATTGGATACGGGCAACGATCCTGCGGAATTCACCGAGAAGAACATCGCGACATTCAAGCGCCAGATCCAGGAACTTGGCTTCTCGTACGATTGGGACCGCGAAGTGAACACGACGGATCCGAAATACTATAAATGGACGCAGTGGATCTTCATCCAGCTGTACAATAAAGGCTTGGCGTATGTCGATGAAGTGGCGGTCAACTGGTGCCCGGCACTCGGTACCGTGCTTGCGAACGAAGAAGTGGTTGACGGCGTATCAGAACGCGGAGGCCACCCGGTGGAACGCCGCCCAATGCGCCAATGGGTGCTCCGCATCACGGAATACGCAGACCGTTTGCTGGAAGATTTGGATGATCTGGACTGGCCGGAAAGCTTGAAGGACATGCAGCGCAACTGGATCGGCAAATCCGAAGGGGCCGAGCTGGAATTCAAAGTCGGCGGCACCGAGCATGCGTTCCGCGCATTCACGACGCGCCCGGATACGATTTTCGGTGCGACGTATGCGGTGTTGGCACCGGAACATAAACTGGTGGCTTCGATCACAACTGCCGAACAGAAGGAAGCCGTCGAGAAATACATCGACGACGTGAAAACGAAGAGCGACTTGGAGCGTACGGATTTGGCGAAATCGAAGACCGGCGTATTCACTGGCGCTTATGCCGTGAACCCGGTCAGCGGCGAGAAAATGCCGATCTGGATTGCGGATTATGTATTGGCGACATACGGAACGGGCGCCATCATGGCAGTTCCGGCGCACGACGAGCGCGACTATGAATTCGCCAAGCAATTTGATCTGCCGATTGTCGAAGTGGTTTCAGGAGGCGACATTTCAACGGAAGCTTATGCAGGCGACGGCGAATTGATCAACTCCGACTTCCTGAACGGCTTGAACAAAAAAGAAGCGATTGCGCGCGCGATTGCCTGGCTTGAAGAGCACGGCGTCGGCGAGAAGAAAATCACGTACCGTTTGCGCGACTGGCTGTTCAGCCGCCAGCGCTACTGGGGCGAGCCGATTCCGATCATCCACTGGGAAGACGGCACGATGACGCCGGTCGACGAGAAAGACCTGCCGTTGATGCTGCCGGTGACAACCGACATCAAGCCGAGCGGTACGGGCGAATCACCGCTTGCCAATATTACGGAATGGGTCAATGTGGTCCATCCGGAAACCGGCATGAAAGGGCGCCGCGAAACCAACACGATGCCGCAATGGGCAGGCAGCTGCTGGTATTACCTTCGCTATATCGATCCGAACAACGAAGAAGCGTTGGCGGATCCGGAATTGTTGAAACACTGGCTTCCTGTTGATGTCTATATCGGTGGAGCAGAGCACGCGGTACTTCATTTATTGTACGCACGCTTCTGGCATAAAGTGCTTTACGATATCGGCGTGGTTTCCACAAAAGAGCCGTTCCAGAAATTGTTCAACCAAGGGATGATCCTGGGTGAAGGCAATGAGAAAATGTCGAAATCCAAAGGCAACGTCGTCAACCCGGACCAGATCATCGAGAGCCACGGGGCGGATACGCTTCGTTTGTACGAGATGTTCATGGGTCCGCTTGAAGCATCGATCGCCTGGTCGACAAACGGCCTTGACGGCGCGCGCCGCTTCCTTGACCGCGTATGGCGCCTGTTCATCGAAGACGGCAGCTTGAGCGCGAAAATCACCGAAGCGAACGACGGCAAAATGGAGAAAGTCTTCCATCAGACCGTCAAAAAAGTAACCGAGGACTACGAAGGCCTCCGCTTCAACACCGCAATTTCGCAAATGATGGTGTTCATCAATGAAGGCTATAAAGCAGATGCGATTCCGAAAGAATACGCAGAAGGCTTCGTCAAGCTCTTGTCGCCGGTTGCACCGCATTTGTCAGAAGAGCTATGGGAAAAACTCGGGCATACGGAAACGATCACGTACGAAGCATGGCCGGAATTCGATGAATCGAAAATGGTTGAAGATGAAATCGAAGTCGTTGTACAAGTGAACGGCAAAGTCCGCACGAAAATCGTTGTGGCGAAAGATTCAACAAAAGAGCAATTGGAAGCGGCAGCGCTTGCCGACGAAGCCATCGTGAAAGCGGCAGAAGGCAAACAAGTCCGCAAAGTGATTGCAATTCCAGGGAAATTGGTCAATGTGGTAATCGGGTAAAAGAGGAAAGCCTGTCCGGCGACGGACAGGCTTTTTTCGTTTGCTGCAAGTAAAAAGTGGAATACTGCAAGTAAAGTTCTGTTTTCTGCAAGTAAAGTTCCGTTTAGCGCAAGTAAAATTAATTTGCCGCAAGTAATGAAAATGTGGAGGATAGAGCCAGTTGAAAATTGGATGACCGCAGATAAATCTCCAGAATCGCAGATAAAACAAAATAAACGCAGATAATCCTAAAGAAAAGAAGAAATATTTCCAACCATGCATCTTCTTCCAAAAATTTCCGTCCTACTAAAAAACGCCCGCAAAAAAAGCGGACGTAGGCACTTATACTAATATCTCCCGTGCAAAGGCGGCTGCGCTGCGACCCGCGACATTGCCGGTAACCAAAGCGGAAGTGATGTTGTAGCCGCCGGTATAGCCGTGGATATCCAAAATTTCGCCGCAGAAATAAAGTCCGGGCATTTTCCGCGAAGCCATCGTTTTCGGTTCAATTTCCTTGATGGAAACGCCGCCGCCCGTGACAAACGCTTTCTCGATCGGCTGCGTGCCGTTGACGAACATCGAGAATGCCGTAAGTTGCTGGGCCAGCACACGCACCCGTTCACTCGCCAGTTCCGCGCCGACCGCTTGCGGATCGATGCCGGAGCGTTCCAGCAAGAACAGCAGCCAACGTTCTTGCGCTATGCTTTTCCAGACGTTTTTAACCGCTTTTTTCGGCTCGTCCTTCATCATTTTGAAAAGCAGCTGGAACGCCGATTCGGCATTTTCACCCGGCAGCGTATTGATGCGCATTTCGACCGGTGCACCGCCGTTTTTCTTCATTTCCTTGACGACGTACTGGCTGCAGCGCAGCACAGCCGGACCGCTCAGCCCGAAATGGGTGAACAGCATGTCCATCTGATGGGTGACGAGCAGTTTCCCTTTTTTATTCAGCACGGAGACCGCAGCGTCGCGCAGTGCGAGCCCCTGCAATTCACGGCTGACGATGAACGGCTCTTTCGACAAGAGCGGCACTTCCGTCGGATATAGGTCGGTCACGGTGTGGCCTGCACGTTCTGCCCATGGATAGCCGTCGCCCGTCGAGCCGGTCTGCGGCACCGCTTTTCCGCCGACTGCGACAACGACCGCTTTCGCCGTATATTCATCGCCCGAATGCAGGCGTACGCCGGTCACTTTCTCGTCGGTCATCAATAATTTCTTGACCGGGGAGTCGAGCAGCACTGTAACATTCAATCGGTCCATTTCGCGGAACATGGCATCTGCTACATCCTGCGCCCGGTTGGAAACCGGGAACATGCGCCCGTGATCTTCTTCTTTCAAAGCCACGCCAAGCCCTTCAAAAAAGGCGATGATGTCCTCGTTATTGAATACGGAGAACGGGCTGTAAAGGAAGCGCCCATTGCCCGGAATGTGTTTCACGATTTCCTCAAGCGGCAGCCGGTTGGTCACATTGCAGCGCCCGCCGCCGGAAATGATCAGTTTTTTTCCAAGTTTCTTGCCTTTTTCGATCAATAAAACCTTTTCGCCTTGTGAAGCCGCAGCGATGGAAGCCATCAAGCCTGATGGGCCGCCGCCGATAATGATTACGTCATACATATTATGAGAACTCGCTTTCGTTTGTATTAGTGTGCATACTCCAGCGCCTAACTCCTCGGCCATAAGCCCGCCCGGAGCTGAACAGGCGCATCCGCTTTTCTCAAGTATACACGATGCGGCAAAACTCGTTGAGTAATTCGGTTTATAGGTGTAAACTATCGTGTAGATTGTTTTTTATCATTTCATGTCAGGAAGTGCAAAATGTCAACACTTATCAAAGGAACGGCCATTTTAACGCTTGGTTTATTCTTATCGAAAGTCCTCGGGATCATCTACGTCATCCCGTTTTACGATATGGTCGGGGAAGAGAATATCGGCCTCTACCAATACGCGTACATACCTTATAACCTCATGCTGTCGCTCGCCATTTCCGGCGCGCCGATCGCTTTCTCTAAGTTTGTGGCGAAGTATAATTCGCTCGGCGATTATGAAACCGGCCGCCGTCTCTTGAAGTCCGGATTGATGACGATGATGGTCACCGGCTTCGTTTCATTCCTCTTGCTGTATTTCTTCGCTGGGCCGCTTGCGGAACTGACGATTGATGAAAATGAAAAAATCCACTCCGTGCAGGACGTCAAAGAAGTGATCCAATGGGTTTCATTCGCCTTGATCGTCGTGCCGTTCATGAGTTTGTTCCGCGGCTTTTTCCAAGGCTATAACTTCATGATGCCGACAGCCGTATCACAGCTGATTGAGCAGATCGTCCGCATTGTCTTCCTGCTGGCCGGGGCGTATGCCGTCCTCAATATTTTCGGCGGCTCCGAAAAGACTGCAGTCGAAGTGGCTGTCCTGTCCGCATTTGTCGGCTCGCTCGGCGGCGTGCTCGTGCTGTTCTATTATTGGAAGAAGAAAAAAGGGGAGTACAACGAGCTCCGTGCAAATTCCGTCGAATCCTACGATGTGAAGCTCGGCGATATGTACAAGGAAATCATCATCTACGCTATTCCGGTCGTCTTCCTTGGCATCGCGAATCCGCTTTTCCAGTTTGTCGACATGCTGACATTCAACCGGGCAATGGGCGATTCGGAAAATGCAGCAGCATCCGGGATCTACTTGAGCGTCCTGAATTTCACCGCCCATAAACTGGTGATGATTCCGGTCATGCTTGCGACAGGGTTCTCGATGGCGCTGATTCCACTGATCACACGGTACTATACGAAAAATGAATTTCAGCAAGTCAACCGGACGCTGGACCAGACGTTCCAGATTCTGTTGTTCCTGACGCTCCCGGCAGTTGTCGGCATGACGATGCTGTCTGACGAGCTTTACCACATCTTCTATGAGATCAGCGACATCGGCTCTGAGATCCTGGCGCATTACCTGCCGGTGGCCATCCTGTTCGCAATGTTCCCGGTAACGGCTTCGATCCTCCAGGGTATCAATAAACAGAAATGGATCATCCTGAATCTTCTGGTGGGCTTGCTGCTGAAACTGGCATTGAACATTCCGTTGATCCGCCTGTTCGAAACGGACGGTGCGATTGCGGCGACGGTGATCGGCTATGTGGTTGCCATCGGCATGAACTTGGCGGTCATCAAAGTGACGATGAATTATCAGTCCAATATGGTATTGCGCCGCTTGTTCCTGATCGTATTGATGAGTGCCGTGATGGCAGCGGCTGTCTGGCTGACGGCATCCGGCTTGGATCTGTTCCTCGGCATGGATTCGAAATTCCATTCGATCGCGCGCATCTTGATCATCGGCGCTGTCGGCGGAGCGGTGTACGGCTATCTGGGACTTAGAACGGGCATTGCACAGAAGCTGCTCGGTGAACGGTTGACCAAATATACGAAAAAATTCGGGTTCTAGGAGGCCGACATGCGCATAGACAAGTTTTTATCGAATATGGGCTATGGCTCACGCAAAGAAGTGAAGATTTTATTGAAGTCGAAAGCGGTGGAAGTGAACGGGGAGACCGTGCGCGATCCGAAAGTGCATGTCAACGAACTGGCCGATGAAGTGGCAGTTGCCGGCGAACGCGTCGAATACGCCGAATTCATCTACTTGTTGATGAACAAGCCCCCGGGCGTCATTTCTGCGACGGAAGACAAATACGATCCGACTGTCGTCGAGCTTTTGGCAGAAGAGGAGAGGCATTTCGAGCCGTTTCCGGTCGGCAGGCTTGATAAGGATACCGAAGGGTTTCTGCTGCTGACGAATGACGGGGTGCTGGCGCATGAATTGCTGTCGCCGAAGAAACATGTCGATAAACGCTATTTTGCGAAAATCGAAGGTTTGGTGACGGAGGAGGACGGAGAAGCATTTGAGCGAGGGGTGATGCTCGACGATGGCTATGTCACAAAGCCCGCCAAGCTACAAATTCTCAAAAGCGGACCGGAGTCGGAAATCGAACTGACCATCACAGAAGGGAAGTTCCATCAGGTCAAGCGCATGTTCCAGAGTGTCGGCAAAGAAGTTGTCTATCTGAAGCGCTTGTCGATGGGGCCGCTCGAACTTGACCCGGAACTGGGCCTCGGCGAATACCGCCACCTGACCAAAGAAGAAATAGAGCTTTTGAAAACAAGAAAATGACCGCATAAGCTGCGGTCATTTTCTTTGTTTTTTAAGAGGTTTCTAGGATGTCAGTTTCACCTTTTTTTGCGTCGTAGTCCATTTGCCGCGAGTTGGGCTTTCTACCAAGTCGTTAAAGGCTAACACATTCAAATCTCTTTGAATGGTGCGAGGAGTGATGCCGAATTCATCGACAAGATCTTGCGTAGTTACAGTTCCGTTATCACGGATGTACTTATACATATCTTTAATACGAATTAGCATGCGATCAGTTGTTGGTTTCAATTAAAGAACCACTCCTTCATCTTTTTTCCAATAGGCAAAGACTAGCGGACGATGCGCTGAGGTTCACCCAGCTTCCTAGTAATAAATGCCAATGACATCCCCTTTTCTTAAAAAATCTGTCAGTTGATTTTTCTGACAACTTGATTATAACGAAAAAAGCTGTGGATATCTATCATTTTCCCTTTGTAAATCGAATCTTAACAATCTTTTTGGCCGCCATTTTAATAAAAAAACAGCGAAGTTCTTTAAAAAAGTTTGAAAAGGTGTACAATAGCTTTAACAAAAAAGGGGCGTGAACCATGGATTGGCAATTGGAAGCGGAAAAAAGAAGGGACAGCATCCTAAGTGAGTTGCAGGAATTGATTGCGATTCCCAGTGTGCTGAGCGAAGAACCGGCTCCGGGCGCGCCTTTTGGGAAAGATGTCAAAAGAGCGCTGGATTGGTTTTTGGAAAAAGGGGCTGAACGGGGCTACGCCACTAAGAACGTAGCGGATGTAGCAGGGCATATCGAAGTCGGGGCCGGGCAGGAGCTGCTTGGAATTCTGGGCCATGTCGACGTTGTGCCGGCAGGGGCAGGGTGGACGAAAGATCCGTTCGGCGGTGAAATCGAAGCCGGCAAGCTATATGGCCGCGGGGCGATTGATGATAAAGGACCAACCATCGCTGCATGGGCGGCGCTGAATATCGTCAAAGACGCCGGCGTTGAATTTACGAAACGCGTCCGCCTGATCATCGGTACCGATGAAGAAAGCGGCTTCCGCTGTGTATCGCGCTATTTTGAAACGGAAGAAATGCCGGGCATCGCTTTTGCGCCGGACGCGGATTTTCCGATCATCAATGCCGAAAAGGGCATTGCGGTCATCAAATTTGCAGCTGAAGCGTCAGACGGTGAAACCGAGCTGCAGACTTTCGCGGCGGGACAGCGGACCAATATGGTTCCGGACCTTGCCGAAGCGATTGTCGATGGCGATGTGACCGGGTGGCTGGATGAATTCGAGGCGTTCTGCAGCAAGCACAGGGCGAGCGGCATTATTGAGATCATCGGGAACGAGACGAAGCTGACATTGAACGGCAAATCGGCACATGCCATGGAACCGGATGAAGGCGTCAATGCCGGAATCCTCTTGGCGCTGTTCCTGAAAGACCGCCTAACCGGCAGCGGCAGAACGTTCACTGCCTTTTTGGCAAATCGTTTCTTCGGTGATTCCAGAGGCCATAAGCTGGGGCTTGCCTTTTCAGACGATGTTTCCGGCGACACGACGTTCAACCCGGGCGTGATCCGGTTTGAGCGCGGAGGGGAAGCGCGGATTGAAGCAAGCATGCGCTATTCAATCAGCTATCCGTTCGATGAGAAGTTGGCGGGTGCTGAAACAGCCGGTTTTGAACTTTCCGTCCTGTCGAATTCTCCGCCGCACCATGTCGATGCAGCAGATCCGTTCATCAAGGCTCTGCAGTCTGCCTATGAAAAGCAGACCGGGGAAAAAGCGGAGCTTTTGGCAATCGGGGGCGGCACCTATGCCCGCGTCCTCGATAAAGGCGTGGCGTTCGGCATGCTGTTTCCGGGTGAGAAAGATGTAGCTCATCAAAAAGACGAATTTGTGGATATCGATAATTTGATCAAGGCTGTAGCCATTTACGCGGAAGCGATTTATGGACTGGCTTGCAAAAAATAAAGGAAGAGGGATGCAGTATGGCTTGGATTTTGCACAATGATACATTGATTCAGGAAGAGGAATTGGCGATTTCGAAAGAAGACCGGGGCTATCAGTTCGGGGACGGCATCTACGAAGTGATCCGGATCTATGAGGGGAACCTCTTTACCGCAAAAGAGCATATCGACCGTTTTTACGCGAGCGCGGAAAAAATCAAGATTGTCATTCCTTACACGAAAGACGTCTTGCATAAATTGCTCTACGATCTGGTTGAACAAAATGAAATCAATAACGGGCAAGTGTATGTCCAGATCACCCGTGGAGATGCGATGCGGCAGCATCATTTCCCGCAGGAAACTTCGCCCGTCATGGTGGCCTATACCAAAACGGTGGAACGCCCGAAAGAAATGATGGAAGCAGGCGTGCACGGAACATTCATCGAAGATATGCGCTGGCTGCGCTGCGACATCAAGAGCCTGAATTTGCTTGGGAACGTCATGGCGAAACAGGAAGCACACGAAGCGGGAAGCTATGAAGCCATCCTGCACCGCGGCGAAGTCGTCACGGAAGGATCTTCATCCAATATGTATGGAATAAAAAATGGCATCCTTTATACACATCCGGCGACCAATTTGATTTTGAACGGCATTACCCGCAGCGTCATCCTGGACCTGTGCCGCAATCTTGGCATCGAAGTTCAGGAAACTGCCTTTACAAAAGAACAGGCGCTTGAAATGGACGAATTTTTCATGTCGTCCACAACAGCCGAAATTATGCCGATTGTCCGGATCGATGGACAGGAAATCGGAAACGGTTCACCAGGAGAAGCGACAAGAAAACTTCAGCAGGCGTTTGAAGCGAACTTGAAGCTAACGGTGAAGATGTAAGAACTCCGTTCCAGGCGAAGCACAAGAGCTGTCGAGGAAACTCGGCGGCTTTTTCCATGCGGACGGAGGGATGCAGAACGGGCCTTTGAATCGTAAAACGGACAGGAACCGGCCGAAAGAGATTGCGATTCCGGCGTTCCAATTCCTGTTTTTTTGTAGCGCGGCAAATGGTAAACTGAAAGAAGGTGATGAAAATGCAGGCTCATTATTTTATCGGCATCGCGATTCCGGAACCGGTTGCCCGCAAGTTGGCAGAAAAGCGGACGCAATGGAAGATGCGCAGCCATAAAAAATATACCAAACCCGAAGACATGCACATTACGCTGCTGTTTATCGGAGATGATCCGCACGGCGAAATCGGGGATGCGGCAAAAGCCTTGGAGGAGATACGCCATGCCCCGTTCAACCTCACACTGGACGGCGTGAAGACTTTCGGCAACCCTGCCACGCCCCGGATCGTTTATGCGTCGGTCGCCGACAGCCGTGAGTTGGCGGAGCTGCAATCGGACATCCGGGAAAAGATGCTGCAGTTCGACATGAATCCGGACCAGAAACGCTTTGTCCCCCATGTGACGCTGGCCGGCAAATGGGCAGGGGGGGATCCGATAGACGTCCGTATGGAACTCGAGCCCCTCTCTTTTCAAGTGACGGAGTTCTCGCTGTTCCGGATCGATCCGATCGGTGAGCGCAAATATATTCCGGTGTCTACATACCAACTGAGAGAAGGCTGAAGAAGGGTCTTATGAAAACGATATTCGTCATAAATCCGGCAGCCGGCAACGGAAAATCGCTGGCAAAATGGAACCGATTCAAAAAAGGGCTGGCTTTCCCGTACGAAGCCCTGCTTACAGAATACCCGGGCCATGCAACCGATATGGTCCGGAACCTTCATTCAATAGAGGAACCATGCTTGATCATCGGTTTCGGCGGAGACGGCACGCTTCGGGAAATCATTGCAGGTGCGGCGGGTGCCGCCAATATTGTGGTCGGATCAGTCTCCGCAGGGTCAGGCAATGATTTCGGCCGGGGGTTTTATTCATTCCGCGACGGAAGGGACATCGGGCGTTTTATCGGAAACCCGGTTTTTTCGAAAGAAGACCTGGGCGAAATCAAGAGCCCGGCGCCTTTCCGTTTTGTCAGCAGCTCAGGCATCGGTTTCGACGCGGAGATTTCCGTACTCGTCAACCGTTCTGCAGCCAAGAAAATGCTGAACCGGATCGGCGCCGGAAAGCTCGTCTATTTGATGTATGTCGTCCGGACGCTGGTGGGATTCGGCAAGTTCGGGCTGACGGTCAGGCATGGCGGAACGGAAACGGTTTATCGGGACGTCTGGTTCGCCACAGTCAGCAACCAGCCATATTTCGGCGGCGGCATGAAAATCTCCCCGAAATCGAGGACCGATGACGGGCTATTGGAATTGACGGTCGTCCACGGCATATCACGCTTGAAACTGCTGCTGGTCTTTGGTACGGTTTTTACCGGAAGCCATACAAAATTCAAAGAAGTCGTGCAGATGAGCGGGGAAAGTTTCCTGCTAACGGCGGACAGGGAAGTATACAGGCATGTCGACGGCGATGCAGCCGGCAGGACGTCAGCCGGACAAGAAGTCGAATATGCCATCAGCGAAGATTATTGGAAAGCTGCAAATAAAGGAAAGAAAGAGGATGAACAATGAGATCACGTTATAAACCATGGGCTGCAGATTTGATCGACGCCCATCCGGAAATCGTTATTCCGGATCCGGAAAACCAAAAAGGCAAATGGCACGAAGTTTTCGGCAATGTCAATCCGCTTCATATTGAAGCAGGAACCGGCAAAGGCCGCTTTATCACAGGAATGGCGAAGCAGAACCCGGACATCAATTACATCGGCATCGAACTGTTTGACAGCGTCATCGTCACTGCGCTGGAAACCGTGCTGGCAGAAGAGGGCGGCATTCCGAATTTGCGCCTTCTTCGCGTAAATGCGAAAGAGCTCCAAAGCTTCTTTGAAAAAGGGGAAGTGGACCGGCTTTATTTGAACTTTTCGGATCCATGGCCGAAAACGCGCCACGCTAAACGCCGTTTGACCCATGAAACATTTTTGAAGCTTTATGAAGCCGTGCTGCCGGAAGGCGGAGAAATCCATTTCAAGACGGATAACCGAGGCTTGTTCGAATACTCGCTGACGAGCATCTCAGAATACGGCATGCTCTTGAAGGATGTCTCGCTCGATTTGCACGCAAACGAACCGGAATGGAACATCATGACCGAGTACGAAGAGAAGTTTTCGAAGAAAGGGCAGCCGATCTACCGGCTTGAAGCCCAGTATCAAACAAAATAAGCACAAGGGGGATTTTGGATGGAGAAATTTCAATTTCACGATATGCAATTAGCTTGGCTGGATGGAGGGACAACCTGGCTGGACGGTGGAGCCATGTTCGGCGTCGTTCCGCGGGTCGTCTGGTCCAAACGCTACCCGGCGAATGAAATGAACCAGATCGAATTGCCGACGCATCCGATCCTGATCCAATTGGAAGGGCATAATATCCTGATAGACAGCGGCATCGGCAAGGGGAAGCTGAACGACCGCCAAAAGCGCAACCTCGGCGTTTCCGCCGAATCCCGGATCGAAGAAGACCTGGCACTGCTGGATTTGGCGCCGGAAGATATCGATACGGTAATCATGACGCATCTCCATAACGACCATGCGGCCGGGCTGACAAAGCCGGAAGGCGATGGCTATGTTCCGGTTTTCCCGAACGCGAAAATCCATGTTTCGGCGATTGAATGGGAGGAAATGCAAAATCCGAATATCCGCTCCCGCAACACATATTTCAAAGAAAATTGGGAGGCGATCCTGGACCAGGTAGAAACCTTCGATGGGGAGAAAACCTTGTTCGGCGCCATCACGATGATCCATACCGGCGGACATTCGAACGGCCATGCCGTGATCAAGCTGGAAAGAGGCGGCGAGACGATGATCCATATGGCGGACCTCATGCCGACGCATGCCCACCAGAATCCGCTTTGGGTGCTGGCATACGACGATTATCCGATGGATTCGATCTATGCCAAGGAAAAGCTTGTGAAAGAAGCGCTGGAGAACAGTTATTATTTCACGTTCTACCATGATGCGTTCCACCGGCTAGTGAAATGGAGCCCGGACGGCAAGGAAATCATCGAATCCCTCGCCTATGAAAAACAAAAGAGATAACCGCTTTCGGGTTCAATAAATAAGTAAGCAGCATTCCTGGAAAAAGACAGCTGCAAAGAAAAAGAGCCGACTCGCGTCGGCTCTTGGGCTTGAAGACAAAAGAATTATTTTTTTGTAAGAATGAACATACAACTAGGAGAAGCTGTGCCGAATCCTCCACTTCAGGCGGACGCTTTCCGCGGGCTTGCGCCGAACTAACTCGGACTGACGTCCGAGTGGATTTCGGCACTTCGCTATCCCGCAGGCAAAACCGGTGCTCCTGTCTCTGCATCGCTGCGCTAGCTTCGAGACATGAAAGGGCGTTGCATCGCTTCGCTGCTTCGTCGCAAACAAGTCGGTCGAACTGCCTTCGACCAACTTGCTCGCCGCCTTCCGTTACGGATTCCAAAGCCAGCGGCTTGTACTTATCGAGTTGAAGTTGAATCTATTTCTCCTACCACATCCATTAGATACATGTGACACGCCCGACCGGTCTGGCCACGAAGACTCCTGTGGGAGCAGCGAAGCGACTCGAGCTGAAGACCCTGGACTGAGCGAAGCGAGGGAAGCGGCTGAAGCCGAGCCCACGGAAAGCGAAGTGGCCAGACCGGTCGGGCTTATAAATCTCTATTCATTCAAATAAGACTTGATCTACAGTCTAAAGAGCCGACTCGCGTCGGCTCTTTTCTAATGCATAAAAAAGAAAGGTATATCTATTCTAGGTGAAGCGGCTGAGTTCATTGCTGGATTAAGCTTTGGAAACTTCAAGGATGGCGCCGGTATAGGCGTCTGCGACAAACTCGAATTGTTCAAGCTCGTCATCACGGTGGCGCGTGATGCCGCCTTTGTAAACTTCGGTCTCGATAGCGTGCTGCTTATAGGGTTCGGTTTTCATATAAATCCATGAGCCGTCGATCGGCCCTTCTTCTTTAAAAGCGGTTTTGACGCTTTTCAGCACATCATCTGCCGGGTAAAGCTTCTCTTTGCGGTCATAGACTTCTTTGGCGATAAAAGCCGCCGCTGCGCCTGTTGCGAATCCGATCAGTAAATCACGATTTTTCAATGAAATCCCTCCTATATTTAATGGATAAAGTGTACCATAAAGTGCCAGCGGCTAGAAACTTTGGACTCAAGAAAGCGCCGATTCTTTCGCGATGCGAAATATAAGACTGGAAAATGTCAGATAAAAGCTCTAAACTAGATGGAGATACCCCATTTTAGGAGGAATTGTACATATGAACAGTGAAACACAAAATTTATTTAAAACTTTGACTGAGCTCCCGGGCGCGCCGGGAAATGAACACGCTGTACGCAAATTTATGCGCCAGGAGCTCGAGAAATATTCAGACCGCCTGATCCAGGACAATCTGGGCAGCGTTTTCGGCGTCAAGGACGGCAACGCCGACGGCCCGAGAATCATGGTAGCCGGGCATATGGACGAAGTGGGCTTCATGGTTTCCCAGATCACCGATAGTGGAATGGTGCGTTTCCAACCGCTTGGCGGCTGGTGGAACCAGGTGATGCTGGCTACACGCGTCGAGGTCATTGCCGGGGAAAGAGTGATTCCTGGCGTCATCGGTTCGATCCCACCGCATCTCTTGAATGAAGAACTTCGGAGCAAGCCAATGGAAATCAAGAACATGCTCATCGATGTGGGCGCAGACAACAAAGAAGATGCGTTGGCTATGGGCGTCAAGCCGGGCCAGCAGATCGTCCCTTACAGCCCGTTCACCGTCATGGCCAATGAGAAGAAAATCATGGCCAAAGCATGGGACAACCGCTATGGCTGCGGCCTGGCGATTGAATTACTGAAAGAATTGGACGGCGAAAAACTGCCGAACCAGTTGTTCTCCGGGGCGACTGTTATGGAAGAAGTCGGATTGCGCGGAGCCCAGACGGCAGCCAATCTGATCCAGCCGGATCTGTTCTTTGCTTTGGATGCAAGCCCGGCAAATGACGCAACCGGTGACAAGAACGAATTCGGGCAGCTGGGCAAAGGCACGCTTTTGCGCATTCTTGACAAGAGCATGGTCACACACCGCGGCATGCGCGAGTTCATCCTGGATACTGCGGAATCCAATGGCATTCCGTATCAATATTTCGTATCCCAGGGCGGCACTGACGCCGGAAGGGTCCATACCGCAAACGAAGGGGTGCCGAGTTCAGTCATCGGCATCTGCAGCCGTTACATCCATACGTCCGCTTCCATCATCCACACCGATGACTATGCAGCGGCGAAAGAGTTGTTGGTGAAACTTGTTAAAACGGCAGACAAGACCACACTCGAAACGATCAAACAAAACGTTTAAAAAAGGCCTTCGGGCTTTTTTTTTTGAAAGGAAGGGTTTTATGAAAAAGATACAGGCGGCCATCGCCTCCAATAACCAAGCGAAAATAAAAGCGGTATCCACTGCCTTAGAAGAATTCGGGCTCGCGTTCGAACTTTATTCCAACGAAGCGGCATCAGGCGTGGCTGACCAGCCGCGTTCGCTTGAGGAAACTCGGGAGGGTGCCATCAACCGGGCCAAAGCATTAGCTGAACAGCCTTTGGACTTTGCCATCGGGCTGGAAGGCGGAGTCTATGAGATGGGGGGAGAGATGTATGTGTGCAATTGGGGCGCACTTGCAACGCCGGAAGGAAAACTGTGGACGGCGGCTGGGGCGCAAATTCCGCTGCCGGAAAGCATTGCCGGAAAGCTCCGTGAAGGCCGAGAGCTGGGGCCTGTGATGGATGAATACGCAGAAGAAATCGGCACCCGCCAGCATAAAGGGGCAGTGGGGGTCTTGACCAACGGGGCAGTGAACCGGGACGAGATGTTCAGCCACGTCGTCAAACTTCTGCTCGGCCAATACATGCGCAGCAGCGAAGAAGTTGCATGTGCCTCCAAACATCTTTAAAATAAGAACAAGCAAAGTTAGGGAGGAATGGAAGTGCCTCGAAAAGGATTACTGGTTTTATTGATCGCAGCGGCAGTTGGTCTGTCGGGCTGTGTAGCTTCTGCTGAAGAGCAGGTGGCCAACGGCGTGGCCCAGGCAGCGAAAGCATTCGAAGCCGAACCGCGAAATACGAACGAAACATCAGAGAATACGGATTTTTACTTGCCTGGCGGCTATACGGTGGAAGAACCTTCTGACGAATACAATATCATCATCACCAAAGGGAGCGATTCGTTCGTGCTGTTTGTAAATCCGAACGAAGCAGGCGACAGCACGTTATTTTATGACCTGCAGAAAGCGGACCCTGAACGGAAATGGGTCGTGGACGAGACGTTCGAGCAGAATGGCCGTTTCGGCTTCGTGACAGTCCGGCAAGTGGCTGAAAATCTGTTTGAAGTGGTCGCTAGTGCTGGCGGAGCCAAACTGACGACGATTTCCGAAAAGAAGAAGATTGACAGCAATATGGAATGGATGATGAAAACTGTCCGTTCGATCAATCCGAAAGAGGAGGAGCAGGAATGAGAACATTGTCATCGCTTGAACAATTCAATGACCTCGTGGAAAGTGAAAAGGTCGTATTCATGTTCACCGCAGATTGGTGCCCGGATTGCCGGGTGATTGAACCGGTTCTGCCGGAGATTGAAGAATCATTCAACGAATATACCTTTGTTTCCGTGGACCGCGACGAATTCATCGATCTTTGTATCGAAAAGAATATCTACGGCATTCCAAGCTTTCTGGTGTATAACGGCGGCGAAGAAGCCGGCCGTTTTGTCAGCAAGGACCGCAAAACACAGCAGGAAATCGAGAATTTCCTGTCGAATCTGCCCAAATAAATCCATGACGGTTCGCCATTCGTTGGCCGAGCCGTTTATTTTTGACAAGGAGGAATCTGTCATGAAATCGACTGAACTGGTAAACAAGCTGAAAGAACGCATACAGAATCCGAAACTCGTTTGGCATTACGACCGGGAAAAAGACCAATTGAATATCCGGCACACGGAGCTGAAAAACAGCACGTCGATCGCACTGCCCCAGGCACTTAACCGCGTTACGGCAAAAGGGGACAGTGCAATCGATGAAATCGCCTATACCATCAACGAAACGTTCAATGCCATGGAGCTGGAAGCGAAAGGGCACCTGAAATCGTCCGAACATATCTATCCGGTGATCCGGTCAACGTCATTCCCGCAGGAATCCAAGGAAGGCCATGCCTTCCTGACAAGCGAACATACCGCTGAAACCCGCATCTTTTATGCGCTTGATGCCGGCACTACCTATCGCTTAATTGATGAAAATATGTTAAATTCATTAAGTCTGACTGACGAGCAAGTCAAGGAAATCGCCAGATTCCAAGTGAAGAAACTGAAGACGGCACTAAAAGAAGACCGAGTGGCAGGGAATGTTTTCTATTTCCTGAACGAAAACGACGGGTACGACGCTTCCCGCATTTTAAATGAAAATTTCCTGAAAGACATGAAATCGAAAATTACCGGAGACATGACCGTCTCTGTACCCCATCAGGATGTGCTGATCATTGGCGACATCCGCAACGAAACCGGCTATGATGTCCTGGCCCAGATGGCCATGCACTTTTTCACCAATGGCAAAGTGCCGATCACGTCCCTGTCGTTCATTTACGAGAATGGCAGCCTGGAGCCGATCTTCATCATGGCAAAAAATCAACCGACCAAGGAGCAGGATAAAAAATGAATGCATTTTACAATAAACAGGGAATAGGCGATGTCCTATTGGTTCAATTGCAGACGGAAACACCTGAAAAAATCCATGCCGAGCAATTCGGCGATGTGACATTGATTAAAGACGCGGAAGGCGAAATTGCCGGGTTCAACCTGTTCCATGCCTCCGCTTATATCGAATTGGCTGAAAGCGACAAAGTGGAAGTTTCAGAAGCACTGGTTACAGCGCTCCAAAACGCGTTGGAGAAAAACGGCGTGGATTATACACTGGAAGTCGATCTCTCGCCGAAATTCGTCGTCGGATATGTTGAATCCAAAGAAAAGCATCCTAATGCGGACAAGTTGAATGTCTGCCGGGTTTCCGTCGGCACTGAAGAACTGCAGATCGTCTGCGGTGCCCCAAATGTTGAGCAGGGGCAGAAAGTGGTGGTGGCGAAAGTCGGAGCGGTCATGCCATCCGGGATGTTGATCAAAGATGCGGAACTTCGCGGCGTGCCGTCAAGCGGCATGATTTGTTCTGCCAAGGAACTGGCTTTGCCGGACGCGCCTCAAGAAAAAGGGATCCTAGTTCTGCCGGAAGATGCAGAAGTCGGTTCCGCTTTCGAAGTAGGGGCGTGACGCCCGATGAGCTGGGTTAAAAAAGTCTGGAGCCGCCTGTTTACCGAAGGGACGGAAGAAGACGCAGTGGAGCCGGTCCGCGAACCGCATCCTGCCGAACTTGAACGCCCGAAAAAGGCGCCGTTCCGTTTCCCGTTGATTTCGGACAATGAAAAAGAGAAATTCGTGAAATCGGAATCGGCACCGGTACCGCCGGCGCCGAGACGGCGTCCGTCAAGCCCTGTCCTGAACAAGGCGAGAGGCTATGAACCGCCCAAAACGAATGCCTTTGTGCCGCGGGACGTGCCGCCTGTGCGCGAGCCGAAGCCGCTGGAACCCAAAGCACCGCGTACATACCATGCACCGGCACCGCGGAAGCCGCAGTCGACGCTTGCGCCGCGCCCATACCGGCCGCGCATTTCAGAAACACCGCAATTGCCGAAAAGCCGGACAGCGGAACCGGCCATGAAAAAAACACGGCCATTTGAGCCGACGCGTGTCCCTTCGCCTATCCACGGCTACAACGAGACACGCCCGGAACCGGTAATGAACATGCTTGAGAAAAAAGCATATGTGAATGAACAGCCTTATTTGTCATCAAGAGCTTCCGCAATAGAAGCTTCTTTAGCGAACAAAAAGATTTCTTCCTCATTGGAATTGGAGGAAGCTCTTCCGAAAGTGCCACCTGCCATTCAGGAACCTGCAGAAGCCGAAAAGCCGAGTGTTGAAGAAGCGGTACAGACTGAAAGGATCGAAGAGGCAATCCTTCCGGTCCAGGAACAAGCACGGGCCGAAGCGGAAAAGCCGGCGGAAGCAATTGAACTAAAACAGCCGGTCTTGCAGATTGAAACGGAACAAGAGCCTCTAGCGGGTGCTGATACAGAGGAGCTGCCAAATGCGACTGAACATCCGGAAACAGCGGAAGAACGCACGACAGAACTCACGGAAACAAGCATAGAACCGGCATCCGAACTTCCTGAACCGGACCTGGCTGCAGAAACGAAGCGCCCGGAGACGGCAGCAGAAGCGAAGCCGGCAGAGAAAAAAGAAAAGACGGTTCCATTCAATGTGCTGATGCTGAAATCAGACAAGCAGCGGCTTTCTAAACCGGCAGCTGCCAAACCGGCTCCGCGCACAGAAGCGCTGCCGAAAAAAGTGGAAGTACAAAAAGGAATGATGTCCGATTTCAACGCGCCTCAGCAGAATGAGGAACCTGAGCCTGAACCAATAAAAACACATGAACCGGCAAGAGCGGCAGAAGCGGCTATTTCCGCGGAGTCCAGAGATTCCGCAGCTCCAATCGCCGTCCAAGAGGAAGCAGCAAGTGAAGAGCCGGCAACACCCGCGGTCTATGAACAGCCGAAAAGCGGTTTTTTGCGTGCGCCAGAAAATGATCTGATTGACGAAGTGTGGATGGAAGAGCAAGGGGAGCGGCTGATCGAAGCCCTTTCCCATTTCCAGATCCAGGCTTCCATTTTGGGCATTGTACAAGGGCCGGCCGTGACGCAATTCGAACTGACCGTTGCGCAAGGAGTTAAAGTCAGTAAAATCCGCAATTTGGCGGACGATCTGAAATTGGCGCTGGCCGCAAAAGATATCCGGATCCAGGCGCCGATTCCGGGCAAAAGCTCGATCGGCATTGAAATCCCGAACCGCAAGTCGCGGGCAGTACGCATTTCCGAAGTTATCGAAAGCCGTGTTTTCCAGGAGTCGGATTCTCCGCTTGAAGCAGCACTTGGGCTGGATCTGACAGGCAGACCGGTGACGCTGGATCTGCGCAAGATGCCGCATGGCCTGATTGCCGGAGCGACCGGTTCCGGAAAAAGCGTGTGCATCAATTCTTTATTGGTCAGTCTGTTGTACAAATCGTCGCCGAAAGATTTGAAAATGCTGCTGATTGACCCGAAGATGGTTGAGCTTGCGCCGTATAATCACATTCCTCACTTGATCAGCCCGGTCATCACAGACGTTAAAGCGGCAACAGCCTCTTTGAAATGGGCGGTCGAGGAAATGGAGCGCCGCTATCAATTGTTTGCCCATACCGGAGTGCGGGATATCAGCCGCTACAATAAGATGGTTAAAGAAAAAGGGGATCATGCCCAGCACCTTCCATATATTTTGATCGTTATCGACGAGCTGGCCGATTTGATGATGATGTCGCCATCCGACGTAGAAGATGCGATATGCCGCATTGCGCAAAAAGCCCGTGCCTGCGGCATTCATCTGGTGATTGCGACTCAGCGCCCGTCAGTGGATGTCATCACCGGGTTGATCAAATCGAATATCCCGACCCGCATTGCCTTTTCCGTGTCATCACAAGTGGACAGCCGCACAATCCTGGATTCGCAGGGAGCAGAGCGGCTGCTCGGAAGAGGGGATATGCTTTATCTTGGAAACGGCATGTCCGCACCGGTCCGCATCCAAGGCACGTTCGTTACAGATGATGAGATTGAAGACGTCATTGAACATGTCCGCGCCCAAGGAGAACCGGAATACATTTTCAAAGAAGATGAACTGATCCGGCGCAGCGATGCGTCAGACATCCAGGACGACCTGTTCGAGGAGGCCTGCCGGTTTATTATGTCCCAAGGCAGTGCATCGACTTCGCTCTTGCAGCGGAAGTTCCACATCGGCTATAATCGCGCAGCCCGCCTTATGGATCTGCTTGAACAGCACGGGTTTATTTCCGAACAGAATGGCAGCAAAGCCCGTACTGTTTTGATCACAGAAGAAGATTTAGAAACCGTCTTTCAGTAAAAAGTGCCCAACTGGCGCACAATAACAGGAAATATCGGGTATATCGACAAACTATTAAATAATGATATAATCTATTGATTATGTTGCGTTGACGAGCTGGAAACATTCCTTCAGGAAAACAGAAAGCTTTTTCAACTTCCACAGGAGGTTCATTTATGACAGTTTTACATTTTACCGGAATCAAAGGGTCGGGTATGAGTGCATTAGCGCAGATCATGCATGATATGGGCGCACAAGTCCAAGGATCCGATATTGCACAGCACTTCTTTACGGAGGAGCGGCTTCGGGACAGAGGCATCACGATTCTGCCTTTCGACCCTGAAAACATTCACCCGAACATGACCATCATTGCCGGAAACGCTTTTAACGACGCCCATCCGGAGCTCGTCCAGGCACGGGAGCAAGGTGCAACCATCATCCGCTACCATGAATTCTTAGGCGATTTAATGAAACAGTATGTTTCAGTCGCCATCACCGGCGCCCATGGCAAGACGTCGACAACCGGCTTGATGGCCCATGTGCTCGACGGTTTCAAACCGACATCCTATCTGATCGGCGACGGCACCGGATACGGCAAGGAAAATTCGCATTTCTTTGTTGCAGAAGCTTGTGAATACCGCCGCCATTTCCTGGCGTACCATCCGGATTATGCCATCATGACCAATATCGATTTCGATCACCCCGATTATTTTGCCGGCATCGATGATGTCTTCAACGCTTTTGAAGAAATGGCGAAGCAAGTCAAGAAGTGCATCATAGCTTGCGGAGATGACGAATATTTGCAGCGCATCCAGGCCCCTGTACCGGTCGTATACTACGGCTTCGGCCAGGAAAACGATTTTCAGGCGCGCAATGTCGTCAAATCGACTTCAGGAACGACGTTCGATGTGATGATACGCAATGAATTTTTCCATACATTCACGATCCCGATGTTCGGCGACCATGCCATACTGAATGCCTTGGCCGTGATTTCACTGTGCCATTACGAAAACATTCCAGCAGAAATCATCCAGCAGCAGTTTGCCGACTTTGAAGGAGTGAAGCGCCGCTTTACCCAAACGGAGCTCGGTGAACGCATCCTGATAGATGACTATGCCCACCACCCGACGGAAATCCGGGCGACGCTTCAATCGGCGCGCCAGAAGTTCCCAGACCGGGAAATCATCGCGATTTTCCAGCCGCATACATTTACGCGCACACAGACTTTCCTGCAGGAGTTTGCAGATAGCCTGAGTGAGGCAGACTATGTATATCTTTGTGATATTTTCGGATCAGCCCGGGAAGAAGCGGGCGTCTTGACAATCCATGACCTTGAAGAGAAGATTTCTGGCAGCCGCATTCTCCAAGCAGATAATGTGGCACCGCTCCTCGAACATGGAAATGCTGTGTACTTGTTTATGGGCGCAGGGGATGTCACGAAATTCCAAGAAGCCTTCGAGAACTTGATCAACTCGGAAAAAGCAGTTTGACCCTCGGGTCGGATTGCTTTTTTTTCGCCTTGTACTTTTTCCAGCAGGTCTTTGTATAAGGAAAGAAGGAAAAAACCGGGACATTGTTGAATAAATCTAAAGACCCTGTGTTTATACCACGATAGCTCAGGGTACAAAAGAGATATACCAGTATTTAAAAAGGAGGAAACAGAATGGATTGGAGAATATTGCTTTACATAGCGGCTATCGTAGCAGCTGTAGGATTTTTAATTTTATGCGTAGCGCTCGCTATGACATTAAACTCCCTCAAAAACACACTGAAGGAAGTTTCCGGGACTGTTTCAGGCCTCGAAAACCAATTACAGGGTGTGACGTTGGAAACAACGAATCTTCTGCATAAGACAAATGAATTGGCAGAAGATATCCAAGTGAAATCAGAAAAATTGAATACGGTGGTGGATGCAGTAAGAGGAGTCGGCAGCGCAGTTACCGATTTGAACGCCTCTGTTCGCCGCATTACGACAACCGTGTCTTCGCAAGTAGAAAACAACGAGGAAAAAATTGCGCAAGTCGTTCAATGGGGCAATGTTGCATTGGGCATCCGCGACAAATGGAAAGAGCGCAAAATCTATGAAACGCGCGCTGCTTCTTCATATGCACCCGTAGAAGGGCAGAAGCAATTGCCGCATAACGATCGATTCTAATTCGACTAACAAAAAATTGGAGGAATCACTTATGACTCAAAACAATAATAATAATAATGGAAATTACCAGAGCAATAATTACCGCAAACCGAACTATGAACCGGACTACACGAATTCGTACTATTCCGGCCAAAATGAATACGGCTCACAGCAAAGCGCTTTCGTTCCGCAATCTTACGGAATGGGCAACCGCTATGACGACCTGTACGATTATGAAGAGGAATCTTCATCTTCAGGCTTCCTGCTTGGCGCAATCGTCGGCGGAATCATCGGTGCCGCTGCGGCATTGATGCTGGCTCCGAAACCAGGCAAGGAATTGCGTTCTGATTTGAACACACATGCAGGAACGCTAAAAGAGAAAACTTCGACTTATACATCAACCGCTAAAGAAAAATCAGGCGGATTGACGCAGCAAGTGAAAGAACAGTCTTCAAAAGTGGTGGACAAAGTGAAAGGCATGAAAGGCGGCCAGTCTCCTATGGATGACGGCACTGCTTCTTCCGAAGGCGAAGAAACAATCGCTATGCTTGATACGGTCCAAGGATCTGTGGACCAAGCCCATTCTTCAGGCCAAGAAGCATTCACATCGACAGCCAACGCTTTGAAAGAAGCGGTTGAAGAAGTGAAAGATGAGAAAAAAGCACAGAATACAAGCGGTTCAACAAACCCGTCAAGCAGCACAACCACTACTGGAAGCATTGCGAACAAATCGACCGACAGCAGCTCGAACACTTCCGGCAGCAATGTGAACAAGGCATCGGGCAGCACAAGCAATAGTTCGAATAACAACTCAAATAAAAACACATCGAATAGCAGCACTTCAGGCAGTGCAGGAAGCAGTTCAAACAGCAGCACTTCCGGTTCTTCAGGAAGCAGCTCAAACAAGAACAATTCCAATAACAACTCAAACAACAATAACTCAAACAACAGTAATTCAAACAAGAACAACCCGAACAATAAATCATCGAAATAATCTGGGAGCGGATTGAATGGAAAATCTAGTGCGTGTTCAAGATTTGGACAGTTTGAAACAAGCCACGGCCCATACTGAGCATTACTGGCTGTTCAAGCACAGCAGCACATGCCCTGTATCTGCAGCAGCTTGGAACGAGTACAATGAATACTGTTCATTGCACCCGAACCAGCTCTTCCTGTTCCTTGTCGTTCAGGAAGACCGTGAACTTTCGAAAAATATCGAGGCATTGACGCAAGTCAAGCATGAATCGCCTCAGCTTTTCCACTTTGCCAACCAAAAGGTCGACTGGAAAGCTTCCCATGGAGGTATTACAAGCAAAGCGATGCAGGAATTTATCGCTTAAATAAGAGCCGAAGCCCTTGTGGCTTCGGCTTTTTGCTGCATAAAACACTTTAGCGCGTTGAAGCGCTAAAATAAAGTTCGTGACTTTCCTTCTTCCTTTGCTTATAATAGTTTAAACGTGTTAAGATGAAGCACAAAGCACGGTGAAATACGAAGGGAGCAATATGGAATGAGCCATTTAGATTTAGAGCAACTTAGAGAAAAAGTAGACGCAGTCAACTTGGAAATTCTTTCATTGATCAACGAACGGGCAAAAGTGATCCAGGAAATTGGTAAAATCAAGGAAAAACAAGGTGTCAACCGCTATGATCCTTTGCGCGAACGCCATATGCTGAACTTATTGAAAGAAAATAATAACGGGCCTCTTGACCAAAAGACCGTTGACCATATCTTCAAAGAGATTTTCAAATCCGCTTTGGATATGCAAGAAGAAGATCATCGCAAAGCTCTTCTCGTTTCCCGGAAAAAGAAAGCGGAAGACACCATTATCACAATCAATGGAGAGCGCGTTGGAGACGGTACACCATCATTTATCTTCGGACCATGTGCGGTTGAATCGCAGGAGCAAGTATCGAAAGTCGCTGAAGCGATCGGCGCAAAAGGCCTTCGCATGATCCGCGGCGGAGCTTACAAACCGCGTACATCCCCGTATGACTTCCAGGGCCTTGGACTGGATGGCTTGAAAATGCTGAAAGCTGCAGCCGAGCAGTATAACTTGGCTGTTGTCTCTGAAATCGTAACGCCTCACCATTTAGAAGAAGCTCTACCATACCTGGACGTTGTCCAAGTCGGAGCTCGCAACATGCAGAACTTCGAATTGTTGAAAGCAGTCGGCCAAATCAATAAACCGGTATTGCTCAAGAGAGGGATGTCAGCAACGATTGATGAATTCATCAATGCTGCTGAATACATCATCGCTTCCGGAAATGATCAGATCATCCTTTGTGAACGCGGTATCCGCACTTACGAGAAAGCGACCCGCAACACACTCGATATTTCTGCAGTGCCAATCTTGAAACAAGAAACGCACCTTCCGGTATTCGTGGATGTAACGCATTCTACCGGACGCCGCGACCTTCTTCTGCCGGCTGCCAAAGCTGCAATCGCGATCGGAGCTGACGGTGTTATGGCCGAAGTGCATCCGGATCCGGCAGTTGCATTGTCGGACGCTGCTCAGCAAATGGACTTGAACCAATTCGATGAGTACTACGATGCGTTGATGAAGTTCATGAAGCAGTATGAATTGAAAATGTAAGACCGAAGAGCCGGGACGCCACCCGGCTTTTCTTTTTTTAGTTGATATCAGGAAAGTTTTTATCGTATGATAAAAGATATAGAGGAAGGAGGGCGCATCGTGACCGTAACAATTTATGACGTGGCAAGAGAAGCGAATGTATCCATGGCTACTGTTTCGCGTGTAGTGAATGGAAACCAGAACGTTAAGCCTGCCACCAGGAAAAAAGTATTGAAAGTGATCGAAGAGCTTGGTTACCGCCCCAATGCAGTAGCAAGAGGGTTGGCAAGCAAAAAGACCACCACGGTTGGCGTCATCATTCCGGATATTTCAAATAGCATGTATGCCGAACTAGCCCGTGGAATTGAGGACATTGCGACAATGTACCGCTACAATATCATCTTGTCGAACTCTGACCAAAACGAGAACAAGGAATTGCAATTGCTTGAAACAATGCTCGGCAAACAAGTGGATGGCATTGTATTCATGAGCGATGTGATTTCCAGCGAGCTTCTGTATGAGATGCAGAGATCGCCGACGCCGATCGTATTGGCAGGTTCAATTGACGACTCCGATTCGATTGCTTCCGTAAACATCGATTATTACGGCGCAGCTTACGAAGCGGTACAGAAATTGATCCGCAATGGCCACAAGAAGATCGCTTTCTTGAGCGGACCGCTGACGTCCAAGGTGAATAAAGACTATAAATTGAAAGCTTATCAGAATGCCTTAAACGATGCCGGCATCGAATATGATGAAAAGTTGATTGTCGAATGCGACAATTCTTACGATGAAGCCATTGAAGCGGTCAAAACTTTAGCCGATGCAAATCCGACAGCTTATTTTGTCAGCAATGATGAAATGTCTATCGGCGTCATCCACGGCGTGGAAGCGAACGGCAAGAAGATTCCGGAAGACGTTGAAATCATCAGCTACGAGAACTCCAAATTGTCCCGTATGGCCCGCCCGATGCTTACATCGGTTGCTTTGCCGCTTTACGATATCGGCGCTGTCTCCATGCGCTTATTGACGAAGTATATGAACAAAGAGGAAATCGAAGAAAAACAAGTGATCCTGCCTTATCGGATCGAAGAACGCCAATCGACAAAGAACGCATAAAAGCTCCCGAAAGGGAGCTTTTATGCGTTTCTGATCATGTACAGTGCTTTGTTCAGCATTTCGCTGTTTTTCTCAGTGATTTCTTCTTTCCGCGGGATGGCCTGGTACATGTTTTCAGGATCTTCCCAAGTGCCGATCAGTTTGACCGGCGACTCCGGCTGCCATTTTTCAATCCAGCGGGCAGGCAAATTGCCAGATGGAAGGGGGATATTGTTCATTTCCATCCATAGAAGCGACCAGGCGCGCGGTACCACCCGCCAGATATCGTAACCGCCGCCGCCAATAGCTATCCAGCGGCCCTCACAATACTCATGGGCAAGCTCATGGGCCACTTTAGGGATTTCCCGGTAAATCGCCATCGTACCATAAAGATGCGTGAGAGGGTCCAAATAATGGGCATCAGCGCCATTCTGGCTGACGATGACATCCGGTTTGAAAAATTCGACAATTTCCTTCATGGCGGTGCGATAGATTTCAATGAAAGATTCATCTTCTGTAAAGGCATCGATCGGGAAATTGAAGGTTGTTCCATAACCTTGGCCGCTGCCGCGCTCATTGATGTTTCCGGTGCCGGGGAAGAGATATCTGCCGGTTTCATGGATTGACACGGTACAAACATCCGGATCGTCGTAGAAGCTCCACTGGACGCCGTCTCCGTGATGGGCATCCGTATCGATATACAAGACGCGTGCACCGTATTTCTTTTTCAAGTAATTGATGGCGACGGAGCCGTCGTTATAGATGCAGAATCCGGAAGCTTTCCCGCGGAATCCATGATGAAGGCCGCCGCCAAGATTGAGGGCGTGCTGGGCTTTGCCTTCCATGACCCAATCGACTGCCGTGAGCGTACCGCCGACAAGGCGTGCGCTCGCTTCATGCATATTCTCGAATATCGGTGTATCTTCTGTGCCGATGCCGTAGCTTTCGCCTTCTTCCGGTGTGATTTCTCCAGCCCCGGCTTTTTTCACTATTTCAATATAGCGTTGGTCGTGCGCGAGCAGCAATTCCTCGTCTGTCGCTATGCGCGCAGGGACCACCAGTTCTTCTGGAAGCGCATTCATTTCTCTCAGCAAGTCGACGGTCAGGACAAGCCGCTTTTGGTTGAACGGATGAGTTTCCGAAAACTTATACCCCAGTTGGTCTTCCGAAAAAACAAAAACCGCATGTTTCATTCGTTCATTTGTGGTGTGTTTGGCCATAGGACATCGAAACCTTCTTTTTGTAAGTCGTCAATAATCGCAAGCGGATTCATGGTCTGGATCCGGAATACCAGGATTTTATTGGAGCTATTGCCTTTGTCGGGGTAGACAAGGACGCTCAATACGTTGACGTGGTGCTGATAAAAAACCTTTGAAACTTCGTATAGGACACCTGAGCGGTTCGGCACCCGGATTTCAATATGGGAGCCGGGCTGGTTGGCACCCGTCAATTCAATGTATTTGTACAATAAATCCGTTTCAGTCAAAAAGCCTACAAGCTTGTCGTGGCTGATAATCGGCAGGCAGCCGATTTTCTGGTGGTAGAACGTCAATGCGGTCTCTTCGACAAAATCCATCGGATGGCCGGTGACCGGATTTTTGGTCATGATCTCTGCCACTGTTTTTTCATAGGCATTGATTTTAGGCGCTACTGAGAACCGGGAGGGAAGGGCATCTTTCAAGTCGCGTTCAGTTACGACTCCTACCACTTTTCCGTCATCCACGACTGGCGCGTGGCGAATCCGTTCATTTTCAAACAGATCCAGAACATCCTGGACAGTCTGTTGCGGATTGAGCGTATGGACATCCGTTTTCATAATTTCTTCAATTAGCATGGATTTACCCCTCCTCAGATTCAGTACATATAGCGGTTTTTAAAGCGAAGCTGATCGAATTGCTGGACTGACTCCGGCGGCACGCGTTTGCCGATTTTCGCCATCAGGCAGTTTGCCGGATGGGAGCTGATTTCCGGATCGTCTGTGGCATAATATTCCAATCCGCCGGCTTGCATCATTTTCTCCATGATTTTGCGGTATTCCCAGACATTCAACCCGGTGCCTTTCAAATCCCAATGCCAATAGTATTCCGTCGTGATGACAATAAAGTCTTCCAAAGCATCATCCATCATTGAAACTCTTAAGAGGGATTTTCCGACGCCGGTGCCGCGGAATTTCGGGATGACTTCAATGGCGCCTAGTTCGATTAAGTTTTCCATATTCCCTTCAGACCAGCGTTCAAGCGGATCCGGGTACAGGAACGTTACATAGCCGACAATCATGTTCCGGTCCCTGGCGATCAGAATACGCCCTTCAGGCAAATCGGCGATATCCGTAATCGCCTTATGCTGCTGGGCGGGTGGCCGGAAAGCGACAAGGTCTTCATGAAATTCAAGCGCTTTCAATTCCCTAGAAGGCACGGGGCCTTCAATGATGATCGGGCCGTGCTTCGTTTTCAGTTCCAATGCGTTATAGGTCTTCTTATGTTCCATCATTTCACCGCCTATTAGGTACAATTAGGTACATTATACATGAATTGCAATTGGAATTATAGGCTAAGCGAAATGGTTGTCCAATATTCTAAAAAATTAAAATTGTTCGCAATCAATTGGCAGAATGTTGTAGAATGAAAGAGAATCAACACGAAAGGGTGATGGGGATGAAAGTGGAAACGATTGCAGCGGTACCAGGTGAACACAACTTACATAATTATGAAGACGTTTCATCGGACTTCAATTGGGCGGATGTCGAAAAAGAATTCAGCTGGTCGGCTACCGGGAAAGTGAACATGGCGTATGAAGCGATTGACCGCCATGCAGAATCAGACCGGAAAAATAAAGTTGCGCTTTACTACAAAGACGCGAACCGCCATGAGGCTTATACATTCTACGAAATGAAGCGGATGACGAACAGGGCGGCGAATGTAATGAAAGCCCATTCAGATCTGGAAAAAGGGGACCGCGCGTTCATCTTTATGCCGCGTTCGCCGGAATTGTATTTTGCCATGTTCGGTGCTTTGAAAATGGGCTTGATTGTAGGGCCGCTGTTTGAGGCCTTTATGGAAGGGGCGATTTACGACCGTCTGGACGACAGCGATGCCAAAGCGATCATTACGACGCCTGAGCTCCTGCCGCGTATTCCGGTCGATCGCCTGCCGAATCTGAAAACGGTCTTTATTGTTGGCGAAGGCGTCGAGGAAGACAACCGGATGGTCGATTTTATGAAGCATCTGGAAGGCGCTTCAGACAAATTCGAAATGGAATGGCTGGACAAGGAAGACGGGTTGGTCCTGCATTATACATCGGGATCGACCGGCAAGCCAAAAGGTGTCCTTCACGCCCAGTACGCCATGGTCCAACAGCTTCAGACAGCAAAATGGGTGCTCGATTTGAAAGAACAGGATATTTACTGGTGCACGGCTGATCCGGGCTGGGTAACAGGCACCGCGTACGGCGTCTTCGCTCCGTGGCTGTCGGGGACGACAACGGTCATCCTGGGCGGCCGCTTCTCACCGGACGCTTGGTACAAAGCGATCGAGGATTTCGGCGTGACGGTATGGTACAGCGCGCCGACCGCATTCCGCATGCTTATGGGAGCAGGCGATGCGCTGGTCAAAGAATATGATCTCTCAACCCTACGCCATGTACTGTCTGTCGGCGAACCGCTGAATCCGGAAGTCGTCCGCTGGGGCGTGCAGGTATTCGGGAAACGCATCCACGATACATGGTGGATGACGGAGACCGGGGCGCAGACCATCTGCAACTACCCGTCCATGGACATCAAACCAGGTTCGATGGGCAAACCGGTGCCGGGCATCAAAGTAGCGATTGTCGATGACCAAGGAAACGAATTGCCGCCGAACCAGATGGGCAACCTGGCGATCGAAAAAGGCTGGCCGTCCATGATGCGCCAGATCTGGAACAACCCGGCCAAATACGAATCTTATTTCATGAACGATAAATGGTACGTGTCTGGAGATTCTGCCTATATGGATGAAGAAGGGTACTTCTGGTTCCAGGGCCGTGTAGATGACGTAATCATGACGTCCGGCGAACGGGTCGGGCCATTCGAAGTCGAAAGCAAGCTGCTGGAACATCCGGCTGTCGCAGAAGCGGGCGTCATCGGAAAACCTGATCCAGTCCGCGGGGAAGTGATCAAGGCATTTGTGGCGCTGAACGAAGGCTATGAGCCGTCTGAGGAACTGGTGCAGGACATCCAGCAATTCGTGAAAAAAGGGCTGGCTGCGCACGCCGCTCCGAAAGAGATCGAATTCAAGGACAAGCTGCCGAAGACACGAAGCGGGAAAATCATGCGCCGCGTCTTGAAAGCATGGGAACTTGATTTGCCAACGGGTGACTTATCCACAATGGAAGATTAATCGAAAAGCAAAAACGCCTCAGCTGATTTCTCAGCTGAGGCGTTTTTTTGTATGGATCAAGCTGCATCCGCTTCTGGATCCTCTGGTTCTTCTGGTTCTTCCGGTTCTTCAGGCTCATCCGTTTCCGGTTCCTCCGGTTCTTCCGGTTCCGGCTCGTCCGGTTCAGCAGGTTTGTCCGGCTCCTCTTCTGGAGGAGGGGTGGTGCCGCTGCTTGGCGGAGTCGGTTCTTCCGGTTTTTCCGGTTTCGGCTTTGGTTCAGCAATGCTGACCGCGTTGGACGGGCCGGATTGTTTGCCGGTGATGTCGACAGCTACAACAATATAGCTGCCAGGGCTCGGCAATTGATAGGAATTGCCGCGCGCCTCTGAGATCGAAGCGATGGACGATCCGCCGCTTCTGTAGATCCGGTAGCCGACCACGTCATTGGATGAAGAATCGCTCCAAGTGATGGTGCGGCCGTCGATGCTGGCGCTCACGCCAGAAGGCGCTACGCCGTTCGGTGTGATGCTTGTCGCGGAAACAACGGATGAGAATCTGGAGTTTCCAGGGAATAGCTTGCTGCCGTCTCCGCCGTATGGCGCCAGCATGCGTTCCACAAAGTCTTTTGAAACGCCGGTGCCTCCGCCGCTGACAAACTCGCTAGGCGTGCTAGGAAGCGCAGCGACACGGCTGCCGTTGATCGTCGTATACGTTCCGGACGTCAAGCTATCATCCGGTTTTGACGGTACCATGACATTGGCGTTGAACAGATCCGATTCGACCAATCCTGCAGCCGAGCATGCACCGCCCGGAGCAAGTCCGGAGATGCCGCAGAACGAGCGGGTGACGACGCCTTTCGGCGCTTTGAAAGTTTCTTTCGTTCCGATAAGTTCCGGGTTGACGTCATAAGAACTGTTTGCCATGCTGGCCCATAATTGGTTCACTCGCACAGATGGCATCAAATTCGAGTTCTTGAAGTTATCAAGGGAGTATTTTTCCTTGTCATAGCCAAGCCATACGGTCATGGTGATGTTCGGGTTGTAGCCGACCAGCCAGACATCGCGTGTATCTTGTGTCGTACCGGTCTTGCCGGCGAAATCGCTGTTGAATTTCAGCAAGCCGTTTGCACGGTTCGCTGTCCCGCGGTCGTTGTTGAACACGTCACGCAGCATATCGGTTAAGATATAAGCGGACTGCGGAGAGTAAATCTCCGACGGTTCCACTTTGCGTTCGAAGACGATGTTTCCGTCCGCGTCCTCGATGCGGTCGATCATATGCGGTTCGATCCGCTTCCCGCCATTGGCAAGAGTGGCGTATCCGCTTGTCAGTTCTTCAACGGAACCTTCGATACCGCCGCCAAGTGCGGCAGAAGGATATCCGTATTTTTCAGGATCCTCGACAGTCGAGAAGCCAGATTTTGCTAAATAGGTAGCTGGTAATTTTTCTTTTATTTGTGCATAGAGACGTAATGCCGGCAAGTTCTGGGACTGTGCCAAGGCATCGCGCGCCGGCATGATGCCTTGCTCGCTTGTTGGCACAAAGTTGGCCGGTTCGTACATTTTGCCGCCATCCATGACAGAGAACTTCACATCGACTACCGGGCTGCCGGCGCCAATGTTGCCGTACTCTAATGCGGGACCATATACAAGCAGAGGTTTGACCGTCGAGCCGAGTGAACGGAATGCCTGCGTGGCATGGTTCAATTTCTCGATTTCATGGTCGCGTCCGCCGACAAAGCTCAGGATGCGGCCGGTCTTGTTCTCGATGGTCATCGATCCGACCTGGACGGGAAGAGGCTTCATTTCTTCTTCGCCGTCTTCATTCGTGACAGGCACGGTCAATGTGGTGCCGTAGCTCTGGTAAGCATTTTTCGCTTTTTCCTGGGCATCGTACATTTCTTTGTTCAAAGAAGAATGGATGCGGTAGCCGTTCGAGCGGACAGCGCGGTCTGCCAAGATGGCGTATTCTTCATAAAGTTTGTTGTTCTCTTCCAATTCCTTCGGGTCGATGCCGTTTTGCTCTGCCAGGACATCCATGATGATCCGGGCTGCACGCTTCTCAAGTTCGACAGTGATGAACGGGTATTTCTCATAAGAACGCTGTTCATCCAACCGGAAATCTTTGACGATATCATAAGCAACGGCTTCGTTATATTCCGCTTCGGTGATGTAATTGGTTTCCTTCATCCGGTAAAGGACCGTCTTCATGCGGTCGATGCCGGGCTGCAGGCCTTCAGCTTCTTTCAGTCCGCCGCCTGATGAATAAGGCGTGTACCGGAAAGGCGCTTTTGGAATGCCGGCGATGAACGCCGCCTGCGGCAAGTTCAATTCGCTGGCAGAAACATTGAACAGTCCATTTGCGGCGGTTTCAATTCCGGCGATGTTTGCACCGGAAGAATTCCGTCCGTAAGGGATGATGTTCAAATAGGCTTCCATGATTTCATCTTTCGTCATGAATTTCTCCAGGCGGAGCGCAAGCAGGATCTCTTTGGCTTTCCGTTCGTAGGAGACTTCATTTGTCAGAATCTGGTTTTTAATCAATTGCTGCGTCAGCGTAGAGCCGCCGGTCTGGCTGTCGGAGTTCGATACGTCCTGGAACAGCCCGCGCATGATCGCTTTTGGGACAATGCCGTCGTGGTCATTGAAGTACTCATCCTCAGTGGCAAGAACTGCATCAACAGCCACTTTTGACACTTTGTCGAGGGATGTTTCCTTCCGCTCCAGATCGGTCGATACCTTACCGATATAGACTTCATTATCGAAAAACATTTCGGATGTTTCTTCGTAGCTGTAAATTTCGGTCCGCATCTCGTCTGGAGACCGAAGCTTTTCTTCATCCACCAGGGAAGCGAAATAGCCGGCTCCGACTGAAGCTGCAAACACGCCGCCGGTGACCAGGATAATCGCCAAAAGCACGGCGAGATTCCAAAACACGCCTGTCGTGATATTCAATCGTCTATACCATTTGGTTGCCGTCCATTTATTGTATGCCGCTTCAGCTTGGTTGAGATATTTCTTCATCTTTTCTTGCACGTTTTTCCCCCCCTAAAATCTCGTTCCATTATAGCATATTCTCGTAATATCAACGAAAAAGATTGACAAGATGGCAAAATAAAGTAAACTAAATTTTATAGTTTTTAAATCAAACGAAGAAGAGTCCGAAGTAGGGCATGCGATCTTTGTCTAGAGAGCCGGTGGGTGGTGCAAACCGGTCAAAGCGCAATGGCTGAATTACAGGCTTGGAGTTTGCGGAAGTGCCCCGATCGGCACATTTTGAGTCGGGAGAATCGGATTCTCCAAGCTGGGTGGTACCGCGCAAAAGCGTCCCTGCATGAACATTCATGCAGGGGCTTTTTTTATTGTTTCATTATCAAAAGGAGGAATTAGAATGGCGAATGAATTATTGGAAGATCTGAAATGGAGAGGCCTCTTATACCAGCAGACCGATGAAGAAGGGCTTGCCGGTTTGCTTGAGAAAGAAAAGATTTCGTTGTACTGCGGTGTAGACCCGACAGCTGACAGCATGCATATCGGACATATCGTGCCGCTCTTGACGCTGCGGAGATTCCAGATGCACGGACACCGCCCGATCCTGCTAGTGGGAGGTGCAACCGGGATGATCGGCGACCCGTCCGGGCGCAATGAAGAACGGCAGCTGCAGACGACTGAACAGATCGATCAGAACGTCGAAGGCATCAAAGTGCAGATGCAGCAGATTTTCGATTTCCAGACGGAGAACGGAGCGCAGATGGTCAACAACCGGGATTGGATCGGGGCGATGAGCGTCATCGAATTCCTGCGCGATTACGGGAAGCTGATCTCGGTCAACTACATGCTGGCGAAAGATTCGGTGGCGTCGCGCCTTGAGACCGGGATTTCGTTCACCGAGTTCTCATACACGCTGATTCAGGCAATCGATTTCAATCACTTGTACGACCACTTCAATTGCCGCGTGCAGATCGGCGGTTCGGACCAGTGGGGGAACATCACGTCCGGACTTGAAGTCATCCGCAAGACGCACGATACTGAAGATACAAAAGCATTCGGCATCACGATTCCATTGGTGACAAAAGCGGACGGCACAAAATTCGGCAAGTCAGCAGGCGGGGCAGTATGGCTGGATGCGAAAAAGACATCCCCTTACGAGTTCTACCAGTTCTGGATCAATACGGCCGATGCGGATGTGATCAAGTACTTGAAGATCTTCACGTTTATCAGCCGTGAAGAAATCGAGGCACTGGAAACGTCCGTCCAGAACGAAGCACATCTGCGCAAAGCGCAGATGGTTCTCGCTGAAGAAATGACAAAATTGATCCACGGGGAAGAGGCGCTCCAAGATGCCCAGCGCATCACAAAAGCGCTGTTCAGCGGAGATTTGAAAGCTTTGTCCGCCGAGGAAATGAAAGCGGCCTTCAAAGACGTGCCATCCGTGGAAATGGCGAAATCGCCGACGTCCATCGTGGATCTGATCGTTGAAGCCGGCATCACATCTTCGAAGCGCCAAGCGCGTGAAGATGTCACGAATGGAGCGATTTCAGTCAACGGCGAGAAAGTGACTGATGTCGAATACATCGTGGATGAAAAAGACCGCTTGGAAGATGCGTTTGCCATCGTCCGCCGCGGCAAGAAAAAATACCACATGATCCAATTCAATTGAACGGATTGCAGAACGGGGGCAGGCCTAAACGCCTGTCCTTTTTCTTGTTTTTTGGAAACTGAATGTTTTAAATATTTAAGCGACGGGTAACCATTCATTAGGCACAAAATTAATAAATCCAAATTTATAGGAGGCGTTAAGAAGATGTCAAGAATGGTAGGTTCATACAATTCAGAAAATGAAGCGATTCGCGCAATTGAAGATTTGAAAGCACAAGGGTACAGCTCAGAGGACATTTCGGTGCTTAGTAAAGATAAAGGTGAAACCCGGCACGTAACAGAAGAAACCGGGACGCATGCAGGCGAAGGCGCAGCAACCGGCGCTTTGACAGGCGGAGCGCTTGGCGGGCTTGGCGGCGTGCTTGCAGGCATTGGTGCCTTGGCAATTCCAGGGATCGGGCCAATTGTTGCAGCAGGGCCGATTGTAGCAGGATTGACCGGAGCAGCAGCAGGAGCAGGTGTAGGCGGCCTCGCAGGTGCCTTGATCGGTGCCGGCATTCCGGAAGATGAAGCAAAAGAATATGAAGGCCATTTCAATGAAGGCCGTATTTTGGTCATGGTGAATGACGGCGGCTCGTCGATTCCTGACCATAATGACCGCGACCGCTTTACAGGAAGCGACCGAGATTCAACGCTCGGAAGCGACCGTACGATTATCGGCAGCGACGGCGATGTTCGCCATGAGCGCGGAGATAGTTTCCGCGGCGACAGCAGCCTCACCGGCCGCAAGGACCACGACTTGTTCGACGACGAGGCGAGGACTGCTGGTCTGGGAAGCAACCGGGATATGCTGGATGGCAGCAACCGGAGCAGCGGCCTCGGCAGCGATGACGGCTTGCTTCGCGATACCGACCGTCGCCTTGGGTCAGACAATCGCAGCGACCGCGATCCATTGATCGGCGGCGAAGGCGATACGACGATCAGAGGCGATCGCGATCCATTATTCGATGACCGTGACGACCCATCCAAACGTGGGCGTGCAGGATTATAAGCAGACGAAAAGCCAACCTTCGCAGGTTGGCTTTTTTCACGCTTGTTTGTTGCGGATAAATTCGGGCAGTTCCATGTCCTGGTATAGAGCCGGATGGATCAGCTTGCCTAAGCGGATCGCACCTTCGATCAACCGCGGGGAAGGGCGGCAGAACAGTTCTTCTTCCATGATGTGGATGTTGCCATAGCCTTTCATGCTATCCCAGCCAGGGCGCTTTCGGACCAATTCCGGCTTGACTTTTGAAGTCATGATGCCGACCCAGGCAAGAAGGATGAACTCCGGATTGCGCTTCCGCACATCTTCCCAATCCGTCTGGATATTCGCCGACTCCACATCGGCGAAGGCATTGCGTCCGCCGGTGATATTGCTGATTTCAGTGAGCCAGTTTATGCGCCCGGGTGTAAAAACAGGTTTCGGCCACCATTCCCAGTAAAGGGAAGGGCGGGCGGGCACCTGACTCGAGCGGTCTTTGATTTCTTCAATCACCGCCTGATACTGTTGGTGCACCTTTTCCGCGTCAATGCCGCAGGCGCGTCCGACAGAGAGCAGGTCCTCGCCGATTTCATCCAATGACTGGGGATTCAGGATCAGATGGGGGATGTTGCGCTTCTCCAGTTCCTCGATATTCTTCTCCATGCCAGGTACACTCAAAGAAGCAAGCACCAGATCCGGCTCCAGAGTTTCCAATTCGTCCATCCGGATGGACAGATCCGGTCCGAGCTTTGGCAAACCGGCAATGTTTTTCGGCCAATCCGAAAAATCATCGATGCCGACCAACAGATGTTCCGCATCCAAAAAAGCGAGCAGTTCGGTATTGCTGGGACAGATTGAAACAATTCGCATAAGTTAGCACCTCCACTTGACTCTAGTCTAGCATATCCGCTGAATTGAGGGGTGTGAGGTATGCTGAAACATGAATAGCAATTATTGCTAAAATTAATGCACCTTTACGCATAATGTATTATAGTAAAGCAAAGGAACTTTCGCTGATTAATTTCTCGATGCCGAAAGTCTGCCCGATTCGATAAAACTTGCCAATGGACAAGCAAAGGGAGAGAAATTATGCTGATTGATAAAGAATTGCATGAATATATATGTGACCGAACATGGGATCTGACAGAACAGTGGTATGAAACTTTGGACAAGAGCCAAGGCGGCGTCTACAGTTCTGCAGACCCCGAAAAGATTAAAACATTGAAAAAGCAGAACCATGCTTTCCATGTCCGTTTCTGTGATATGTTTGCCAAAGATCATGCAGACTTCCTGCAGGATTTCCAGGACTGGATCAATGAAATCGCGGAAGATGAAGAACACATCTCGACGCCGCTTGTCAGCGTCATCGGTGAATTTCTGCGGACGCAGGAGCAATATTTGGGGCTGGTGGGAGATTATGCTGCCCAAAACCAGAGGAAGGTCAGCTATGAGCAATTGAAAACCTGGAATTTGGCCATTGTCCGCACCATCAGCGACATTATTTTGAAGTTTACCCAGCAGAGCACAGATGCAGCACAAAAACGGCTGCAGAACCAGCAGGAAATCATTGTCGAAATGAGTGCGCCGGTCATTTTGCTAACGAAAAATACCGGCTTGCTGCCGCTGATCGGGGAAATCACTTCGCACCGTGCGCAGATCGTCTTCGAAAAAACGTTGAAACAAAGTTCGAAGCATAACCTTGAAAAGCTGTTTGTGGACTTATCGGGTGTGCCGGTCATCGATACGATGGTCGCCCAGCAGATATTCCAGCTGATCAGCGGGTTGAAAATTATCGGCGTCCAGACGGCATTGTCCGGCATCAGCCCGGTTATTGCCCAGACAGCCGTGCATCTGGGCATCAAGTTTGTCGATATCGAAGTGTATAATACCTTGGCGCAGGCCCTTCATCAAAATGAAATCGAGTTTATGGAATATAAGTAAGAGAAAAAGGGCTTTTTAAAAAGCTCAAAACGAAAGGCCAGAGGAGAAAAGCATTGCTTTCCTCCTCTGGCTTTTTCCTTATTCTATAACGGCTGTTGGGAATGAAGGCGGCGAGCAACTTGGCCGAAGGCAGTTCGGCCGACTTGTTTGCGACGAAGCAGCGCAGCGATGCAACGCCCTTTCATGTCTCGAAGCTAGCGCAGCGATGCAGAGACAGGAGCATCCGTTTTGCCTGCGGGACAGCGAAGTGCCGAAATCCACTCGGACGCGAGGCCGAGTTAGTTCGGCGCAAGCCCGCGGAAAGCGTCCGCCGCAATGGACAGCAGCCCTTTTTGGACAGCACCTTTTATTATACAAAGAAACGCTCTGCAGCAATTTGCTGCAGAGCGTTTTCCGGAAACAGAGATTAACGTGAGTAGTACTCAACGATCAACTGTTCGCTGATTTCAGCAGACAATTCGCTGCGTTCTGGGTAGCGAGTGAATGTGCCTGTTTTGCTGTCTGTGTCGATTGTAACGTATTCAGGGACGAAGTTGTTCACTTCGATTGCTTCGTTTACTACATCAAGGTTGTTTGATTTTTCACGGAAAGCAATTGTTTGTCCTGGTTTTACGCTGTATGACGGGATGTCAACGCGTTTGCCGTCAACAAGGATGTGGCCGTGGTTTACGATTTGGCGAGCTTGGCGGCGTGTGCGCGCAAGGCCTAAACGGTAAACAACGTTGTCAAGGCGAGCTTCAAGCAAGATCATGAAGTTTTCACCGTGTTTGCCAGGCATTTTGCCGGCTTTGTTGAACAAAGTTCTGAACTGGCGTTCGTTTACTCCGTACATGAAACGAAGTTTTTGTTTTTCTTGAAGTTGCAAACCATACTCAGAAACTTTTCTGCGTTGGTTAGCACCGTGTTGACCTGGTGCGTAAGGGCGTTTTTCTAATTCTTTACCTGTTCCGCTAAGAGAAACTCCTAGGCGACGGGACAGTTTCCATGCTGGACCTGTATAACGAGACATATATGTCTCCTCCTCTGTTTTTGGTTTTTGAAGTAAAATAAAAACCAGATGCATTCATGCTGCAAGCCATTTTGTTTTCATGTACCTTCGCTCAGCAGCCAAGAGTTACGCGATACACCTAGTCATTAAGATAGGAACAAAATGGACGAACACGCACATACAACTGCTGCGATTATTTTACACAAATTATAGTATAACCGAATCTTATGCAGAAAGTCAACGGTAAGAAAGAAGTCTTGGTCAGAAGCCGGCTTTCCTTTTTCAATTGTTCAAGGTAAAATGGAAGAAGATCCAATGTAAGCGCTTTCTATTTTTAATAAGGGGTGTATCAGCAATGGAAAAACCATCAGTGAATTTGGAAACCGCAATCATACACAAAGGGTATGACAGCAAACAGCATCATGACAGTTTAGCCACACCGCTTTATCAGACGTCGACGTTTTCATTTTCCACAGCGGAAGAAGGGGAGGACCGATTTGCCGGAACCTGTGAGGGCAATATCTATTCAAGGCTCGGCAATCCGACAGTCCGGGTCCTTGAAGATCGGATGGCAGAACTCGAATCTGGCGGCGGCGCTCTTGCCTTCGGATCAGGAATGGCGTCAGTCAGCGCTATTTTGATCCATCTCACAAAGTCAGGCGACCACGTGCTGTGTTCCCGTGGAATCTACGGCTGCACGTTCGGGTTACTTGAAATGATGGAAGAGAAATACGCCATCAGCCATGATTTGGTGTCTATGACGACAGAAGAAGAGATTGAAAGTGCCATCCGCCCGGAGACAGTATGCCTCTACATTGAAACACCGATCAATCCGACAATGGAGCTGGTCAATCTCGAAGCGGCTGTTAACGTAGCCAAGAAGCACGGCCTGCGGGTAGTGGTGGACAATACGTTCAGCTCCCCATACCTGCAGAACCCGCTACAGCTCGGAGCGGATTTCGTCCTGCACAGCGCAACGAAATATCTGAACGGACATGGGGATGTGGTCGGAGGGATATTGGTCGGCAAGGATGCGGACGAAATGCAGGAAATCCGGATGACAGTGCAAAAAGACGTGGGCGGGATCATGTCGCCGTTTGATGCTTGGTTATTGCTGCGAGGCATGAAAACGTTGCATGTACGGATGGATCGCCATATTGCAAATGCCAAACAGGTCCTGGAGTTCTTAAAACAGGAAGCGCTCGTGAAGAAAATCTTTTATCCGTACGATGAAAACCATCCGCAATTCGACATCGCCAAACGCCAAATGCGGGGAGGCGGAGGCTTGATCTCGTTCGAAATTGAAGGCGGCAAAAAAGAAGCCCAAGCCTTCATGAATGCACTATCCCTGATTCAGATTGCTGTCAGCCTCGGGGACGCTGAAACACTGATCCAGCATCCGGCGTCGATGACGCATGCCGTAGTGCCGCCGGAAAGCCGGGAAAAGATGGGCATCACCGAATCGCTGATGCGGCTGTCTGTCGGCCTAGAGCATTCCGACGATTTGATCGGCGACCTTGCTGCCGCATTTGAAGCAGTCAAACCGAAACTCCAGGAAGCATAAAAGAACGCCCGGCTCTCCATTGAGAGCCGGGCGTTCTTTTGAGATTAGATATGTTTGATCAAAACTTCTGCGAATTTCTCGAGTCCGTCCTGGTCTTCTTCTGTGAAGCGGCTGAGTTCCGGGCTGTCGATGTCGAGGACACCGATCACTTCGCCGTCTTTGATCAACGGGACGACGATTTCAGAGCGTGAAGCTGCATCACAGGCAATGTGGCCAGGGAATGCGTGTACATCTTCAACCAGCATGGTTTTCTTTTCAGAAACCGCTGTTCCGCAAACACCCCGCCCGACTTGGATGCGAACGCAAGCCGGCAATCCTTGGAACGGACCGAGAACCAGCTCGCCGCCTTCCATCAAATAAAAGCCGACCCAGTTGATGCGGTCAAGAAATTGGTTCAATAACGCCGAAGCGTTGCTCAAATTCGCTACTTGATTCGTTTCGCCTTCCAATAAGGCGTCGAGCTGTTTGCCGAGCAATGCATATTGGCTGGCACGTGTGCCGCTGTAATCGGTTTGAGTGAACATGAAAACCCTCTTTTCGTTGGATAAGATTCATTTATTATAAAGTCTGCCGTAATCTTTATGCAAGCCATTGACGCTATGGGCATCGGAACCGAATACAAGCGGAATCCTCAACGCTTCAGCATATGCCAGCCATTTCAGCGGCGGATAAGGCTCGAGGCAATCTGGTTTTGAATAGCCGGCACTATTGGCATCGAGTTCAAAGCCGGCGCGCGCCATATGCTCAAGCACTCCTTTGATCCGGTCCCCGTCGTCGACTGCTGCGCCGTGCGCCAACTGGAATTTATGGGCAAGCGTCGGATGGCCGATGCGCTTCGGCTTGTAAGGGCCAAGATCGGCATCGATCGACGCTTCGACCGTAGCGTAATACAAGTCGTATGCCGCTTCAACGGAACCGGCAGCTCGCGCAAGGTCCATGAAAACTTCCTTGCTGTAATCGAGGCAATAATAATGCGGCCCGGCTTTCAGGAAATGAACGGACAAGATGGCATCGTCGAGCGAAGGGCCCACGCTGTCGAGAAACGCGCGGGTCTCCGCTTCATAGCCTTTGATGAAATCGACTTCCAAGCCGACGCGGATCCGGATGTGCTCTTTATATGCATCCTTTGCTTTTGCCACGGCGTCTAAATAAAGCGGCAGGACCTCCATATCCATCCCGCTGTCTTTCATCGGGGTCGTATCCGTAAAGGAAGGGGGAAGGGGAGCGTGCTCGGTAAATGAAATGTCGCTGAAGCCTGAAAGGATCGCTTTTTCAATATAAGCATCCAAGGCATCTGGCGTGCCGTGCGGGCAAAAAGGCGTATGGATATGGCCGTCTCGTTTCATAGAAAAACCAACTTTCTTTAGAGAATAAAAATTTTTATTCCATTTCTTTTATTTTGGCCAACATAAGACTTCAATACATGTTAAAATAATAGAATCATGAATACATTTATATAGAGGAAATGTGATTTGGAACAGGGGGCTAATGACTTATGATGAAGTATATCATCATTGCGGTCATCATTCTATTAGCGGTAATTATCGTCGGATTCATGTTTCGAAAGAAACACAACGCGGAAATTGAACGCTTGGAACAGTTAAAACTGCAAATACAAAACAAACCGATACTCGAAGAACTGACAAAAGTGAAACAGCTGAACATGAACGGCCAGACAGAAGAGATGTTTGAGCGCTGGCGCGGCATTTGGACTGAAATCATGGATGTACATATTCCGAAAATCGATGCAGCCCTGTTCGACGCAGAGGACGCAATTGACCGGTTCAACTTCGGAAAAGCGACAAAAATCGAACGCGATATTGAAACCCGCATCGAAAATGTCGATCAGGAGATGAACAAGATCCTGACGGAATTGAGCGAATTGATTGGCAGCGAAGAGAAGAACCGCAGCGAAATGGACATTATGAGAGATCATTATCGCCAGGCACGCAAGAACCTGCTTGCTCATCAGCATTCCTATGGTGCAGCAGCCGGACCGCTTGAGAAAAAGCTGGAAACGTTCACACCGATGTTCGCTGAATACGACGAATTGACAGAATCAGGGAATTATTTGAAGGCTCGTGAAATTGTTATGAGCTTATCCGATGAAGCTGATTACGTCTTCTCATTGATTGACGACATTCCGCCGCTTTTAGCGGACGTCCAGTCGAAAATCCCGGCATCCATCCACGAGCTGCGCAGCGGCGTCCGTGAAATGGAATCGCAGTCCTATTACCTGAACCACCTTGAACTGACAGGGCAATTGGATGCAATGGAACAGGAGCTCGCAGCAATGAAAGGCCAGATTGCCGCACTCCAGATTGCTGAAACCAAAGCGAAAGCCGAAGAAATGAAGGATCGGATCGATTCATTCTACGAATTGCTTGAAAAAGAAGTTGCTGCGAAGCATTATGTCGATCAGTACAAAGGGGAGACGGGACGCCAGCTGGAAGTGATCACCCGTGAAACCCGCGATACATTCGATGAATGTGCAGTGGTGCAGCAAAGCTATAAAATCACTGAAAGCGAAGCGGCAATTCCAAGAACTTGCTTGAACAAACTGGAAGAGCTGCAGCGCCGGTTCGACCTTTTGATCTCGCGTACGCAGGAAGAACAATCCGCGTATTCGAGCCTGGAAGAAGAATTGCGTGCGATCCGCAAAGAATTGGCGGAAACGGATACGGCTCAAAGCGAATTCGCCTCTTCATTGAAGAACTTGCGCATTGATGAAACGGCAGCCCGGACGAAAGTCGAAGGCCTGAAACGCCAATTGCAGGAAACGGATCGATTGCTCCATAAAGCGAACATGCCAGGGATTCCGGAAGAGATGGATGTCCGCCTGGAAGAAGCCGAAGAGCATTTATTTGTAGCAATGCAAGGCCTGCAGGAAGTGCCGCTGAACATGAAGCTGGTTGACAGCTACTTGACGAAAGCGGAAAAATGCATTGATGAAGTGGAAGATAAAGCGAAGGAAATGGTGGAGAATGTGCTGCTGATCGAACGGATCATCCAGTACGGAAACCGTTACCGCAAGACCAATCCGCAAATGAATGCCAAGCTGATGGAAGCCGAAGAATCGTTCCGCCAGCTCCGTTATTCGAAAGCATTGGAAGAAGCAGCGACGGCAGTCGAAAACTTTGAACCGGGCTCGATGAAGCGCATCGAAGTGCTGGTCAAAGAAGATGCATGGCGCGTATAAAATCATACAAAGACCACCAGCCCCGGGCTGGTGGTTTTCTTTTCGGAGGTGGACAAATGATTTACTTGGACAATAGCGCAACGACAAAACCGAGAGCCGAAGTGCTCGAAACATTCATCAAGGCGAACACCGATTTTTATGCCAATCCGGCTTCGATCCATGCAATGGGAAACAAAGCGGAAGATCTTCTGGAAGGAGCGCGGGCGCAAATTGCCGGCCTCTTGGGGATGCCTCGGGTCATCTTCACATCTGGGGGCACCGAGTCGAACAATCTGGCGATCATCGGCACCGCTGAATCGCTCCGCCCTCGCGGGAAGCATTTGATCACTGCGGCGACAGAGCATGCATCCGTGTTGAAAGCGATGGAAGTGCTCGAGGCGCGGGGGTTCGAAATCACGCGCCTCGCTGTGGATGCGGAAGGCAAAATCAAGCTGGATGAATTGCAGAGCGCGCTCAGACAGGATACGATTCTTGTGAGCTTGATGCACGTGAACAATGAAATCGGGACAATCCACCCTGTAGCACAAGTGAAGAAGCTCTTGGATGGCACGCGGACGCTCTTGCATGTCGATGGGGTCCAAAGCGTCGGGAAGATTGCCCTGCCGGAAGAAATGCCGGATTTGTTTACAGTATCAGCCCATAAAATCCACGGATTGAAGGGCAGCGGCGTCTTGGCGTATGGCGACCAAGGGGGATTGTCGCCCCAAATCCACGGCGGCGGGCAGGAAGCGGGCATCCGCAGCGGGACCGTCTCCGTGCCGAACGCCGCAGCTTTGGCAAAAGCGCTGCGGCTCGCAGCACCGCGGGATGAATACACGGCTTGGAACCGGGAGCTCCGCAGTTTCTTTGCAGGCTTTCCGAAAGCGCGTATTGTCAGTCCGGAAGGAGCCGCGCCGCATATCTTGTCGGTGGCTGTCAAAGGCATCAAAGGAGAAGTGCTTGTGTCGGGGCTTCAGCAGGAAGGGATCATCGTCTCTACATCGAGCGCCTGCTCGTCAAAAAGCAAAAGCACCAGCCATGTGATCGAGGCCATCGCCTTGCCGCGTGAATTCAAGGATGGCGTCATCCGGATCAGCACGGGCGCATTCACTAGCCAGGAAGAAATCGAAAGCCTGAAACGGGCATTCACCAAAGTCTATGAAATTATCGAAGGAGTTTAATATATGAAAACAAACCAAATCCTCGTGCGCTACGGCGAGTTGTCAACGAAGGGCAAAAACAGGAGCTCGTTCATCGGCCGGCTCCGCGACAATGTGCGCCAGACCTTTTCAGATATCGAAGGCTTCCGCGTCAAAGCGGAGCGCGACCGGATGTTCATCTACCTGGATGACGAAGCTGCCATGGAACAGGTTTTAGCGCGCTTGCCCCGGGTGTTCGGCATCCAGACATTCAGTCCGGTCACACAGGCTGAACTGTCGCTTGAATCGATGCAGGAAGCGGCGATGAAAGTGATGGAAAAGCTGGATACGGACCAGAAAAGCTTCAAGGTTTCCGTCAAGCGGCCCAATAAAGCATTTCCGCATGAAAAGCCGGAGATTGTCCAAGCGGTCGGTTCCCAAGTGCTGCGGAATTATCCAGGCTTGTCTGTCCAGATGAAAGACCCGGACATCGATTTGAAGATTGAAGTGCGCGAAGAAGGCGCCTTCATGATGGCCGAGACGATCCAAGGTGCCGGCGGGCTTCCGGTCGGTGCAGGCGGCAAGGCGCTTTTGATGCTGTCGGGCGGTCTTGATAGCCCGGTTGCCGGCTACCATATGCTAAAGCGTGGCGTCCGCCTGGAGCTGATCCACTTCTTCAGCCCGCCGTTCACCAATGAACGGGCGAAGGAAAAAGTCTTCGACCTGGCTGAAAAGCTGAGCGGGTTCGGCTCATCAGTCAATCTCCACATCATTCCGTTTACCAAGCTGCAGCAAGAAGTCCATAAGCAGGTGCCGGATAATATCACGATGACTTCGACACGGCGCATGATGATGCGTGTGGCTGACCTGGTATTGGAAGAAACCAAGTGCCAGGCCATTGTCACTGGAGAAAGCCTGGGGCAGGTGGCCAGCCAGACGCTTGAATCGCTTCATGCCATCAATGCAGTCACCCATACACCGGTGCTCCGGCCGCTGATCGCGATGGACAAGCTGGACATCATCGAAACAGCCCAGGCCATTGATACGTATGACATTTCAATCCGGCCGTTTGAAGACTGCTGCACCATTTTCACACCGGCTAATCCGAAAACAAAGCCGAAGCTCGAGAAAGTCGAGTATTATGAAAACTTCGTGGATTTTGACGAGCTGATCCGGGAAGCGGCAGCTGAACGGGAAACGATCAAATTTCCGCGGGCCAAAGCGGCCGCGTTCGATGACCTGCTGTAACCGGGAATGAAACATCCGAATATGAAGAATGATTGGGCGGCATGGAACTTTTCCATGCCGTTTTTTTCATGCTTCATTATAGAGGAATTATTTTGAATACTAAAACTTTTGCGATATAATGAAAGGGATTTAGTTAAACTAACGCCAAGGGGGATTTTAGATGAAGCGAGAAGAATTGCTGGCACCGGAATCGTACAACTTAGTGGAAGAAATCGAACGGTTCGCTGTAGGGGATGGCAAGAAGGCCATCATCTTGGAAAACGATAAAGGCGAAACACATGAAGTTACATATGACGAATTGATGAAACGCGCGAACAAAGCGGCCAATAGCTTCCAAAAAGCTGGCCTCGCGAAAGGCGATATTGTGCTAGTCATGGTGCCGCGCCTAATAGAGGCGTACGTGGCTTATATCGGCGCACTGAAAGCCGGGCTGGCCGTCATTCCGAGTTCGGAAATGCTCCGTGCAAAAGACATTTCCTACCGGCTGAACCATAGTGACGCAAAGGCCGTTATCGCATATGAGCCGTTCATGGACCAGTTTGCTGATGTGAAAGAAATGGATCGTGTCGTCAAATTTGTCATCGGAAAAAGCGACAGCTCATGGATTTCATTGACCGACGAGATGGAAAATGCCTCCGAAGAATATGAAGCAGCTAGAACGAAAAGCGGCGATATGGCATTCCTGTCCTATACTTCAGGCACGACAGGCAATCCGAAAGGAGCTGTCCATAGCCATGGCTGGGCGTACGCACATCTGCGGACATCGGCTGAACATTGGCTAGGGGCGAAAGAAGGGGATCTTGTATGGGCGACTGCGAGCCCGGGCTGGCAGAAGTGGATCTGGAGCCCGTTCCTGGCGACGCTCGGCAGCGGCGCGACCGGCTTTGTCTATAACGGCAAATTCGACCCGGAAGTCTACTTGCAGATTCTGGAGCGCCGCAAGATCAACGTGCTATGCTGCACTCCGACGGAATACCGGTTGATGGCGAAGCAGAAAAACCTGGCTTCCTTCGACTTGTCGTCGTTGAAGAGCGCCGTCTCAGCAGGAGAGCCGCTGAACGCCGAAGTCATCAATGTATTCAAGGACAACTTCAATTTGAACGTCCGCGACGGCTATGGCCAGACCGAGAACACACTGCTGGTTGGGGTCATGAAAGAAATGGAAATCCGCATCGGTTCCATGGGCAAACCGACACCCGGGAATACAGTGGAAATCATCGATGAATTCGGCAAACCGGTGGCGGCAGGGGAAGTCGGCGATATTGCGGTCCATGTCGATACGCCCGCTCTGTTCAAAGGTTATTTTAAAGACGACGAACGGACCAAGATGCAGTTCCGCGGCGACTATTATGTGACCGGCGATAAAGCATCGAAAGACGATGACGGTTATTTCTGGTTTGAAGGAAGAGGCGACGACATTATCATTTCATCCGGCTACACGATCGGGCCGTTTGAAGTGGAGGATGCGCTCGTCAAACATCCCGCTGTTCAGGAATGTGCGGTGGTCGGGTCGCCGGATGAAATCCGTGGGACCATCGTTAAAGCCTTCGTCGTCCTGGTGGATGAGAACACAGCATCGGATGAACTGGTGAAGGAATTGCAGGAGCACGTCAAGGAATTGACCGCTCCTTATAAATATCCGCGGGCCGTGGAATTCATTCCGGAATTGCCGAAGACGGCATCCGGGAAAATCCGCCGCGTGGAGCTGCGCCAGCAGGAAAATAATAAACGATAAACGGCGGCCGGTTTTACCGGCCGTGAGGCTGTCGAGAACTTTCTATAGCCGAGTTCATAAAAGAAATGAACTTTTCACACCGCTTCGGTCGCTTGGGGCATAGCTCTCGCCATGAGCCGAGAAGGACACTCGTCTCATGGCTTCGCTTAGCCCACGGACGCGCCGGCGCTGGATAGGCTTTCTAGAAGAGAAATATTTCTCACCTCAACCTGGTTTATTAAGCTTCTCTTAGATATGAAGCAAAATAGCGGAGACACCTGCGGGAGCAGCTCGGAGCGAGCCCGCGGTATGCGTAGCTGTTTTGCGGAATATCGGTTTATCATTTTACAAGAAATTAAATCTATCTCTTTCTCAACATGCTGGCGGCCGGTTTTACCGGCTGTTTTTCTTTTGCCTTCATTTCTGTGGGAAGATCGAAAATCGAAGAGGCCAATCGGGCTTCGAAGGTTTACTTTGAAATTATCCAGGCATATAATTAGTCTATTATTTCGAGCAACAAAATATCTAGAGAGAATGGTGAAGGCGGACAATGAATGATGAAAAAAGAGGCATCCTCTACACAGCGCTGACATACACAATATGGGGATTTTTGCCGATCTACTGGAAGCTGCTCGACCAGGTGCCGAGCGATGAAATCTTGGCCTCGCGGATCGTCTGGTCGCTGTTTTTGACCGTGGCATTCATTTTCCTGATCAAGGGACGGAAGATGCTCTTATCGGATCTAAAGGATTTATGGAAATCAAAAAAGACATTTTTCACGTTGATGATTGCCTCCTACCTGATCACGTTGAACTGGTTCCTTTATATTTTTGCGGTAACGAACGACCGGATCGTTGAAACGAGCCTCGGCTATTACATCAATCCGCTCGTCTCGATGCTCCTCGGAGTCATTTTCCTGAAAGAAAAATTGTCGCCTGCAATTAAATTCGCATTTGTTCTGGCTGCGACCGGTGTGACCATCTTAGCCGTTTCTTACGGTACATTGCCGTGGCTTGCTTTCGGGATGGCGTTCAGTTTCGCTTTCTACGGATTGATCAAAAAGACGATCAAGCTGAATGCGCTCCGCGGGCTGGCGCTTGAAACCCTGTTTGTCATGCCGGTTGCCGTGGCTTATTATATCTACCTTTTTGCCAACGGCGATGCGCATTTCCTGCATACCGGCGTGTCAACAGACATTCTGCTGGTCATCAGCGGGGCCGCAACGGCGCTTCCGCTCTTCCTGTTTGCGACAGGCGCACCGTTGATCCCGCTGTACATGGTCGGATTCCTTCAGTACATTGCGCCGACACTGATGCTGATCTTGGGCGTATTGGTCTACGGCGAGGAATTCAACCGCATCAACCTGATTTCATTTTCCTTTGTCTGGGTGGCCCTCGCCATTTTCACCACTTCCAAAGTGATGGAGGCGCGGACGGTAAGAAGAGGCCGGCTCAATTCAGGGCATTGATTTCAAAAAGGGCTGAGACGAAACTTTTGGACCGGTTCCCCGTATAATATGGAGTAGAAACAAAAGGAGGGAATCAAGGCGTATGAATACAAAAAGATGGATTGCGGTGATTGCGGCCGTTGTGTTGCTGGGAGTATCCATTGTCATCAACTCAGCATTCGCGATTTTCCAGAGCGGCTTCGGCACAGGATTGGATGAATGGGTGGCGCCCACTGAAGGCGAGCTTGCTGAAACAGTCATCGAGCCAGGAGACATGAACAAGCGGATTGCGGTCCTTAATGTAGAAGGGGCCATCCAGGATACCGGCGAAGCCGCATCTTTTTTCGGCACAACCGGCTACAATCATGACCTGTTCATGGAGCAATTAGAGAAAATCAAAGAAGACGATACCGTGAAAGCGGTTATGCTGAAGGTCAATTCGCCGGGCGGCGGCGTAGTGGAATCCGCAGAAATCTATGACAAGATCACGGAAATCCAGGCAGAGACACAAAAGCCGTTTTACGTTTCGATGGGGGCTACTGCAGCTTCAGGCGGATATTACATCTCTGCGCCGGCTGAAAAAATCTATGTCAACGAAGAAACTACTACAGGATCTATCGGCGTCATCATGCAGCTGATGAATTACGATGGCTTAGCAGAAAAATACGGCGTCGATTTTGTTACGATCAAATCAGGCCCGTACAAAGACATCGGCAGCCCTACACGGGATATGACCGAAGAAGAGCAGAAGATTCTTCAAGATATGCTGAACCAGTCTTATGAGTCGTTTGTCGATGTTATTGAAGAAGGGCGCGGCATGACAGAAGCGGAAGTGAAGGCAGTTGCAGACGGCCGCATCATGAATGGCCGCCAGGCAGTCGAAGCCAATTTGGCTGATGATTTCGGATTTGAAGAAGACGTGCTGGCTGCACTCCGCGCGGACTTCGATCTTGGGGACGCTGAAGCGTTTGAATACGGAGCTTCCGAAGGGCTGGGCTCCTTGTTTTCGATGAAAGTGAAATCGATGTTCAAACCGGACTTGGAGTCGGAAATGATTGCAAAATTGCTGACAGATTACAGCGCGCCGCGCATGATGTATTTGTATGGCGAGAACTGAGGAAGGGGCGATAAGCATGGCGGACCAAACAAGCGGAACACCTTCCGTTGAGGAGCGGACCGGGCAAGCCCGTCCTGACACTCAGCGCTATGAAGAAGTGCTTTATTACGAGCGGATGCCGGCCGGTTTCTGGATCCGGTTCTGGGCCTATTTGGTCGATTTGCTGGTGGTAGCGTCGCTCACATCCATTGTGGCGAAACCGGTTTTCCTGCTGCTTGGCATCGAGACGGCTAATGGCGCCTGGTATGCGCCGTATGCCATTGTATCCGCAATTTTCTTTTATGGCTATTTCGTGCTGATGACGAAATTCTTCTCGCAGACAGTCGGCAAGATGATTTTCGGAATCCGGGTTTTTTCCTTGAAGGAAGAAGGGCTGTCCTGGGGGACGCTGTTGTTCAGGGAATGGATCGGGCGATTTTTATCGGTGACGATTCTACCGCTTTATTGGATTGTGGGATTCACCCGATTAAAGCAAGGCGTCCATGATTTTATTGCGGATACGACCGTGATTCATGAAGCGGCCTACCAAAAACATAGAGAACTTCGGAAACCGCACGTGGATGGGTCTGAGTTGCAAGAGACCCGGGCGTTCTAGTAAGATGGAGAAAGAAAGGGAGGCGTTTTGATGGTACAGATCACGTTTAAGAATAACCCGGTCACATTGCCGGGGAATGAAGTCAAAGTTGGAGACCAGGCACCGAACTTCACTGCACTTGCAAACGATTTAAGCCCAGTGACATTGGAGGATACTTCCGGGAAAGTCCGGTTGATCAGTGTTGTTCCTTCTTTGGATACAGGTTTATGTTCGGATCAGACAAAACGGTTTAGCGACGAAGCGGCTTCACTTGGGGAAAACGTAGAAGTATTGACGATTTCGGCAGATTTGCCATTCGCCCAAAAACGTTGGACAGAGATCAATAAGGTGGATTCGATCACCACATTGTCTGACCACCGGGATTTGTCCTTTGGGCAGGCATACGGTACAGCAATGAAAGAATTGCGCTTGTTGGCCCGTTCGATTTTTGTCATCGATGAAAATGACAAAGTGGCGTATGTGGAATACGTGCCGGAAGGAACCGACCACCCGAATTATGAGAAAGCGCTCCAAGCAGTAAAAGAACTGACAAACTAAAACCGGAAACCCACTCCAACCGAGTGGGTTTCCTTATTGAGGACGGAGAACTGCATGAATTCATCTATGGAAAAAGTTTTTAATTTTATTGACCAGCACACAACGCAATACCAGAAAGAGCGGGACCTTCCGTATTTGGAGAGCCTGCTCGAAACGGTTGAAAGCTGGCTTGACGGCCATATCAAGCCGGAAGCGGAGCCCGGCAAAGAGGATATCCGGAAAGCCATCCAGCTGGCTGTTTTAAAGGGCATGAAGGAACATGTCCAGCCGCATCACCAGATGACGCCGGATACGCTTGGCTTGCTTGTCGGCTATCTGGTGGAATTGTTCGTGAAGGAAAAGCAATTCACGTTGATGGACCCGGCACTGGGAACCGGCAACCTTCTGCTGACCGTCATGAATTATTTGGACGGCCGCGTAACTGGGACCGGCGTTGAAATCGACGATCTGCTCATCCGTTTGGCAGCATCTGCTGCGGACCTAGTGGAGCAGCCGGTTACATTCTACCGGCAGGATGCCTTGCAGCCGCTACTGATCGATCCGGTCGATGCAGTGGTGTCGGATCTTCCGGTCGGCTATTATCCGGACGAAGAAGCGGCTTCCGTATATGAACTGAAAGCGGAAGAAGGCATGTCCTATGCGCACCATCTCTTTATCGAGCAAGCGATCAAACATACAGCTGACGGCGGCTATCTGTTCTTCGTCGTGCCAAAAGCCTTGTTCGAATCCCCGCAGGCGCCGCAGCTCCACGCATTCCTGAAAAAAGCTGCGTATATCCAAGCAGTGATGGAATTGCCGGAATCGCTCTTCAAGAACTCGGCGCATGCCAAAGGGATCCTCGTGCTGCAGAAGAAAAAAGAAGGCGTAAAAGCGCCGAAAGAAGTGCTGTTGGCCCGTGTACCGAACATGTCGAACCCTAACAGCATGGCCAACTTCTTCGGCCAAGTCAGCGCGTGGTTCAAAGAAAACAAGCAATAATCGGCAAGATTTGTGGTATAATGAAGGTCATAAAACTCTCGCAATTATTTCCAATCAGAAAAGAGGGATCAACGTGACAGAAACAAACGAAACGCCAAAAAAAGTAAGCTTGCAGGAAGCGGTGAAACGCCAGTTGGAAGCCAAAAAAAACCAGGCGGCAAACAGCAAAAGCAATAACGGTGCTTCGAAGGAAGCGAAAAAGCTGAAAAGCCAACAAACGAAAAAAGTCAGCAACACCCGCCGCAAAATGGGCGTGTAATGGGAAAGCCCGGCCAAGTGCCGGGCTTTTTTGTACAGATTTCTATTTCGGAAATTGTTTGGCAGCTTGGGGAAGGAGTAATATATGTCCAATTGGGAACAAAAGCTCATCAAAACAGACCGAGGGATATTTGAAGTTTTTACAAAAGGAAACGGAGAACCGATTTGCGTAACTCATCATTACTCGGTATTCAATAAGTCTGGTGATTATTTCGGAGAAGCTTTTACCGGGACTCATCAAGTTTTTTTAGTAAATCTTCGGGAAGCGGGACAGTCGGAACGCGCGCATGCTTCTTATGAGCTGAGCATGCTGGAGACTGTTTTTGACTTGGAAGCTGTCAGGAAAGCGCTTGGTTTTGAGCAGTGGGGATTTGCTGGACATTCGACCGGCGGAATGCTTGGAATCATTTACGGCATCCACTATTCTGAATCGCTGCAGTTTTTGATCATCGCAGGAGCTGCTGCAAGGGAATATGCAACGTTCTCTGCGAATTGCATCTATAACCAGGCACACCCGAGCTTCCAAAAGATGCAGCAACTAATCGAATCTTTAAAAAATCCAGATCTGGCAGAGGGTCAGCGGAAAAATCTATCAGCCGAACGGACGGCACTTTCACTTTATCGGCCAGACCGCTATTCGGAGTTGTTCCATCTACCCATTACGAAAACCATCTCTGCTGCAAGGATGAATTTTTTTAATCGCGAACTGCCGATTTTTGACGTTACAAGAAAATTGAGCTTGATACAGGTTCCAACATTGATCCTCTGCGGCCGGCATGATGTCCAATGCCCGCTTGAATATTCACTGGAAATGAATGTTGGAATCCGGGATTCCAAATTCGTCATTTTTAATGAAAGCAACCATTATCCATTTTTAGAAGAAAAGGACAAGTTCTCTAATGGAGTGGCAAGTTTTCTGAAAGAACTGTAGACTGGAATTCTGGAAATACATAAGCAAAGGGGAAATGGAAATGACATTCATCGGTATTGTACGGCACGGCATTACAGACTGGAATATACAAGGAATTGCCCAAGGCAGCGCAGATGTGCCGTTGAATGATGCCGGCAGGCTGCAAGCTGCAGCGGTAGCGGAGCGGTTGGCAGGGGAAGAGCCGTGGGACATGATTGTTTCAAGCGATCTCGCACGTGCAAAAGAAACAGCTGAAATCATTTCGGAAAAATTGGCGTTGCCGATCAGTTTCTTTGATACGCGTCTGCGGGAAATGAACGGCGGGGAAATCGAAGGGACGACGGAAGAGCAGCGCGTGGAAAAATGGGGCGCAGACTGGCGCCAGCTCGACCTCGGCATGGAAAGCAAGGAAGCGGTCGCCCAGCGCGGCGTGGATTTCATAGAAAACATTTCAGCTGATTTTGCAGGGAAACGCGTATTGGTCGTCAGCCACGGTGGTTGGATCGGCATCACACTGCGAAAACTTCTGCCGGAGCGGTTCGGAAAAACAAACCTTGAAAACACATCTCTCACACTTTTGCAGTACAGTGAAAACAACTGGGATTGCCCGTTGTACAATTGCATCAAGCACTTGGAAAAGGCTGAAATTGCCGAATAGCTAAGAACCGGATTCCAAAGGCAGGAGTCCGGTTTTTTCTCTTTCATTGGCGCATTTTTGATCTATACTGTTTATAAAGCGTGTGGAATTGAGACTTCTCTTAAGGGGGGGCGGATATGGTGAATGATCCGAAGCAGATAAGAGACCGAAGTACTTTGCGGGCGGATTGCAGCCGATGTGCAGCGCTTTGCTGTGTTGGACTGGCATATGCCGCTTCGGCGGATTTTGCGTTCAGCAAAAAGGCAGGCGTTCCATGCCCGAACCTCCAGCCTGATTTCCGCTGCGGCATCCATAGCGAACTCCGGCGTTCGGGTTTTAAAGGATGTACCGTTTTCGACTGCTTCGGTTCCGGACAGAAAATGGTCCAGGAAACTTTTCGGGGACTGGATTGGCGCAGCAGTCCAGATACCGCTGCAAAGATGTTCCGGGTATTTCCGCTGATGACTCAGCTGCATGAAATCCTATGGTATTTGGCGGAAGCAATCGAATCGGGCCCTCCTGAGCCGCTGGCCGGGAAACTGGTCCAGTTGGAAGAGGAAACGGAGCGGCTTACTTCTTTAGGCCCTGAAGGGATTCTCGGAGTGGACATAGAGGCGCACCGGCAGGAAGTGAGCGCGCTGCTGATGGAGACGAGCGGGGTTGTGCGGAAGCGGTTTAAGAAAAGCAAGAAAAAACTGGACCGGCGAAATGCGGATCTGATGGGTGCCGAACTGAAAGGGTCTGACTTTTCTGGTGTGGATTTTCGGGGAGCTTATTTTATCGCGGCGAATTTGCGGAAGGCGAATTTCACTTCTGCAGACCTTTTGGGGGCAGATTTCCGGGACGCCGACATCAGCGGCGCCGATTTGTCCATGAGCCTGTTCCTGACGCAGAGCCAGGCCAATGCAGCAATCGGCGATTGCATTACGAAGCTGCCCGCACAGTTGGACCGGCCTGCACATTGGGCAAAAAAACCAAGAGACTTCTAGGATGAAAGCGGGAGAAACCATGCTGGCACAAGAAAAAGCGGTACAACAAATATGCGAAAGCCTGAAAGGCGATCCACGCGTTAAAGCGGTATTTCTGAAAGGCTCAATGGGACGGGGAGAGCACGATGAGCATTCAGATATCGACCTTTATTGCCTGGTCGACCGAAAAGGGCTGGATAGCTTTCTGTCCGAGCGTTTCCGCCATTTAAGCGCTTATCGCGAAATCATTTTCATGGATGATATTTTTATCGTCGCTCCTCAGCTGATAGCGGTTTTTGATGATTTTCTGCATATCGACCTTTTTACGGTGACGGCTGATACGTTCACTGGGAAAGACTTTTATAAAGTGCTCTTCGATCCGGAAGGTATTTTGGAGGGATTTGCAGAAACACAAGGCTTGGAACTGACACCATCGGAATACCGGGACCACATCAACGATATTGCATGGTTCCTGTTCCAATACAAAAAGGCGGCAGCCCGCGGCAACAGTCTCTGGGCCGTGAAAATGCTGTCAAATTCCATGGAGCATCTGGCGCGGGCCTTGCTGTACCGGTATGCACCCGGACGCGCCCAATTAGGGTTGAAAGCATTGCAATCGGACTTGCCGGAAGCCCAATACAGTCAGGCAGAAGCGATCGCCGATGTGATGACCCCGGAAGGCCATCACAAAGCAGCAGTCATGCTGTGCGGGTTCATTTCACAGGAACTTGGGTGGATGATGGACCATGTGAAAGACGGCAGCCAGATCGAGCGGCTGATGAAAGAAATGCTCGCCATCTATTCGGATGGCAACGTTTCGCAGGAAGAAGGAGGCGAGGCAAAGTGAACATTCAAGTGGAGTTATTGGCCGCGGAAGATGCGGCAGCGCTGCTGGCTTTTGAGATCGAAAACCGGACGTTTTTCGAATCCAGCGTGCCAGGTCGGGGCGATGGCTACTATCAGCCAGAAGGTTTCCAGGAACGGCAAGGAGTGCTGCTCGATGAGCAAGAAGGAGGCGAGTCGTTTTTTTACTTGATCAAAGATGAAAAAGGGGGCATCTTGGGAAGGGTCAACTTGGTTGATATCGACAAGCAAGAGAGATGCGGGAGCCTGGGATATCGCATCAGCGAAAACCAATGCGGAAAAGGCATTGCGGCAAAAGCAGTCGGAATGTTGATCGATGAGCTTCCGGCCCTCGGCGTGAAAAGAGTGGACGCAAAAACCGCACCGAACAACGCGGCCTCTCAGCGAGTCCTGGAGAAAAATGGCTTTGAGATGACCGAAAACAGCCTTGTGGGAATCAGTGGCAGTAAAGAAGACGCCCAATTTATTTATTATAGCTGGATACAAAACTAAAGCCCGAATGGTTTCGGGCTTTAGTTCATTCCATCAGATTACATAATATTATTATAAATATCATAAATTCGGCCGGACCCATAATTTTGAGAAATCGACATAGCCGAAATGGGACAGATTGATGTTTTTCAGATCGGCTGAGAACGGGATTTGCCGTTTGGCATAATACAGCGGCACCATGACCGATGAGCCGATCAAGTGTTTTTCCGCTACCAGATTCAGCCTGGACCATTCCGGAAAGGGGGTGCCGACATATTGCTCCAACAAACCCGATAGATAGGGGTCACTGGCAATCATCGGTTTTAAGGGAGAAAGTCCATTGATCAGGAAATAATAGAATGAAAAGTCCTGGTTCATCTCGAAAACTTCCCCATGAAGAAAGATGTCCGCTTGCTGGCCGGTTCCGTTATCCGTCAAATACTCATGGAACGGCATCTCGTACATTTCCACAGGAATCCCTTCCTGTAGGAGAACGTCCCGAAGCCATTCGGAACTTTCGCCCAGATAGCCTGTCGTCTTGATCACAATCGGCTTATCGAATTCCGGCTTTGAGAAAGGCGGCGTTTCATAATCGCTGCTTCGGCCGATCAGCATCCCTTTGGCATTGGGCAAGATCCGGGAATCGATTCTGCTGATTGAGCTGCGGTGCCTAGCGATGGCCCAATGGATGTAATCACGCACTTCTTTTCTTTTTATCGGGGAATCGCGGAATGCGTTCATGAACAGCATGCCGACGCCGGAGTCGCTTTCGACCAGGAACGTCTCATCTTTGCTTTGGTGCCGGGATGACCGGTAAGCGATATCGAAGTCTTCAGGAACTTGTACAAACTCGATGGCATCGAGGAGCGGCCGCTCTCCGAAAAATTCATTGAATGCCAATAGAACAGTTTTCAGTTCATGCGAATCATCCACATAAAAGCTTCCTGTCCCCAAAAGCTTTCCGTTCGTTTCCTTATAGATGCTTGAAGTGATCATCCCGAGCAACTGGAGGCAATAGCTGCACCCATCCGGGAATTCCAAATCAATCACGAGCGGCGCAGCAGCAGTAATTTTCTTGATCGGTGCCCATAGCTCTTTGAAGTTTGAGTGCTTCCGGAGCCGGTTCAAGCAGGCAGCGGCATCTTCAGCACTTAATGTGGAGCCGTCATGGAACTTCACACCTTTTTTCATATAAAGGCGCAGGTGCGTCGGCGAGAGATCCCAACTATGTGCGAGTTCCGGCCAAATGCCGCCGACAGAATCGACAAAGACCAGCCGGTTGAAGACCGTGGCGACAAAGTTGGCACTGTGGACATCGGCAGTTTCTTGGGGATGCATGGTCATCAATTTATAGCGTCTCGGAATGATCAATTTATCGTTTTCCTGGCTGTCCTGGGAAAAGCCGAACTTGGAACGGAAGCGGTCGAGCAGCCGCAGCTTGGCATCCTGTGACCAATCATAAACCAGGTATTTGCTGCTTTTCTCAACCGCTTCCTGGTCGATCAGGTTCATCACTTCCCGTTCAAAAACCTCTTCCACATTCTTCAGCCAGCGGAGCGTTGAAATTTTTCCTCTGCCTCGCCCTGAAGTGTAATCGAACCAGCCTTCAGAAGCCCATTTTCCAATATAGCGGCTGGTCTGCTTCAGGCTCAGGCCGAGGACATCCGCCATTTCCTCTTTTTTGATATCCCCGGAAGGCACGGAATGCCACAATGCCAATAAATTCTTGTCCATAAGCCGTCTCCTTTTATAAAACTGGACATATTGAATTAAACTGTCCATTTTTAAAATTTTGAGTCTAGTTTAATATACATAGACAAGAGGAGGTTGGCAATATGAACTGGAAACAATATCCCCGTAATATCAAAGTCCGTCTGATTACATCTTTTTTCAACCGGGCAGTTTTTTCGGCAGTCATGCCGTTCATGGCCTTGTTTTTTGCTGACGCCATGGGAAAGGTATGGGCCGGATCGTTCCTGATGCTCACCGTGGCCATCAGTTTTATCATCAATTTGATTGGCGGCTATATTTCCGACCGGTTCCAACGGAAGAAAGTGGTCATTTGGACTGCTTCGCTCAGTGCAGCGATGTTCCTGGCGATGACCATCAGCCTGGTGCCGGGAGAGCCGCTGATTTGGCTGTTCGCGTTCGCCTATACGGCCTTTATTGTCACCAGCAGCCTCGGCCGGCCCGCCATCCACGCAATTATCATCGATTCGACGACGCCGGAAAACCGGAAAGCGGTCTACACGCTGGAGTATTGGCTGACGAATTTATCGATGGCGATCGGAGCTGCGCTTGGCGGTTTGCTGTATGTCAGCCACCAGCTGGAGCTGTTCGCGCTCCTGACGTTCACTTCTGCCTGCCTGCCGATTGCTTATGCCCTTTGGCTGACGGACGACAAGGATGTACAGCTTCTTGAAAAGCAGCATCAAAACGTATTGCTGGATGTCATCGGAAGTTATAGGATCGCGTTCCGGGACGCGCCATTTGTTAAAGTGGTGGCAGGTTCGACTTTCATTTTTGCAGCCGAATTCACGCTGAACAGCTATATCGGCGTCCGGCTGGCACAGACGTTCAAACCGGTCAGCATCGGCAGTTTTGAACTGGATGGCGTCCGTATGCTCAGCTTATTGAATATCCAGAACATGCTCTTGGTCGTCTGTTTCACGTTTCTGGTCAGCAGGGCAGCAGACCGGTTCAAAAAACAGCACGTGCTGCTAGGCGGCTTGCTTCTATACAGCATCGGCTACATTGCCATCACGTCTGCGAATGTCTGGTATGTCCTTCTCGCGTTCAACCTGCTGGCGACCATCGGGGAATTGGTTTATTCGCCGGTGCGCAACACGGAACAAGCCAATATGATGCCGGATGATAAGCGGGGCTCCTACTCCGCGTTCTCAGGAATCTCGTTCAGCGGAGCCGACATGCTGGCCCGCTCGTCCATCATCCTCGGCGCCTATCTGGCACCGGCCATGATGTCTGTCTATATGGGCGTTCTGCTGCTGGTTGGGACAGCTCTGGTTTACAGCGGATTGTTCGTCCGGAAAGAAAAAGCGCCAGAAATTGAACTGTCCAATGTATCCTGATGCAAAGCCCCTCTGCCTCTTCTGGCGGAGGGGTTTTTATTGGAAAAATTTAACGGATGTCGAAATAAACGGACAGAACTTATGATAGAATAAAAAAACTAGCAAAAGATTCTGAAGAATGGAGGGGGAGCATGAGCCGAAGAATCGAAGGGATGCGCATCTATCTTAGGCCGATGGCTGCAGAAGACTTGGACGCGGTCCACAGCTATGCCTCGTTGGAAAGCGTTTCCGAGCACCAGCCGTGGGGGCCGAATTCCTGGGAAGAAACAAAAGCATACGTTGAAGATGTTTTGGCGGATGCCGAAGAACTGCCGCAGATCCGCTTTGTTTTTGCCGTCATCCTGAAAGAAGGCGAAAAGATGATCGGCGCTGGGGAAATCTGGTTACATAATTACGACAATCTGGCAGGCGAGATCGGTTATGTGTTTCATCCGGACTATTGGGGCAAAGGGTTCGCAACGGAAACTGCCGGCCTGCTGCTGGCATTCGGGTTTAAGGAAAAGCGCCTTCACCGGATCCAGGCGACTTGTTCGCCGCACAATGCCCGTTCAAAAAAACTGCTGGAAAAACTCGGCATGGTCCAGGAGGGGCGGATCCGCGATGCGCTCCGCATGAATGGCGGCTGGCGGGATTCGCTCCTGTACAGCATCCTGGAAGATGAATGGAGAGCCGGAAAGGAGCAGACATGAAACTGATTTTATTATTCGGACCACAGGCTGTCGGGAAGATGACGGTCGGACAGGAACTTGAGAAAGAGACGGGGTTGAAGTTGTTCCATAACCATATGACGCTTGAACTGCTGCATCCTTTTTTCGGTTTCACCGAAGAAACGTTCCGGCTCTCCGCTCTGATACGCGAGGAGATGTTCAAATCGATGGCTAAAAGTGATATCCCTGGCATCATATTCACGTACGTTTGGGCATTCGATAGAGAAGAGGATAAGGCGTTTGTCGAAAAGGTCTGCAGCATCTTCGAACAGGAAGGGCACGAAGTGTATTTTGCAGAACTCGAAGCGGATGTGGAAACCCGTATCGGGCGCAATAAAACTGAACGCCGCCTTCAGCACAAACCGACAAAGCGCAATATCGGGGAATCGGAGAAAAACCTTCTTGAGTCGATGGAGCAGCACCGGTTGAATTCTTTGCCCGGTGAAATCCAGCGGGACAACTATGTCCGGATCGACAATACATATTTAGGGCCTGCAGAAACAGCAGGGAAAATCATCGAAGCGTTTGCTCTGAACAGCAGCGCAGACGCAAAGGGGGCAGCCGGATGCCAATCGTAAGAGAAACACCCTATTTCATTTTGCAGGAACTTTCAGAAGGTGTCTTTGCTGCTGTCGCCAAACCCGGACAAGGGGCCTGGAGCAATTCGGGGTTTGTGGACCTGGGCGCTGAGCTCGTGGTCTTTGATACCTTCAACACGCCGTCTGCTGCAGAAGAACTGAGAAGGCAAGCTGAAAGCCTGACCGGGAAAAAGGCGGCATATGTTGTCAACAGCCATTACCACGGGGACCATGTTTTCGGCAACCAGGCCTTCGGTGATGCTGTGATCGTTTCGACACGGACCACCAGGGAATGGTTTGAAGAAAAAAATATCATGGGGGACCCCGAAGAAGAGCAAAAAGAGACAGCTGCCTACTTAACAGGGCTGCAGAATCAAATTTCAGCAGCCGAACCCGGCATCCGCCGGGAAAGCCTGATCAATCAGCATCTCGAAATGGAAAAGCTGTTAGCGGATTTGCCTAGGCTCAAAATGGTCAAGCCCGCTCTGGTTTTTGAAAGCCGCTTGACGATCCACGGAGCCGAACGCCGAGTGGAACTGCATTGCTTCAGCGGACATACGGCAAGCGACGCAATCATGTATGTGCCGGATGCCGGGGTTTTATTTGCAGGCGACTTGGTGACAGAGAACCTGCATGTGCCTGTCACTGATCCGCCGGCATTCCGCGCTGCCCTGGAGGCACTGGCCAAATTGGAAGCAGAAACGCTCGTCCCGGGCCATGGGAATGTCGGCACCAAAGAATTGCTGCCGCCGATGGCCGGCTATTTGGACCTTCTGATCGATTCCTCAAGAGGAGCGGCTTCTTCCGGGAAGACGGTTGAAGAATTCATCTCGGCGTTCCAGGTACCCGCTGAATACCATGTTTGGCGGGGCATCAATGGAATGGAGCGGAATTTGAAGACTGCGTATGAATTTTTCGCTCTGCAAAAATAAAGATTGAAAAGAGGGGAAGCATGTTTTTTCTGCAAATGTCCGGATTTCCGGGCTCGGGAAAATCGACGCTCGCCAAAAGGCTGGCATCTGAGACGGGAGCAGTCATCATCGACCACGATACTTCCAAAACGGCGCTTTTGGCTTCACTGGGCGAAAGTGGACTTGACGCCCGGGCGTTAGGAAAGGCAGCTTACAGCGTCGATTGGGCGTCCATAGAGTTCCAGTTGGCGCAAGGGAAAAGCGTCATTTTCGACAGCCCTTGCCTGTATGAGGAAATGATCCTGAAAGGAACCAAGTTGGCGCATAAATACGATGCTCCCTACAAATACATTGAGTGCTATTTGAATGATTTCACGGAAATCAACCAACGGCTAAGAAACCGGGAACGGCTGCCGAGCCAGATTCCGGAAGTGGAATCGGAGAGCATTTTCAAAAGAGCGTTAGCCAGCAGTAAAAAGCCGGAGGGGCATCCATGGATCCGGGTGGATTCTGGCGAAGAAATTAGGACATATCTGCATACTGCTTTGCAGTATATAAAAGAGTAGAAGTTTAAAGGAGAACGTCTATGCTGAAAGAGCGCTTAAAGGAAATCAAAGCCATGCCGCTGGAGGAACTGCAATGCCTCAATGGGCAGCAAAGAGACGAGTTGACGGCCGCTATGCTTGAAGCGATCGGTTCTACAGACGAAGAATTACGGGATGGACTCATTTATTCCATATTTTACAGGCTTGCTGCGGAGGGAGTATTAACGGATCGGGAGCTGGCGTCCATTTTAGAGGTATGCCTGGATGAAGGCCATTTGTTCTATAAGATTGATGAACCCTCCGATGATGCGGTGTTCACGCGTTCTTTTTCATCCTTGGTGATCGCATTGGTCCTGTGTCAGGACAAGACCCGGAAGTTCCTGCCGCCAGCCAAAGTGGAACAAGTTTTCCACCGGAGTGTGGAATATTTACAGCGGGAACAGGACATCCGCGGGTTTGTTGAAGGAAAGGGATGGGCGCACAGCATAGCGCACGGTGCGGATATGCTGGCAGAAGCGGCGGGGCATCCCGGAATTGATTTGGACTGTGCCGAAGAAACGCTGAAGGCTGTCGGGGCCGGCCTTTTCAAGCAAGGCCATTACAGCAATGAAGAAGATGACCGGCTCATTTTCGTCATTGAAGCTTTGATCGCCAAAGGGTTTCCGGACGAGCGGCTTTCGGAATGGATTGCTTCAGTTTTTGAAAAGCTCCAGGCAATCCATGAGAAAGAAAAATACTCGGCAGGATTTTTCCGTAACAAGACCAATGTCCTTAACTTCGCAAAAACCTTATATTTCCGGTTGGTGTTCCGTGGCGGAAATCCGGCTGCAAAAGAACGGATCACTGAAAATCTGGAACATTGGCACGGGGTCCTTTATGGACGGACAAGCTGAAAGAAGGAGGACCACATGGAAAGAGTCGATGTTGTGTATGTCTATCTGGCAAATAAGACTGAGGACCAAGTGCTGATGGTGAAGAATTTCGGAGCGGGCGATTCCTATTATACGCTGCCGGGAGGTGCGGTCGAAAAAGGGGAGACCCTGAAAGAAGCGGCAATAAGGGAAGCCAAAGAAGAAACGGGGTTAGATGTTTCTATCGGGGGCATCCTTTCCGTCAGTGAAAAGTTTTTTGAAGACCGGAACCACCATGCGGTGTTTTTTACGTTCATAGGCGAAGTGGTCGGAGGCCATCTGGAAATCGCTTTTCCCGAGGAGATTGAAGAAGTGGTGTGGATGGACGCGGCGAAGGCTAAAGAATATACCTTCCTGGGAGAACAGCAAGGCAAGGGACCAACGATCCCTTATGTGTTACACAAGCAAATATAAAGGGCTCAACAAAGCCATGTGGTGGTCCGTTCAATCTCTATTCAAGGCATAGGTGATGAAATACAGAAACCATTATAAACCTAAGGGGAGTCCATATGAATTTATTCTTTTTCATGTTAGTCAGCGCTTTTCTGGGTCTTCTTTTACTGGCCGTCGGCCCCACCTTTGGCAGTTTTTTTGCATTCGTGATTTTGGCATCTTGTTTGTTCCGAGGGTTATATTTGTTGAATAAAATCAACGACAAGCTCTCAAGAATTTCAAATCGGGTAGACCATGTTCCCCAAGCAGTGAAGGAAAATGAAGGCAAGGCTATGAGCGGAAAATATATCAGCCAAGAACAACACGATGGCCAATAGAAAAATGAAAACCGAAATTGCTATTGAAGATTACAACCCTCTTTGGCCAATCGAATTTCGAGAATTATCTTCGGTGTACGCCTCCGTGTTGGCTGGTGAGGTTGCGGCGGTCGCGCACGTCGGGAGTACGGCCGTTCCGGAATTATGCGCAAAACCGATTTTGGATATTGATATTGTTCTCTCTGACTGGAACCGATTGCCGGCCGTTATTGAGAAGTTGGGAAAGATAGGGTATCTTCATGAAGGGGACCTGGGCATTGATGGCCGGGAAGCTTTCAAATTAGTGGACCAAGCTTTGTTTTCTGAAGTCTTCTGGAAGCAGGCAATGGACCACCATCTTTATGTCTGTTCAATTGATAGCGTTGAACTCAAGCGTCATATTGCATTCCGCAACCATCTGCGCAAGTATAGAGATAGTGCTGTGGAATACGGCAAGTTGAAAAGGGATCTTGCTGAAAGAGCAGAGAGCCGGAACTCATATACAGCAGGTAAAAGCGCATTTATTGGCATGATTTTGGCCAAAGAAATGGATATCTCCAGTGGGAAATACATAAAATAGAACTAGCATCTTTTAGCAAATAACTAAAATGTACTTCATAGAGGGGGCAGCCGATATCAAAAGTAAATTCATCTTCGCATTTTTAGTTGTTTTGACCACCAGTTTGATGGGCTCCTCTTTTGCGGTCGGAAAAATCGGGCTTGAACACGTTTCACCCCTTCTTTTGGTTGGGATGCGGTTCGTGCTGGCAGGAATCTTGATGATTGCCCTCGTCCTGCTGTTGAAACGTCCGCATCCGAAAGGCGCACGGAATTGGCTGCGCATTTTCATCATCGGCGCATGCCAGACTGCCGGCGTCATGGGCTGCATTTTTCTCAGCTTGCGCACTATCACGGCAGGGGAATCTGCAATTTTGACGTTTATGAACCCGCTGCTCGTGGTCGTTTTCGGAACGCTGGCCCTGAAGCTGAGCTACCGGTTTATTCAATGGGCAGGCGTGCTGCTCGGTTTTATCGGGGTTTTCATCACGATGGGCGGACAGCTGCAATTTGAAATCGGTACGGTTTTCGGATTTTCGAGTGCGGTGTTCTGGGCTGTCGGTACATTATTGATCAAACGATGGGGCCAGCAGTTTGATGTCTGGGTGCTGACAGCTTACCAAATGCTTTTCGGAGGACTCGTCCTGTTGCTGCTGAGCACGCTCTTGGAAGATCAGCAATTGGCCCTCAACCCGGTTTCGGTCGCGGTTATTTTATGGCTTGCCATCCCGGCATCCATCGTCCAGTTTGCTGTCTGGTTTTACTTGCTGCAAAACGGCAATCCGGGGAAAGTCAGTGCATTCTTATTCCTGGCACCTTTCTTCGGCATCATTTCCGGCTGGCTGATACTTGATGAAAAGATCGGCATTACACTCCTTGCAGGAGGAGCACTGATTTTCGCCGGCATTTTCCTTGTGAATTGGCCTGAAAAGCGGAAAGATCACCTTGCGGAGGAAGACACTTGATGCGGTATACTGAATGTATAAAGAGAGTAAGGGGGATCGGCCATGCTTAAATTCATCGCCAGCGCAGTGGGCGGCGTGCTGTTATTGAAAGCGGGAGGTACAATCGAGTCCTATTTGGCATCGCCATCCAAGCTGAATGCCAATCTTGAAAAGCTGGATCAAGAAGTATGGTTCCGGACGCTGAGGGAAGATTACCGCTATAATCATATCATTGAGCACAACGGGAAGATCCGGAAATATTTGAGCAATGAAAAAAATACCGATTTGCTGTTAGAAGACGGCAAAGAGCAGGAGAGGTTCACGGCCCTCGTCCATGAGGAATTCGAACTCTTGCTGAAGCGGAAGTGACCGGAAATAACTGGTCTTAGATGGAATATTAAAAACCCCTGGAAATGAAGGATTTCTTCATTTCCAGGGGTTTTTGGTCCCCGGTTTTCTTAATAGGGGCTTGTCACATTCAAGTTAAAGTTCACATTCGCTCCGTTATAAAGACCGACATAGATGTATTTTGTGCCACCTGGTACAACTCCTGATTCATCAGCTGCGGAAGTGGCGACGCTGCCGATGACATTGAAGCCTGCATCGTAAAAGTAAAGGTCGATATCATGTCCAGTTTCACTAGTTCCGGTTACTGATATGTTATGGATGCCATCCCCATATTGTTCTGGAAGACTAACTACATACCCATCCACGCCTTGTGAAGCGGGTTCAGGGTTTTGAGTAGTGACAAATTCGTTCTGTGTTGCGGCCAGGGACAATTCGTCAACGTCTGCCAACGACCCTGCTCCAGTTCCTGCATTTCCCAATTGAATCGTTCCAGAAGCGGTGAATGGCGCTTCAGGTTCCAAATCAAGCGGCGAAATTTTGACTTTATCCGTTGTGAATGCCTGAATTTCTGCAACTTGGATATATCCTGCAGCATTGTCCTGCGCCGATTTTGCAATGAATTTCAGCTGCGTGGCTTGCGAGGACTGTTCAAGTTTGTATTCTTGATAATCCAGGTCCGGTGTCGCAGGACGCGGTTTTCCGGCGGAGAAACGATCCTCAAGAATCGTGGTCCAAGTTTTTCCATCAACAGATGCTTGGACTTCAAAATCCTTCAGCGTGGCAAAACGCCCTTTCGCTACGTCTTTCATTGCACTAATATGCAGCTCAGAAATGAAAAGCGGTTCGTCTCCTGCAAGATCCACAATGAGTTCAGAACCAGTGAAACCATCTTCTTTTTGTTCGGAAGCAAATACGCTAGCTTCGGTATCATCAATCGCCAATTTTGCCGGATTGCTCGAAGAGACATCAGATGCACTTGCAATAGAGGCTCCATTGAAGGAAGACGCAACGTTTGGTGAAAGCTGGACATTCCAGCGTTCGTTTTCCCCAGCAGTGATCCGGACATTTTCAAGCGTCCGTGATCCATAGCCTCTTGCTTGGATCGTGATATCATAGGTGCCATCTGCCAGTTCTATTGCAAACCCTCCTTTATTGGAAGTAGTCGCTACTGGAGTGGTGCGTGCTTCGTATTGGCTGACAAAGATCCGTACATCCTCAATCGGCTTGTTCGTCTGGCCATTAACAATTTTCCCTAAGAGTTTTCCGTTCAGTGAGTCGTCCGGATGGTTGAATGCTGGCTGCGGATCCGTATCATCCCCGCCATTGGAATAGGCATCATCCCCAAGCCCTCGTTGGGCAAAGGCTTTCCACAGGACCTCTTGGTATTTGCCGCCGTACCGTTCAAACTCTGAAGCCATGATGGCTGAGCGCATGTCGACCATGGAAGGGTTCGGAACCGCAATCGGCATAGCATCAACAACCAACTGCTCCAGCACTGTTACCGCTTCGGCTTCCCCGAATTCAGCAATCAAAGCTTCACGTGCATGCCAAAGGATTGCAGCCCATATATCTCCATCAGCATGGACTTCCGGTCCGATAATATCATAGCCGACATCTCCATAATTGATCGGTGCTTCAGCCAAAGACCAGTTGCGTATTCCGCGTTCGGCATTTCCGGTGACATAAGCGCCAACGACCGGCTCATCCTGCAATCCTTTTTTGACCAAGTAGTTCATGCCGAACCAGTCTCCCCAGCCTTCTCCCATCGAGCCGGACTGGTGGCTGCCAAGCGCCTCTCCTCCTGCGACCAACCGCGATGAAAGGGCATGGGAATATTCGTGGTAAATGATTCCGGCATCGTAATCGCCGTCTGCATACGCTCCTTCAAATGCACCAGGAATCGGCTCCCAAAGGAACATGCCGCTCCAAGCCGCGATGCCATCAGGGAGCGTCAGCATATATGCGTTATCTCGCCCGGTGTAGGTCGGATTCCCGCCGCTGGCTGCGCCAGCTTGCACTAGCCCTAAAATCGGGTCGCCGGCCATGCCGCCTTTGCCAAAATTATCTGCTTGCAAATTCCCAGCGTCTTCGGTCCAGCCCAGTTTATAGAAATAATCATGGAACAAATTATGATGGTAGAACAAATTGGCTGTTGCGCTGTTGACGTCTTCCGCATAAGAAGGAGGGAGGATTGCCCCTTTGTTTTTCTGCCAGGCATTCAAGAATGGATAATTGAATTTCCCAAGGGGGCTCACCGGCCGGATTAATGTGTCAGCGGGAACCAGGAAATTGCTCCAGTTTGCATAAGAACTTGCATTATTGCCCAATGTCGTAGCTCCGAGGTCGCTAGTTGGCAGCAGCCAGCCATTAGGAGATGCTGCAGGATCGCCTTTAAATGATTTCACGGTTTGCTGCCCGCCGGCAGGAGCACCCGGATAGTTTTCAAAAATAAGACCTTCCGGATTCAGGTAATCTACCAGTGAACGGCGATATAACGTTTCGCCGTTTTCAGCATCGATAATCACTTCATAAGCTTCATTCAGTTTCTCGATGAACAAGACGCGGTAAGCAGGCCGAATGCCATCAGCAGTGAAAAAGGCTGCAGGTTTGACACGCTGTTTTGTCGGAAGCACACCCATCCCATCAAACACTTTCCATCCTTTTTCATCTTCTAAAGCTTTCGGAGTAATATCGAGGCCCGGAAGAAAAGTACTGACCACAGCTTCTAGTGCTTCTTCTGCAGTCAATCGGAATTCTCCAGTGAATTCACCTGATGGAGAAGCGTCGCTTACGACTGAAAGAATATGCCCTTGTTCATTGACTGCCACGATTATACGGCCGCCAAAAACCGATTCAATGCCTGCAACAGTTTGCTGGAAGGTGACCGGGGAAAGATTGGTGCCTGGAACTTTTTGGCTCCGAATGACTGCTAATTCCGTAACATCTTGCTCCGTTAAACCGAAGATTGCCTTGTTTGCAGAAAGCCAATTACGGGCAATCGTTTCAGCACTGCCAGTACTTGCAGGCGATAAATAGCCCTTATCTTTCATGATGCTGGATGGAGTGCCGAACTTTCTATTCCATTTTATTTTTGTTCCAGTCCCTGCAGCTTCCACGATTTTGTCCGCAGCCTCAAGTTGGGAGCGGGAGGGCAGGACTTCGGACAGCGCTTTTCGGACATCGACGATTTCATCTGCATGTACATGCGGATCACTATTGTTCTGATTCTCATCGGTGACTGCAAAGGCAGGGGAAATGGAAAAAACAGAGCTTGCAATCAATATGGAGCTAAGCAACGCTAAACTTTTTTTCTTCGGCATCGTCTTCATCCCTTCATCTGGAAAAATTTAATTTTTCAACTAATTCAATTAGAACAATTTAAAATCTCTCAGTCTATTCAACTTAAGGATAGTTCGTATACTACTTTATGCGTAGGTTTTGCTTTTAAGTCGAGTCATAAGATAAAAACGTAAAGGGACGAATATGCTGAAGAGGGCAAAAGTGCGGAGTTTCTTTTAGACATGTTAAATCGGGATGTGTGATGCTGGTGGCTGAGAGAAGGGTATTAAAGCTTTTTGGCTCTTTGCCGTTCATGATATAGTTGAATGAATAAAAAAAAGCCGTAATACATGTTTAGCTTTTATTCAAAAAGGGGATTAACAAAAAAGGTTTGAATTTTTTTGCCTTGCAGTACATACGCGGTTTTAGATGAACAGCAAGACAACAGAGAGAATGAGGGAAGATGAGAGATGTTAACCAAATACAAGAAAACATATAAGAAAGTCGCAATGGGGCTTCTGTCTTTAGTAGCGTCCCGAAAAAGCGTAAAAGACTTGCAGGAACTGATTTTATCTTATGAAGAAAAACCTGAACGGCAGCTGTTCTTTTGGAAAGAAGGAGAGAACATCACCGGCCTGATCGGGGTCGAAAAGAGAGATGGCCATTATGTCATTTTGCATCTATCGGTTAATCCATCCTACCCCGGGGAAGAAACCGGCTATAAGATCATTGAAAGCCTGCGCCAGCAGATGGCCGGGCAAGAAATGAGGCTTTCAAGGGAAACAGCGTTGTTTTTAGCGAAATGCCGCAACATGACGGAAGATTTGATGCCATATCACGAGGAACAAGCGATATCCTGAGAAGCATCCGGAATATGTCCGTTGCCTGCCTTTATGGCAGGTTTTTTTGTTTTTCATATGAACCGCTTTTCCTGCCAGCGCTTAGCGTTATAATAGAATATGGACTTTACCTACAATGAAAGAAGATGAACAAATGAAATATTATCCTGTGGCTATAGCTTTCCTGGTCGGATTGGCAGGTGCTTGGGTGTTTAATCTGGCGGGGGCGCCGATGCCTTTTCTTTTAGGTCCGCTTTTCGCGGTCCTCGCGGTACAGCTCTTTACTCCGATCCCATTGAAATGGCACAGCGGGTTCCGGAACGCGGGATTGGTCGCAGCCGGGTATGTCATCGGCATCGCCTTTACGTTGCAGGCGATCCAAGGAATGAAGCAATACTTTGCAGCGATGCTTGTGATCAATGTCGCTTTTTTCTTTTTGTTTTTATTGATCAGTTCTGTGATGGAGCGCCGGACGAAAGTGGATAAAGGAACAGCGATGACGTGCTGTGTTCCTGGCGGGCTTTCCCAAATCATCGCTTTCGCCGAAGAACAGAAGGGCATCGATCTAACGGCGGTCACTTTTTATCATCTCCTGCGCGTTTTGATGATTGTCGCGATTGTGCCTTTTATCGTAGCTGGCGGAAATGCGGCAAATGCTCAGCATGTGGCAGAGGCGCATATTTCGTTCCCGCTGATCGGGCTTCTGGCCGTCAGTTATATAGCGGGAATGGCGAGCCATAAGTTGAAGATTCCCACGGCTTTTCTTCTAGGTCCGATCTTTTTCATCATGGTGCTGAATTTGGCCGGCATCGAGGTTCCGCAGATGCCTGCTTCGCTTCTGCATCTGGCACAGGGGATGATCGGCATCTATATCGGGCTGCTGCTGAAAAAAGAGAACCTGAAGCTTTCAAACAAACTCATTCTCTATGCTTTTATCTCGAGTGCAATGCTGATAGCTGCAGCATACGGGGTAAGCTTGATATTGCAGGATTTATACGGTTTGAGTTTCTCCACAAGTTTCTTGAGTGTTGTACCCGGCGGGCTGGACCAGATGGGTATTATCGCAGCTTCTGTACATGCGGATGTAACTGTCGTCACGGCCTTTCAATTGTTCCGCATCCTGTTCTTGTCGGCCTTTGTCGTGCCTTTTGTCAAATACATGGGAAATCGCCGGGTGAAAGCGAAAGCCGCGGAAATGTAGCGCAGAACCATTTCCTTTATTTGGAGAAATAGCTTATAATTTTAGATATAGCACTATGGACTCAGCAAGCGTTATATGTGGAGCGGCCTGCACCAACCTTCACCTCAAGCGGAAAGGCTGAATACGCTGACCGCTGGAATGCCGGCCCTTAAGGAATTCAATCATCAGATATTGCAAAGGAAGGTTTTGGATGAACGCACTCAACGATTTTACGCAGCACATACACGAACAGGTGGCACCGATGGCCAATGAAATCGTCGACAAGGTAATCGGGAGGTTGAATATCGAAATAATGCCGGAAGAGCGCGGCCAAGCAGTTGGCATGTATGAAGCATTCCTGAAGTTCCTTGCAGATGTTCTGGAAAAGGAGCAAACAGAAGCCGTACCGGCTGCATTGATCGAGTGGAGCAGAAAAAATGCCGAAATGGTTGTTTCGCTGGATGAAGACATCTCATTGATCGTTGTCCGTTATCCCCCGACCCGTGATGTCTTTACGGAGTTGTTTACCGATCTGTCTATCGAATTCGGACTGACGGTCCGGGAAAATGCTTTCATCATTAAACGGATCAATAATCTGTTGGATGTCAGTCTAACTGAAACATTTTCCGCTTTTGAACGGTTTTCAAAGAAAAAGCAAGAAGAGACCCAGGCGGAGCTTGTTAAACTTTCTGCTCCGATTGTGCCGATCCAAGACGGCGTTGCGGTCATTCCGTTGATCGGCTTTCTGGATGAAAGAAGAGTACAGCATATTCTGCATAATGTAATTCCGCAAGTGGCGGATATGGACATCGATTACGTCATTACAGACTTCTCCGGAGTGGTGACAATCAATGAAAAAGTGGCTGAAGCCCTGCAGCAGATTGGTGGTACACTCCGTTTGATGGGAATCCATGTATTGTCGGCAGGACTCCGTCCGGATCTTGCCCAGACCATCGTCAACAGCGGCATCAGCATGTCGAAAATCGAATCGTTTTCAACTGTAAAACAAGCGCTGAAAAGCATGAAGTGATTAGGTGAACAGTCAAAAAGGAATCGCTGAGATTCCTTTTTTTGTTAGCAAGATTACGTCGACTGACAGAAGGAGGCCCAAATGGATATTCGCATTTTATTCGCTTACGGAATGGCAATCATTCTTTGGGGTTCAGCATTTCCGGGAATCAGGGTCGCTCTGGAATCGTATAGTCCGGAACATGTCGCACTTCTGCCCATGGGGACCGCTTCCTTTGTCCTGTTTTTCATTGCGTTGAAAATGAAGATGAAACCGCCGGCACTCAAGGATATCCCGGCCATCCTTCTATTAGGCGGGCTTGGCTTTTCGGTTTATCACACATTTCTCAGTATCGGAGAAAAAACTGTAGAAGCAGGCACAGCCAGTTTACTGATTGCGTTGGTGCCCCTTCTTTCAGCTTTGCTCGCTGTCGTCTTTCTAAAAGAGAAATTTGGCGCTGCCGGTTGGATTGGATCATTGATCGCTTTCATCGGCGTTGGGGTTATTTCGCTATCCGGCGGAACTTTCCAGATTGAGTGGGGGGTACTTGTGATTTTAGCAGGGGCGTTAGGAGAAGCCTTCTATTTCGTCTTCCAGTCTTCCTATCTTCAAAAATACGGTTTTCTGCCATTTACATTTTATGCAATCTTTGCCGGAACGTTATTCATGCTTCCATTTGCAGGCGGTTTAGGTACTGCCGTCGGGCAGGCTTCCGTTGAAAGTACTTTGACCATCCTGTATCTTGGCCTTTTTCCGACAGTCATCCCTTATTTTGCCATCGCGTATGCGACTTCCAGGCAAGGGGCATCAGAAGCGACCAGTTTCTTTTATCTCGTTCCTGTCATGGCAATAATGATTTCCTGGCTTTGGCTCGGGGAACTTCCGACCCTGCTTTCAATCCTCGGGGGAATCCTGGCGCTCATCGGCGTTGCTACTCCGCGTATGGCCTTTCTCTTCAAGCAAAAAACTATTTCAGCAGCAGAACATAGAAAAACGTGAAATCGGCTTGCCGATTTCACGTGAGCTTGTAGACAAAAGAATATTTACATCTATTAAAGAATGAACATACATTTATAATTAGCTATACCGAATCCTCCACTTCAGGCGGACGCTTTCCGCGGGCTAGCGCCGAACTAACTCGGACTGGCGTCCGAGTGGATTTCGGCACTTCGCTATCCCGCAGGAGTCGCCGCCTTCCGTTTCGGATTCTTAAGCCAGCGGCTTGTACCTAACAGGTCAAAGTAGAATCAGTATCCTAAACTCGTCTTTTAGGTATAGGTGACGCTCCCGACCCGGTTGGCCACGAGACTCCTGTGGGACCAGCTCGAGCTGAAGACCCTGGACTGAGCGAAGCGAGGGAAGCGGCTGAAGCCGAGCCCACGGAAAGCGAAGTGGCCAGCCCGGTCGGGCTTATGCATCTCTATTAATTTAAATTAGACTTTGTCTACAGTCTGACGTGAAATCGGCTTGCCGATTTCACGTTTTTTATTTAGACGCCGCGTTTATTGCCCCAAACCAGGGTATGAAGCTGCGGGAGCACTTTGGCATCATTCATGATATGGGAGCGGACAGCCAGGCTAATCAGCCATTCGTAGCGCTCTAATAACGACGCAGTCAATAGGGCATCATCCGTTGTAGAGGTGTCGCTATTGCCCGTCTGCAAAAAGAACGGGACTGCCGGATAGCGCAGGTGGAGATCTTCTGCATATTTGAAATCTTCTTCGTCGAATATGACAACTTTCAATGTCGCGTTGGCCTCTGCCAAGTTTTCAATAAAGAAATCGAGTTTCGTAAAATCGGTCTGCATGCCGGAACTTGGGGGTTTCGGCGATAAGGTGATGTCATCGATTTCACGCATCCAGTCCTGCCAAAACGAACCTTGCGTTTCAACGCCGACTTTCCAGCCGTTTTCATGGCAAAGCTCGACCAATTGGCCGATGCCTTTATGGAGCGCCGGGTTTCCGCCGGAAATCGTGACGTGCGAAAAAGCGCCGCCGCCGATTGCTTTCAATTCTTCTATGATTTGTTCAGGCTTTTTCGAGACACTCGTGCCGGTGCCGTCCCAAGTGAATTTAGAATCGCACCAAGAGCAGGAATAATCGCATCCGGCTGTGCGCACGAACATCGTTTTCTGTCCCATGACCATGCCTTCGCCTTGGATCGTCGGGCCGAACACTTCCATTACCGGTATCTTCACTGGAGGTCCTCCTTGCGCGGGCGGTAGACGACGTAGCTGGTCGGTGTTTCGCGGACGATGATTTGAAGGCAGTCCGGCCGGTTGTCTGTCGCTTTCAGGAGCTCTTGGATGCTGTGCCAGATCTGCTCGGCCAGCAACTCGGTTGTCGGAAACTTGTTTTCAAATTCGGGATGGTTGTTCAGCACCGAATGGTCGTATTTCTTATGGATTGCCCGTTTGAGTTTTTTGAAGTCAATCAAAAATCCGGTTGCATCGAGTTCATCGCCGCCGATTGTCACATTGACGAAATAGGTGTGGCCGTGCATTTCCTGGCACTGGCCGGCGTCTGCACTCGGAATGAAATGCGCAGCTGAGAAGTTCAGGTCCTTGTTCAGCTCGAACCGGTAATCATGCGGGACGGAGGGGTAGAATTGCTGCATCATACGGGCTCACCTGCGGCTTTCCGTGTTTTATATTCGGCCAACCCTTCGTTGCGCAAAACGCACGCCGGGCATTCGCCGCAGCCTGTGCTTGGAATGCCGTTATAGCAGGTCAAAGTCTTCTCCTGCACAAAGTCCAATGCGCCAAGCTGATCGGAAAGGGCCCAGACTTGGGATTTATCCAGCCACATGAGCGGCGTGTGGATGATGAATTGCTTGTCCATCGCCAGATTCAATGTCACGTTCAGCGACCGGATAAACGTGTCCCGGCAATCGGGATAGCCGCTGAAATCGGTTTGGCTGACACCCGTTACCAGATGGCGGGCTCCGATGGCATCGGCATAGACTGCTGCAAACGACAGGAAAAGATGGTTTCTGCCGGGGACGAACGTTGAAGGCAGTTCGCCTTCTTTAGCGGAAACTTCGATGTCATCACGCGTCAGCGCGTTCGCTGATAATTGGTTGATCAAGGTCATGTCGAGCACTTTGAATGAAACGCCGAGTTCATCGGCGATTTTTTGTGCACATTGAATTTCAGCTGAATGGCGCTGCCCATAATCGAATGTCACAGTCGCTACTTCGCTGAAGTTCTCTATTGCCCAAAATAGGCAAGTTGTACTGTCTTGGCCGCCGCTGAAAACGACAACCGCTTTTTCCTTTTTCATATTGAACATCTCCTTAGTTTTTTAGAGAGGGAGTTTGCGAACCTCTTTTTTTCACAACATCGTTAATAATAACATAGGGCTGCATATAAATGGTACGGCTGTTTCATCCATGGCTAAAGGGAAAGCCGCGCTTTTGTCGAATCACTTACAGGAGTACATTATGGAAGGCTGGAAACGGAAGACATGGAAAAAGTGAAAAAAGCTCTGGGTGAAGTATGGGCAAAGCAGCCAGAAGGCCGAACGGTCATTGCAATCGACGGGCTTAGCCGCTCCGGCAAAACAACTTTATCAAAGAGTATAGCGGAATATTTGTCAGTACAGAATATACCTTACAAACTGTTCCATATCGATGACTTGATCGTCGAACGAATGCGACGGTACGGAACCGGGCGCGACGAATGGCAGGAATATTATTTTCTGCAATGGGAAATCGAAACCCTTCAAGAACAATTCTTCGGCAAATTGAAAACCGAAACGGAAATCAGTCTTGCTTTTTATGATAGCGGCTTGGATAGTCATGTCAGCAAGAAAATCCGGCTTCCGGCAGCCGGGATTGTCCTGATTGAAGGTGTATTTCTTCAACGACCGGAATGGCGGCGTTATTTTGACGCCGCCTTCTACTTGGATTGTCCCAAAGAGCAGCGGTTCGAGCGGGAATCCGAAGCAGCAAAGCGGAATAGTAGAAAGTTTGCCGACAGGTACTGGAAAGCGGAGCAGTATTATGAAGAAATCGTAAGGCCGAAAGAACGGGCGGATTGGGTTATTCAAAGCGGTCCAGAGATAGGAGAGACAACATGAGGATCAGCAGCAGGATTTGGATCGTTATAGCCGCGGGAATTGCCGCAATCATTGCATTAACCGTCTGGTATTTTTATTTTAAGGAAAATGGAGAAGGTGAAAACGGAAACACCGCTATGGGCGCCAGTGCAACTTACGAGATCGAACTTTCCCTAAATGAAAGGGATGAATTTCAGATCAGGACCGTCATCGAAGTGGCCAATGAAACGGAGAGGCCGTTCGATGACATCGGGTTCTACTTTGTGCCCAATGCCCTGAATTCCGATGAAACACCGGACTTGCCGCAGGAAGCTGCCGAAACGGCTATCAGCTCCATAAAGGTTGGAGATGAAGAGGTAGAGTACGAGCTTGAAAACAATGAGCTGCTGGTGGAACTCGCGGAGCCGCTTGAGCCTGGAGAGAAAGAAGCCATCCAAGTGCTCTATTCACTGGCACTTCCGGAAAACGGCATGCGGCTGTCCCAGGACGGCAACAATTTCTTTTTGGCCCAGTGGTACCCGATGCTTGCCCAGTTCGACAATGGCTGGGATATCGAACCGTTTGACATGGACGGCGAATCCTACCATACCGGATTTGGGGACTTCCGGATAGACTATCAATTGCCACGGGAGTATTTGGTCGCGAGTTCTGCCACGGACGGCGAAGTGAAGCCATCCGTTTCAGGGACGCTCGAGGGGGACCGCATCAAAGATTTCTATCTCGCGTTGATGGACCCGGAAGAGTGGATTCATGAAACGGTATCCGTTGAAGGAGCCGAGCTCCGCTTGTTCATGCCGGACGACCCGGAGCTTCTGGAGGAGTCGGCGGTCATGGCGGAAGCGGCTTACGTGTTTTTCGAAGAACGGATCGGGGACAATCCGTTCCCGGAACTCGATATCGTCGGAAATGACGGCTATATGGAATACCCGAACATCATTGAAGTTGCAACCACTTGGGAGGCTCTGGATTCCGTGCTGGTCCACGAAATCGCACACCAATGGTTTTATTACATCGTCGGCAATGATCCGTTTGAGGATGCATGGATTGACGAAAGCATCACGGAATTTGCCGCTTCGCTGTTCTTGTCGGATTATTACGGGGACGAAGAATACGGCTTCAGTTCTGCGGAGGCTGCAGCGAATGCATACCGCCAGGAAAAGTACGCCAATTTGCCGCTGGATGAATTCGCCGGCGCACAGTATTTATCGACAGTCTACGGAGCCGCACCGCTGACGCTCCGGAACTTTTTTGAGGAGCGGGGTGGCCAGGAAGAAGCGCTCCAATTCCTGTCTGCGTATTACAGGGAATTTCAATTCGACTACGTGAATACGGATAAATTCAAGCAGTTTTTCGAAGCGTATTTTGAAGGCGACCAAAGCGGATTTTTGGACAGCTGGCTTAAATAATCACGATGGCTTCTGTAATTTTTTTCAGTTGTTCCCGTCTAATGAGTAAAGGAAGGTGATCGGCATGCGGAAACAGAATGCAGTTGCTCTTCTCCTTTTCCTGCTGCTCGCCGGCTGTGGGAAAGAAGAACCCGGCACGATAGCCGGCAACGGAAGCGGCGAGCCGGATGTGGAGCAAGTGGTCAATACGCATGGCACCGTGGAGAATGCCGGCAGACTGGATGAATTCGTCTCTTCTGTGGAGCAGCGGAAAAACGATGCGGTGCAGGTAGTGAATTTTACGACAGAAGGCGATCCCATCTACCAGACGCTCGAGTTTGACGGCGAGGTGATCAAATTCACCCATGACAGTTCGAGGGACCAATTCGGCTCTGGCAGCATCACCGCAATGAATTGCGGGTCAATCTCCAAAAAGGAAACAGCCAGCACCGTGGACTATGTGCTGACAGGATGTGAACAAGGTGAGGCCTTCAATGTATTGGCCATCGAAAAATAGAGCCCGTTGAAGGAATGGAAAAAAGCTGCAGAAACCTGGCAATGCCAGGCGTTTCTGCAGCTTTTTCGTTTGATCGAAGTGTCCCTTTATAGGAAAGCTGGATTCAGGAAGGCGGAACAGAAACATTTGTGCAAATTTTTCTATATTCTTCCTGGTTATGCTGTTAATATATAGAAAAGATTAGAGAGAAAAGTTTAAGAACTACAGTATAAAGAACCTTTATCAATCAAATACTTTACTCGGAGGCATCATGAAAAGCATACGAAAATTTTTGATTTTATTCGTCGTTCTGGTTGCGCTTTCCATCATGAGTTTTTTGCTGATTTTCAATCAAGGCCTGATCGGTGGACTGATGCTCGCAGCAATGGCCGCTCTGTTCAGTGCGTTCTTGTTCGCTGCAGGCATTGCCGGCGTCCTGAAAGGGAAGCTGGATTTCTTCAGAATCCGGAATACATGGGAAGCGGTCGGCACCATTCTTTTCGCCGTCATTTTCTTCACGGTGATCAGTGTGGTGACCGTCGCCAATTCCTTTGTAGAATTCACCACAGGGGAAACCAACTTGGCGCATAATGAAAAGATGCGCTTGTTTGCGAGTACCATCTTCCAAGTGCCAGCCCAAAAAGAGCTGGTTTCCGAAGAGAAAAATGGCGTCACGTATTACGTGTTGGAAGAAAACAAACACGAAATCGAAAAGATGGAAGGGCTGCTCGCAGAACAGCGGGAAGAGCTGAACGCCTTTTTCGGAACGAAGGATTCCGGCGGGCTTGCAATCGAGTTCCATGAGGATTATGAGTCAATGGAGGAGTTGGCAGGCATCGAGGATGTATCCGCATTTTACAACACGCTCAATCGCACCATCCATCTGGTGCCGGATGATGCAGAATGGGAAACGATCTTAGTGCACGAGTATACCCATTACCAAAGCCATCTTTATGCCTTAGAAAACGGTTTGCCGATTTCGCATCTTCCCCATTGGTTTGAAGAAGGCATTGCCGAGTATTTTGCAGAAGCGGGCAGTTTTTGGTACGACCTGGAAACGATCAGGCTAGCCGATTTCCGCTCAATGGACGATCTGGAGGATTTTGATGCCTCAGGCACAGCGGAATTCGATCCTTACGCCCAGGCTTATCTTGCGGTAAAAGCGCTGGTGGATGACTACGGCGAAGAAGTGATTTTAGAGCTCATGGAATCTGAATCGGTACGGGCATTCTATGCGGCGTTCGAGGAGAAGACCGGCCAAAGCATTGAAGAGTTCCAAGAGACCTTCCTGGAAGAAATGATCGCCGAACAGAGAGAAATGAAGAAAACGTTCGACAGCCTTTATGCCGCTCTGGAAGCCAAGCAGGACACAGTTGCCGAAGGGCATTTACAGGCGATAGTAAACACAGGGGATGCGTATGACATTGACGAAGCGTACTGGATCATGGCGGATTTTTATCTGGAGCAGGAGCTTTATGGCAAAGCCGCGGAGCTGATGGATGCCAAAATCGCAAAAGGGGACGATCGTTTCCTCATCGATGATTTGCTGCTGTTGGCAGAAATCCATTTGATGGGCAATCCGAAAAAATCACTTGAACTGGCAGAACGGGCCGAGCAGGAAGCTCTCGCATCAGGGGATATGGACTACTACGATTTCGACAGTTTGATTGCGGCTTATCAAAAAATCAATTCAGCGAATGCAGCAGGCGGCTATAAAATGCTGTTCGAAGAAGAGCTGATCTATAATATTTATGTGATTGAAGATCTGGAAAGTAAACTTAAGAAAGAGTTTCCAGAGCAATTTTAAAATGAAAAAGAGGCCAGCCCGAGTAGGGCTGGCCTCTTTTGACATGCATGAGGTGCTATCAGCGTCGGCCGATATCATCTCCGACAGTTGTATCACCTTGTTGCTGCAATTGCGTCTTATCGCCGACAATCTGTTCGCTGCTTGTATCGGCGGCAGCTAGTTTGTCATCGATTTCATCTGTACGGACGACCAGGACGTCACATTTCGCTGACCGGACAATGTGTTCTGAGACACTGCCGATTAGGAAACGTTCCACTGCATTTAAACCGGTGGCGCCGCAGATGATCAGGTCTGCGTGGATGCGCTCAGCCAATTCACGGGAAATCAACGTTTTTGGAGAACCGTAATCGACGATGATATTCACTTTCTGTACGCCGCCGGCTTCCGCTTCCCGTTTATAGCCGCCGAGAAGGTCTTCAGCAAATTTCTGGGCACGATCCGCAATGGAACGGTCGTAAGCTTCGATTGCCGCAAAAGAGCGCGTATCGATGATATTGACCAGGTTCAATGTTGCATTGTTCCGTTCAGCAATCCCTACCGATTTTTTGAAAGCATATTCCGCTTCTTTTGATCCGTCTACTGCTACAAGAATTTGTGAATACTTCAACGTCATTTTACATTCCTCCTAAAGTCTTATGTATAAACCTTTCTTGAAACAAGATGCGAAATCCTTCTTTTCGGAACAATTATATTTTCAATTAACATGAAAATCCCTAAAATTTGAAACAACTTGGACATATCTGAAGAACAATATGGAAAGCGCAGAAGAAAGAAAATTCCGCATTCCCTGGAAAAAGCCGGAAAAAGGAAAAAGTCGAGCAGGAAATGGAGATATCTGATAGAATGGATTTGCTTTGAACATTTACATAACTTTAATTGGAGGGTTTTGCAATGCGTATTGGAGTACCGACGGAAGTCAAGAACAATGAAAACCGGGTAGCGATGACACCGGCTGGCGTAGTGAACCTATCACTTTATGGCCACGAAGTATTCATGCAAGCCGGAGCCGGCCTCGGATCCGGTTTCACAGATGAAGATTACAAAGCTGCAGGAGCTCAAATTGTCGAAACGGCAGAAGAAGCTTGGGCACAGGAAATGATCATGAAAGTGAAAGAACCGACTCCTGCTGAGTACGGCTATTTCCGTGAAGGCATGATCCTGTTCACGTATCTTCATTTGGCTCCGGAAGCTGAATTGACAAAAGCGCTGCTTGATTCAAAAGTGATCGGAATCGCATATGAAACGGTTCAACTTCCAAATAACACATTGCCTTTATTGACGCCGATGAGCGAAGTTGCAGGCAAGATGTCTACACAGATCGGCGCACAATTCCTTGAGAAAATTTACGGCGGCGGAGGCATTCTGCTCGGCGGAATTCCTGGCGTTTCCCGCGGTAAAGTAACAGTCATCGGCGGCGGTGTTGCCGGTACCAATGCTGCAAAAGTGGCAGTCGGAATGGGCGCATCTGTGACCATCCTCGACTTGAATCCGGATCGCCTGCGCCAGCTTGATGACCTGTTCGGATCAGACGTCCAAACTTTGATCTCCAACCCTCTTCATATTGCTGAATCAGTAAAAGAAGCGGATTTGGTAGTTGGTGCGGTCTTGATCCCGGGTGCTAAAGCTCCAAAACTCGTAACTGAAGACATGATCAAATCGATGAAACCGGGCTCTGTGGTTGTGGATATCGCAATCGACCAAGGCGGCATTTTTGAAACTAGCGACCGCATCACAACGCATGACAACCCGACTTACATCAAACATGACGTTGTGCATTATGCTGTTGCGAATATGCCTGGAGCTGTTCCGCGCACATCGACGATGGGCCTTACAAATGTAACGGTTCCATACGCAGTACAAATTGCAAACAAAGGATTTGAAAAAGCGATCCGTGAAAACGAAGCGCTGAAAAAAGGCGTCAACACGTTCCAAGGGCATGTCACGTACAAAGCCGTTGCGGACGACCAAGGACTCGAATACAAATCAGTCGACGAATTGTTGGCATAAGCAAAAAAGAAGGCAGCTACGGAATTTTTCCGGAGCTGCCTTTCGACTTGTTAAGTAAGAAATTGATTTTGTTTTTTGAAAATGGTAAACCGATAGATTCGCAGCTGTTTTGCTTCATATCTAAGAGAAGCTATTGAACCAAGAAGATTTTAGGTATCTCTCTCTTCTAAAAAGCCTTTCCAGCGCCGGCGCGTCGGTGGGCTAGGCGAAGATAGGAGACGAGTGGCCTTCTCGGCTCCTGGCGGGAGCCATGCCCAAAGCGGCCGAAGCGGTGTGAAAAAATCATTTCTATTTTGAACTCATCTCATAGAAAGTTTTTAGACAGCCTGAAAAGGGCAGCTCCAAAATCCGGAGCTGCCCCTTTTTTCTTTAATTATGGATGATCTGAAGTTCTTTCGGGTATTTCGTCAATACTTCTACGCCGTTTTCCGTCACCGCGACATCGTCTTCGATGCGCACGCCGACTTTGCCGGGTACATAAATGCCAGGTTCGATCGTAAACACCATGCCGGCTTCCATGGCCATATTGTTTGCCCCGTGAAGGGATGGGTATTCATGGACCGAAATGCCGAGTCCGTGGCCGAGGCGGTGGGTGAAGTACTCGCCGTATCCAGCGTCTTCAATCACACTCCGGCTTGCTGCATCGAGTTCTGCGGCAGTGACGCCGGGGCGTACAGCATTGACAGCGGCAAGTTCCGCTTCGAGCACGGTATTGTAAACCGCTTTTTGTTCTTCATTCGGCTCGCCGAACGCGAGCGTCCGGGTGATGTCGGAACAATAGCCTTTGTGGACGACGCCGAGATCGAACAGCACCAAATCGCCTTTCTGGATTTTCCGGTCGCCGGTTTTTCCGTGCGGCGAAGCGGCTTTGGGTCCGCTTAGCACAGTGGTGTCGAATGACATATGGGTGACCCCGCGCTTTTTCAAGGCCAGCTCGATTTCCGTCATCACTTCGATTTCCGTAATGCCTTCTTTCAATGTTCTGGCACCGACTTCAATGGCGTAATCCGCAAGTTCGGCAGCTTCCCGCAGGATTTGAAGTTCGTCTTCATCTTTGGTCACGCGCATCGCATTGATTTTATTATCCAGTGCGATAAACTCCGACGTGCTGAAAAGTCCCGACAGCGCCTCGAAGCGGTCGACTGTCATATGGGATTTTTCGATAGCCATCTTGCCGGATTTGCCCATGCGAGCCGACGCCGTGCGGTAAAGCATCTCCATCGAATCTTCTGTGTCAGCGTGGCCGACGATATCGCCTGCCCAACCGGCGCTCTTGGCATCCGGCATTTCCATTTTAGGACAGATGAGGAACGGCTCCGCTTCTTTGAAGACCATGACCCCTAGCAGCCGTTCATGTGGATTGCTTTTGAAACCGCTGACATAGAACACGTTATCCGGATTGGTGATGAACGCTGCTTCGATGTCGAATTCGTTTAAATAATTTTTCAATTGGGTGATTTTATTCATATGTATTCCTCCTCATATGTGTAGTCTAACAAATTTCGGGGTATAATACTGCTTGAAAACATTGCCAACAAACTTGGAGGGATTTCATGCAACTTTCATATCACGGACACTCAGTCGTCAAAATTCAGACAAACGGAAAAACAATTTTAATCGATCCGTTCATCACCGGCAACAGCTTGACCGATTTGATTGCAGAAGATGAAAAACCGGATGCCATCCTCTTGACGCACGCCCATAATGACCATGTCGGCGATACGGTGGAATTGGCGAAGAAGAAGAATGCCAAAGTCGTTGCTCCTGTTGAACTGGCCAATTACTTGGGAAGCCAGGGAGTCGATGCGGTCGGGATGAATATCGGAGGATCGTTCGACTTCGAGTTCGGTACAGTGAAGTATACGAAAGCATTTCATAGCTCGTCGTATACGACAGTCGGCGGCGATATCATCTACGGCGGCATGCCGACGGGGATCCTTTTTAAAGCGGAAGGTAAGACTGTCTACCATGCAGGTGATACTGGATTGTTCGGCGACATGGAGATAATCGGCAAACGGAATGACATCGATGTAGCGTTTGTGCCGATTGGCGACTTTTTCACGATGGGGCCGGAAGATGCTGCTTATGCGGTGGATCTGCTGAAACCGAAAACAGTAGTGCCGATCCATTATGATACGTTCCCTCCGATCAAGCAGGATCCGGAGAAATTCAAAAGCATGGTGAAGAGCGCGGACGTGAAGATTCTGAAACCAGGTGAATTGATCGAGTTATAAGAATGGAATCCAGTGAGCCCTGCTCTCTGGATTTTTTTATGGGCGAATCCCCTGGGATGCTATTGCTGAAGCCTGATTGCTGGTCCGTTTTTCTAGGGAATATGATACACTGAAGGGAAGAGCAAGCAGAAGGAAAAGGTGAGGGAATGGCAACAAAACACGAACAGATTCTGGATTATATCGAGACATTGCCGGTGGGCGAGAAAATTTCGGTCAGGCGCATTGCCAAAGAACTGCAGGTCAGTGAAGGCACTGCCTACCGCGCCATCAAGGAAGCGGAAACGCAGCGCCTGGTGTCAACCATCGAACGGGTCGGCACGATCCGCATCGAACGGAAGACCAAAGAAAACATCGAACGGCTGACGTATGCCGAAATCGTCAATATTGTTGACGGGCAAGTTCTTGGCGGACGTGCGGGCCTGCATAAATCACTGACGAAATTCGTCATCGGCGCGATGCAGCTTGATGACATGATGCGCTATACGGAAGCAGGCAATCTGCTCATCGTCGGCAACCGCAGCAAAGCGCATGAATATGCGCTGAAAGCGGGGGCTGCGGTATTGATCACGGGCGGCTTTGAAGCGTCGGACATCGTCAAGCGGCTGGCGGATGAAAACGAGCTGCCGGTCATTTCCACCAGCTACGACACGTTCACAGTGGCGACCATGATCAACCGGGCAATCTACGACCAGCTGATCAAGAAAGAGATCCTGCTGATTGAAGACATCCTGATCCCGCTTGAAGAGACACATCTTTTGCACGAAAAAGATCCGATCAGCCGCTACCACGAGAAAAATGCGGAAACCACCCATGGCGGGTTTCCAGTTGTTGATGAAAACGGGAAATTGACCGGCATCATCACATCGCGGGATGTCATCGGCCATGCACCGGGCGATTTGGTGGAAAAAGCGATGACGAAAGATCCCATCACGGTGACTAAACAGACAAGTGTTGCCGCTGCCGGACACCGGATGATCTGGGAAGGCATTGATTTGCTCCCGGTCACTGATGACGGCAACCGGCTGCGCGGCGTGATTAGCCGCCAGGACGTCCTGAAAGCGATCCAGACGGCGCAGCGCCAGCCGCAGCAAGGGGAAACAATCGACGACATCATCAAAAGCCAACTCCGCATGCCGTCAGCTGACAAGCTGTCGCTAGAGTTCCGGGTGACGCCTCAGATGACGAATGCTTATGGATCGATGTCGTACGGGGCTTATTCGACCATTTTGATTGAAGCGGCTATGGCCGCCCTAAAGACCAAGAACCGGAAAGACAGCGCCCTCGAAAATATTACGGTCTACTTCCTGAACCCTGTCCAGCTGGATTCGCTGGTCCACATCAAACCGGTGATCCTCGACATCAGCCGGAAATCGGCGAAAGTGGACGTGGAAGTTTCTCTCGACAACGAAATCGTCGGAAAGGCGCTTTTGACCTTCCAGCTTTTGGACCGATAAAGCCGGCAGGGAAATAAAAAAATCCCTCCATACGGAGAGATTTACTGGTTGATCCGAGTTTCTTCAGCGACAAACTGGTGGTAATGCTTCGCCGCTTTGTAGTTGGTGATCATCATGGCCAGGCCAAGGACGATAAAGATGCCGGCGATGATATAAGTGACGGCAGTCTGGAAGACGAACAATTGATTGATCCCGAAAAACAGGATGAATGCGCCGAGTGAGAATGAAGCGGTGGCGCCGTACCATTTTTTCCGGATCGGCAGCGTCGCACGGAATTGCTTTGTTTTATAATAAAAATAAAAAACAAATGATACAATGATCAATAATACGAAAACTAACATGAGGGACCTCCTGTTTTGCATAATTCCTTTCTATTGTACTGAGAATCGGGTGAAATTGCGAATGGATTTCCTTTGAACTGGGGGAACTTGAACATTGAACAGTCAAATCATCGACACAATTAAACAATTCGATACGATCATCATCCACCGCCATGTACGGCCCGATCCGGATGCCTACGGTTCACAGCTCGGCCTGAAATACCTCATCGAACAGAACTACCCGGAAAAGCGCGTCCTTGCTGCCGGCGAACATGATTTCACGCTGGATTTTCTGGGCTTTCCGGATACTGTCGAAGACAGTGATTTCGAAGGGGCGCTCGTCATTGTGACCGATACGGCGAATACGGAACGGATCGATGACCAGCGCTATATGAAGGGTGCGAAATTGATGAAAATCGATCATCACCCGAATGATGATGCGTACGGGGAAGTTTCCCTGGTCGATACTGCTGCAAGTTCCACTTCTGAGTTGATCTACGAATTGTTTGCATACGGGAAAAGCGAAGAAAGCTGGGAGCTTCCTGCAAAAGCGGCACGCCAGCTGTATGCCGGCATTATCGCAGATACCGGACGTTTCTTGTTTCCGAGCACCACGGAAAGAACATTCGACGCTGCCGGAGAACTGATCAAATACGATTTTGACCGCAATGCGCTGCACAACGGCCTTTACGAGATGGACCGCAGCCTTTTGCATCTTCAAGGATTCATTTACCAGAATTTCGTCATGGATGAAAGTGGCGCAGCCCATGTGAAAATTTCGATGGACATCCTGAAAGAGTTCGGCGTGACGGCAACGGAAACGTCGCTGCTGGTCGGATCGCTTGGCAATGTCAAAGGATTGAAGGCATGGGTCATATTCATCGAAGAAGAAACGGAAATCCGCGTCCGCCTCCGCTCAAAAGGGCCGGTCATCAATGGCCTGGCCAAGGAGTTCGGCGGCGGGGGCCATCCGATGGCCTCTGGCGCTACCGCTTATTCTTGGGAAGAGGCGGATAAAGTGATTGAACGGTTGAAAGAAATTTGTTCATCGTAAAAAAGGAGGAAATGTCTTGTCAATGGTCTATCCGCATATAAGCACATCGGCTGATCTGCTGAAAAGCACCGTGCGCCTTGACGAGCTTTTCCCTTACCTGCTCGAGCAAGGGACGGTGGCAGCAGCTATCGTCAATTCAAAATTATACGGCGTCCTTCCTTTTTGGGAAGCGTGCAAACGGGCCGGCATCCATGGGGTGCTCGGCCTTTCGGTGTCCCTGGAATTCCAAGGGCGATCTTATCCGGCTGTTTTGTATGCCCGGTCGAATGCCGGATATAAAAATCTGCTGAAAATCACCAGTGCCCTTTCCACAAGGGAAAAAGAAGCGATTCCGGAACAATGGCTGAAAGCGTATCGCCAAGGCTTGGCCTGTGCGATTTTAAACCGGTTCGACGCTGAGATCGATGAACACAAAGGGTTGTTCAGCTTTGTCCAAAGCCTTTTCCCCGATGCCTGTTACGGCAGTGTAGAGCGGCCGGGAGGCGAGCGCCATGAGCAGGAAGATGCCTTTACTGCTGCGTGCAAAGCGACAGGGCTAAAGATCATCGCGAGTCAGGAAAGCCGGTACGTGCACGAAAGCGACGCATTCGCTTATGAAGTGGCTTCTGCCATCGGGCAAGGACTGAAGCTGAACGATCCGGAACGGCAAAAGCCGGATCACACGAAGGCTTATGTGCCGGCTGCTGCGGAATTTGCGGTGTGGTTTGAAGACCGCCCGGAGTGGCGGGCTGAAGCGGAGCGTCTGATGCTGGATTGCCAGGTGACGATTGCCCTCAATCAGCAGCTCCTGCCGGTCTTTACGCTTCCGGAAGGCACCGACCGCCATCGGTACATCGTCGAGTTATGCGAAAAAGGACTCGCAGAAAGGCTGCCGAATTATTCCAAGGCCTACACCGAACGTTTGATGTACGAACTGTCCATCATCGGGCAGATGGGCTTTATCGATTATTTCTTGATTGTCGCTGATTTCATGAAATTCGCCCGGGAACAAGAAATCCTGACGGGTCCGGGACGCGGTTCATCAGCCAGTTCATTGGTGGCATTTTCGCTCCGGATTACGGACGTCGATCCGCTGGAACACGGCTTGCTGTTCGAGCGTTTCCTAAATCCGGAGCGGGTCACGCTTCCGGATATCGATATCGATTTTGCAGATCATCGGCGCCATGAGGTCGTGGAGTATGTCGCCCGCAAATACGGGGAAGCGAAGACGGCCCAGATCATTACATTTGGAACGCTTTCGGCAAAAGCGGTCGCACGCGATACCGCCCGTGTCTTCGGATTCGAAGCTGAGGAATTGGATGCCATCTCGAAAATGATCCCCAACCGGCCTGGCACCACGCTCAGATCAGCGCTGAAAGACTCGCCGGCGCTCAATGAGTGGATCATTGCTGAGGACACGCGGAAGACGTGGTTCAAAACTGCATTGAAACTGGAAGGCTTGCCGCGCCATGCATCAACCCATGCCGCCGGCGTCATCTTGAGCCCAACGTCCCTCGTCGACCATGTGCCAATTGAAAAAGGAAGCGAAGGGATCTTCATTACCCAATGGCCGATGGGCGAGCTTGAAGCGATCGGGTTGTTGAAGATGGACTTTCTCGGACTGCGCAATCTGACGATTCTCGAGCAGATTCGCCGGCTTGTCCACCGGGATACCGGAAAGTGGATCGATTACCGGAAGATACCGCTTGAAGACGATGCCACGTATGCGCTATTGGCAAAAGGGGATACAACGGGCATTTTCCAGTTGGAATCGGACGGCATGCGCCGGGCGCTCCAGCAGATCAAGCCGACGGCGTTCGGCGACATTGTCGCGGTCAACGCCTTGTTCCGGCCGGGCCCGATGGAGTTTATTCCATTATACGCGCGGCGCAAACACAAACAGGAGCGGGTCGACTATGTCCATCCGGTGCTGGAACCGATTCTCAGCGAAACCTATGGCGTCATCGTCTACCAGGAACAGATCATGCAGATTGCATCGCGCATGGCCGGCTTTTCGCTCGGAGAAGCGGATTTGCTGCGCCGGGCAGTCAGCAAGAAAAAGCGTGAGATCCTCGATGAAGAGCGCATCCACTTCACTAAAGGAGCGGCTTCGAAAGGATTCACCGAGGAAGCGGCGACTGAAGTCTATAACCTGATTGTCCGTTTTGCGGATTACGGCTTCCCGAAAAGCCATGCAGTCGCCTACAGCATGATTTCCTACCAGCTCAGCTTTATGAAAACGCATTATGCCGTTCCTTTCTATGCAGCCATGCTGGCCAATAGTGCCGGAAATGCAGAAAAGACGCAGCAATTGCTGCAGGAGGCAAAAGAGCACGGCATTGCGCTGCTGCCGCCTTCTGTCCAGAAAAGCTTCCATTCGTTCTCCGTAGAAGACGGCAAGCTCCGTGTCGGCCTGAATGCCGTAAAGGGCGTCCCGGGAACTGCCGTGCGGGCATTGATGCAGGCACGAAAAGAAGGAGGCGCGTTCAGCAGCATGTTTGATATCGCGGAACGCATTTCAGCCATCCATTTCACGCGGAAAGCGTTTGAACCGTTGGTCAAGGCAGGTGCGCTTGACGATTTCGGTTTGGACCGCGGGGTGCTGCTTGCATCGCTCGACAGTGCGGTGAAGCACGCGGAGCTCGTAAAGCCGAATGAAGAACCGGGGCTATTTGATGACCTTGGATCAAGTTTCATGAAGCCGAAATACGCAAAAGCATCTCCAATTCCTGAAAACTTGAAGCTGGACTATGAGAAAGACGTGCTCGGGTTTTATTTGTCGACGCATCCGATTGCCCGTGAGAAAGAAACACGTGGAAAATCATTTGCCGATTTGAACGGCTTGAAAAACAGGAAAGACCGGGATCAGGTAACGGTGCTCGGGGTGGTGGAGGAAATCAAGCGGATCCGTACGAAAAAAGGGGACGCGATGGCCTTCGTAAACCTTCAGGACGATACCGGTTCGGCGTCGCTGACGCTCTTCCCGGCCGAATACGCCAAATACAACGCGGCTCTCGAACCGCATGCCGTCCTGGAAATTCAGGGCACCATCGAAAACCGCAACCATAAAACCGCCATCATATGCAAGACCATTTCCACTTGACTGCCTTTCTATCAAAGAAAGGCAGTTTTTTCTTTACGTGGGGCGAAAAGTTTTGTATTCTAGACAATATGAGTGGCCAGACCACTTTCAAATTAATGGAAATTAGGGGCGATCATGAAACAGTCAAAGCGATATTTAGACATTGTCAAAGAAGTGCGCGACATGATCAGGCAGGAGAAAATCCGGCCGGGAGACCGCATTCCATCTGAAAGGGAACTCGCTGAAAAGCTTCAAGTCGGCCGGTCGACACTGCGGGAAGCTTTGCGCAGCCTTGAATTGCTCGGACTGATTGAAACGCGCAGAGGCGAGGGCACATTTCTATCGGACCATCGGAACCACCAATTAGTGGAGGTATTATCCACATTCATATTGCAGGACAACCAATCCCAGAAAGATGTCTGGGAAACCAGGCTCCTGCACGAAACAGGCGCAATCCAGGCGATCTGTTCAAACAGTTCACTCAAAGGGCTGAAGCTCTGGGACAGTTTCAGGAAGAAGTTCGAAGATGAGGGGTTTCAGCGGGATGATTTTGTCCGGGAATTGATGGTGCTGTCAGGCAACCGCCTTTCGCTTAAAATCTGGTTCCTGCTTCATCAATACAGCGGCAATCCTTATTCCGAAGCGGTGCTAGAACCTGAAAAAGAATTGCTGCTGCCGGTTCTGGAGGCATTGGAACGGCAAGAGACAGAACAGGCCATCCAATCTTTCAAAACCTGGAGCGGTTGGATACAGAAGAGGAGAATGCAAAATGGCGATGATTCGTGAAATATTCAAACGCAATAGAGACAATAAGGAAACAACCATACCAAGCAAAAAATCCAAAGATGTCCCTGAAGGGCTGATGACTAAATGCCCTTCTTGCAAACATATAACCTTGACCAAGGAGTTAACCAAGCTGCTCAAAGTCTGCCCGAAATGCGACCATCATTTCAAAATGACTGCGTTCGAGCGTGTGGAATCGCTTTTGGATGAAGGGACTTTCCAGTCCATGGATGATCATCTGAAATCGGAAAATCCGCTCGGGTTTCCAGGGTATTCTGAAAAAGTGGCATCGGACAGCGAAAAGACCGGTTTGAATGAAGCGGTCTTGACAGGAACCGGAAAAATCAGCGGCCACGAAGTTGTCGTCGCTATCATGGATTCACATTTCCGGATGGGGTCGATGGGCTCTGTAGTCGGCGAAAAAATCACACGGGCAATCGAAGCGGCGACTGACAAAGGACTGCCGGTCCTGATCTTCACAGCGAGCGGCGGCGCCCGCATGCAAGAAGGCGTTCTGTCCTTGATGCAGATGGCCAAAACAAGTGTCGCGTTAAAGCGCCACAGCAATGAAGGGCTCTTGTTCGTATCCATCCTGACCCACCCGACAACAGGCGGCGTTTCTGCCAGCTTCGCATCTGTCGGCGACATCAATATCGCCGAGCCGAAAGCATTGATCGGGTTCGCAGGACGGCGGGTGATCGAGCAGACGGTCCGTGAAAAACTGCCGGAAGATTTCCAGACTGCCGAGTTCCTGTTGGAGCACGGCCAATTGGATGCCGTGGTGCACCGGTCGGATATGAAAGAAATACTATCAGCCATCGTACGGCTGCACACGAAAGGAGCTGGGCAGCATGTCTAAGCACAAGGCGCCATCAAAAACGGCTCCAAAATCCATGGGTTTTGAAGAACCGCTCATTCAATTGCGCAAAAAGATCGACGAGCTGAAGGAATACACCGCAACGGCCGAAGTGGACCTGAGCGCCGAAATACAAAGCCTCGAAGAACGGCTGGCCAAGCTGGAAAATGAAATCTATGAAAACATGAAGCCATGGGACCGGGTGCAGGTTGCCCGCCACCCGGAGCGTCCGACCACGCTCGATTACATCCCGTTGGTGTTCGAGTATTTCATCGAACTTCACGGCGACCGGCTTTACGGGGATGACGAGGCGATCGTCGGCGGGATTGCGATGTTTGAAGGCACGCCCGTTACAGTGATCGGCCATCAAAGAGGCAAAGGCACAAAAGAAAACATCCGCCGGAATTTCGGCATGCCGCATCCGGAAGGTTACCGGAAAGCACTCCGCCTGATGAAACAAGCGGAGAAATTCAATCGGCCGATCATCTGCCTGATTGATACAAAGGGCGCATATCCCGGAAAAGCTGCTGAAGAACGCGGACAAAGCGAGGCCATCGCCCGCAACCTGGTCGAGATGGCCGGCCTGGAAGTTCCAGTCCTGTCGATCGTCATCGGGGAAGGCGGAAGCGGAGGCGCGCTCGCGCTTGGCGTCGGGAACCAGATTCTGATGCTCGAAAACTCCACGTTTTCTGTCATATCGCCGGAAGGTGCCGCATCGATTCTCTGGAAAGATTCCGCATTGGCGAAGACGGCAGCGGAAGCGATGAAAATCACAGCGCCGGATTTGCTTGAAATGGGCATCATCGAGCACATGATTCCGGAAGTGCGCGGAGGCGCGCATAACGATTACAAGCAGCAGGCACGGAAAATCGCCGGAGCGATCAAAATTTCACTGGAGCAGCTGTCGGGGCTCACCCCCAAGGAACTCGTCAGCCAGCGCTATGACAAATTCAAATCAATCGGGATTTTTAGTGAGTAAGAAACCGCCGCGGCGGTTTTTTTCATTTCCGACGGACAACACAAAAACTTAATAAAACTAGAGGGTATTCAAGACTGACAGTGGCGGGCGTGCGTGGTAAGGTGAAAAGAGTAAATGGTTCATAGGAGGTATGGCATGAAACGAATTGGCGTATTGACCAGCGGCGGAGATTCCCCTGGCATGAATGCCGCTGTACGTGCAGTGGTGCGAAAAGGAATTTATGAGGGAATCGAGGTGGCCGGTGTATACCATGGCTACCAGGGATTGATTGACGGAAACATCTCCGTTCTTGAAGCCGGCGATGTCGGCGATATTATCCAGCGCGGCGGCACGGCGCTGTATTCAGCCCGGTGCCCGGAATTCATCACGGATGAAGGACAGGAAAAAGCGATTACGCAAATGAAAAAACACGGTCTTGAAGGGCTGGTTGTCATCGGGGGCGACGGATCCTACCGCGGCGCTATGGCATTGACGAAAAAAGGCTTCCCTGCTGTCGGCGTCCCTGGGACAATCGACAACGATATCCCGGGAACGGATTACACGATCGGATTCGATACGGCGCTCAATACGGTGATCGAAGCGATTGACAAAATCCGGGACACCGCGACCAGCCACGAACGCACATTCATTATTGAAGTAATGGGAAGAGATGCGGGCGATTTGGCTTTATGGGCCGGACTTGCTGGGGGAGCGGAAACCATTCTGATTCCGGAACAGGATTTTGACATCAATGATATGATTGAAAGGCTGGAAAAAGGGAAAAAGCGTGGTAAGAAGCACAGTATCATCATCGTCGCTGAAGGAGTCATGAGTGCGCAGGAGTTGGCGGGCCTGCTGGCAGAAAAATCAGATGCGGAAACTCGCATTTCCGTGCTTGGCCACATTCAGCGCGGCGGCACGCCGACCGCGCGGGACCGGGTGCTCGGCAGCTTGTTCGGTGCACGGGCCGTAGAAGTGCTCCTTGCCGGCGATGGCGGAAAGGCTGTCGGCATGGTGAACAATAAAGTCGTGGATTACGATATGACTGAAGCATTCACTGCTGAACACGATGCGGATATGAGCTTATATGAATTATCAAAAGAACTATCAATTTAAAAGTCAATTGGAGTGAGCACATTGAGAAAAACAAAAATCGTTTGTACAATCGGGCCGGCTAGCGAATCGCCGGAAACACTGGAAGCTTTGATCCAGGCGGGGATGAACGTCGCCCGCCTGAACTTTTCGCACGGAGACCACGCAGAACATGCATTGCGCATTGAACGCATCCGCGAAGCTGCCAAGAAAACCGGAAAGATCGTCGGCATCCTGCTGGACACCAAGGGGCCTGAAATTCGCACCCATAAAATGGAAAACGATGCAATCGACTTGGAGACTGGGCAAGAAATCGCCATTTCCATGAAAGAAGTGCTCGGAACCGAAGAAATGTTCTCCATCACTTATGAACAACTGATCGACGATGTGCACGAGGGATCTGTCATCTTGCTTGATGACGGACTGATCGAACTTCACGTAAAACGCATCGATAAAGCACAAGGCCTGATTCACACAGTCGTGGAAAATGCCGGAACGCTGAAGACGAAAAAAGGCGTCAATGTCCCAGGTGTCTCTGTCCAATTGCCAGGCATTACGGATAAAGATGCACAAGACATCCTGTTCGGCATCGAACAAGGCATCGATTTCGTTGCAGCCTCATTTGTCCGCAGAGCGTCGGATGTCATGGAAATCCGCGGACTGCTGGAGAAGAACGACGGCTCCCATATCCAGATCATCCCGAAAATTGAAAACCAGGAAGGCGTCGACAATATCGATGAAATCATCACCGTATCCGACGGTTTGATGGTGGCGCGCGGCGACCTTGGCGTCGAGATTCCGGCCGAAGAAGTGCCGCTTGTTCAGAAACGATTGATCGAGAAATGCAATAGTGCCGGCAAACCGGTCATCACGGCCACGCAGATGCTCGATTCGATGCAGCGCAATCCGCGTCCGACGCGCGCGGAAGCAAGCGACGTCGCCAACGCGATTTTTGACGGAACAGATGCCATCATGCTATCCGGTGAAACGGCAGCAGGGCTTTATCCGGTGGAATCGGTTGAAACGATGCACCGCATCGCGATGACGACAGAAGATGCGTTGAACTACAAGCAGATCGTCGACAACCGCCGCAAGGAAAAAGAGACGAATATGACAGAAGCGATCGGTCAGGCCGTTTCCTATACTGCTTTGAACTTGAAAGTGAAAGCCATCATCGCTCCGACGGAAAGCGGGCATACGGCGAAGATGATTTCCAAATACCGTGCCGGCGTGCCAATCATCGCCGTGACTTCGACAGACCGTCCATCCCGCAAGCTGACGCTTGTTTGGGGCGTCCAGCCGATTGTCAGCAAGGCCGTGACATCAACGGATGAAGTGTTGGAGAACGCAGTGGAAGAAAGCTTGCGCCACCATTTTGTGAAGCATGGCGATTTGGTCGTCATCACTGCAGGCGTGCCTGTCGGACAAGCAGGAACAACGAACTTGATGAAAGTGCATTTGATCGGCGACAGCATTGCGAACGGGCAGGGCATCGGCAGATCGAGCGCTTACGGCAAGACGCTTGTAGTGAAGAACTCGGAAGAGCTTTCGGCATTTGATGCGACGGGCAAAATCATCGTCACGATCGGAACCGACCGTGATATGATGCCGGCCATCCGCAATTGCGCAGGGATCATCACTGAAGAAGGCGGTTTGACGAGCCACGCTGCAGTGGTCGGGCTTAGCTTGGGCATTCCCGTCATTGTCGGCGTGAACGGAGCGACATCTTTGATCAAGAATGACTACGATGTAACGATTGATGCAGAAACAGGCATCGTCTACGACGGCCATGCCAGTGTTTTATAAGGCAATATAAGAAAGTAGGGCTTGATATGAAATGGCTGTTTTTGGCGCTGATCGTTGTGCCGTCGCTGGAGCTTGCCCTCTTGTTCTGGGCGAGCGACGCCATCGGCATTTTTCCGACACTTGCGCTTATCATCGCGACCGGATTCATCGGGGCATTCCTTGCGAAAAAGCAGGGGATGAAAGCGGTGCGGGACATTCAGGACAGCTTCGGGCGCTTTCAACCGCCCGGCGACCACCTTATCAATGCAGCATTTGTCTTGGTAGGCGGTGTCCTGCTGCTGACGCCGGGATTTATTTCCGATGCTCTCGGGCTATCGCTGCTGTTCCGGCCGACTCAGAAATTATACCGGCCGCTGGTGTATAAAATGATCCAGAAAAAGATGAAAAACACTCGGGTTATCGTCCGATAATCTCGAGTGTGCTTATCTTTATTTCGGGTAATGAATAAAAAAACAAGCGTTTTCATTCACAAATTCTACAATATTGATTATAATGGCTAGGTAAGGAATTATATCCAAGCTTCAAAAAAGGGATGACCCACCATTCTGGGCTTTTTTTTTGGAATGGTGAACTACAGTAGAAGGAGCGATTATTATGACAACGTCAAAAGGGTTAGAAGGTGTTGTAGCAACCCAGTCCGCCATCAGTTCAATTATTGATGACACTCTTACATACGTTGGCTACGATATCGATGATTTGGCAATCAATGCAAGTTTTGAAGAAGTGGTTTATTTACTTTGGCATCAGCGTTTGCCGAAAGCTGATGAACTGGCGGAACTCAAACAGCAATTGGCTGACAATATGTCAGTGCCTCAGGCAGTGCTGGATCATTTTAAAACATACGACATTAAAAAAGTTCATCCGATGGCCGCTCTCCGCACAGCCGTTTCTATGATCGGCTTGTTCGACGAAGAAGCAGAAGAAATGAACCCGGAAGCGAACTACCGTAAAGCGATCCGCATCCAAGCGAAAATCGCAACATTGGTAACAGCTTTCGCACGCATCCGTAAAGGCCAGGAGCCGATTGCACCGAAAAGCGACTTGAGCTTTGCGGCAAACTTCCTTTACATGCTGTCCGGCGAAAATCCAGCTGACATCGAAGAAGAAGCATTCAACAAAGCGTTGGTTCTGCATGCAGACCACGAATTGAACGCATCTACATTCACCGCACGCGTTGCAGTCGCGACTCTTTCTGATGTGTACTCAGGCGTAACAGCTGCGATTGGTGCCCTTAAAGGCCCATTGCACGGTGGAGCGAACGAGCAGGTCATGAAGATGCTGACTGAAATCGGTTCAGTGGACAACGTTGACTCTTATATCAACGAAAAGCTTGAGAACAAAGAAAAAATCATGGGCTTTGGCCACCGCGTCTACCGTAAAGGAGACCCGCGCGCGAAGCACCTTCGTGAAATGTCACAGAAATTGACGAAAATCCGCGGCGAAGAAAAATGGTACGAAATGTCGATCAAAATCGACGAAATCGTTTCCGGCCAGAAGAACCTTCCGCCGAACGTGGATTTCTACTCAGCTTCTGTCTATCATTCATTGAACATCGAGCATGACTTGTTCACGCCGATCTTCGCCGTATCACGTGCTTCAGGCTGGCTTGCACATATTCTTGAGCAATATGCCGACAACCGCTTGATCCGCCCACGCGCTGAATACATCGGACCTGGCATGCAGAAATACGTGCCAATCAACGAGCGATAATAAGAAAAGCGAAGGCGGCCGTCTAGCCCCGAAAGGCATAAGACGGACCAGCGAAGTGGCGGTTTATGCCGCGCAGCTGGGATGGCTTATGACCCGAGGGGCTGGCCGCCGGAGTCTGGACAATAAGAAAAGCGAATGCGGTCGATTCGGTCGTCCCCAGCTTGGCAACATAACAAATGACAAAAAAAGAATGGGGCTCGCACCTTGCGAAGCCCTATGACTTTGACTACAGGAGGCAATTATAAATGGCTAACGGTGAAAAAATCACAGTAGAAAATGGCGTTTTGAACGTACCTAACAATGCAGTAATTCCTTTCATTATCGGTGACGGTACTGGACCGGATATCTGGAACGCAGCTTCACGCGTCCTTGAGCAATCTGTGACAAAAGCATACAACGGCGAAAAATCAATCGTTTGGAAAGAAGTCCTTGCTGGACAGAAAGCGTTCGACGAAACTGGCGAATGGCTTCCAGAAGAAACATTGGACGTTATCCGTGAATACCTGATCGCAATCAAAGGACCTCTTACGACGCCAATCGGCGGCGGGATCCGTTCATTGAACGTTGCGCTTCGCCAGGAATTGGACCTTTACACTTGCTTGCGCCCTGTACGCTACTTCGAAGGCGTGCCTTCACCGGTTAAACGCCCTGAAGACACGGATATGGTCATCTTCCGCGAAAATACAGAAGATATCTATGCGGGTATCGAGTATGCTAACGGTTCTGACGAAGTCAAGAAATTGATCGCTTTCCTTACTGATGAAATGGGCGTTAAAAACATCCGCTTCCCTGAGTCTTCAGGCATCGGCATCAAACCGATTTCAGAAGAAGGAACAAAACGCCTAGTTCGCGCTGCCATCAACTATGCAATCACTGAAGGCCGCGAATCGGTAACACTAGTCCATAAAGGGAACATCATGAAGTTCACTGAAGGAGCTTTTAAAAACTGGGGCTACGAAGTGGCTGAGCAGGAATTTGGCGACAAGGTCTTCACTTGGAACCAATACGATGCAATCAAAGACGAGCAAGGAACTGATGCTGCAAACAAAGCACAGGAAGAAGCTCTTGCTTCAGGAAAAATCCTTGTTAAGGATTCAATCGCTGATATCTTCCTTCAGCAGATCCTTACACGCCCAAGCGAGTTCGACGTTGTTGCAACAATGAACTTGAACGGCGATTACATCTCTGACGCTTTGGCAGCACAAGTAGGCGGAATCGGGATCGCTCCTGGCGCGAACATCAACTACTTGACTGGCCACGCGATCTTTGAAGCTACACACGGTACAGCACCGAAATATGCTGGCCAAGATAAAGTAAACCCTTCATCAGTCATCTTGTCAGGCGTTTTGATGCTTGAACACTTGGGCTGGACTGAAGCGGCTAAATTGATCATGTCGTCAATGGAGAAAACAATCGCTTCTAAAGTGGTGACTTATGACTTTGCCCGCCTGATGGACGGCGCTACAGAAGTGAAATGCTCTGAGTTCGCTGACGAATTAATTAAAAACATGTAAGATAAGAGGGGGAAACCCCTCTTTTATTATTACCCAAATCCTAATTCAAAGGAGAGTTTTTATGACATTCAAACGTAAAAAGATTTCTGTAATCGGTTCTGGCTTCACTGGAGCGACAGCTGCTTTTCTTTTGGCGCAAAAAGAATTGGGTGACGTCGTTCTGGTCGATATTCCGCAAATGGAAAATCCGGCCAAAGGCAAAGCGTTGGATATGGCAGAAGCAGGGCCTGTACAAGGATTTGATGCTCGGGTAACAGGGACGGCGAATTATGAAGATACAAAAGACTCTGATTTGGTGATCATCACGGCCGGCATCGCGCGCAAACCCGGCATGAGCCGCGACGATCTTGTCCAGACCAATCAGAAAGTCATGAAGGCTGTTACGGCGGATATCGTAAAATACTCTCCTGATTCAACAATCATCGTGCTGACCAATCCGGTGGATGCGATGACCTATACGGTTTTCAAGGAATCCGGATTTCCGAAAGAGCGCGTCATCGGCCAGTCAGGCGTGCTGGATTCCGCGCGCTTCCGCACATTTGTTGCAGAAGAGCTGAATGTCTCTGTCAAAGATGTCACGGGCTTCGTCCTTGGCGGGCACGGCGATGACATGGTGCCGCTCGTGCGCTATTCGTATGCAGGTGGCATACCGCTCGAAACACTGATCGCTAAGGAACGCTTGGATGAAATCGTCGCGCGTACGCGAAAAGGCGGAGCGGAAATCGTCAACTTGCTCGGCAACGGATCCGCTTATTATGCACCGGCGGCTTCGCTGGTGGAAATGGCGGAAGCCATCATCAAAGACCAGCGGCGCATCCTGCCGTCGATTGCATTTCTAGAAGGCGAATACGGCATGGACGGCATCTATATGGGTGTCCCGACAATTCTTGGAGCAGGCGGCATCGAGAAAATCCTTGAAATCGACTTGAACGATGAAGAAAAAGAATTGCTTGAAAAATCTGCAGCATCCGTCAAAGCAGTGATGGAAGTGCTCGCTTAAGTACAGAAACGCCGGACAGGAAACTCCTGTCCGGCGTTTTTTCTATAGAGTGCGCAGATGGTTCGGACGGGCAGTACCGACAGAGATAAGCAGTCCGGTTGTCACATGCGCTTGCGCTTTTGTGTACTAACTTGATACTATTAAAGAAGCAAGACAATAGGAGGGGAATTTATTGTTGCTTGGAAAGAAACGCAAGTTAGGACGTAAAATCGAGGACATGAATGTCGGTGAAAAATTGAAGCTGACTGAAAAGATCGAGGACAAGGATTTGCTGCTTTATCTCGGTTTGACGAATGATGGAAATCCGCTGTATATCCAGCATGATTTCGCTTCACAGACGGCTTTTGAGAAACCGGTCGTGCCGAATATCATGCTGACCGGAATCATCACATCCGCCATTTCCAAATACTTGCCAGGCCCAGGTTCTTACATCAAAGAACAGCACCTGAAATTTCTCCAGCCCGTCTATCATTATTCGACAATCGAGTTTCTGCTCGAGGTCGTAGAAGTCGACGCCAAAAACAATGAAGTAAGCATCCGGATCGAAGCGACCGTCGAAGACGGAAGCCCGGCTGTCGAAGGCTTGGTGCAAGTCAATCCGCCGCAATTGCTTCAACAGCTCACCACACACGCAATGGATAACTTCTGAACCGGTTTGAGATGGGGGTTTCAAACTGAATGTGGAGGGTGTTAAATGCAGAATAAAATATTGATCATTGAAGATGAACATTCGATTGCGACGCTTTTATCCTATAATCTGGTCCAGGCAGGATTTGAAACGGTCATCGCAAATGACGGCAGGGAAGGGTACGAGTTGGTGCTGTCGGAAAAACCGGCGCTTATCGTGCTGGATTTGATGCTGCCGTCAATGGATGGCGTTGATGTCTGCAAAGCGCTGCGCCAGGAAAAAGTCAATATTCCGATCATCATGCTGACTGCAAAAGACGATGAATTCGATAAAGTGCTCGGCCTGGAGCTGGGTGCAGATGATTATATGACCAAGCCGTTCAGCCCGCGTGAAGTCGTAGCGCGCATCAAGGCCGTGCTGCGCCGGAGCGCGACGGCTCCAAGCACTGCTTCGGACGGTTCTTTGCCGATCACTCTCGGCGATTTGAAGGTCTTTCCGGACCGGTTCGAAGTGTATTTGGGAGACCGCCAGCTTGAATTCACGCCGAAAGAATTCGAACTGCTTGTCTATTTGATGGAAAACAAGAACCGGGTGCTGACGCGCGATCAATTGCTCAGTGCCGTGTGGAAATACGATTTCGCCGGCGACACCCGTATCGTGGATGTACATATCAGCCATCTGCGGGACAAAATCGAAGTGAACAGCCGGAAACCGGTATTCATCAAGACGATCCGGGGGCTGGGGTATAAGCTTGAGGAGCCGAAAGCGGGATGAAATCATTCCAGCAACGGCTGTTGACGACCATTTTAATATGGCTCGGGATTTTATTAGCTGGCATGCTGATTTTAATCGGCCAGCTTTTTCCCGTTTATGAGCAGATGGAAAATAAATTGCAGATTTGGTCATTTTTGGCGCTGATCTTTATCGTAGCGATGTTGTTTTCTGCGGTGATTGGCTATCGGATCATCAAAGTCCAGGCGTTGCCGATTGAAAATGTCACAGAAACCGCTTTGGAGCTCGCCAAAGGCAATTACCGGGCCCGGGCGTATGAATTCAGCAATATCGGCACGGTGGAATTGAGTTCCGCAATCAATGTACTGGCTAGAAACCTGCAGGAAATCACTGCAGTCCGTGAAATGGAGCAGGAACGCCTGAAAACCTTGATCGAAAACATGGGAAGCGCATTGATCATGATCGACCGGCAAGGCAGCGTGACGCTTTTCAACAAAGCCTTCACTTATGAATTTGCATTGAAAGACAAGGAACTTTCCGATAAATTCTACAAGGAAATCGAGATTCCCGCTGAGCTGGAAGCGTTTATCGAACATGTTTTCATGCTGGAGCAGCCGGCGCGGGAACAACTGAAATTCACACAAGGGATGAACACCCGCCACATCGATGTTTACGGAGCGCCTGTAATAGGGAAACATGAACAATGGCACGGCATTGTCATTGTCGCGCACGACATCACTGAACTGAAGCGGCTTGAAGGGATCCGGCGCGATTTTGTTGCCAACGTGTCGCATGAATTGCGCACACCGGTAACTTCGATCAAAGGATTTTCCGAAACGCTTCTGGACGGCGCGTATGTCGATCAATCTGCATTATTATCATTTTTAGAAATCATCCATAAAGAAAGCAACCGGCTGGAAATGCTGATCCAAGATCTGCTTGAATTGTCGCGGATTGAAAGAGAAGGCTTCCAAGTGGATGCACAGCCGACCGAAATGGATGCGCTTATCGAAACCGCAGCCGAACGGATCCAGGGAAGGCTTGAAGAAAAGAATATAAGCTTGAAGCTCGAGCTCCAACCGGTCCTTGTGCAAGGCGATGCCAACCGCCTGATCCAAGTGATGATCAATCTGCTGATCAACGCCATTACCTATTCAGGAGCTGGCACTGCTATCACCGTCCGCTTGTTTGAAAAGGACGGCGAGGCGGTTACAGAAGTCGAAGATCAGGGAATCGGCATCGCGGCATCGGAACTGCCGCGCTTGTTCGAGCGTTTTTACCGGGTGGACCGGGCCCGCAGCCGGAACCAAGGCGGCACCGGGCTTGGCCTGTCCATCGTCAAACATTTAATAGAAGCGCATCATGGCAAAGTGGAAGTCCGCAGCGAAGTGGGCAAAGGCACCACTTTTACGATCTATCTGCCGTTAGCAAGATAATTAGGAGGAACATATGGAAACACTACCTTTTTTGCCGATTATTGTAGGGACGGATATGAACGCCTACAATATGGCCATCTCTTTTCATGAAGCTTATGGCATCAAGCCGGTCTTAGTCGGCAAAGAGCCATTGTCGTTCACGGCAATGAGCACGATCACGGATACAATCGAATTGCGTACCGGCCTTGCCGATTCATCGCAGTTCGCTTCGATCCTGACAAGCATCGCCCAGAAATACCGGACACCGGGGAAAACATTGCTTCTCGTCGGGACAAACGATTTGTACGTACGGCTCATTATCGAGAATGCTTCTATACTAAGAGAGCATTTCGTCTTCAATTACATCACGGAAAACCTGATGAACCAGCTGCAGGTCAAATCCAATTTCTATAAACTTTGCAAAGAGCACGGCATCGACACGCCGACGACATTCTTCTACGACTGCCGTTCCGGTGAGCCGTTCGACGAAGGGATGATGTACCCGGTCATCGTGAAACCGAGCAACGGCATTGCCTATAACCTCAATAAATTCGAGGGCCAGCAAAAAGTCTATAAAGTTGAAAATCCGCGGGAATTGCAGGAAGTCATCCAGAAAATCACCTCAAGCGGCTATGACGACGAACTGATCATCCAGGATTTCATTCCGGGAGACGATACGTATATGTGGGATTCCGTCATCTATGCAAGCTCAAAAGGCAAGACTCAGCTGGTGACGTTCGCCCAAGTGGTTCTTCAGGAACACACCGTAACGGCCATTGGAAACTACACCGCGCTGATCACCCGCTTCAACAAAGAAATGATGGTCAAACTCCAGAATTTCCTGGAAGCGGTCAGCTATACCGGATTTGCGAATTTTGATCTGAAATACGATGAGCGAGACGGTAAATTCAAAGTGTTTGAAGTGAATATCCGCCAGGGCCGTTCAAGTTATTATGTGACTGCACTCGGCCATAATATGGCGTCCTACTTAGTGGATGACTTGATCTACCATGTCGAGAAGCCGGTCACGTACTTGAATGAGGATTTCCTCTTCACAGTCGTGCCGAAAATCGTGCTGCGCAAGTTCGTAGCCAATAAAGCGGTCCAGCGCGATATCGACGATCTGTTGAAAAAAGGCAAATACGGCAATCCGTTATTCTATAAAAAAGACAAGCACCTGAAACGCAAACTTTATTTATTCGCAAGACAGGTAAATTATTACAAAAAATATAAAAACAATCAGTGGTAATATTAACACAGGATTAACACTGCCTTCACAAAGGGATGTTAAGGTTTAATAGAACCCCCCTTCAACCGCATGAAGGGAAAAAGAGCCCTCCCCAGGGCTCTTTTTCTAATTCTAAAAGATTTTAGTATGTGTATTATACTGTGCCGATATTCCACAAAACAGCTTCGTCGCTACGCTGCTCCCGCAGGCGTCTGCGCTGTTTTGCTCCATATCTTAGAAAGTACTACTAAAACATTGAGTCATCAGCTTTTAAGGAACTAAACCAGCACCGGCGCGCACACGGGCTGGGCGAAGCAAGAAGACTGGCGTTCTTTGCCTGGCTTCTAGCGAAAGCCATGCTCTAAGCGCCGAAGCGGTTTATAAAAAGAAAGATTCTTTAGTAAAACCAAATAAATGGATAACTTACAACAGGAACGTAAAACAGCCCGTCATTTCTCTTCTTTTTGCCGTCATGGTAAAATGTAGGGAATGACGGCTTTTTTATTTGAGAGGGGTAATTTTGTGGCGAAGAAAATTCTTTTATTAGACGGAAACAGTTTGGCATATCGCGCGTTCTTCGCGCTGCCGCTTTTGACCAATGAACAAGGGGTCCATACGAATGCTGTGTATGGGTTTACGATGATGCTGCAGAAAATCTTGGAAGAAGAGCAGCCGACGCATATGATCGTGGCGTTTGACGCCGGGAAAACGACGTTCCGTAATGCGATGTTCGGCGAATACAAGGGAGGGCGCCAAAAGACGCCGCCTGAACTGTCCGAGCAATTTCCATACTTGAGAAAACTGATCGATGCCTACCGCATCAAAACATACGAACTCGAAAATTACGAAGCGGATGACATCATCGGCACATTGAGCCTGGAGGCGGAAAAAGAAGGCGATGAAGTGGTGGTCATTTCCGGAGACAAGGATTTGACGCAGCTGGCATCCCCTTCTACGACGGTTTACATCACGCGCAAAGGGATCACCGATATCGAAAAATATACTGTTGACCATATCCGTGAAAAATACGGCTTGTCGCCGGAGCAGATCATCGATATGAAAGGGCTCATGGGCGATTCCTCTGATAATATTCCGGGCGTTCCGGGCGTTGGCGAGAAGACGGCATTGAAATTGCTGGCTGCCTACGGTTCAGTTGAAGGCGTCTATGAAGCCATCGACGAGCAGAAAGGCAAGCTGAAGGAAAAACTCGCAGCAAACGAAGAGCTTGCCCATATCAGCAAAAAGCTCGCAACGATCGAGCGCGAGGCGCCGATTGAAGTATCCATCAATGACCTGGGCTACTCGGGGCCGGACCAGGATGAACTCATCAAGGTATGGAACGAGCTGGCATTCAAGTCGCTGCTCGAGAAAAGCGAATACACCCAGGAAGAAACGGTGAAAAAAGACCTGGAATTCGAAGTGCTAAGTGAAATCGACGCCTCGATTCTGGAAGACGAGATGGCCATCCATCTGGAGATGTACGATGAACAATACCATACCTGTGATCTCTTAGGGGTATCGTTTGCGACAGCCGACAAGACGTATGTGGCAACGATGGAGACAATCACTTCATCAGAGGCTTTCAGAGCTTGGTTCGAGGATGAATCAAAGAAAAAATTCATGTCCGATTCCAAAGCGGCAACGGCGGCATTTTTGCGCTGCGGACTGGAAGTGAAAGGCGTCGACTTCGATTTGATGCTGGGTGCTTACATCGTCAATCCGTCGCTGACGTATACGGACTTGTCGAACATCGTCCAGGAATATGGCTATACGGAAGTTTCCCAAAACGAACAGATCTACGGAAAAGGTGCGAAGAAATCCGTTCCGGGCGATTTGATCCTGCATGAGCATCTAGCGCGAAAAGCACGGACGATCTGGGAAGTGCGTCCGCTGGTGCTGAAGAAGCTAGAGGAGAACGAACAATTCGGCTTGTACCGCAACCTGGAATTGCCATTGGCAACGATCCTCGGCGCGATGGAATCGTTCGGCGTCAAGGTCGACCGCGAAAGGTTGGCGGAAATGGGCAAAGAATTATCGCATAAGCTCGAGAAGATCGAATTTGAAATCTACGGCCTTGCGGGTGAACGGTTCAACATCAACTCGACCAAACAGCTCGGGACGATCCTGTTCGAAAAGCTGGGCTTGCCGGTCCAGAAAAAAACCAAGACCGGCTATTCGACCGCAGCGGATGTGTTGGAAAAGCTGGAAGGCAAACACGAAATCATTTCGTATATTTTATTGTACCGTCAGCTTGGCAAGATCCTTTCCACTTATATTGAAGGGCTGCTGAAGGAGATACACGAAGACGGCAAAGTCCATACGCGCTTCCAGCAGGCGCTCACGACGACAGGCCGCCTCAGTTCGATCAACCCGAACTTGCAGAACATCCCGGTGCGGCTGGAGGAAGGGCGCAAGATCCGGAAGGCATTTGTGCCGTCGGTGCCTGGATGGCTCATGGTGGCTGCGGATTACTCGCAGATCGAATTGCGGGTGCTTGCGGATATGTCGAAAGATGACAGCCTGATCGATGCCTTCAAGCACGATATGGACATCCATACGAAAACGGCAAGTGATGTGTTCCACGTGCCGGCAGAAGAAGTGACGTCGAATATGCGCCGCGCAGCGAAAGCGGTCAACTTCGGCATCGTCTACGGCATCAGCGATTACGGATTGTCCCAAAGCCTGAACATCACCCGGAAAGAAGCTGCTGAATTCATCGACAGCTACCTGAAGAGCTTCCCGGGCGTCAAGAATTATATGGATACGAGTATCCAGACGGCGAAGAAAAACGGCTTTGTCACCACCATCATGAACCGCCGCCGCTATTTGCCGGATATTAATAGCTCGAACTTCAATCTGCGCAGCTTTGCTGAACGGACGGCGATGAATACACCGATCCAGGGGAGCGCCGCGGACATCATCAAAAAAGCGATGATCGATATGGCGGATGCGCTGGAGCGCGAAGGCATGCAGACGCGCATGCTGCTGCAAGTGCACGATGAATTGATTTTCGAAGCGCCGCCGGAAGAATTGGAGAAACTGAAGACACTGGTTCCTGAAGTCATGGAAAATGCAGTGGAACTGAATGTGCCGCTGAAAGTGGATTTCGCTTACGGCGACACTTGGTACGATACAAAATGATAGGAGTGCTTTTGGATGCCAGAACTTCCTGAAGTGGAAGGCGTCGTCCGCCTGATCCGGCCGGTTGCTGCCGGCAAGGTGATCCGGGATGTTTTCGTGTCGGATACAATCCGCCTTTCAAAAGAAGGGGGCAAGGAGGCCATCATCAAACGGATGGAAGCCGATGCCTTTATCGACAGCCTGATCGGCGCTGAAATTGTGCGGGTGGACCGACGCAGCAAATATATTTATTTTCAGATGAAGAAAGACAATGAGTTTTTATTGGTGAACCACTTGGGGATGTCGGGGGCCTGGTTTTTTGTCGACAGCTTGCTGTCGATCCAGGAGGAGAAGTTCCGCCGGCATGTCCATGTAGTATTGACGCTTGACGATGGAAACCTGCTTGCATATGCGGATATCCGGCGTTTCGGGGAGATGCGGGTGCTGAACGAAGAAGGGGATTTTCCGCCGCTGCTTTTGATGGCGCCGGAACCATTTGACGACGGAGCACTCGAGCATTTCCTGGACATGTCGGAAAGCCCGAAGTATAAGAACAAGCCCATCAAAGAAGTGATTATGGACGGGCGGGTGATTTCCGGCTGCGGCAATATTTACGCGACCGAAGCGCTGTTTCGGATGAAGATTCATCCGAACCGAAAAGCCGGGCGCATCAGCCGTCTGCGGAAAACGCAATTGTTCGAGGCAATTGCTACGATCCTGCTTGAAAGCATTGAAGCGGGAGGAAGCACGATTTCGGATTACCGCAACATAAACGGCGAGTCGGGGCAAATGCAGAACCGGTTCGGCATGTATGGCAAAAAACAGTGCACGGCATGCGGCAGCATGACCAAGTCCCTCCAAATCGGCGGGCGGACTTCGGTATATTGCCCGTCGTGCCAGAAGTGAGGGCTTGGAATGATCATTGGTTTGACGGGCAGCATTGCGAGCGGGAAAAGCACCGTTTCCCAAATGCTGAAAGAGCTCGGGTATCCGATTGTTGATGCCGATCAGGTGGCAAGGCAGGTCGTGGAGCCGGGCAGCGATACATTGAAAAAGATTGAAGAGGCTTTCGGCAGCGAAGTGATTTTGCCGGATGGCGGAATGGACCGGAAAAAGGTGGGCGACATCATCTTCAACGATCCGGCGAGCCGGAAAAAGCTGAATGACATCATCCATCCGGCAATCCGGGCGGAAATGATGCGCCAGCGCGCGGCCTTTCTGGAAGAAGGCCATAAGACCGTCATCATGGATATCCCGCTCCTATTCGAGAGCCGGCTTCAGCATTTCGCCGATAAGATCCTGGTGGTCAGTGTGACGGAAGAGAATCAGTTGGCGCGGCTGATGGAGCGCAACGGGCTGTCTGAAGCAGAAGCCCGAGCGCGCATCGCTTCGCAATTGCCAATGTCGGTAAAAGAAGAAGGGGCCGACGCGGTCATCTACAACAATGGCTCCATCGAAGAAACGAAATGGCAGCTCAACCGGATTTTGGATAGCTGGAATGCAGTGGAATCCTGAAAGAGGCAAAGAATAGAAGTTAAAGGTTCCAGATTACGTAAAATGTGTTATACTATATAACGAATTAAAAATAAAAGTATAACTTAATTTACTGGAGGACTAATAAATGACAGTATCTATTGCGATTAACGGGTTTGGCCGCATCGGCCGCATGGTATTCAGACAAGCCATTTTAATGGATGACATCACGATTTCAGCTGTGAACGCCAGCTATCCTGCTGAAACCTTGGCGCATTTGATTAAGTATGACACAAATCACGGAATCTTCCAGGGCGATGTGTCTCACGAAGAAGATGCGTTGATCGTCAACGGCAAACGGGTGCAGTTGGTGAATGAGCGGGATCCACTCCTTTTACCATGGAAAGAAATGGGCATTGATATTGTTATTGAGGCAACCGGCAAATTTAACGCACGCGAAAAAGCTGCACTTCACTTGGAAGCAGGCGCGCGCAAAGTCATTTTATCGGCACCTGGGAAAAACGCGGATGTCACGATTGTCATGGGCGTCAATGACGACGCTTTGGAAATCGATAAGCATGATGTCATTTCAAATGCGAGCTGCACGACGAACTGCTTGGCTCCGGTCGCGAAAGTGCTGAATGATGCGTTCGGCATCGAAAACGGCTTGATGACGACGGTCCATTCGTATACGAACGACCAGAAAAACCTTGATAACCCGCATAAGGATCTTCGCCGCGCACGTGCATGTGCACAGTCGATCATCCCGACATCTACGGGTGCCGCGAAAGCGCTGTCTTTGGTTTTGCCGGAGCTTGAAGGAAAACTCCACGGCATGGCATTGCGCGTTCCGACACCGAATGTATCGCTTGTCGACCTTGTCGTTGACGTGAAGCAGGACGTAACGGCGGAACAAGTCAACGAGGCGTTTGTTAACGCTTCCGAAAACGGCTTGACCGGCATTTTGACCCTGACGATGGATCCGCTCGTATCGGTCGACTTCAACACGACTGAACAGTCGGCAATCGTGGACGGCCTTTCGACAATGGTCATCGGCAACCGCAAAGTGAAGGTGCTGGCTTGGTACGACAATGAATGGGGCTATTCCGCACGTGTTGTGGATTTAGCAAAGAAAGTCGCAAAATCTATGGTTTATGCATGATAATTGATACGAACCGCATCCCTTGTACAAGAGGGGTGCGGTTTTTTCCTGAAAATAATTTCCTGAAAAAAAGATGTTTTTTCGAGTAATTTTTATTGCATTTCATTTCAATACATCATATACTAACATTCGTAGTCAAAAAACGACTGCGAACTTCTTCGTTACCAGCAGGTTTACGGCAACGGATGGAGCAATCTTTATTCACATGACTGCTTAAAGGGTTAGGACCTCTTTGGACTAACTTTCCCCCGTGGTAGTCAACTTTGAATATTTTGCGCATCAAAACAAAATGATATCAAAGGGGGAAAACGAACCATGGAAACAATGGGACGTCACGTAATTGCAGAACTTTGGCAGTGTGATTTTGACAAATTAAACGATATGGATTTTATCGAACAAACTTTTGTTGATGCAGCACTTAAATCCGGAGCCGAAGTCAGAGAAGTAGCTTTTCACAAATTTGCACCTCAAGGCGTAAGCGGGGTAGTCATCATTTCTGAATCGCATTTAACGATCCACAGCTTCCCGGAACATGGCTATGCAAGTATCGATGTTTATACTTGCGGCGATCTTGATCCAACTGTTGCAGCTAATTATATTGCTGAAGCGTTGAATTCAGGTACGCGTGAATTCGTAGAAATTCCGCGCGGAATGGGTCCAGTCAGTGCTGGCCAATCCAAAGTTTCAGTAAATGCATAATCCGTTAACATGAAACATACTAAGCAGAGGATAAAATCCTCTGCTTTTTCTATTTTACAGAGGAATTTTTGTTATACTATATATATTAGGCTGAAAAAATGATCGTCGAAAATCTGCGGGAGCGGCTTTGCGGCGAAGCTAGCAAAGTCTTCCAAGAGCAGTACGAAAGATGAGATTATTATATAGAAGAAACAGATAGAACGTTTAGGGAGAGGTCCATATGAGATGTCCGGCTTGCCAGCATAACGGGACGCGTGTTGTCGATTCGCGCCCGGTAGATGATAACAAATCAATTCGGAGGCGCAGGGAATGTGAAGCGTGCGGCTACCGTTATACGACCTTCGAGAAAGTGGAAGAAATGCCGCTGATCGTGGTGAAAAAAGACGGTTCGCGCGAAGAGTTCAGCCGCGAGAAAGTGTTGCGCGGTTTGATCCGGGCCTGCGAAAAACGGCCGGTGCCGCTTGAGACACTTGAAAATGTCGTCTTTGACATTGAAAAGGAACTGCGCCGAACTGGCAATGCTGAAGTGAAATCCGAAGAAGTCGGCGAGCTGGTCATGAACCGGCTGGCGGAAATCGACGAAGTGGCGTATGTCCGTTTCGCTTCCGTCTACCGCCAATTCAAAGACATTACTGTATTTATTGATGAACTGAAGGATCTTTTAAAAAAGAATCCGGAAGACAAGAAAACCGAGTAAGGCGGTGAACCATGTCTGCACTTTATAAAGAACTCCAACCCGCGGACTCGTTTAAAATCCGTTTGCCGTACCCTTTTTCAAATTATGACCGCCAGCTGTTGACGCTCCTGTACCAGCCGATGATCGGCGCGGAAGCCACGGCTTTCTACTTGACGCTTTGGGCGGAAGGGGAAGCCGGGGGAGAAGAAGCCACCCATTATTCCTTGATGAATACCTTGGGCGTGCCCATTGCCCGTATTTTCGAATCCCGCATACAGCTCGAGGCGATCGGCCTTATGAAGACGTTCAAAAGGGACGGCGATCACCGGTCGTTCGTCTATGAACTTTGTCCGCCGCTCGACCCCAAGAAATTTTTCCAGGATCCGCTGCTTTCGATGTTCCTGTTCAGCAAGATCGGTGAGACGTCCTACCGGAAAGTGCGGGACCGCTTCCTGAACCAGACCGAAATCCCGGATGGTTTCGAAGAAGTGTCGCGCACATTCACGGACATTTTCCAGCCGGTCCACGCCAAGGCGGGTTATCCGTCAGAGACGAAAGATTTCCATGAACGGACGGAAGGCGGCTATAAGACCGAGGAGGATTTCGATTTTGCGCTGCTCCGGCAAGGATTGTCGGAACAGCTTGTGCCAAAGCGCGTATTGACGGCTTCGGTCAAAGACACCATTGCCAAGCTGGCGTTCCTCTATAGCTGGGGGCCGCTAGATATGCAGAAAGTGGTGCTTTTGGCAATCGATGATGATTCCAAACTGACGCTCGAAGGCCTTAAAAAAGCGGCTTCGGAATATTATAAACTGACTGTGGCGACGACGGCACCGAAACTTGTCCAAGCCCGCAAAAAAGAGCCGGCGGAATCGGCAGAGCCGAAAACCCGGCAGGAAGAGTTGATCCAGTACCTGGAATCCGCCTCGCCTGTCGAAGTGCTCCGTGATATTGCCAACGGCAAAGAACCGTTGCCGGCCGATGTCCAGCTGGCCAACCAATTGGTCATTCAGCATGGCATGGAGCCGGCGGTTGTGAACGTGCTGCTCCAATACGTCCTGCTTCGGACGGATATGAAACTGACAAAAGCGTATGTCGAGAAAATCGCTTCGCATTGGCTCCGCAAAAATGTCACGACAGCCAAGGAAGCGATGGATTTGGCGCGCATCGAACATGAACAATACATGAAATGGAAAGCGGATGGATCGCCTTCTTCCGCCGCCAAATCTGCTACCCGCTCCAACCGCGGCAAGCCGGTGCGGGAAGAGAAGCTGCCGGAATGGTTCTATCAGAAAGATGAGGTGCAGCCGGCCGCTGCCAAGCCGCAGAACACCGATCTGGAAATCGAAAAACAAAAACTCCTCGCTAGACTGGCGATGAAGAAAGGCAAGGGTGATTAAATGGAGCCGATTCGCGAAACATTGAAACGGGTGGTCAATGCCCCCGCTTTCTCGGAGCGCTACAACGATATGCGAAAAGAAGTGCTTGAAAATCACGGCGTCCAGAAGTTCCTGGAAGAGCATTCTTCTGAAATCGATAAAAGCACCGTGGACAGAGGGCTGCATAAATTATACGAGTACATCGACCAGTCCCACGATTGCAATAAATGCCCGAGCTTTGAAGGCTGCATCAACCATCTGAAGGGCTTCGAGCCGAATTTGGTATTGGAGCGCGGGACCATCGGCATTTCCTATACGCCGTGCCGCCTGAAAAATGCCCACGACAATAAACGCCGGGCATCTTCAATGATCCACAGCATGTACATGCCAAAAGAAGTGATGCAGGCGACGCTCAGCGGCTTTGAATTGGATGACAGCCGGATGGAAGCATTCCGTGCCGTCAGCAAGTTTTTGGATGAAACGACCGGCCCGGATAATATGCCGAAGAAAGGCCTGTATTTGTACGGCAAATTCGGCATCGGAAAATCCTATTTGCTGAGTGCCGTGGCCAACGAACTGGCAGAGATGAACATCCGGTCCGTCCTGGTGTTCGTCCCGGAATTCATGCGGGAAATGAAACAGGCGATCGGCGATCAGACACTGCAGGAAAAAGTCGATTACGTCAAAAAAGCCGATGTCCTCATGCTTGATGACATCGGTGCGGAAGCGATGTCGAGCTGGACACGCGACGAAGTGCTCGGTACGATCCTCCATTACCGGATGGCGGAGCGGCTGCCGACGTTCATGACATCGAACTTCAGCTATTCTGAACTCCAGCACCATTTGACGTATTCCCAGCGCGGCGAAAAGGAAGACCTGAAAGCGGCCCGCGTCATGGAACGCATCCGCGCGCTGACGGAACCGGTGAAGCTGGACGGCAGAAACCGCAGGAATTGATTTTAAGGGTGTTGCATTTTGGAGATTTTCGCAGTATAGTAATAACAATCAGAATATGATTTGAAATGCTTTGACAAGGACAAGAGCGGAACTGTACGACTTTCTAGAGAGAGAAGCCACCGGCTGCAAGCTTCTCAAGTACCGGCACAACGCTTACCACCTTCGAGCAGCAGCTGTGAACTTTGGAGTAGCAGCTGACGGTACCGGCCCGTTAGCCGATGCAGAGCTTCGTTTTGGACAGGATCTTTCTGTCCCGAATAGAAGAAGGGTGGAACCACGAACATAGCTTCGTCCCTTTGGGATGAGGCTTTTTTTATTTGTCCGGAAAACGGCAGTCCCTTGGCTGCCGATTGGGTCGGGCAAGGTGTTCAAATCTAAATGAAAAAGGAGAGAGTAATATGTCAGACATGATTCAATTAACATTCCCTGATGGAGCAGTAAAGGAGTTTTCCAAAGGCACGACTACTGAAGAAATTGCTCAATCCATTTCGCCAGGCCTCCGCAAGAAAGCATTGGCCGGAAAAGTCGGCGACCAGCTGGTGGATTTGAAATGGCCGATCTCCCAAGACGGCAGCATCGCAATCATCACACCGGATTCCGATGAAGCGCTGGAAATCCTGCGCCACTCGACTGCGCATCTATTGGCCCAAGCGGTGAAACGCATTTATCCGGATGCCAAACTTGGCGTCGGCCCGGTCATCGAGAACGGATTCTATTACGATATCGATTCCGAAACGGCCATCACTGCAGAAGATTTGCCGGTCATCGAAAAAGAGATGAAGAAAATCATCAACGAAAATATTGAAATTGTCCGCCACGACGTTTCGCGTGCAGAAGCGCAAAAACGCTTCGCAGCAATCGAAGACCCGTACAAATTGGAGCTTCTTGAAGCGATTCCGGAAGACGAGCAAGTGTCGATCTATGAGCAAGGCGACTTTTTCGACCTTTGCCGCGGAATCCACGTGCCGTCGACTGGCAAGCTGAAGGAATTCAAATTGCTGAGTGTGGCCGGCGCGTATTGGAGAGGCGACAGCGACAACAAGATGCTGCAGCGTATCTACGGAACTGCGTTCTTCACAAAAGACGAGCTGAAAGCGCATCTGGCCATGCTTGAAGAAGCGAAAGAGCGCGACCACCGCAAGATCGGAAAAGAACTGAACTTGTTCATGAACTCCCAGAAAGTCGGCCAAGGCTTGCCGATGTGGCTGCCAAAAGGCGCGACTATCCGCCGCATCATCGAGCGCTATATCGTCGACAAGGAAGAAAGCCTGGGCTATGACCATGTCTATACTCCTGTCATGGGAAGCGTCGACCTTTATAAGACAAGCGGCCACTGGGACCATTACCAGGACGATATGTTCCCGGTCATGTCCATGGACAATGAAGACCTTGTGCTCCGGCCGATGAACTGCCCGCACCACATGATGATCTACAAGCAGGGGATCCATTCCTACCGCAACCTGCCGATCCGCATTGCGGAACTTGGGTTGATGCACCGCTACGAAATGTCCGGTGCGCTTTCAGGGCTACAGCGCGTGCGCGGCATGACATTGAACGATGCGCATATCTTCGTGCGCCCCGACCAGATCAAAGAAGAGTTCAAGCGCGTCGTCAACTTGGTGATTGAAGTTTACAAGGACTTCGATATCAAAGATTATTCATTCCGTTTGTCTTACCGTGATCCGCAAGACAAAGAGAAATACTTCGACGACGATGCTATGTGGAACCGCGCCCAGGCGATGCTGAAAGAAGCGATGGACGAATTGGCGCTTCCTTACACTGAAGTGGAAGGGGAAGCAGCATTCTACGGTCCGAAAGTGGACGTCCAAGTGAAAACTGCACTTGGTAAGGAAGAAACGTTGTCTACTGTCCAGCTTGATTTCCTATTGCCGGAGCGCTTCGATTTGAACTATATCGGAGAAGACGGCAAACAGCACCGTCCAGTCGTTATCCACCGCGGCGTTGTTTCAACAATGGAGCGTTTCGTTGCCTTCCTGATCGAAGAGTACAAAGGGGCCTTCCCGACATGGCTCGCACCGGTACAGGTGGAAGTGATTCCGGTTTCGCTTGATGCGCACAGCGAATACGCGAAACAAGTTCAGGACAAGCTTCGCTTGAACCGCCTGCGCGTTGACATCGACGAGCGGGATGAGAAACTCGGCTATAAGATACGTGAAGCCCAGATGCAAAAAGTTCCTTATATGCTCGTAATCGGCGACCAGGAACTCGAGAACGGCTCCGTGAACGTCCGCAAGTACGGCGAACAGAAGTCCGAAAGCATGCCGTTCGACGACTTCCTCAACATGGTCAAGAGCGAACTTCGGTAAGGTTAATTAGCTATAACTATCGATATTCCGCAAAACAGCTTCGCTTGCCTGCGGGCGAGCGCCAAGCCTCCTCAGCCGCGTTGCGGCTTCCGGGGTCTCGGCTTTCTCGCTATCCCGCGGGCGTCTCCGCTGTTTTGCTTCATATCTTAGATAGTACTGCTAATTATGTGAAGCGATCACCTTTTAAAGAACTATACCAGCGCCGGCGCGACTACGAGCTAGGTGATAAAAAGGCCCAAACTACTTTTGGGCCTTTTTATTTGCGACGAAGCTAGCGCGGCGATGATTTTCATACACTATAGCCAGAGTAGCGATGCAGAGATAGAAGCATATGTATTATTATTCATGGACCCTAGAATCTTACTCGGGACTTTCCAACGGGCTCCACTTTCTTGCTCAATATCTTTTAACCAATAATAGAATACAGAAATCATAAGATGACTTTTATACAGCTAAGAAATGTCTAAGCATCGGCGCGACCATGGGCTAGGCGAAGCAAGAAGACAGGCGGTCTTTGCCTGGCTTCTTGTGGGAGCCAAAGAGACACCCAAAGCATTTGGGTGTCTCTTTTGCGACGAGCTTGCGCAGGAGCAATCGTCTTTGCACTGCCCAAAGCGCCGAAGCGGAGTATAATAGCCAACTTCTTAAGTTCAGCTTATATTGATATAGCTGTTGACAAGGGCATGTACGCGTGATATTATAGATAAGGTTATAGAATACTTATATGTGCAAAGCAGGAGCACCCGCTTCTCACCTGATCGACCGATTGTTGGCAGGTATACACGATTGACTACTACACGCATGCTTGCGTATTGTCATATTTGCGGGTGGACCTCTGTGGTTCATCCGCTTTTGTTTTGGATCGGAACCTGTAAGCCGGCAATCGTCGGTTCGAGCATTTAAGCTATTCGCGACACTATCCGGAGGTGGATTAATATTAGCAAAGACATTAATGTAAACGAAGGTATTCGTGCACGTGAACTGCGGGTTATTGATCAGAACGGTGAACAACTCGGCATTAAAACACGTAACGAAGCACTTGAAATTGCGGCACGTGTCAACTTGGATCTTGTACTTGTGGCTCCTCAAGCTAAGCCACCGGTCGCACGCATCATGGACCACGGGAAATTCAAGTTCGAGCAACAGAAAAAAGATCGTGAAATCCGCAAGAATCAGAAAGTCATCGTTGTCAAAGAAGTGCGCCTAAGCCCTTCAATTGACGATCACGATTTCAACACGAAACTTCGCAACGCGATCAAGTTCCTTGAAAAAGGCGACAAAGTAAAAGCTTCAATCCGTTTCAAAGGCCGTGCGATCACGCACAAAGAAATCGGACAGCGCGTCCTTGAACGCTTCGCAGAAGCGTGCAAAGAGGTAGCTACGGTTGAACAGCGCCCGAAAATGGATGGCCGCAGCATGTTCTTGATGCTTGCGCCGGTTAACGAAAAAGAATAATAGTACAATTGTTTAGGAGGAACTCGAAATGCCGAAAATGAAAAGCCATAGCGGTGCGTCAAAACGTTTCAAGAAAACTGGAACTGGTAAAGTAAGACGCAATCGTTCACACACAAGCCATTTATTTGCAAACAAATCGACTAAGCAAAAACGTCACCTTCGCAAAGGGAAACTTGTTTCTGCAGGCGACTTGAAGCGCATCAAATCTTTGATCTACAACATGAAGTAAGACTAGAAAAGCGTAAGCGCCCGTGTAGATTCAACGGGCATAAGATGAATGGGCGAAGCGGCGCTTTTTGCCGCACAGCCACTTCGGCTTATGACCCCGAGAATCTGGGCGCTGCAGTCTAGACAAAAATTAAAAATCGAATTTTCATATTCAAGCAGGAGGTAATGTATTATGCCACGCGTAAAAGGTGGAACAGTGACGCGCCAGCGTCGTAAAAAGGTCATTAAATTAGCAAAAGGTTATTATGGTGCTAAGCACATCCAATATAAAGTAGCAAACCAGCAAGTGATGAAATCTGGTAACTATGCTTACCGTGACCGTCGCAACAAAAAACGTGACTTCCGCAGACTGTGGATCACGCGCATCAACGCGGCTGCTCGCTTGAACGAGATTTCTTACAGCCGTTTGATGAACGGCCTTAAAGTTGCCGGCATCGACATCAACCGCAAAATGCTAGCTGAAATCGCTGTATCTGATGCAGCTGCTTTCACAGCATTGGCTGACCAAGCTAAAAAAGCGTTGAACAAATAAGAATACAAATGAAAAGACTGGCGAAACCTCGCCAGTCTTTTTCTATAGGAGGAAAAGCGATGTTTTTGATTATCCTGGGGTATTTTGCGGTGCTTTCGTTATTGGCATTCGTCATGATGCGCATCGACAAGACGCAGGCACAGCGGCGCGGACAGCGCATCCCTGAAAAGAATCTCTGGTCGGTTGCCATATTCGGCGGCGGCATCGGCGCATATGCGGGCATGATGGCGTTTCGCCACAAAACAAAACACACCAATTTCCGCGTCGGGTTTCTGTTGCTCGCGGCCATTGATGTGGCGTTATTGATATGGAGTTTCAAGGAATTTGGCTGAAGAAGGGTGATCGTTCACCCTTCCTGCATGATCACTTGTTCAATCGGATTTTTCCAGTTGATCTGCGCGTCCGGGTAGTTCTTGCGGATTTCATCCTCCAAGAACCGGAAATCTTCTTTGCCCAGGGCATCCAGTTTGGCGGAATCCTCGGTCCAGACGAATATGGATTCAACCGTGCCGGCATCCTCGCCGGTCCCCATGTATTTTTCACCTGCGAATAAAACCCCTTTAAATACAATATGAAAATTCTTTCTAGGATCTGTACGGTCGTCTTCAAAATAGAAGGTGCCTGACGCTAAGGCCGACTCAATCTTGCGTTTTGGATCCATCATGTACTTGGCCAATCGATACGCGATATAAATAATAAGTGCAATGACAATCAGGCGGATTAAAAAACCCATGGTTTATTCCCCTCACTCCCAGCGTTCTAATGTATAATACGAACGGAAAGTATTATGGTTTCAAGATTTTATTGGAAAAAGGAGTGGTTGCATGAATTTGCAGGAATTGTTTGCGATGCAGGAGGAACTGGACCGGTTTATCCAATCGAACCGCGGGATGGAAGAAGATCTTTTCCGTAAAAAAGGGCTGGCGCTTTTGGTGGAGCTCGCTGAATTGGCGAACGAGACGCGGTGCTTCAAGTTCTGGAGCACCAAAGAAGCATCCGCCCGCGAAGTGATTCTGGAGGAATATGTTGACTCGATCCACTTTTTGCTGTCGCTCGGCATTGAAAAAGATCTGAACATGCTGTCCGAGTGGCCGGACCGCGTTGGGGAGACGGATCTGACCGAATTGTTCATCGCCACACAGCGGCAAATACTGGAGTTCCTTGAAGACTACTCGGTATCGAATTACCAGGACGTCTGGAGCTGGTACGGCGGCATCGCCCACGCGCTCGGCTTCACGTATGACGAGATTTTGGAAGCGTATATCGCCAAAAACAAAACCAATTACGAGCGCCAGAACGAAGGCTATTAAGAATGTTTTGATAATGGAAGAGCTTTCATTTATAATAAAACAGAATGAATATTTAGGAGGTCGAAATAATGGTTAAAATGGACGATACATTAGTGATGCTGAAAGAATTGACGGACGCAAACGGAATTCCCGGCAACGAACGCCAAGCCCGTGAAGTTATGAAAAAATACATAGCGCCGTTTGCAGATTCTGTGGAAACGGACAACTTGGGCGGCTTGATCGCCCGCAAAGAAGGCGCAGCAGACGGCCCGAAAATCATGGTCGCTGGCCACTTGGACGAAATCGGCTTTATGATTACCCAAATCGACGACAAAGGCTTCTTGAAATTCCAGACGGTCGGCGGCTGGTGGTCGCAGGTCATGCTGGCTCAGCGTGTGACGATCACGACTCGCAGCGGCAAGGAAATCACAGGCGTTATCGGCTCTAAACCGCCGCACATCCTGTCTCCGGAAGCACGCAAAAAACCGGTGGAAATCAAAGACATGTTCATAGACATCGGCGCTTCATCCCGCGATGAAGTGAAAGAGTGGGGCATCACGCCAGGGGATATGGTCACGCCGTATTTCGAATTCTCGGTCATGACAAATGAAAAATTGCTCCTTGCTAAAGCTTGGGACAACCGCATCGGTTGTGCGATTGCCATCGACGTGCTCAAAGGATTGAAAGGCGTCGACCACCCGAACATCGTTTACGGAGTAGGCACCATCCAGGAAGAAGTCGGCCTTCGCGGCGCGCGCACAGCGGCAGCGAAAATCCAGCCGGACATCGGTTTTGCAGTAGATGTCGGCATTGCAGGCGACACGCCTGGAATCACGGCACAGGAATCCAACAGCAAAATGGGCGACGGCCCGCAGATCCTGCTTTACGACGCTTCCATGGTATCTCACCGCGGCTTGCGTGAACTTGTCGTGGATACAGCTGAAGAAGCAGGCATCCCGTACCAGTTCGAAACGATTGCAGGCGGCGGAACGGATGCCGGCTCGATCCACTTGACGGCAAACGGCGTCCCATCCCTATCAATCGGTGTAGCTACCCGCTACATCCACTCGCACGCAGGCATCCTGCACCGCGACGATTACGAAAACGCAGTAAAATTGATCATCGAAGTGATCAAGAAATTGGATAAAGACACGGTTGCTCGTATCACGTTCGAGTAATTTGTTCCAGACCTCGCCATTTGGCGAGGTTTTTTTGGTTGGTGCAAGTGAAGGAAGAAATGCTGCAAGTAAAACACGATTTACTGCAAGTAAAATTAATTTGCCGCAAGTAAAACTAAAATACTGCAAGTAATATCCTATTTGCCGCAAGTAAATCTGAAATACTGCAAGTAAGCAATTTTTTACATAAGCTACGGAAAACAAAATTACTCTTAGAAACGCAAAACGGAATAAACAACCGCAAACGTAGCTATTCATTAAAGAAATCGCCTCAAAAATACCCGTTGAGAAATAGTTTGAAATAGCTTATCGAATCGTTTAATTTAGCTATAGGAGGTGTTGAATGGAGAAGAAAAAAGTGGTCATGCTGAGTGAAGCAGAGTCGCTGGAATGCCTGCTTCATCGATTGCCAAAGGAGCATTCATACAGGAAATTTTTCGAAGTGGAGCTACATCGGAGCAAATCGGGTAAGAGAGGCGAAGCCCGGATGAAAAGGAAGTTCAATGAATTTTATTTGCCTGAAGAGCATGACGTCATGTGGAATGTCAGTTTAGCAATCGGTGGCTGGCGGGTGCAGATGGATGGCCTGCTGCTGACGGACCGCTGTGCGGTAATCATCGAATCCAAAAATATAAGCGGGAGAATCCATTTTGATGAAGCGACAGGAGAATTCTACCGATTCAACGATGACGATGAAAAAACAATAATGGAAGATCCGACCATCCAGTTAAACAAGCATATACGCTTTCTCGAAGCGTGGTTTAAAATCCGAAATATCCCTATGCCGATAGACGGCCTCGTAGTGTTCACCCCCAAACAATGCGAATTTATATCGAAGCCGAAAGATAAGTACATTTGCAAGACTTATCAGATGGTGGAGTACCTGCATATCATTCTTCAAAATTATCCTCAAAGAATAGCATCACCCAAATTAGACGACATCAAAAAAGCGATTGAAGACAACCTAGCGCCTTATCAGCGGATTCCGTTGTGTGAACAATATAGGCTGGATTGGCGGGAGTTGAAGAAAGGAGTATGGTGCAAAGGATGCAAGGAATACGCCGTGAGACGAAAACATAAGTCTGGATGCGTTTGCAGCATCTGCAATAAAAGCGATGAAACAGCGGCATTGCACTCCATGCAGGAATATTTTTCACTAATTAGCTCGGAGGTAAGCAATAAACAATTTAGAGATTTTTTGAACGTGGATTCTCCTTTTACAGCTTCAAGAGAGTTGGCACGGTATGATTTGGAAATCCAAGGGACATATAAAAATCGTGTTTATACGCTAAAGCAAGCAGGATATTAAGATAGTGCAAGTAAAATCCGGTTTTCCGCAAGTAAATTGTATTTACTGCAAGTAAAGCACCATTTGCTGCAAGTAAACTCAAAATACTGCAAGTAAATCTGAAATACCGCCAGTAAAGTCGCACTTGCCTCAAGTAACCATTCTTTCATCGCTTTTCGCCCGCGAAAAGCATCCATCATCAGCCTTTGACCTTGCTCTTTAACCCCAACCCCCTAGCCCTTCGCCTCCAGCGAAGGGCTTTTTAAATGCCGGGACCGCCGGCAGCGGTCCGAAAAACCAAAAATATGTAAATAATTCTTTACTTAATGTTAAGTATACTGTACATTATGTTATATAAACCGAACATCATAGTTGAGAGGATGACGCACATGCTCAGGAATCGGGTGAAGGAGCTGCGTGCCCGGCACGGCTTTACGCAGAGTGATTTGGGCAAGCTGGTGGATGTCACCAGGCAGACGATCGCGTTTATTGAGAAGGGGGAATTTTCGCCTTCCATTACGCTGGCATTGAAACTGGCGAAAACGTTAGAAACGAAAGTGGACGATCTATTTTGGCTGGAAGGGGATGGGACACATGAAAAATGATTTTCGTTTGCAGTATCCATTATGGATGATGGGGTTTATTGTCGTACTCGGGCTATTTGCATATGGCATCAGTTCGCCGACTACTGAGGTGATCAACAATGGTACGGAAACCAGGATTACGTATAGTATTGGGGGCGCGATGGGCATGTTCGCAGTCGGTTCAGTGATCGTCTACTTGATCATGCTGCTGATATTCAGTCTCCAATTAAGAAAGCACAATAAAAACAATCCCCAGCAAAAAGTAAAGGCGTTTTCCATCCGGCCGCCCGAATATTTGGAGCAGGATGAAGGGATGACGTTCATCACCCGGAAAGCCGCGCAAAAAGTTTATACTTATATTACTTGGAGCTTGCCGCTGCTTGCGGCATTTGCGATTGTCTTTCCGGTGCCGCGCATTTTCATCATCTGGGGGATCCTCCTCCTGGCGCTCGGCCAATACTGGATCTACTACTGGGAAATCCGGAGCCATTTTAAGGAGGAAGCGGAATGATGTACGAATACTTGATGGTTTTTGTCGGAGCTGCGGTTCCGTGGCTTGAGATTGCGCTGGTCATCCCGCTCGGCATTGTCTGGGGGCTTTCGCCTTTTTGGGTGATTGTTACGGCATTTGTAGGCAATATGCTGACGGTGCTCGCGCTGATCATCGGCTTTGAGAAATTCAGGGTGTGGTATGCGAAACGCCAGGAAGCGAAAGGCAAGGCCCCTTCAAAGAAAAGCGAGCGGGCGAAAAAGATCATGAACAAATATGGTCTTCCCGGACTTGCGCTGCTCGGCCCGATCCTGATCGGCACCCACATTGCGGCATTCATCGGCATGACACTCGGCGCGACCAAGAGAAACACGACGGTATGGCTGACGGCCAGCATCGCGCTCTGGAGCCTTGTCTTCGGCATCGCGACTGCACTTGGCTTCGACTTTTTCACGAGTTAGCCATAAAGCTGTGCTATACTGATTTTATTCTGAAATAAAGGCGTGAACGATATATGAAAAGAATTGAATCGGTACAGAACTCGCTCGTCAAGCATTGGAAAAAGCTTGGGACGACCCGCAAAGAGCGCGACAAGTTTGCGGAATTTCTGGTGGAAGGCTTCCATCTGACAGAAGAGGCATTGAAGAAGAAAGATCTCATCAAGTCATTGATCCTCCGTGAAGGTGTCGACATCCCGGCGGACTGGGACGTGGATGATGTTCCGCAATATTCCATTACTGCCCAAGTGGCAAAAGAGATTTCCGAGACGGAGCATTCGCAGGGGATTTTTGCGCATTGTGCCCAGCCGGAGTTTACGGAAGAGGAGCAGCAGTCGTGGAGCAAGCTCCTGCTGATTGATGCCGTACAGGACCCGGGCAATGTCGGCACGATGATTCGCACGGCATCAGCCAGCGGAATCGACGCGGTCGTGCTCGGCAAAGGAAGCGCTGACCCGTACAACCCGAAAACGGTCCGCTCGGCGCAAGGTGCGAATTTCCAGGTTCCTGTCGTCAGAGGCGATTTGCTGGAATGGGTTGTCGCTTTGCAGAAGCGCAGCATCCCGGTATACGGCACGGCGCTACACAACGCGACGCCGGTGCACGAAGCAGAAAGCCGCGAGCAATTCGCGCTGCTGGTCGGCAATGAGGGCAGCGGAGTGGATCCGATCCTCTTGCAGCAGGCAGACCAGAACCTCGTCGTGCCCCTATACGGCCAAGCAGAGTCGCTGAATGTAGCGGTTGCGACCGGCATTTTGCTTTATAGCCTGGTGCCGAAAAACTAAATTTGATAAAAGCTTCGAACTTTCGTATAATTAATTGGTAAATAAACAAAAGCGTCGACCGGGAAAAGTACGTTGCGCCCATGCATCGAAGGGATTCTGCACCTTGACTGAAAGTGCGGAAATGCATACGCCACAGAAGTTCACCCCGCGAGCTGCCTGACGGGACCAGCAGAGATGCTGTAAAGACGGGCCGGTGAAGAGCCGTTATGCAAATGAGTGATTGCGCTTGGCGCAATAACTAGGGTGGTACCGCGAATAATGCCTCGTCCCTTTTCTGGGACGGGGCTTTTTACTGTTTAAAGGAGGAGAAAAGATGGAAGCACAATTGCAGGCATTGAAAACAGAAGCGCTCGAAAAGATTACAAACGCAGAGAACGTAAAGGTATTGAACGACGTCCGCGTCGCGTATTTAGGCAAGAAAGGGCCAATCACAGATCTTTTGAAAGGCATGGGGAAACTCCCGGCTGAAGAGCGGCCGAAAATGGGGGCGCTTGTCAACGTCGTCCGCGAGGAAGTGACCGTGTCGCTTGAAGAGCGCATGGCGATTTTGGAAGAGCAGGCGATCAATGAAAAATTGCAGAGCGAAACGATCGACATCACGCTTCCTGGCCGTCCAGTCAAAACGGGCAACGCGCATCCGTTGACGCGCGTGGTCGAGGAAATCGAGGACCTGTTCATCTCGATGGGCTATGAAATTGCAGAAGGCCCGGAAGTGGAAAAGGATTATTACAACTTCGAAGCGCTGAACTTGCCGAAAGGGCATCCGGCGCGCGATATGCAGGATTCCTTCTATATAACAGATGATATTTTGCTGCGCACACATACCTCTCCGGTCCAGGCGCGTACAATGGAAGCGAAAGGCGGAGAACCGATTAAGATCATCTGCCCGGGCAAAGTCTATCGCCGCGACAACGACGATGCGACACATTCCCATCAGTTCACCCAAATCGAAGGATTGGTCATCGGCGAAGACATCCGTATGAGCGACCTGAAAGGGACGCTTGAAGTATTTGCGAAGAAAATGTTCGGCGACGACCGCGAAATCCGTCTGCGCCCAAGCTTCTTCCCGTTCACAGAGCCGTCTGTTGAAATGGATATCTCCTGCTTCAAATGCGGCGGATCGGGCTGCAACGTCTGCAAAGGGACCGGCTGGCTTGAAATTCTAGGTGCCGGAATGGTGCACCCGAACGTACTCGAAATGGCAGGCTACGACTCGAAGCGCCTGACAGGATTCGCTTTCGGCATGGGGCCGGAGCGCATTGCCATGCTGAAATACGGCGTTGAAGACATCCGCCATTTCTATACGAACGACGTCCGCTTTTTATCCCAATTCAAACGCACTGAAGTTTAAGGAGGAAATAAAACATGTTAGTATCCATTAAATGGCTGAAAGAGTATGTAGATACACAAGGCTTGGCACCTGCAGATTTGGGCGAGAAAATCACGCGTTCCGGCATCGAAGTGGACGCGGTGATCGACCGTTCCCACGGCATGACGAATGTCGTTGTCGGCTACGTGGAATCATGCACCAAACATCCGGAAGCGGATAAACTGTCGATCTGCCAAGTGAATGTCGGTGAAGAAACGACACAGATCATCTGCGGCGCGCCGAATATCGCGGCAGGGCAGAATGTTATCGTGGCGCGTCCCGGGGCGAAACTGCCGGGCGGCATCAAAATCAAAAAAGCGAAGCTGCGCGGCGAAGAGTCGAACGGCATGATCTGCTCGCTGCAGGAACTGGGCATCGAAGGCAAACTCGTACCAAAAGCGTATGCAGAAGGCATCTACGTATTGCCGGAAGATGCGGAAGTCGGCAGCGACGTCCTGACCAACTTCGACCTCGATGATACGGTCCTTGAGCTCGGCCTGACGCCGAACCGTGCAGATGCAATGAGCATGCTTGGAGTCGCGTATGAAGTAGGGGCGATTTTGTCGGAAGAAGTGAAATTGCCGGAAGCAACTTATACGGAAGCTGCGGAGTCAGCGGAATCCATGCTGACGCTGAACATCGACGCACCGGAAGCGAACCCGCTGTACGTCGCGAAAGTGATCCGCAACATCGAAGTGAAAGAATCGCCGATGTGGCTGCAGCAGCGCTTGATGGCTGCCGGCGTCCGTCCACACAACAACGTTGTCGACGTGACGAATTATGTCTTGATGGAATACGGCCAACCGCTCCATGCGTTTGATTATGATTCACTGAAGACCGGCAATATCACGGTCCGCCATGCAAAAGAAGGCGAGAAAATCACAACGCTTGATGACACGGAACGTACCCTGTCTGCACATAACCTCGTCATCACCAACGGCGAAGAGCCGGTCGCGCTGGCCGGCGTAATGGGCGGCGCGAATTCGGAAGTCAGCGATTCAACCACGACAATCGTCATCGAATCCGCTTATTTCGCATCAGGCTCGATCCGCCAGACGTCGAAAGATCACGGATTGCGCAGCGACGCCAGTTCACGCTATGAAAAAGGGGTCGACCCAAACCGCGTCATCCCGGCTGCAGAACGGGCAGCGAGCCTGATTGCTGAACTTGCCGGCGGGGAAGTGCTGGCTGGCTCGGTCATGTTCGATCAATTGAATAAAGAAGAGAAGATTGTCAAAGTGTCGCCTGACTTCATCAATGCGCGCCTAGGCATGAAGATTTCGTTTGAAGACATGATGCGCATCCTGGAGCGCTTGAAGTTTAACACGGAAGCGGTCAACGGCCAATTGGTGATTTCCGTGCCGACACGCCGGCAGGACATCCAGATCGAAGAGGATGTCGTGGAAGAGATTGCCCGGCTTTACGGGTATGATGAAATTCCTTCAACGCTTCCTGAAACCGAGACAGCGCCTGGCGGATTGACTCCTTATCAGCAAAAGCGCCGCATCGTGCGCAATTACCTGGAAGGCGCCGGTCTCTTGCAAGCTGTGACGTATTCATTGACGTCCGAAGCTTCGGCCCATAAATTCGCATTGACGGAAACTGAAATGACCCGCTTGCTGATGCCGATGAGCGAAGAGCGCAGCACGCTGCGCCAAAGCCTGCTTCCGCATCTTTTGGAATCGGTATCTTACAATACGGCTCGCCGCAGCGATTCGGTCGCTTTGTATGAAATCGGCGCCGTGTTCCTGAAGAACGATGGCGAATTATTGGACGAAGAAGAGCATTTGGCAATCGCCATGACCGGCTTATGGCTCGACAACAGCTGGCAGGGCGAAAAGAAAGCGGTCGATTTCTTCGTGCTGAAAGGCATGGTGGAAGGCCTGGGCGATAAACTCGGAGTGGAATTGGAATTCGAGCGTGGCGAAATGGACGGGCTGCATCCGGGCCGTACAGCCTTCGTCATGTTGAATGGCAATCGTGTCGGCATCCTTGGCCAATTGCACCCGAACGAACAAAAAGCGCGCGATTTGAAAGAGACTTTGGTGCTCGAATTGAATTTGGCCGCATTGCTGAACGAAGAAGTCGCTCCATTGCTTTACACGCCAGTTCCGCGCTACCCGTCGATTTCCCGCGATATCGCATTGGTCTTGTCGAAAATCGTTGAGGCGGGATCGATTGAATCGGTCATCCGCAAGGCAGGCGGCAAATTGCTGAAAGATGTCCGCGTCTTCGACCTTTACGAAGGCGACAAGATGGAAGAAGGCAAGAAATCCGTCGCCTTCTCACTGACGTACTTTGATCCGGAGAAAACATTGACGGATGAAGAAGTAACGCAAGTCCATGAAAAAGTGCGCACTGCCTTGGCACAAGCCGGCGCAGAACTGCGCTCATAAAAATAAAAAAAAGCGAAATCCTCGGATTTCGCTTTTTTTATGGAAATTTTCTGATCCTTAACTCCTAAAACTACTAGTAATCTGAAATCAGTATGTTAATATAAGAATGTTCGGAAAAATTGTTTAATTGAAATCGGCTTCCAATGCGATTGTCAATCATGAGCGCCGTTTTGCTGCCAAGTCTTTCGCTTTTTTAGTATTGGCGAAATGGACCTTGGTCAAAGATTGCAGAAAAGCTTCGCCGTGTTTCAGCAGAATTTTTGCCGCGGCTTCATCGACGATTTTGCCGGCACCTTTCGGCAAAGCCACACCGGCTTTTGCGCTAAGTGCATCCATTTCCTCAAGGAAAGCGACACGGGCAATGATGGAAGCGCAGGCAACCGAAACATGCAGGCCTTCGGCTTTTGTGGAGAACAGCACATTTTCCCGGATGATTTCGGGTTCATTTTTAATATGGTTATAATAGATGCCGCGCTCAGCGAACTGATCGATCAGGATTGCATCAGGCTTTTGCGGCTGGATTTTCTGAAGCACATGCTTCAATGCCTGATTGTGCAGCAGAGCTTTGATCTTGCCTTGCGACCAGCCCTTGCTTTGGACGGCGTTGTATTTATCATTCTTGAGCGTCAAGACGCTGTGGATAAACGCTTCTTTCAAATCTGGAGCAATTTTTCGCATATAGTCATCTGTCAGCAATTTTGAATCCTTGACGCCAAGCTCATGCGCAAGTTCCACTTTGTTTGCCGGCACGAAGCAAGCAGCGACAGTGATGGGCCCGAAAAAGTCACCAGTGCCTGTCTCGTCGGATCCGAGGACAGATTTCTTCGCAAATCCTGGTGGCAGGGTGTCGCCTTTTGCATTCGACGTTTTTGGAGCGTCAGCGGATACGGCCCCCCATTTGGCAGCTTCGCGTTCGGCGCCTGCGCCTTGGAACATGACTTTGCCGGAGGTATAGACCGTCACGACTGCATCGGTGAGTTTAGCGGTAAAGCGGACATACGGCGCTTTGGCCGAGATCTTCTTGCTGCTGTAATATTCAATGACCTGAAGGAGGCTTTCTTCAGGCAGTTTTAGCACGGTGTTTGACATGGATGAGCCGCCTTTCTTATAATTCACATTCTAGTTCGGTTCATGTTATGATTATGTATAGGATTTCTAAGGAGGGGTGGAACATTGTCGGAGCAACATAAAATTCGTACATCAGTCGAAATCTACGGCTATACTTATAAAATCGTCGGCACAGAAACATCCGGCCATATGCGGTTGGTTGCATCGATGGTGGATGAGAAAATGCGTGAATTCCATGCGATGAATCCATCTCTCGACAGTTCTCGGCTTGCTGTCTTGACGGCGATCAATACCGTACATGACTATCTTAAACTGAAAGAGCAAGTAGAACAATTAGAAAATGAATTGAAAAAGTTGAAGGGCTGACGTACATGCTTGATATTATTTTATTGATTTTATTGCTTGGCGGCATCATAGTTGGCGCCAAACGGGGCTTTGTCCTCCAGCTGATCCACATGGTCGGCTTTGTCATCGCTTTTATCGTAGCGTATCTCTACTACAAGCCGCTCGCTGAATATTTCGTCCTGTGGATTCCATATCCGACAGTCGACAGCGATTCGCGCTTCACCATCGCCATCGACCAGCTTGATCTTGACCAGACGTTCTATCAGCTTTTCGCATTTGCACTCATATTCTTCGCGGTGAAGTTCGGACTGCAATTGATTGCGTCGATGTTCGATTTCCTGAAGTACCTGCCCGTGCTTGGTTTTCTCAGCAAAATCCTTGGTGCGGTGTTAGGCTTTATCGAAATCTATCTCTTATTGTTCATTTTCCTGTATGTCTTTGCGCTGTTCCCGATGGACGCGATCCAGACACATCTGGAAAACTCGGGAATCGCCCAGGGCATCCTCGAGAATACACCTTATTTCTCCGAGAAAGTGAAGGAATGGTGGTATATTTATATGTAAGTAAGGACTTCTCTCTTACCGAGGGAAGTTTTTTTAAGTCAAAATGCCGGAGGCCTCCCTATGAATAAAAAAATCATCATCAGAACGCTTGAAAAGATTGCGTTATATATGGAGCTGAAAGGGGAAAACCCGTTTAAAGTCAGCGCGTTCCGAAAAGCTGCACAGGCGCTTGAACTCGACCAGCGCAGCCTGGATGAAATCGAGGATGTCACAAAACTGAAAGGCATCGGAAAGGGCACGGGCGACGTCATCGTGGAATTGATTGAAAAGGGCAAATCCACTGTGCTAGAAGAATTGCAGGCGGAAGTGCCGAGCGGCCTGGTCCCTCTCTTGAAACTCCAGGGGATGGGCGGCAAAAAGCTGGCCAAGCTCTACAAGGAACTCGGCATCGATTCCGCTGAAGCATTGAAGCAGGCGTGCCTTGATCATCAGATCCAGAAACTGCCGGGCTTCGGTCCGAAATCGGAAGACAAGATCCTGAAAGAATTGACCGATTTCGAATCAAAGCCGGGCCGGCATCCGATCTGGAAGACGGAAGAAGCGGTCCGCTTCATCGAAGACGTCCTGGAAAAAATCGAAGGCGTCAGCGAATTTTCTGTCGCGGGCAGCTACCGCCGGACAAAAGAGACGAGCAAGGACCTCGACTTTATCGTGGCAACCGCCGAACCGGCGAAAGTGAAAGAAGAACTGCTTGCGGCCCTTCCCATTCAGGAAACAATCGCTTCAGGCGATACGAAAGTATCGGTGACCGTCGAATTCCAGGACCTGATCGACATCGATTTCCGCCTAGTGGCACCCGAAGAGTTTGTTACGGCGCTGCACCATTTCACCGGTTCAAAAGACCATAATGTGAAGCTGCGCCAGCTGGCAAAATCACAGAACAAGAAAATCAGTGAATACGGCGTTGAACAGGAAGACGGTTCGGTCGCCACCTTCACTTCGGAAACGGATTTTTATGCCCATTTCGGGCTGCCGTTCATTCCGCCGACTGTCCGCGAAGACGGGCGGGAATTTGACCGGTTGGACGATATTCCAAACTTGGTGGCGCTTGAAGATATCCGCGCCGATCTCCATATGCACACCACATGGTCGGACGGCGCACATTCCCTAAAAGAAATGATCGAGGCGAACCGCAGCCGCGGCTATGAATATATGGTCATTACCGACCATTCGCATTACTTAAAAGTGGCGAACGGCTTGACGCCGGAGCGCTTGCTGGCGCAAAACGCGGAAATCCGGGAGCTCAACAAACAATACAGCGACATCGAAGTGCTGTCCGGAACGGAAATGGACATCCTGCCGGACGGATCGCTCGATTTCAACGATGAAGTGCTGAGCCAACTCGACTTCGTCATTGCGAGTATCCATTCAAGCTTCCAGCAACCGCGGGAACAGATCATGGAGCGCATCTTGACAGCGATGAAAAATCCGCATGTCGACATGATCGCCCACCCGACCGGCCGCATCGTCGGCCAGCGCAGCGGCTATGATCCGGATGTGGAGCAGCTCCTCGATTGGGCCAAGGAATACGGCAAAATCGTGGAACTCAATGCAAGCCCGTACCGGCTCGATCTGGCCGTCGAATATTTGGAGATGGCCCAGGAGAAAGGCGTACCGGTTGCGATCAATACCGATGCCCATGCCGTCAATCAGCTCGAAGTTATGGCCATCGGCGTACGGCATGCACAAAAGTCATGGCTGAAAAAAGACCATGTCGTCAATACTTGGCCGCTTGAGCGGCTAAGGGAGTACCTGAAAAATTAGGAGGTGTCCCTCTTGATCGCAGAACGCGCATTAAGAACACTTGAATTTTATAAAATCCGGGATGAAGTGGCGCGCTATACCACTTCGTCGCTCGGAAAAGCACATATAGAAGGCCTTTTGCCTTCCACCGATATCAACGAAGTCAACCGGCTGCTCGAAGAGATGGACGAAGGCGCAAGCGTCCTCCGCGTCAAAGGCAATGTGCCGTTGGGCGGGATTTTCGACATCCGCATGCACGCACGCCGGGCGCAGATCGGCGGTTCTTTAAGCCCGATGGAATTGATGGAAGTTTCATCGACCATCCGGGCTAGCCGCATCCTGCGACAGTTTTTTGAAGGCATCCGGGAAGAAGGCACGATCCAGATCCCGCATTTCCTGGAGAAGAAAGAAGCCATGCCGATCCTGACCCAGCTCGAGCACGACATCAATATGTGCATCGATGACAACGGGGGAGTTTTGGACAGCGCAAGCGCAGCCCTGCGCTCTATCCGGCAACAGCTGCGCGCACAGGAAAGCCGCGTGCGCGAACGGCTCGAGAGCCTGGTGCGCGGGAAAAATGCAGCGAAAATGCTGTCGGACACGATTGTCACGATGCGCAACGACCGGTTCGTCATCCCGGTCAAACAAGAATACCGCAGCCATTACGGCGGCATTGTCCATGACCAGTCCTCATCAGGGCAGACCTTGTTTATTGAACCCGATGCTGTGGTCCAGGCGAACAACGAAGTTCGCCGCCTGAAAATGAAGGAAAAAGAAGAAATCGACCGCATCCTGCAAATGCTTTCGGCACAAGTCCAGGAAGTGGCGCATGAGCTGTTCTTATTGGTCGAAGTGCTTGGCGAACTGGATTTGATTTTTGCGAAAGCGAAATACGGCTCCGCCCATAAATGCACCAAGCCCGACATGAACACGGAGGGCTATATCAACCTGAAAAAAGCGCGTCATCCGCTCATCCCTGCAGATGAAGTGGTGGCGAACGACATCGAATTCGGCCGTGACATTACGGCGATCGTCATCACCGGCCCGAACACGGGCGGGAAGACCGTGACGCTCAAGACCGTGGGCTTGTTCACCCTGATGGCGCAATCGGGCCTTCCGGTCCCGGCGCTCGACGGATCAGAGCTCGCGGTGTTCGACCAGGTTTTCGCCGATATCGGCGATGAACAGTCGATCGAGCAGAGCCTGAGTACGTTTTCGTCCCACATGGTCAATATCGTCGATATCCTGACGAAGTTCGATGAGAACTCGCTCGTGATCTTTGACGAACTCGGCGCAGGAACAGATCCACAGGAAGGGGCCGCTCTTGCGATTTCCCTTCTTGACGAAGTGCATGGCCGGGGAGCGCGCGTCATCGCGACAACCCATTATCCAGAACTGAAGGCGTACGGCTATAACCGTCCAGGCGTCGCCAACGCCAGCGTGGAATTCGACGTGGAGACTTTGAGCCCGACATATCGTTTGCTGATCGGGGTTCCAGGGCGAAGCAATGCATTTGAAATCTCGAAACGCCTCGGCTTGCCGGAGCACATCATAAGCCACGCAAAGAGCTTTACCGGCACCGACCGGCGCGAAGTCGATTCGATGATTGCATCGCTCGAAAAGAGCCGCCGCGAATCCGAGCAGGACGCGGAACGTTCGGCAGAGCTGCTCCAGGAAGCGGAGAACTTGAAGCGCGATCTCGAACAGCAATTGAAGGAATATGAAAACCAGAAAGAACGGTTGGAAGAAAAAGCGAAAGAGAAAGCCCGCAAAATCGTTGACCAAGCAACGCGCGAAGCGGAATCCGTCATGTCCGAACTGCGCAAGATGCAGATGGAAGGGGCATCCGGCATCAAGGAGCACCAGCTGATCGATGCCAGGAAGCGCCTGGAATCCGCCATGCCGGAAAACCGCGTCCTGAAAAGGGCCGCGAAGGCGAATGAGGCGCGCGAGCTGAAAGTGAACGACGAAGTGAAGGTCATTTCATTCGGCCAAAAAGGCACGCTGGTCGAAAAGGTTTCGGACAAGGAATGGATCGTGCAGATCGGCATCTTGAAGATGAAGCTTCCGGAATCCGACCTGTCGTACACGAAACCGGAGAAACAGAAAGAGACGCGGACGATGGCCACGCTCAAAAACCGCGACAGCCATGTCAAACTCGAACTGGACCTCCGCGGCGAGCGGTATGAAGATGCACTGGCGCGTGTTGAAAAATACATCGACGATGCGTTATTATCGAACTATCATCAAGTATCGATCATCCACGGCAAAGGGACAGGTGCGCTGCGCCAAGGTGTCCAGCAGTACTTGAAAAAGCATCCAAGGGTGAAGAGCTACCGTTTCGGCGAAGCAGGCGAAGGCGGCTCTGGCGTCACTGTCGCAGAACTCAAGTAATTCAGGGGTAAGGGAGAATGGACATGTCAGAAACTGGCTTTTGGACCCATCCGCTCGTGGAAACGGCCGGATATTTCAGTGTAGTGGTGTTATGCTTGATCGTCGCCATGGTGATATTCGAAATCGTGACGAAGTACAAAAACTGGGAAGAAATCAAGAAAGGCAATCTGGCAGTGGCTATGGCGACCGGCGGGAAAATCTTCGGCATCACGAACATCTTCCGCTTCTCGATCGACCAGCACAATTCCCTGCCGCAAATGATCGGCTGGGGCCTATACGGGTTCGCCTTATTGATCTTCGCATACCTGTTGTTCGAATTTCTGACTCCGAGATTCAAGGTGGACGAGGAAATCGAAAACGACAACCGGTCGGTCGGCTTTATTTCATTGACCATATCCGTCGGCTTGTCGTTTGTCATCGGCGCGAGTATTTCTTAGGAGTTGTAGAAAATGGAAAACCTCATCAAAATACTTTTTGTCTGCTGCATTCTGTTTGTGCTTGTAGGCGTCATCTTTCTCTTTGTCATCTGATAGGGAGGGAGCGGCTGGTCTTTGGACCGGCCGTTTTTTGTTTGTCGAGAAACCTTCTAGAGATAAGTTGATGAGTGAATCACACTTTCATCTCGCTTCGGCCGCTTGGGGCATGGCTTTCGCCATGAGCCGGGAAGAACACCCGTCTCATAGCTTCGCCAAGCCCGCGGACGCGCCGGCGCTGGATAGGATTTTTAATAGAGTAAATGGTCATGTAATGATTTTAATTAATTAACGTCCTCTTAGATATGCAGCAAAATATTAGAGACGCCAGCGAGGCAGCGTAGTGCACATGAGCATGCAGTATTGCGTAATGCCGGTTTTCAAATAAAAGACAGGCAATAAATATTCTTCTCAACAAGCTGGAAGGATCAGTCTTTGAACCTGTCATTTTATGTGTGTATGTTTTGCGTAGGTTTGAACCCTTAACAAGTGACTAACATTTGTTGTTGAAAGCCCTTTCATTGTGCATTATAATAAAAGTAGGAATATTTTCACTATTCTTTTATTTAAAAGGAGGAAGAAAGAATGACAGAGAAACCGTGGCTTGCACATTACCCGCCTGAAATTCCGCACACGCTGCAGTATCCGCATATGCCGGTCCAAGAATACCTGACTCAGGCTTTTGACCAGTTTCCTGATAAAGTGGCTATCCATTTTCTCGGAAAAGATGTCAGCTACAAAGAGCTTTATGAGTCATCGATGAAGTTTGCGCATTATCTTCAGAAGCTGGGAATCGAAAAAGGCGACCGGGTGGCGATCATGCTGCCGAACAGCCCGCAAGCCGTCATTTCTTTCTATGGGACTCTTTATGCCGGCGGCGTTGTGGTCATGACGAATCCGCTGTACACGGAGCGGGAAATCGCTTATCAGATGAACGATTCCGGCGCGAAAGCGATTGTCGCGCTCGACCTTTTGTATCCACGGGTATCCAAAGTGATGCCGGAAACCAAGCTTGAGAACGTGATTGTCACAGGCATCAAAGACTACCTGCCGTTTCCGAAAAATGTGGTTTACCCGTTCATCCAGAAGCGCCAGTCCGGTGTCAGCGTTAAAGTCGAGCACCGCGGTGTGAATCACCTGTTCACGGAAATCATGAAGACGGCTTCCACGGAAGTCCGCAAACCGCAATTCGATTTTGAAGAAGATCTGGCGCTGCTCCAGTATACGGGCGGTACGACCGGTTCTCCGAAAGGCGTCATGCTGACACACAAGAATCTGATTTCGAATGCGACGATGTGCGGCGCATGGCTGTACAAATCGAAAAAAGGCGAAGATTCGATCATGGGCATCATTCCGCTGTTCCACGTATACGGGTTGACGACCGTGTTGATCCTTTCGGTCATGCAGGGCAATAGAATGATCCTCTTGCCGAAATTCGATGCAGAGACGGCATTAAAGACGATCAACAAGCAAAAACCGACACTCTTCCCGGGTGCGCCGACTTTATATATCGGCTTGATGAACCATCCCGATATCGGCAAATACGATTTGTCATCGATCGAAGCCTGCTTGAGCGGCTCGGCGCCGCTGCCTGCTGAAGTCCAGGAGAAATTCGAGAAAATTACAGGCGGCAAGCTGGTGGAAGGCTACGGACTGACAGAAACTGCACCGGTCACGCATTCGAATCTGGTATGGGGCGAACGCACAAAAGGATCGATCGGATTGCCGTATCCGGATACCGACTCGAAAATCTTCCTGCCGGGCACAACAGACGAAGTGCCGCACGGAGAAATCGGGGAAATTGCGATCAAAGGCCCGCAAGTGATGAAAGGCTACTGGAACCGTCCGGAAGATACAGCAGCGACAATCGTCGACGGTTGGCTCCTGACAGGGGACCTTGGCTATATGGACGATGACGGGCATTTCTTCATTGTCGACCGCAAGAAGGACATGATCATCGCCGGCGGCTTCAATATCTATCCGCGTGAAATCGAGGAAGTTCTATACGAGCACGAAGCCATACAGGAATGTGTCGTGGCCGGCATTCCGGATCCTTACCGCGGTGAAACGGTAAAAGCGTACATTGTCCTGAAAGAAGGGTATACTGTAACAGAAGAAGAACTGGATAAGCATTGCCGGGAGCATCTGGCAGCGTTCAAAGTGCCGCGCATCTATGAGTTCCGCACAGAATTGCCGAAGACGGCTGTCGGAAAGATCTTGCGCCGGTCATTGGTGGATGAAGAGCGGGCGAAACAGAATGAAGCGATTCCTTCCTGAACCCCGTCGCTTAACAGGGAAATGCTTGACACTCTTATAAATAAACTATAATATGAAAATATGAATGAACCGCCATTCATATTTTCATATTTTTTTGGGTGGTGACGAATTGGTAAAAAAGGAAAAACCGAAATACAAGCAAATTGTTGATGCGGCAGTAATCGTGATTGCTGAAAACGGCTATCACCAGGCGCAGGTCTCTAAAATTGCAAAGCAGGCCGGCGTTGCGGATGGCACGATTTATCTGTACTTCAAAAACAAAGAAGACATCCTGATATCCGTGTTCCAGGACAAGATGGGGCTGTTTGTCAGCAAGCTCGAAGAGATTGTCGACAAGGAAGCGTCCGCTTCCGACAAGCTGCAATTGATGATCCAGAGCCATTTTGACCTGCTGGCGAACGATTTGCATTTGTCGATCGTCACCCAGCTCGAGCTCCGGCAGTCCAACCACGAGCTCCGTATGAAAATCAATGGCGTGTTAAGGGAGTATTTATTGCTGATGGACAAAATCCTCGTCAAAGGCATGGAGACAGGCGAATTTGACAAGGACATGGATATCCGTTTAGCAAGGCAGATGGTTTTTGGTACAATGGATGAGACGATCACCACTTGGGTGATGAATGATCATAAATATGATTTGGTCGAATTGGCGCCGAAAGTCCATCGTCTTTTGATGAAAGGGATCCGCGCGTAAGAAAGGGGCTTATCGAATGGAATTCATCAGTTGGAAGAAAGAAGACGGCGTAGCGGTCGCAACGATCAACCGTCCGCCGGCGAATGCATTGTCCCGCTCGCTGATCATGGAAGTGAACAGCTTGCTGGATGAAGTGGAGAACGACGACGAAGTCCGGGTGGTTGTCCTTCACGGAGAAGGCAGGTTCTTCTCTGCAGGGGCAGACATCAAGGAATTCACGCAAGTCACATCTGGCGAGGAATTTTCAAAGCTGTCAGCGAGCGGCCAGGAAGTTTTCGAACGGGTCGAGACGTTCCACAAACCGGTCATCGCGGCGATCCACGGAGCAGCGCTTGGCGGAGGGCTGGAACTGGCGATGAGTTGCCATATGCGATTTGTCACTGAAAATGCTAAACTGGGATTACCGGAATTACAGTTAGGTTTGATTCCCGGTTTTGCAGGCACTCAGCGCCTGCCAAGATATGTCGGTGTAGCCAAAGCGGCCGAAATGCTGCTGACGAGCGATCCGATTTCCGGTACGGAAGCAGCCCAATTGGGGTTGGCGAACCGTGCTTACGCCGAAGAAGACCTGCTTTCGGAAACGCTTACAATTGCGAAGAAGATTGCGAAAAAGAGCCCGGTGTCCGTGAAAGCGGCAATCGAAATGCTCCAATTCGCAAAACCCACTTCGTATCATGAAGGCGTGGAAGCGGAAGCGAAATCCTTTGGTACGGTATTCGTATCGGAAGATGCAAAAGAAGGCATCCAGGCTTTCCTGGAAAAACGCGAAGCACAATTCAAAGGGAAATAATACTTGGGAGGTTTACGTTCATGAACATTTATGTATTGGTTAAACGCACATTCGACACAGAAGAAAAGCTGGTTATCTCCAACGGCCAAATCCAGGAGGACGGAGCGGAATTCATCATCAACCCATACGATGAGTACGCGATCGAAGAAGCAATCACTGTCCGCGATGAGCACGGCGGTGAAGTCACTGTCATCACAATGGGCGGGGAAGATGCTGAGAAGCAGCTTCGCACAGCACTTGCGATGGGCGCTGACAAAGCGGTCTTGATCAACACTGAAGACGATGTGGAAGAAATGGATCAGTTCACTTCAGCATACATATTGGCTGAGTATTTGAAAGACAAAAACCCGGACTTGATCCTTGCAGGAAACGTAGCAATCGATGGCGGTTCCGGCCAAGTCGGGCCGCGCGTTGCTGATCTTCTTGGCATCAACTACGTAACGACGATCACAGAATTGAAAATCGATGGCACAACTGTCACGATCACTCGCGACATCGAAGGGGATGCAGAAGAGCTTGAAACATCATTGCCGCTATTGGTTACAGCGCAGCAAGGATTGAACGAGCCGCGCTACCCGTCGCTTCCAGGCATCATGAAAGCGAAGAAAAAACCGCTTGAAGAACTGGAATTGGACGATCTGGACATCGAAGAAGACGATGTTGAAGCGAAGACGGAAACAATCGAAATCTACTTGCCGCCGAAAAAAGCTGCAGGGCGCATCCTTGAAGGCGACTTGAACAACCAGGTCACGGAATTGGTCGGCTTGCTCCGCAACGAAGCGAAAGTGATCTGATCCTGCCTCGGGCAGAACCGGGTTCTTCCTTTTCGGAAAGGCCGCTGAATCTTACCAATAAAACCGAACGTTCCATAAATTTCTTCACATCTACTTAGGGGGTAAACGGACTATGTCGAAAAAAGTATTAGTGTTGGCTGAGACGCGTGAAGGCGCGCTCCGCAACGTATCATTTGAAGCAATTGCCGCTGCGAAGCAAGTATCAGGCGGTGGGGAAGTTGTTGCCGTGTTGCTTGGCGACGCAGTAAGCGATTTCGGCCAGGAATTGGTCAACTACGGCGCAGACCGCGTGGTTACAGTGGAACACCCGCATTTGAAGCATTACACTTCTGACGGCTACGGCCAGGCGTTCATGGCCGTTGTCGAGCAGGAAAGCCCGGAAGCATTGGTATTCGGACATACGGCAGTCGGCAAAGACTTGTCGCCGAAAATCGCTTCGAAGCTGCAAACCGGCTTGATCTCGGACGTTACGGCAATCGAAGGCGAAGGCGATGATGCAGTATTCGTTCGCCCGATCTATTCCGGAAAAGCGTTTGAAAAAGTGAAAAACAAAGAAGGCATCGTGTTCATCACGGTCCGTCCGAACAACATCGCACCGCTTGCAAAAGAAGAGCGTTCAGGCGAAGTCAGCTCGTTGTCAGTCGATATCACGAACTTGCGCACAATCATCAAGAACGTTGTCCGCAAATCAGCTGAAGGCGTCGATTTGTCAGAAGCGAAAGTAATCGTTGCCGGCGGCCGCGGCGTGAAGAGCGCTGACGGATTCGCTCCGCTTCAGGAACTTGCAAACTTGCTTGGCGGCGCAGTAGGCGCATCCCGCGGAGCTTGCGACGCTGACTATGTCGACTATTCGCTTCAAATCGGACAAACAGGCAAGGTTGTTACGCCTGACCTTTACATCGCTGCAGGCATTTCGGGCGCCATCCAGCATTTGGCGGGCATGTCCAACTCGAAAGTCATCGTAGCGATCAACAAAGATCCGGAAGCGAACATCTTCAAAGTCGCTGACTACGGAATCGTAGGGGACTTGTTCGAAGTCATCCCGATGCTTACAGAAGAATTCAAGAAAGTAATGTAATAAAACCTCGAAGGCCTGCCCAGTGCAGGCCTTTTTTGATGGGTAGAAAAAGGTTATTGATAAGAGAACCCTTCTAAAATTATGCGGATAATAATTATTTTTAATCCAATACCGCTTCGGCGCTTAGGGCATAGCTCCCGCTAAAAGCCAGGCAAAGAACGCCTGTCTTTTAGCTCCGCTTAGCCCATCGGCGCGCCTGCGCTGGAAATTTTTATTATCAAAGACTGCTCTTTTCGACGATTTGATTGATTAATTTTCTCATAGAGATGGAACAAAACAGCGGAGACACTCGCGGCAAGCGAAGCTGTTTTGCGGAATATCTGAAGATCTGTTTGAACGTTTTATCGGACCCTCTCAAGGGTAAACAGGCATTAGGCATATAAATAGCTACGCCAAATGGCACATGGTATAATCAGTTTAGATTTTGTTAAAACATAAGGAGGAATTATTCATGGCAATCGTTAAAGGGACAGATCAAAACTTTTCACAAGAAATTTCTGAAGGCCTAGTACTAGTAGACTTTTGGGCTGCATGGTGCGGACCTTGTAAAATGATCGCTCCAGTTTTAGAAGAATTGGACGCTGACATGAACGGCAAAGTGAAAATTGTAAAAGTGGACGTGGATGAAAACCAAGGAACGGCTAGCCAGTACGGCATCATGTCGATCCCGACTCTTCTTTTGATGAAAGACGGAGAAACTGTAGACAAAGTTGTCGGCTTCCGTCCGAAAGAAGCTTTGGCAGAATTGGTTAACCAACACGCATAATTCTTAACCGGGTCCAGAAATGGTGCCCGGTTTTTTAATAGGGTGAGGATATGGCAAACGAACTGATACAACACAAACTGGCGATCTTGCCGGATCAGCCGGGGTGTTACTTGATGAAAGACCGGCAAGGGACCGTCATCTATGTCGGGAAGGCCAAAGTGCTGAAAAACCGGGTGCGCTCGTATTTCACGGGAAGCCATGATGCGAAGACGCAGCGGCTTGTCGGCGAAATTGAGGATTTCGAGTATATCGTCACGTCTTCGGACGTAGAAGCGCTCATCCTGGAGCTTAACCTGATCAAAAAACACGACCCGAAATACAACATCATGCTGAAGGACGACAAATCGTACCCTTACCTGAAAATTACCGGGGAGCGGCATCCGAAGCTGATCACGACGCGCCAGGTCAAGCGGGACAAAGGCAAGTATTTCGGCCCTTACCCGAACGCCTATGCCGCCAGTGAAACGAAGAAATTGCTCGACCGGCTCTATCCGCTCCGGAAATGCCATACGATGCCGGACCGCGCCTGCCTTTATTACCATATGGGGCAATGTCTCGCGCCGTGCATCAAGCCCGTGGAAAAGGAAACCTATCAGGAAATGATCGACAGCATCACGAAGTTTCTGAATGGCGGTTTCCGCGAGGTGAAGCAGGACCTGATCGAGAAGATGTCGGAAGCGGCCGAAAACCTGGAGTTTGAACGGGCGAAAGAATACCGCGACCAGATTTCCCATATCGAGACCGTCATGGAGAAGCAGAAGATGGCGATGAACGATTTCACCGACCGGGATGTCTTCGGCTACGCGGTCGACAAAGGCTGGATGTGCGTCCAGGTCTTTTTTGTGCGACAAGGCAAATTGATCGAACGCGACGTCTCGCTGTTCCCGCTCTACCGGGATCCGCAAGACGAGTTCCTGACGTTTCTTGGCCAGTTCTATGAACAGCCGCACCACGTGAAACCGAACGAAGTGCTGCTGCCGGAAGGGACGGATGCGGAACTGGTCCGCGACTGGCTCGGCATCCGCGTCCTGGTTCCGCAGCGGGGCAAGAAAAAAGACCTCTTGTCGCTCGCCCGGAAAAACGCCGAAATTGCGATCAAGGAGAAATTCCAGCTGCTTGAGCGACAGGAAGAACGGACAGTCGGCGCTTGCCTCGAACTCGGCGAAGCGATGAACATCCAGACGCCATTGCGCATCGAAGCATTTGACAACTCCCATATCCAGGGAGCAGACGCTGTTTCTGCGATGATCACCTTCATCGACGGCAAACCATCGAAAAAAGACTACCGGAAATACAAGACGCGCAGCGCCGGCCGGCCGGATGATTACGCCGCTATGCGCGAAGTGGTCCGCCGCCGGTATACGCGTGTCTTGAAAGACGGCTTGCCGTTGCCGGACTTGATCGTCATTGACGGAGGCAAAGGGCAGATTTCTTCTGCGCGCGAGGTGCTCGAAGATGAGCTGGGCTTGTCGATCCCGGTCGCCGGGCTTGCGAAAGACGCCAAGCACCAGACTTCGCAGCTGCTTTACGGCGATCCGGTTGAAGTGGTGCCGCTGAAGCGGACGAGCGAAGCGTTTTATATGCTGCAGCGCATCCAGGACGAAGTCCACCGGTTCGTTATTACGTTCCACCGCCAGCAGCGCGGCAAAAATTCGATCCAGTCGGCGCTTGATGAACTTGAAGGCGTAGGGCCGAAGCGCAAGCAGCAGCTGCTGCGGCATTTCGGTTCGGTCAAGCGCATCAAGGAAGCAGGCGTGGAAGAGCTGCGCGAAGCGGGCATGCCGGTAAAGCTGGCAGAACAGATCCGCCAGCATTTTTCACAACAATCGTTGCCAAGCGAACAATAACGTGCTATCGTAAAAACAGAAATGAATCACTTGGAAAAGTGATGATAGAGGTGCGAACGTCAAAAGTAGCCATCCGGAGATTTGCTGAATCTGTGAAGGATGGGGAAAGGGGCGGTCGCCGAAGTGCCCGGGTTCCTGCAACCCCGGGTGCTGGTCCTGCATTTAATAGATGCCGGGCTGTCAGAGTCAATCTCTGGAGGGCTATCTCACATGGACGTTTTTTCGTATTCGTACATGCTAAAGAGGTAGTTTGCCGCAGTCGCGGCGGGCTGCCTTTTTTTATTGTCTGGCCGGGGTGCTTGCACCTTGGCATTCATGTTGAGGGCCACTTACATTATGGGAGTGGATGAGATGAAAACAGTAGTCATGAAATTCGGAGGCACATCAGTTGCAACGCCGGAGAAAATCATCGGTGTTGCGAAGCGGGCAATCCGCGAAAAGGAAAAAGGGCACCGTGTCGTCATCGTCGTCTCTGCCATGGGCAAAACGACGGACACTTTGCTCGGGCTGGCGAATGAAATCTCCGTCGATCCGCCGAAACGTGAAATGGACATGCTGCTTGCGACCGGCGAGCAAGTGACAATTTCGCTCCTGGCCATGGCTTTCAAGGCACTCGGCCACGAAGCGCTTTCTTTCACCGGCTGGCAGGCAGGCATCGAAACTGAATCGGTGCCACGGAATGCGCGCATCGAACAGATTCATACCGAACGCCTCGAGCGCGTGCTTGAAAATGGTTATTTCTGTGTGGTGGCCGGGTTCCAGGGAGTCGATAAAATCGGCAATATCACGACGCTCGGCCGCGGCGGTTCGGATACGACGGCGGTCGCCCTTGCTGCTGCCCTCAACGCAGATGCCTGCGAAATCTATACCGACGTCGACGGCGTCTACACGTCCGATCCGCGGTATGTGACCGGCGCCCGCAAGCTTGATCAGATTTCCTACGATGAAATGCTGGAACTGGCGAATCTGGGAGCAGGCGTCCTGCACCCGCGGGCTGTTGAATTCGCTAAAAACAACCAGGTCCCGTTGTCCGTTCGCGCGAGCTACTCGGATGAACCGGGCACAACTATACAAGAGGTGGTCACTGTGGAAAAAAATCTAATCGTCAGAGGCGTCGCGTTCGAACCGGGAATCGCCCGCGTTACGGTCATTTACAAAGAAGCATTCAACGGATCATTAGCCAATATCTTCACGAAGCTGGCAGAAAACCATATCGATGTCGACATTATTGTCCAAAGCATCACCGACGAATTCCCGCCTTCGGTTTCATTCTCCATCAAAGAGGACAGTTTGGAAGAAACGCGCCGTGTGCTGAACGACAACCAGGAAAGCATCGGTTTCGTGTCAGCGAACTATGAAGTCGGCCTTTCGAAAGTGTCCATCGTCGGTTCGGGCATGGTGTCGAATCCGGGGGTCGCAGCGCAGATGTTTGATATCTTGCGAAAAGAAGGGATTCCGGTGAAAATGGTCTCCACATCCGAAATCAAAGTGTCGGTCGTCGTGCCGGAAACAGAAATGAACAAATCAGCCAATGCGCTCCACAACGCATATGGGTTATCAGAATAAAAAGGCAAGCTCCGCAATAAAGCGGGGCTTGCCTTTTGTTTGCCTATTACCCGGCATCGGGGATGTCGCTTGAGAAAAATGCCAGCACTTGCTGGAGATCATCAGTTTTGGCGCAACTCACATACTGCTGCATGGGAACCGGGAGGAGGCTGATAATTTTATTATTGGACCAGTTGGCCAAGAAGCGGTTCAACTCTCGGAGCCAAGCAGTCTTTTCACGCTGGCCAAGGGCAGATGTGGCGAGTGACACGCTGCGGCCGGTCGTGAATTCTTTCTTCAGGTATTTGGCGATCAGCACGTCCTGATGGACCTGGTTTTTGATATGGCGTTTGATGATGCGGACAGATTGGGCTAGGGTGCCGTAGTAATCGGCAGGGGAGGCTGGCATCACTGAAGCATGTTCTTTGTCGGTATGGTTGACGACGTAATAACAAGGATAGTCGGCAACGATGGAGATGGCGTCGGCGAGTATATAGGCATGGACCATGAAAGGCTGGTCCTCGGCAGTGCAGATGCCGACCGGGAAGCGGATTCCTTTTTCGAGGAGGAATTTGGTGCGGAACATTTTAGTTGGGCCGATTGCATCGAACACATCGGATTGGAGCGCTGTCGTTCTGGGCTGGTTGCGGTGGAACATGGAATGGGCGACGCCGCGGCCGTTGACGCCGACGAATTTGCCGAGCACGATATCGGAACGGTTGTCCGCCGCCATCCGGTGCATGCGCTCCAGTGCTTCTTCCCCCAGGAAGTCATCTGCATCGACGAAGAAGATATACTCGCCGCGAGCTTCAGAAATCACGGTGTTGCGGGGGGCACCGGGACCGCCGGTGTTGGCTTGGTGGATCGCACGGAAATTCGGGTATTCCTTGGCATAGGCATCAAGCACCGCTGCCGTCCGGTCTGTCGAGCCGTCATTGACGGCGATGATTTCAATATGGTGCTGCGGCATCGTTTGATTCAAAATCGAATCGATGCATATTTGGACATGGCGTTCGCCATTGTAGACGGGAATGCCGATAGTGACAAGAACTTTTTCCATTAAATATCTCCCTTCAAAAAATTCATAGTGAATAGTCAATAATGTTTCAATTAGATAAAATATTCTGATTCCATCGTACAATAGAAACGGATTTTCTGAAAGAGTCTAAGTTCGTAGGCAGATAGAAGCACGAGGTGAAAATGAAAAACCTGTGCTCACAAGCACAGGCAGAAGTGTCAGGCTTTGTCGCGAAGATCCCATTTTAAGGTAATGAGGACGCGGTTCTTTTTCGGAAACACTTCCTCGTGGGCTTCTGTCACAAAACCGTCAATTTTTTGTTTTTGCTGAGCCAGGAACCCGGCTTCGAGCTTAAAGCATCGTTGATCCGCTTTCGGCGGAGTGAGTTGAAAGACAATTTCGTCTTTACTGGTGCGGTCTAGAGACAGCTCGCCGAAGTTCGCCTGCCTGAAAAAGTCGGGTGCTTCGTCCAAGGAGAACAGCGGAAACTTGCGGGCTAGCGATTTCCCGGCCCAATAAAGGATGTCCGCTTCGTGCTTGCCAAGGATGTCAGGCATCACGTGGTCCCGTATGATTTCATATCCGAATTGCCCATTGAATTCTGTGTCTGTGACAGTCATGTTGAACCTACTTTCAATATAATAAATACGAACGGTGAAACTCTTAGAAAAAGGCAAGTTGCCTTGACGCTCCCAAAGGGGGGGAGTACAATAAATATGTCATATTATTGTATCATGATGATATATGCAGTCAATGGATGCTCTCGCGATAATTCGACGGCTCTTTTTTCTGCCTATTAACGTCTGAGGGAGGTAAAATTTTGGAAAATCGAGAATTTTTAATGCGCAGGCTGCACTCATTGTTAGGGATCATCCCGATCGGGCTATTCTTGACGCAGCACTTAATCGTCAACCACTTTGCGACTCAAGGTGTTGAAGCGTTCAACACGGCATCTCACTTCATGGCGAACCTTCCATTCGTAATCTTCTTGGAAATCTTCGTTATTTATCTGCCATTGTTGTACCATGCATTCTACGGATTATACATAGCGTTCACTTCGAAGAATAACGTTGGCAAATACAGCTATTTGCGCAACACATTGTTCGTAGCCCAGCGCTATACAGGTGTCTTCCTGGTCATCTTCATCGCGTGGCACGTGTTTGAAACGCGCTTCCAGGTTGCGATCGGCAATGCGGCAGAAGCAGATTTCAACATGATGGAAAACATCTTGAGCAACCCTGCAATGCTGGCTTTCTACATCGTCGGTGTTCTGGCTGCGACGTTCCACTTGGCTAACGGCCTTTGGTCTTTCCTTGTAACATGGGGAATCACACAGTCCGAAAAAGCTCAAAGAGGCGCTACTTATTTCACGCTTCTAGTATTCGTAGTGCTTTCTATTATCGGTATCCGGGCGCTATTCGCGTTCGTTTAAGAACATTTCGATCATTGGTGAACTAAAAGAGGAGTGAATACCGAAATGGCGAAAGGCAAACTTACTATTGTCGGGGGCGGCCTTGCCGGTTTGATGGCAGCTGTCAAAGCAGCTGAAGCAGGCTCTCCCGTTGATTTATTTTCAATCGTCCCAGTAAAAAGATCCCACTCCGTTTGTGCGCAAGGCGGGATTAACGGGGCAGTAAATACAAAAGGTGAAGGAGATTCACCGGATATCCACTTTGATGACACGGTTTACGGCGGGGACTTCCTCGCGAACCAGCGTCCAGTCAAAGCGATGGCGGATGCAGCACCAGCCATCATCCGGCTGTTCGACCGTATGGGCGTTATGTTCAACCGTACGCCGGAAGGCTTGCTCGATTTCCGCCGCTTCGGCGGAACGATGCACCACAGAACAGCTTTCGCAGGCGCTACAACGGGCCAGCAATTGCTTTACGCTCTTGACGAGCAAGTGCGCCGCCACGAAGTGAGCGGGCTTGTTACGAAATACGAAGGCTGGGAATTCCTCGGCCTGGTTCTGGATGACCAAGGCGTCAGCCGCGGGATCACTGCCCAGAACATGTCGACCATGGAAATCAAAGCATTCCCTGCCGATGCTGTCATTATGGCAACCGGCGGACCGGGAATCATCTTCGGGAAATCGACGAACTCTGTCATCAACACAGGTTCTGCGGCTTCCATCGTTTATCAGCAAGGCGCATATTACGCGAACGGCGAATTCATCCAAATCCACCCGACTGCGATTCCAGGAGACGACAAGCTTCGTCTGATGTCTGAATCGGCACGCGGTGAAGGCGGACGGATCTGGACTTATAAAGACGGCAAGCCTTGGTACTTCCTTGAAGAAAAATACCCGGCTTACGGAAACTTGGTTCCGCGCGATATCGCAACGCGCGAAATTTTTGATGTCTGCGTCAACCAGAAGCTCGGCATCAACGGCGAAAACATGGTTTACCTGGATCTTTCACACAAAGACCCGAAAGAATTGGACATCAAGCTTGGCGGAATCATCGAGATCTACGAGAAATTCACAGGCGAAGATCCGCGCAAAGTGCCGATGAAAATCTTCCCGGCTGTCCATTATTCAATGGGCGGATTATGGGTTGATGACCACCAATTCACAAGCATTCCGGGCGTTCTTGCTGCCGGTGAATGCGATTATTCACAGCACGGAGCTAACCGCTTAGGCGCCAACTCGCTTCTTTCCGCTGTTTACGGCGGTATGGTGGCTGGGCCGAATGCGATCGAATACATCAAAGGTTTGGACGTATTGGCTGAAGATCTTCCAACTGACATTTTTGACAGAGCGGTTGCTGAAGAGCAGCGCAAATGGGATGAGATCCTTTCGTTGAACGGCACTGAAAACGCCTACGTTCTCCACAAAGAACTAGGCGAGTGGATGACGGATAACGTAACAGTTGTGCGCTATAACGACCGCCTGCAGAAAACGGATGAGAAGATCCAGGAATTGCTGGAGCGTTTCAACCACATCAACATTACAGATACACAGCTTTGGAGCAACCAAGGCGCCATGTTCACGCGCCAATTGAAAAATATGCTACATTTAGCACGAGTGATCACGATCGGCGCACTTAAACGCAACGAGAGCCGCGGTGCCCATTACAAGCCGGACTTCCCGGAACGTAATGACGAAGAATTCCTGAAGACGACAATGGCGAAATTCAATGGCTATGATGAGCCGATTTTCCATTACGAAGAAGTCGATACTTCATTGATTCCACCACGGAAGCGCGATTACTCAGCGAAAGCATAGTATTAAGGAAGGAGCTAATTTACCATGGGTGAAGCAGCAAAAACGGTAATATTTGAAGTCGAACGCAGAAACTCTACGAATGAAGATTCGTATTGGGAAAAGTTCGAATTAGCATATCGTCCCAACATGAACGTCATTTCCGCCTTGATGGAAATCCGCCGGAACCCGATCAACATGGACGGGAAAAAGACGACTCCTGTCACTTGGGACATGAACTGCCTTGAAGAGGTTTGCGGCGCTTGTTCAATGGTCATCAACGGCAAAGCGCGCCAGTCGTGTACAGCTTTGGTCGACCAATTGGAGCAGCCGATCCGCCTTCAGCCGATGAAGACATTCCCTGTTGTCCGCGATTTGATCGTAGACCGCAGCCGGATGTTCGACTCCCTGAAGAAAGTCAAAGCTTGGGTTCCGATTGACGGAACGCATGACCTTGGCGAAGGGCCGCGCATGCCTGAACGCAAACGCCAGTGGGCTTACGAATTGTCAAAATGTATGACTTGCGGCGTATGCTTGGAAGCTTGCCCGAACGTCAACGATAAATCCGATTTCATCGGACCTGCTCCACTTTCACAAGTACGCTTGATGAATGCCCACCCGACCGGCGCTATGAACCGTGATGAGCGTTTGAACGCTATCATGGGCGAAGGCGGCCTGGGAAGCTGCGGAAACTCGCAGAACTGTGTTGAATCTTGTCCAAAAGGAATTCCTTTGACAGCTTCAATCGCTGCGTTGAACCGCGACACAACCGTCCAAATGTTCCGCAACTTCTTCGGAAGCGACAGAATGGTGGACTAGTATTCATTTAAACCCCGCAGCTGCGGGGTTTTTTTGATGCCTGTACCTGTTGGCAATGCCCATTGCGCACTGAATTTTGTTATACTGAGAAAATAAAGGATACAGGAGGATTTTATAAATGAAAGCGAATTATATCGAGGATTTCGACCAATGGGCAGAAGGGTTCCGTTTTTCCGTGCCCGTCCAAGTCCGCTTTTCTGAGACCGACATGTTCGGCCACGTCAACAACACCGTGCCGATCACGTATTTCGAGTTTGCGCGCATCGAGTTTATGAAAGCAATCGGCCTGATGCAGAGCTGGCTCGAACGCGTCAGCGCATTTTTTCCGGTCGTCGCGGATATCCAAGTAGATTATGCCAAGCAGGTGTATTTCGACGAGATGCTGCAGGTTTTCGTCAAAGTGGCTTCTGTCGGCAATTCGTCGATTGATGTACATTACTGGATCGTCAATGCCGACGGGGAAACGTGCTATACCGGCAGGGGCGCCATGGTGCAGATTTCACGGGAAACCGGAAAAGGGCATCCGTGGACAGAGGCGGAAAGACAACTTTTTGGCGCCAAAAACTTAATTTCCGCAAAAAGTTGAGAGGATTCTTGCCATATCATTAAAAAACCTTCACTATAGAAGGAAGGATTCTGAGCCAAGGAGAGTTGATTTCAATGAGTGAAAATGTTAAAAACCATCCGCACGACCCTGAAAAGGTAGCGTTCATGGAAAAGGAACTGCGCTATATTTCCGGCATCATCAAGCAAAAAGGCCGGGAGATCCTCAATTCCTATACGATTACGCCGCCGCAGTTCGTTGCGCTGCAATGGCTTTTTGAACATGGGGATATGACGATCGGCGATCTTTCGAACAAAATGTATTTGGCATTCAGCACGACGACAGATCTTGTCGACCGCATGGAAAAGAACGAATTGGTCGTCCGCATCCGCGAGGAACAGGACCGCCGTGTGGTACGCATCAAATTATTGCAAGAAGGCGAACGCATCATAGAAGAAGTGATCAAAAAGCGCCAGGATTACCTGGAAAATGTCCTGTCGGATTTCAGCGAAGAAGAAGTCGGACAGCTGTCATTCCTGCTTGAGAAGCTTCATACCAACATGAAATAGAATGGGGCGATTTGTACGTGAATGCGCCAATCGGTGTTATAGATTCAGGAGTCGGCGGCTTGACCGTCGCCAAGGAAATCATGCGGCTTTTGCCCAATGAGCAAATATTCTACATAGGGGACAATGCCCGTTGCCCGTACGGCCCCCGGTCGCTGCAGGAAGTGAAGACCTACACTTGGCAGATGGCGCAGGCGTTGATGAAGAAGAAAATCAAGATGCTCGTGATCGCCTGCAACACGGCGACAGCTGCGGCGCTGGATTCACTTCAAAAGAAACTGCCCATCCCGGTCATCGGCGTCATTTTTCCGGGAGCGCGGGCGGCGGTCAAGTCATCCCCGAGCAAGAACATTGCGGTGCTGGGTACGCTAGGGACGGTGAAGAGCGGCGCTTATGAGAAAGCGGTCAAATCGCTTGTCTCATCCGCCCATGTCGTCCAGCTCGCGTGCCCGTTGTTCGTGCCGCTTGTGGAAAGCGATGAGTATGAAGGTGAATTTGCGCGCAAAATCGTGCGCGAGACCTTGGCCGAAATCGAAGGCGAAAGCTTCGACACGGCAATTCTCGGCTGCACGCATTACCCGCTCCTGCAGGGCTTTATCGAAGAGGCATTCGGCAAAGGGGTCCGTGTGCTTTCTTCCGCCGAAGAGACGGCGAAGGACGTCGAGCGGCATCTGCGCTTCATGGGACAGATGTCGAAGCGGACTCAGCCTCCGGTTCACCATTTCTACACGACCGGCTCCTTGCCGATCTTCCAGTCGATCATCCGGAAGTGGCTGGGAATCGAAGAGCCTTTTATCCATTCGATCCGTTTCCCGAAAACCTGACAGCCTGGCTGCCGGGTTTTTTGTTTTCAGCGGCGCAAATATGGTAATCTTATGAGGAAGATACGAGGAGGATATATATGACTAGAATTGATGGCAGAAAAGCGGACCAGCTGCGTCCGGTACAAATGGATACGGAGTATTTGATCCATCCGGAAGGCTCGGTCCTGATTACGGTCGGCCAGACAAAAGTGATTTGCACCGCGACAATTGAAGAGAAAGTGCCGCCGTTTTTGCGGGGCCAGGGGAAGGGCTGGGTCACGGCTGAGTATTCCATGCTGCCGCGTGCAACCAATTCACGGAACCGCCGCGAGTCGTCCCAAGGGAAAGTCGGCGGGCGCACGATGGAAATTCAGCGCCTGATCGGCCGTGCACTGCGCGCTGTTGTCGATTTGGAGAAACTTGGGGAACGCACCCTCTGGATCGATTGCGACGTCATCCAGGCGGACGGAGGCACACGTACGGCGTCGATTACAGGCGCATTCGTCGCCATGACGATGGCGATCGGCAAACTCGATCTGCCTGTCTTTCCCGTGACCGATTTTCTGGCGGCAACAAGCGTTGGCATGGACAATGACATGGGGGCGATCCTTGACTTGAACTATGTCGAGGACTCGACGGCTGACGTCGACATGAACCTCGTCATGACCGGCTCCGGCCGTTTTGTGGAATTGCAGGGGACCGGCGAAGAAGCGACATTCTCGCGGACCCAACTGAATGAACTTCTGGATCTGGGTGAACTTGGCATCAGCCAATTGATCGCCATGCAAAAACAGACACTTGGAGAGGTTGCGCTCCGGGTAGGGGAAGAGGTGAACTCGAACGTATGAAAAAAGTGATCATTGCGACACAGAACCTCGGCAAGGCCAAAGACTTTGAAGCGCTCCTCCGGCCGTTCGGCTATGAAGTGCTGACTCTCCGCGATGTAGCGGAAGACGTCGATGTCGAAGAGACCGGCACCACATTCGAGGAGAACGCCATTCTGAAAGCGGAAACCATCGCCAATATGCTGAACACGACGGTCATTGCAGACGACAGCGGACTCGAGATCGATGCACTTGGCGGAGAACCGGGCGTCTATTCGGCGCGCTACGCCGGAGGCGAGAAAAGCGATTCCGCCAACATCGACAAAGTCTTGGCAAAACTGGAAGGCATACCGGAAGAAAAGCGCACAGCGCGCTTCCGCTGCGTTTTGGCAATAGCTTCCCCCGGCAAGGAAACGAAAACGTTCCACGGCACATGTGAAGGCTATATCCTCGAAGAGCGCTTCGGAGAAAACGGCTTCGGCTACGACCCGATTTTCTGGGTTCCGACAGAAGGGCGCACCATGGCCGAGATGAAACCGCACGAAAAAGCGGCCATTTCGCACCGTGGAAATGCGCTTCGAAAATTGCAGATCTCCCTTTCGAAAATCCTGGACACGGACGAATAAGGGAGAAGTTAATGTTTTTTCAAAATAGCATTGACTTTTGCTCCAATCATTTCTATAATTAAAATTGTCTTTCGTTGGAACCGGGTACTAGAACCCAGGCAACTTCAGAAAGCCATGTCCCAGTAGCTCAGCTGGATAGAGCAACGCCCTTCTAAGGCGTCGGTCGGGAGTTCGAATCTCTCCTGGGACGTTATGGAAATGACTACATAATGCAATAGAAAAACCCCTTCGGTCTAATACGGACCGGAGGGGTTTTTCTATTGATGCTGAAATATATTTTTTAATGAACGGAATATTCAGAAAAATAATGATAGAATGGATGTAAAATAAGCATAGGAAGGCGGAGAATCTATGGCAGGACCGGTATTGAAAGTGGCCACAAAGTGGCAGAAGGATTTCTTGTTTACAATGAAGACCCCGGGTGGGCATCAGCTGGAAATGGATGCCCATCAAGCGACAGGTGGGGAGGGAAATGGTGTCTTGCCGATGCAGGCGCTCCTGGGGGCGCTGGCCGGTTGCGTTGGAATGGATGTAGTGGCCATCCTGCGAACCCGCATGGACAAAATCGAACGGATTGAGATTGTTACAGAAGGCGCAAAAAACGACAAGCCGCCGAAGGAGTTCACGGCGATTACGGTCACATTCCAGGTAGACGGCGAAGTGGAACCGGAGCGGGTCTGGCATGCCATCCGCACAAGTGAAGACAAATACTGCCCAGTGGCCCATTCCATCTTGCCCCAACTGACCTACCGGTTGGTGCTGAACGGGGAGGAAACGACGGAACTATAGATTAAATGGCGAAATTGTGAAAGCAAGTCAAATAAATGCCGCTCCAAACATGAACCAGAGTTCATGTTTAATTGATCGGCATGGTATTGTTATAACTAGAGGTGAGTATATGGCGCACGAGAACCTTATCGGAGACTTCCCGACGTTTCCGAAACAACAACGATCTATGCAGAAAAGACAGGCGCTGCTTAAAAGCGGACGGATCCTCTTCGGCGAGAAGGGATATGAACACACGACCGCCAAAGAAATTGCCGCGCATGCCAAAGTGGCAACCGGAACTTTCTACCGGTATTTCTCCGACAAACGGCAATTGCTGATGTCTTTGATTGAAGACCATATCGACGACATGATGCCGATTGATCTGGAATGGAAAAGCGGCGATCCCGAGAAACTGCTCGCCGGGCGCCTTGAAATGCATTACCACAAAATCAACGAGAAGAACTTGCGCAGGCTCATGCCTGAGATTTTATTCCGCGACGCTGAACTGGCAGAAGTGGTGCAGGAAGCGAAAACCCGCATGCTGGAAAAAGTTACGGAACATTTGCACCTGCTCCACCGCAAAGGGCTGATGTGGCAGGACATCGAAATCGAAACCCTCGGCTGGTCGCTCCAGTCGCTGATGGAAAAGCTCCAATCGCGCAACGACCAAGGATTGCCGGTCGACTACCAGGCATTCTCCAAGATATTTTGCCGAATGCTGTTTCCGCCTGAAGTGATCCAGAAAATGAGAAATGGCACGCTAAATGAATGGAAAGGACCGTGAAAAGTATGAAAGCGAAATTGTTTACGGCTACGAGCAATACGTCCTGCCGCAAGGCGATTGCATGGATGAACGAATACAACATCCCTTTCGTCGAAAAGAACATATCCACCACCCCCATCACCGTTGAGGAAATCCAGGAAATTCTGTCGCTGACAAATGAAGGCACTGAAGAAATCATCTCGAAGAAGGCGTATGCCATCAAAAAGCTGAAAGTGGATATCGATTCCTTGTCCATGCCCCAACTGTACCAAGTCATCCAAGACAACCCCGGCATCCTCCGCCTTCCGATCATCCATGACGGAAGAAAGCTGCAAGTCGGCTATAACGACGACGAAATCCGTCAATTCCTGCCCCGCTGGTTCCGGACCACCCAATTCCAAAACCTTTTGAGCATGTAGCCTGTTTGTGGAAGGGCGGGAGCGGGAATCGGTTACTAAACCCTTTTTCGTTTTCCCGTAAAATTCCATTATGTTATCATAGACAGTACAAATGGGGTGTAAATATGCGAAAGAAGTACAGTGACCTGAAGCGCAAAGGGAATGTCATCGTTTTCCCCAAGACCGTGGACCGCTTGCTGACGGAAGGCATGAATCTGCTGAAAGACGAGAAGTACGAAGAAGCGCGCGATAAACTGTACCAAGTCTTGGCCTATGAGCCGGAGCACGCCGGTGCGCTCGGCGCTTATTGCTATTGCCTTTTTGAGCTGGGCGAATACGAAGAAGCGCTTGAAGTATGCAAGGAATTGCTGAAAGTCGGGCCGGTCCACTATCTTGAAACGATGGAATTATACATAAGCATTCTGATGCAAGTGAAAGAATTCGAAGAAGCGGAACGGATGATCGAGATCCTGATCGAGGAGAAAGTGCTGCCGGAAGAGCGGCTCGAGCAGTTCCAGCACTTGCGCGATCTGAATGAACGCATCACATCGAACAAAGCCGCTGTCAAAATCGACCCCACGCTTTTTGCGGCTGGGACATTTACGTCGCTGCCGCCGGCCGAGCAGGAAAGATTGATCATGGAGTTGCCGCCCGCATCCTATGAAGTGATGAAAGGCAGCCTGTTGGCGCTTGCTGAACATCCGGAGACGGACCTGCTTGCCAAAACATACATATTGTTCATGCTCCACCAGGAACAGGTGAAAGCCGACGTGCACCTGAAGAAGTTCTCGTTTGAAGGGACCTTCTCCATTGCCGACTTGCCGGATCCGCAGAACCACAGCCGCATCCGTGCCATTAAAGCGCAGATCGAGGAGCGGCTCACCAAAGATCCAAGCGGGCTTGAGATGGTCCGCCAATTGTTTGAACGGCACGTCTTCCTCTTTTATCCGTTCATGTGGGAAGGCCATAGCGAAGCGGAAGTGGCGGAAAGCTATACCGCTTACCTGGATGTCCTGTTTTCCGGTGAGACCGCTTTTTCGGGGGACCGGGAGCTGTTGACGCTCATCATCCATGCCGAGCAATGGTTCGAATTGCGCGATAGGTAGAAATAGTTGAACATGGCGCTATCTATGATATAATATGGTGGTTGTCAAAAATCGAAAAGAACTGATTATGACTTTGTAGAAAATGTTTGGAGGGCTTATAAATGTCAGCAAAATGGGAAAAGCAAGAAGGTAACACAGGAACACTTACAGTCGAAGTGCCTGCGGAGCAAGTAAACGCCGGATTAGACAAAGCATTCAAGAAAGTGGTAAAAGAAATCAACGTGCCAGGTTTCCGCAAAGGGAAAATGCCGCGTCCGATGTTCGAACAGCGTTTCGGCGTTGAATCGCTTTACCAGGACGCGCTTGACTTCATCCTGCCGGATGCATACGCAAACGCAGTGGAAGAAGCCGGAATCAACCCTGTTGACCGCCCGGAAATCGACATCACAACGATGGAGAAGAACAAACCGCTTGTATTCACAGCTAAAGTGACGGTTAAACCGGAAGTTCAGCTTGGCGAATACAAAGGCCTTGAAGTTTCCAAGCAGGACACAAACGTGACTGACGAAGAAATCGAAAGCCAATTGAAAGAGAACCAGGAGCGTTTCGCTGAACTTGCTGTCAAAGAAGACGAAGCGATCGTTGAAGGCGACACAGCTGTCATCGACTTTGAAGGATTTGTTGATGGAGAAGCGTTTGAAGGCGGAAAAGGCGAAGACTATTCCCTTGAAATCGGTTCAAACTCATTCATCCCAGGCTTCGAAGCACAATTGGTCGGCGTAAAAGCTGGCGAAGAAAAAGACGTTGAAGTCACTTTCCCTGAAGAATACCACGCTGCTGAACTTGCAGGAAAAGCTGCAACATTCAAAGTGAAAGTAAACGAAGTGAAATCTAAAGAGCTTCCTGAACTGAACGACGAGTTCGCTAAAGAAATCGACCCTGAAGTTGAAGGCCTTGAAGCACTTCGCACGAAAATGAAAGAAACATTGGCTGCTGACAAGCAAGCCGGTGCAGATGCACAGCTTCGCGACGAGTTGGTCCAAAAAGCTGCTGAAAACGCAACAGTCGAAATCCCGCACGCGATGATCCATTCTGAAATGGACCGCATGATGCAGGACTTCGAACAGCGCTTGACTCAGCAAGGCATGAACCTTGATCTTTACTACCAATTCTCAGGCCAGGACGAAGAAGCTCTTCGTGCACAAATGCACGACGACGCTGAAACTCGCGTACGCGTGTCATTGGTTCTTGAAGCTATTGCTGCTGCTGAGAACATGGAAGTGTCTTCTGAAGACATCGACAAAGAACTTGAAAAAATGTCTAGCCAGTTCAACATGGACATCGAGCAGATCAAAGCCGCTCTTGGCGGAACTGAAATGCTGGAAAACGACATCCGCATGCAGAACACAGTTGAGTTCCTAGTGGAAAACGCGAACATCACAACTGAAGTGGAAAACGCACAAAGCGCTGAATAAGCAAACACATAAGCAATAAAATAAAACAAGGCGCGGCAACGTGCCTTGTTTTTACTCTACATAGAAGAATGAGCTAAGCACGATATTTATAATAAGACATAATTTCTTAACGATATTCCGCAAAACAGCTGCGCTTGCCGCGGGCTCGCGTCTAAGCCTCCTCAGTCGCTAACGCGACTTGCGGGGTCTCAGCCGTCTCGCTTTACCGCTGGCGTCTCCGCTGTTTTGCTCCATATCTCTAAGAGCATTCCAAAGATAGTTAGAGCTGCCTTTTTTAATGAGCTACACTAGCGCCGGCGCGCCAGGGGCTGGGCGAAGCAATAAGACGAGCGGTTTTCTCGGCTTATTGCGTGAGCCATGCCCAAAGCGGCCGAACCGGTATATAATGTTGAAAAGTTAAAATTACCATTTAAATTCATACGTATTTTATGTGCTTGAACAAAGCACTGCAGCACATCAGAATTTATTCCATATGAATAAATGCACATTCAAAAGCTTAGTCTTTGTGGTAAATCTAATTAGTTGCTACAATAAGCATAATCTTGTAAGATAATGGCTTGAATAGGGGTGAATACATTGTTCAAATTCAATGACGAAAAAGACCACTTGAAATGTTCTTTCTGCGGAAAACCGCAAGAACAGGTTCGTAAACTGGTTGCAGGACCAGGTGTATATATTTGCGACGAATGTATTGAGCTTTGCACGGAGATCGTAGAAGAAGAGCTTGGTACAGATGAAGCAGTGGAATTCAAGGAAGTTCCGAAACCGAAAGAGATTCTGGACATCCTGAATGGCTATGTCATCGGACAGGAAAAAGCGAAGAAGTCGCTGGCTGTTGCGGTGTATAACCATTACAAACGCGTCAATTCCAACAGCAAGATCGACGATGTGGAATTGTCGAAATCGAATATCGTTCTGATCGGACCAACAGGGAGCGGGAAAACCTTGCTTGCCCAAACTTTGGCCCGCATCTTGAACGTACCGTTCGCTATCGCAGACGCTACTTCTTTGACAGAAGCCGGCTATGTCGGTGAAGACGTTGAGAATATTCTCTTGAAACTGATCCAAGCAGCGGATTACGACGTGGAACGCGCTGAAAAAGGCATCATCTATATCGATGAAATCGATAAAGTGGCCCGTAAATCAGAGAACCCGTCCATCACGCGCGACGTTTCAGGCGAAGGCGTTCAGCAAGCCCTCCTGAAAATCCTGGAAGGCACGACAGCTAGCGTTCCACCGCAAGGCGGACGCAAGCACCCGCACCAGGAATTCATCCAGATCGACACGACCAATGTCCTGTTTATCGTAGGTGGAGCGTTCGACGGCGTTGAGCAGATCATCAAGCGCCGCCTGGGCAATAAAATCATCGGCTTCGGTGCAGATCCGAACAAGGAAGAAATGGATGACAAGACATTGCTCAGCCAATTGATTCCGGAAGATTTGCTGAAATTCGGCTTGATCCCTGAGTTCATCGGGCGTTTGCCGGTATTGGCAAGCCTTGAACAATTGGACGAGAATGCGTTGGTTCAGATCCTGACGGAACCGAAAAACGCTTTGATCAAGCAGTACCAGAAGATGATGGAACTCGACGGTGTAGAATTGACGTTCGAACCGGACGCATTGGTGGAAATCGCGAAATTGGCGATTGAACGCAAAACAGGCGCCCGAGGACTACGTTCGATCATCGAGAACATCATGCTTGACGTCATGTTCGATCTTCCATCACGCGAAGATATCAAAGAATGTGTCATTACAAAAGAAACAGTTACCGAGAACGCACAGCCAAAACTCATTTTGGAAGATGGCTCTGAATACAAGGCTGACAATAACGAGAAAACATCCGCATAATTGTGGAGCTGCCGTCCTGGGAGGGATCCTTCCAGGTTGCCGGTGGACCAAACGGACTTTAACGGCCTGTTGATCTATCGCGACAGCAGGATCACATGCCCGTTGAAGTTGGGTAGTAAAGGATGATACGGGCTGACTCTGATCGTGCACATCCGCGCGCTCGGGGACAGGCCGTATTTTTTATAGAAGAAAATCAACCGGAGGTGTAACTCCTAATGGCGAAACGTAAAACAACCAAACAAGTGCCTTTATTGCCGCTGCGCGGCCTATTGGTCTTTCCGACAATGGTTTTGCATATCGATGTCGGCCGCGAGCGGTCGGTAGCGGCGCTTGAACAGGCGATGCTCGAAGACAGCATCATCTTTTTGGCAACGCAAAAAGAAATGAGCACGGAGCAGCCTGAAAAAGAGGACCTGTACAAGATCGGAACTCTGGCGAACATCAAGCAGATGCTGAAGCTGCCGAACGGCACCATCCGCGTGCTGGTCGAAGGGCTGGAGCGCGGGCAGTGGAAAAACTACACGGAAGGCGAAACGTTCAATACGGTCGATGTTTCGTCCTATCCTGATGAAGAAGAAAAATCGGCGGAGCAGGATGCATTGATGCGCCTATTGCTCGAGCATTTCGAAAAATACGTGAAGGCGTCGAAGAAAGTGACGACGGAAACATTCAATACCGTTGCGGACATCGAAGAGCCGGGCCGCCTGGCGGACATGATCGCTTCTCACTTGCCTTTGAAACTTTCCGAAAAACAATCCGTGCTGGAGACGTTCGACGTCGACAAGCGCCTGGAAGCGCTCATCATGCGCCTCCACAACGAACAGGAAGTCCTGGACTTGGAGAAGCGCATCAGCCAGCGTGTGAAAAAATCGATGGAGCAGACGCAGAAGGAATTCTATCTGCGCGAGCAGATGAAAGCGATCCAGACCGAACTTGGCGACAAGGACGGCAAATCTGCCGAAGTGGTCGATTTGAAAAAACGCATTGAAGATGCCGGCATGCCGGAATCGACAGAAAAAGCGGCGTTGAAAGAATTGGACCGTTACGAGAAATTGCCAACTGCAGCAGCGGAAAGCGGCATCATCCGCAATTACATCGAATGGCTGGTAACGATTCCGTGGTCGGCATCGACAACGGACCGTCTGGACATCAACTACGCGGAAGAAATCCTTAACCGCGACCACGACGGCCTCGAAACCGTCAAGGAACGGGTGCTTGAGTATTTGGCGGTGCGCCAGATGACGCATTCGCTCCGCGGACCGATCCTGTGCCTCGTTGGGCCTCCGGGCGTCGGGAAAACCTCGCTTGCCAAATCGATCGCCGAATCGCTTGACCGCAAATTCGTCCGCATCTCGCTCGGCGGTGTGCGTGACGAGTCGGAAATCCGCGGCCATCGCCGGACGTATGTCGGCGCGATGCCGGGACGCATCATCCAGGGCATGAAAAAAGCGGCGACAACCAATCCGGTGTTCCTCCTGGATGAAATCGACAAGATGTCGTCCGATTTCCGCGGCGATCCGTCGTCTGCCATGCTCGAAGTTTTGGATCCTGAACAGAACAACACGTTCAGCGATCATTACATCGAAGAAACCTATGACCTTTCGAATGTTTTATTCATCGCGACTGCGAACGACCTGGGATCGATTCCGGGACCGCTCCGCGACCGTATGGAAGTGATTTCGATTGCCGGCTATACTGAAGTGGAGAAGCAGATGATTGCGAAAAACCACTTGGCGCCGAAGCAATTGAAAGAGCACGGCTTGACGGACGAACAGCTGCACTTTACGGATGAAGCGCTCCTGAGCGTTGTCCGCTATTACACACGGGAAGCGGGTGTCCGCGGACTCGAACGCCAGATTGCTTCGATTTGCCGGAAAGTGACGAAAGAAATCGTCTCCGGGGAAAAAGAACGAGTGGAAGTCGACGCTGCATTGGTCGAGGAATACCTGGGCAAACGCATTTTCCGCTACGGCATGGCCGAAACGGAAAACCAGGTCGGCGTGGCAACCGGGCTCGCTTATACAACTGTCGGAGGCGACACTTTGCAGATTGAAGTTTCCTTGTCTCCAGGGAAAGGGAAGCTGCAGCTTACAGGCAAGCTTGGCGATGTCATGAAGGAATCGGCGCAGACGGCTCTGTCGTTTGTCCGCTCGAAAGCCGAGGAACTCGGCATCGATCCGATGTTTTATGAATCGCAGGATATCCATATCCACGTACCAGAAGGCGCTGTGCCGAAGGACGGCCCTTCTGCAGGCATCACGATTGCGACAGCGCTGGTCTCGGCATTGACGAAGCGGCCGATCCGCCGCGAAGTCGGCATGACCGGTGAAATCACATTGCGCGGGCGCGTCCTGCCGATCGGCGGCGTCAAAGAGAAGACTTTGAGCGCACACCGTGCGGGATTGACGACGATCATCCTGCCGGCAGACAACGAACGCGACATCGAAGATATCCCGGAAAGCGTGCGGGAGCAATTGACGTTCAAGCTCGTTTCCCAAGCCGATGAAGCACTTCAAATCGCATTAGAAGGAGCAAACGAATGATTGTCCATAACGTAGAACTAGTAATAAGCGCCGTCCGGCCCGACCAGTATCCGGAGGACGGCTTGCCGGAATTCGCACTTGCCGGCCGCTCGAACGTCGGGAAATCGTCGTTCATCAACAAAATGATCGGCCGCAAAAGCATGGCCCGCATCTCCTCGAAACCGGGGAAGACGCAGACGCTGAACTTCTATAAGATCGAAGAAAAGCTGTTCTACGTCGACGTGCCGGGCTACGGCTATGCGAAGGTTTCCAAGTCCGAGCGCGAAGCGTGGGGCAAGATGATCGAACGCTACATCACCGACCGCGAGCAGCTGAAAGCGGTCATCCAGATCGTCGACTTGCGCCACCCGCCGAGCCGCGACGACATCAACATGTATGACTTTATGAAGCATTACGGTATTCCGTGCATCATCATTGCGACGAAAGCCGACAAGATCCCGAAAGGCAAATGGGACAAGCACAAAAAAATCGTCCGCGAAACACTCGATATGGAAAAAGGCGATCCACTGATCGTCTTCTCCTCCGAGACCGGCCTTGGAAAAGACGCCGCGTGGAAAGAGATCGAAGACCGGATGTAGAAGGAGAGGCGCAGCTTAAGCTGTGTCTTTTTTTGTGGAGAAAAAGTCGGTGGAGCCTTTCTGCAAGTAAAAGTGGATTTACTGCAAGTAAAATCGGAATACTGCAAGTAAAATCGGAATACTGCAAGTAAACTCGGAATACTGCAAGTAAAATCGGAATACTGCAAGTAAACTCGGAATACTGCAAGTAAAGTGAAGGATGCTGCAAGTAAACTCCGATTGCCGCAAGTAAGAGGGCACTTTCGCTTTTCGCTTGCGAAAAGCCGGCATTCTTTAAGGTTTTGGGGTTTGAATAAACCCGGAAATCGGGCTGAACGCAGATAAATCTCGAGAATCGCCGATATAATTCCTGAATCGCCGATAAATCCGGAAAATCGCCGATAAAACAGCTCGCCGCCGGTATACATCGCTTCCTGACACCCTATCCGAAACCCAAATCTCCGAAAGAGTTCTCGCACTATTTCGACTAAGAGCGTAACGCTTGTTAGTCCCTTAGCCCTTTGCTAAACTTACATTATAATTAATATAAATAACTTAAATCTATTCGACTCTGGAACGTTCAGAGATGATAACGAGCAACACAGCTGCAGGAACGATGATTCTTCTGTTCGCCATTTTACTTCTTATTAAATTGTTTCTTACACTGCAAAGCGATTCAACCATGCTAACTTTTTAGTTCAATCTGTTCAGTTTTCATGTGTTGTTCACAAATGAAAAAGATTATGAAACCCATAGAGTGGTATACTTACTTATATGAAATATTGAACGTGAAAGGTGTTTTGTACCCATGCATACTTTAGTGGTCGGGGTGAACTTCCGTACTGCACCGCTCGAGATTCGCGAGAAGCTTTCATTTATCGAAGGCGAATTGCCGAATGCGATGCAGGCGCTGAAAAACCAAAAAAGCATATTGGAGAACGTCATCGTTTCGACGTGCAACCGCACGGAGATCTATGCCGTTGTCGATCAGCTTCACACTGGGCGCTATTATGTGAAGCAATTTCTTGCGGACTATTTCGGGATCGCACCGGAAGAGTTTTCGCAGTATTTGTTCGTCCATGAAAAGGAAGAGGCAGTCGAGCATTTATTCCGCGTGACGGCAGGCATCGATTCGATGGTCCTTGGGGAGACGCAAATCCTCGGACAAGTGAAATCGAGCTTTTTGTCAGGGCAGGAAAACGGCACGACGGGCACGGTCTTCAACCAATTGTTCAAACAGGCAGTGACGCTTGCGAAACGCGCGCATTCGGAAACGGCGATCGGCGAGAACGCTGTATCGGTTTCTTATGCGGCGGTCGAGCTTGGCAAGAAGATTTTCGGCACGCTGAAAAACAAGCATGTCGTCATCCTCGGCGCCGGCAAGATGGGCGAGTTGGCTATCAAGAACTTGCAGGGCAGCGGAGCGGACAAAGTCACGGTCATCAACCGGACATTCGAAAAAGCGGAAGCGTTGGCGGATAAATTCAGCGGCATCGCGAAGCCGATGACACAGCTGCAATGCGCATTGCTGGAAGCGGATATCTTGATTTCGTCTACAGGCGCGACTGATTACGTCATCGATTTTGAATTGATGCAGTTTGTCGACAAATTGCGCAAAGGCAAGCCGCTCTTCATGGTGGACATCGCCGTGCCACGCGACATCGATCCGCGCATTGCGGACCTGCCGAATGTGTTCTTATATGATATCGATGATATGCAGGGCATCGTCGAAGCGAACCTGGCTGAGCGCGAACGCGCAGCAGGCGAGATCATGACGATGATCAACCAGGAAAAAGGCGAGTTCAACGACTGGCTTGCGACGCTCGGCGTCGTTCCTGTGATTTCGGCACTGCGCCAGAAAGCATTGAACATCCAGTCGGAAACGATGGCGAGCATCGAGAACAAGATGCCGGACCTGACCGACCGCGAGAAGAAGATCCTGAACAAACACACCAAATCGATCATCAACCAATTGCTGAAAGATCCGATCCTTCAAGCGAAGGAAATGGCCGGTTCGAAGAATGCGCGCGAACAGCTCGAATTGTTCCAGCAGATCTTCGGGATCGAGGACGATGTGGAGCAGGAAATCCAGAAACAGACACAGGCCAAACGCACACCTGCGGAACAAGGCACAGCAATCAAACAGGAAACTCCCGGATATTCAATGAAAGCTTTCTAAAACAGGCGTTTGCGGATCTATATGTTAAAATGTAGAGACGCAACGCCTTTAATTATGGAAACGAAGGGGAATGGGATGGCTGATATAACAATGGCAAGGCTGCACGAAGCTATGGTTATTCTATATGCTGTCAGCCTTGTTTTTTATTTTATAGATTATTTATATAAAGAGAAAAAAGCCAGCCGGATCGCGATGTCGCTGCTTGGAGTAGTGTGGCTGCTGCAGACGGTCTTCCTGGTGTTGTACATCATCGAGACACAGCGGTTCCCAATACTGACGCTGTTTGAAGGCATTTATTTCTATGCATGGCTCCTCGTCACGTTGTCGATTGTGCTGCGCATATTCTACCGCTTTGATTTTGCGGTATTTTTCATCAACATCATCGGCTTTATCTTTATGACGATCCATACGTTCGCCCCGGTCCAGATCGAACGGTCGCCGGTCGGGGAAGCGCTCGTGTCGGAGCTTTTGCTCATCCATATCACGTTCGCGATCTTGTCGTATGTGGCATTTTCGCTGTCGTTCGTCTTCTCGGCGCTGCACCTCGTGCTGTACCGCTTGTTGAAGAAGAAAAAGTGGACCAAGCAATGGAGCAATCTGCCGTCGCTCGGCCAGACCGAGTCCGGCATGACGATCTCGATCCTCGTCGGGATTTCGCTCTTGTTCGTGTCGCTCGTCCTCGGACTGCAATGGGCGTACATCTCGCTCGATCAGTTTTCGCTGCTCGACATGAAGATCGTCGGTTCGTTCGTCCTGCTCATCGTATACAGCGGCGTGCTCTACAAGCACCGCAAAGGCGACTTGAACGGAGCCGCGTATGCATGGGCGCATCTGTACTCATTTTTGCTGCTGCTGGTCAATTTCTTCCTCGGCAGCCGGTTGTCTGAATTTCATTTTTGGTATTAAGGAAAGGTAGGATTCATTTGAGAAAAATCATCGTAGGTTCAAGAAGAAGCAAGCTCGCACTGACGCAGACGGGCCAGTTTATCGACAAATTGAAAGCGGCCGGTGCGCCGTTCGAATTTGAAATCAAAGAAATCGTGACAAAAGGCGACCGCATCGTCGACGTCACTCTGTCGAAAGTCGGAGGCAAAGGCTTGTTCGTCAAAGAGATCGAGCAGGCGCTCTACGACAAAGAAATCGATTTCGCTGTCCACAGCATGAAGGACATGCCGTCGGTACTGCCGGAAGGCTTAGTTATCGGCTGCATCCCGGAACGCGAAGACCCGCGCGATGCATTCATCGCAAACAACCACGTGAAATTCATGGACCTTCCTGTCGGAGCGGTCGTCGGCACAAGCAGCCTGCGCCGCAGCTCGCAGCTCTTGTTGATGCGTCCGGACCTTGATATCCAGTGGATCCGCGGCAATATCGACACGCGCCTCGAGAAATTGAAGTCTGGCGATTTCGATGCCATCATCCTGGCGGCTGCCGGGTTGAAGCGCATGGGCTGGAAAGACGACATCGTTACGGAATTCCTTGAAGTGGAAGACTGCCTACCGGCGATCGGCCAAGGCGCACTTGCCATCGAATGCCGTGAAGACGACGCGGAACTGCTTGAGGAACTCGTGAAAGTCAACGACGAGCACACAGCGCTTGCGGTCAATGCAGAGCGCCAATTCCTGCGCGACATGGACGGCAGCTGCCAAGTGCCGATTGCAGGTTACGCAACTGTAGAAGCAGGCAACGTGTCATTCACCGGTTTGATTTCCTCTCCGGACGGCGACGTCGTCTACAAGGAATCAGCGGTCCACAGCGATCCGATCGCTGCCGGCCAGGACGTGGCAAAGCGCATCAGCGCGCAAGGCGGCTATGAGCTCATCCAACAGGTTAAAGCAGAAAGCAATGTTTGACGGACTGCCGCTGAAAGGCAAAACCATCGTCTTCACCGGTTCGAAAAAGCCTATGGAATCTTTGGAAATGGTCGAATTATACGGCGGCAAGGCACTTTATCTGCCCCTCATAGAAACATCGGTCCGGCAGTCACAGCTGCCGGATTTCGGCTGTTATGACTGGCTGATCTTCACGAGCGCGACGAGCGCGGATGCGTTCGGCCAGCTCCACGCAGCGACCGCTGCAAAAATCGCCGCGGTCGGGGAGAAGACGGCTGAAAAGCTCGAGCAATACGGCTACACCGTCGACTTTATGCCGACTGTCTACAGCGCCGACTGGTTCGTGGAGGAATTCCCGTCCGTTGCCGGCAACGCCAAATGCCTGTTCATCAAAGGGGCACTCGCCAAAAATACGATTGCGTCGATGCCGATGCAGGTGGATGAATGGATTATTTACGACACGGCGCTTAAAATAGAGAATGCACGGGAATTGGCCGGCATGCACGGAGCGATCGTCATATTCGCGAGCCCTTCCGCCGTCCGGGCCTTTACGGAGGCAGGCGGCGACTGGAAAGCGATCCGAGCAGCGGCCATCGGCCATGTGACCGAGCGCGCCATCACGGAAAGCGGCGGCACGGCTGAATTTATTCCCCAAAAATATACGTACACCGAAGTCATCAATGAAATAATGAAAGGAAGTTGTTTACATGGCTGAGTTGAATTTCCACCGCGGCCGCCGGCTTCGCACTTCTGCGAACCTGCGCGCCATGGTACGTGAAACAAGCGTTCAGAAAGAAGATTTCATCTACCCGATTTTCGTTGTGGAAGGGGAGAACGTCAAAGAGGAGATTTCCTCGATGCCGGGCGTCTACCATTTCTCACTGGATACGTTAGGTGCGGAGCTGGATGAAGTCGTCTCGCTCGGCATTCCGTCGGTCATCCTGTTCGGCGTGCCGAATGAAAAAGACGCGGTCGGCTCGCAAGCCTACCACGACCACGCCATCACGCAGGAAGCAATCCGTTTTGCGAAAAACCGCCATCCGGAATTGGTTGTCATTGCCGATACGTGCCTTTGCCAATACACCGACCACGGCCATTGCGGCGTTATCGAAGAAGGCGTCATCCTGAACGACGAAACTTTGGATCTCTTGGCTCGTACAGCTGTATCGCAGGCGAAAGCCGGCGCTGACATCATCGCACCGTCGAACATGATGGACGGCTTTGTTGCGGCGATCCGCTACGGATTGGACCAGGCCGGATTTGAAAACACGCCGATCATGAGCTACGGCGTGAAATACTCGTCCGCCTACTACGGCCCGTTCCGTGAAGCGGCGCATTCCACACCGCAGTTCGGAGACCGCAAGACCTACCAGATGGACCCGGCGAACCGCCTTGAAGCCTTGCGCGAAGCGGCGGCAGACGTTGAAGAAGGCGCAGACTTCATGATCGTCAAACCGGCGCTTTCGTACCTCGACGTCATCCGCGAAGTGCGCGATAACTTCGATTTGCCGATCGTCGCTTATAACGTCTCCGGCGAATACGCGATGGTCAAAGCAGCCGCATTGAACGGCTGGGTCGACGAAGAGAAAATCGTCCTTGAAACGTTACTAAGCATGAAACGCGCGGGCGCGGACATCATCATGACGTACCACGCCAAAGACGCAGCACGCTGGCTGGAGGGGAAATAAATGGGATACGGAAAATCGATTGCAGCATTCACTGAAGCGAAAAAATTGATGCCGGGCGGCGTAAACTCGCCGGTGCGCGCATTCAAATCGGTCAATATGGACCCGATCTTCATGGCATCCGGAAACGGCGCGACCATCACGGACATCGATGGCAATACATACATCGACTATGTCCTGTCATGGGGCCCGCTGATCCTTGGGCATGCCCATCCGGAAGTCGTGAAAGCGATCCAGAAGACCGCTGAACTCGGCACAAGCTTCGGCGCGCCGACGCTCATGGAAAACGAAATGGCGAAACTCGTCATGGAGCGCGTCCCGTCGATCGAAATGGTCCGCATGGTGTCATCCGGCACCGAAGCCACGATGAGCGCATTGCGCGTCGCACGCGGCTATACCGGACGCAATAAAATCCTGAAGTTCGAAGGCTGCTACCACGGCCACGCCGACAGCCTCTTGATCAAAGCGGGCTCAGGCGTCGCGACACTCGGCTTGCCGGACTCGCCGGGCGTCCCTGATTCCGTAGCGCAAAACACCTTGACGGTGCCGTACAACGACCTGGAAAGCGTCCGTTTGGCGTTCCAGAAATTCGGCGACGAAATCGCCGCGGTCATCGTTGAGCCAGTTGCCGGCAATATGGGCGTCGTGCCGCCGAACGAAGGCTTCCTGCAGGAACTCCGCAACTTGACGACTGAATTCGGCACGATCCTGATCTTTGATGAAGTCATGACCGGATTCCGCGTCGGCTATAACTGTGCACAAGGCCATTACGGCGTCACGCCGGACATGACCTGCCTCGGCAAAGTCATCGGCGGCGGACTGCCAGTCGGCGCTTTCGGCGGCAAGCGCGAAATCATGCAACAAGTCGCACCGAGCGGCTCGATCTACCAGGCCGGTACGCTTTCCGGCAACCCGCTGGCCATGACGGCTGGCTTTGAAACCTTGTCACGTTTGGACGAAAGTTCGTACGACCTTTTCGTTGAACGCGGCGACCAGCTCGAAGCCGGCTTCCGTGCAGCGGCTGAAAAATACAACATCCCGCACACCGTGAACCGTGCGGGCTCGATGATCGGCTTCTTCTTCACGAACGAACCGGTCGTCGACTTCGCATCCGCGAAGACATCCGACACCGACCTGTTTGCGGACTACTACCGCTTGATGGCGGAAGAAGGCATCTTCCTGCCGCCGTCCCAATTCGAAGGCATGTTCCTGTCAACGGCGCATACTGAAGAACACATCGCCAAAACGGTCGATGCGTTCCATACGGTGTTTGCGAAATTAGCAAGATAAATAAGTTTGATTGCCCGGCCGCTTTCCTAGCGGCCGGGTTTTTATGTGCTTGAACAGACTACGGCTTTTTGCGAATAAAACCGGCTTGCTGCAAATAAAGTATTGGATTCTGCAAGTAAATAAAGGATTTTGCAAGTAAAGTGATGATTGCTGCAAGTAAATCTCATTTAGTGCAAGTAAAGTACCCGTTTCCGCAAGTAAATTAGGTTTTCTGCAAGAAAATCGGATTTGCCGCAAGTAAAGTGGCACTTTCGCTTTTCGCCGGGGGCGAAAAGCCGGCATTCGGGTTTTGGGGGAGGGATGAATAAACTTCGCAGGACGATCATAGAAGTCTTTGAAACGATGAAAGAGCTTATAAGAAGTGATGAAAGAAACGTCTGCTTGGATCGACTCTAAACAACGAATAAGTTCGTCCACAAACCTTCCAAAAAACTAGAAACATCGATAGAAAACCTCAAAACGCCGGTAGAAACCTTAGAAACACCGATAGAACTCCAAGAAACGCCGATAGAACCCGTCAAAACCGCCGATAGAAAAAATATCTGCCTCGTACCAAACCCGCAACCCATTTCCCCCAAAGAATTTGCATCCTACAGAAGATTTCACTTCCATTTTCCTGTACGATAGAAAGAGAAAGAATTTCGGAAGGCGAAGGGCAGGGAGAGCGGATGTACATATTCTTACGGACATTGATCATAGCGGTGCTGGCAGGCTGGCTGTTCGAAGTGGTCGGCATGTTCTTGCCGTGGCTGCTCGGCCCAATGCTGGCGCTGCTCCTCGTGAGCCAGTTCACCAAAATGGAACTTTACTGGCCGAAGATCCTGCGCACGGCAGGACTTGTCATGCTCGGCGTGCAGATCGGCTCGTCGTTCACGCGCGATGCGGTGTTCCTGATGTGGTTCGATTTGCCGTATATGGCGTTCATGACGGTGTCGGTCGTCGGCTTGTCGATCATGCTCGGCCTGCTGTTCATGAAAATGGTCGATGAATCACTGGCGACAAGCCTCCTCGGGTCGATTCCGGGCGGGCTCGCACAAATGGTCGTCATCGCGGAAGACGTGAAGTCCGCGAACATCACGGTCGTCACGATGATGCAGACGATCCGCATCTTCATGGTCGTGACGATCGTGCCGTTCTTCACCGTGTTCCTCACCGGCCGGGAAGAAGGGGAGCTCGGCGAGCGCGTCTTCACCTTTGCGCCGCTCGCATTCCTTGCAGCTGTCGCTGTCGGGCTCACGCTATACATAGCCATGAAGCGAATCGGCTTCCCGGCCGCAGAACTGCTCGCGCCGATCCTGACGATGGCGATCGTCCAGACAGTGACGGGCGACCTTCTCGTCGACATGCCGTACTGGTTGATCGCGCTCGCACAGGTGTGCATCGGCGCCGGGCTCGGCCTGCAGATGGAGCATATCGGCGACAAATTGACGTTCCGCTTGGGCGCGGCGATCGTCCTGAACAATGCGCTGCTGATCAGCTTCACGGCATTTATTGCCTATATCCTCGCGAAACTATTGCCGGACTATATCTTCCTTGATTTCTTCCTGAGCGCAGCGCCAGGCGGCATCGCGGAAATGGCGATCACGGCGCTCGCGACCGGCGGCGACGTCGCGCTGATCACGAGCTTCCAATTGTTCCGGCTGTTTTTCATTCTGCTGATCGCCTCGCCGATTGTCACATTGATCGTGAAAAAACTTGACGCTAAAAGCCGAATCTGAGTACAATGGGTGTAATTAGATAATCAATGCGTTGATGAGGATAGTAGAATGTACGCCGATTTCAGAGAGGGAACCGTTTGGTGGGAGGTTCCTATGGCCAGCATTTGAATGTCACCTCGGAGCAGTCCCCGTGAAATTCGAGTAGCGGGGACCGGATGATATCCGTTATCGAGCTTGAGCGCCAGACCCGTTTTTTCGGTCTGGTATAAAGGTGGTACCGCGAACAACTCCTTCGTCCTTTACAGACGAAGGGGTTTTTTTGTTTTCCGGCAAAACCGCTCAGGCGAATAAAACCCATAAGGAGGAATTGCAATGACTGAAATGCCGACGAAGTACGATCCGCAGTCCATTGAAAAAGGACGCTATGAATGGTGGATCAACAACAAATTTTTTGAAGCGAAACCCGAAAGCGGCAAGACCCCGTACACCATCGTGATTCCGCCGCCGAACGTAACCGGCAAACTTCACCTTGGCCACGCTTGGGACACGACATTGCAGGACATCCTGACGCGCATGAAGCGCATGCAGGGCTTTGACGCCCTATGGCTGCCGGGCATGGACCACGCCGGCATCGCGACGCAGGCGAAAGTGGAAGGGAAATTGCGCGAAGAAGGCAAGTCCCGCTACGACCTCGGCCGCGAGAAATTCCTGGAAGAGTCGTGGAAATGGAAAGATGAATACGCTGGACACATCCGCGAGCAATGGTCGAAGCTGGGCCTTGGCCTTGATTACTCACGCGAGCGCTTTACGTTAGATGAAGGCTTGTCGGAAGCGGTTAAGGAAGTATTCGTAAAACTTTACGAAAAGAAACTCATCTACCGCGGGAAATACATCATCAACTGGGATCCGGCGACGAAGACCGCGATTTCCGATATTGAAGTTATCTACAAAGATGTGCAAGGCGGCTTCTACCACATGCGCTATCCGCTCGCAGACGGCTCGGGCCATATCGAAGTTGCGACGACGCGTCCGGAGACGATGCTCGGCGATACGGCCGTAGCGGTTCATCCGAAAGATGAGCGCTACCAGCACTTGATCGGCAAGAAAGTCATCCTGCCGATCGTCGGCCGTGAAATCGAGATCGTTGCTGACGATTACGTCGACATGGAATTCGGAAGCGGCGCCGTGAAAATCACGCCGGCACACGACCCGAACGATTTCGAGATCGGCAACCGCCATAACCTCGAGCGCGTGCTCGTCATGCACGAAGACGGTTCGATGAACGAGAACGCCGGCAAATACGAAGGCATGGACCGCTTCGAATGCCGCAAAGCGATCGTCAAAGATTTGCAGGACATGGATGTTTTATTCAAAATCGAAGAGCATATGCATTCCGTAGGCCATTCCGAGCGCAGTGGCGCCGTTGTCGAGCCGTACCTGTCCACACAATGGTTCGTTGACATGAAGCCGCTCGCACAAAAAGCGATCGACCTGCAGCACGGCGAAGAAGGCGTTAACTTTGTGCCGGAACGCTTCGAGAAGACTTACCTGCAGTGGATGGAAAACATTCGCGACTGGTGCATCTCGCGCCAATTGTGGTGGGGCCATCAAATTCCGGCTTGGTACCATAACGAAACCGGTGAAATCTACGTAGGCATGGACGCGCCGGCAGACGCCGAAAACTGGACGCAGGACGAAGACGTGCTTGATACGTGGTTCTCATCCGCGCTATGGCCGTTCTCGACGCTCGGCTGGCCGGCTGACAGTGATGAATTGAAGCGCTATTACCCGACAGATGCGCTTGTAACAGGCTACGACATCATTTACTTCTGGGTTTCGCGCATGATTTTCCAGGCGCTTGAATTCACGGAAGAAAAGCCGTTCAAAGACGTATTGATCCACGGGCTTGTCCGCGACGCAGAAGGGCGCAAGATGTCGAAATCGCTCGGCAATGGCGTTGACCCGATGGACGTTATCGCGGAATACGGAGCGGATTCGCTGCGCTACTTCCTGGCAACGGCATCAAGCCCAGGGCAGGACCTCCGCTTCTCCATGGAGAAAGTTGAGAGCATCTGGAACTTTGCCAATAAAATCTGGAACGCTTCCCGCTTTGCATTGATGAATATGGAAGGCATGACTTATGAAGAGATCGACCTTTCCGGCAAACGCTCGGTTGCGGATTCATGGATCCTGACCCGTTTGAATGAAACCATCGAGCAAGTGACTTCATTAGCAGAACGCTACGAATTCGGCGAAGTGGGCCGCACGCTCTATAACTTCATCTGGGATGATTTCTGCGACTGGTACATCGAGATGGCGAAGCTGCCATTGTACGGCGAAGACGAAGACGCGAAGAAAATGACGCGTTCGGTTCTGGCGTATGTACTCGACAACACGATGCGCCTCTTGCATCCGTTCATGCCGTTCATCACAGAAGAGATCTGGCAGAACTTGCCGCACGAAGGCGAATCGATTACGGTTGCTGCTTGGCCGACAGTCGACGAGTCGTTGACCGACCAAAGCCAGTCATCAAGCATGAAGCTGTTGATGGACATCATCACAGCTGTCCGCACGATCCGCGCAGAAGTACAGTCGCCGATGAGCAAGAAAGTGCCATTGACGATTTCTGCGAAAGACGCAAACATCCACGCTGTGCTTGAAGCGAACGCCGCCTATATCGAACGTTTCTGCAACCCGGAAACATTGACGATCGGCGAAAACATCGCTGCACCGGAAAAATCGATGTCCGCTGTCGTATCGGGCGCCGAACTGTTCATGCCGCTTGAAGGTCTGCTCGACATCGATGCAGAACTTGCACGTTTGAACAAAGAACTCGAGAAATGGGCGAAAGAAGTGAAACTCGTCCAAGGCAAACTGTCGAACGAACGCTTTGTTTCCAAAGCGCCGGACGCGGTAGTAGCCGAAGAACGCAAAAAAGAAGCCGACTACCTCGAGAAGCACGCGACGGTAGAAAAGCGCATCGAAGAATTGAAGAACCTGTAGTAGAAAGAGGCGACCAAACCCCGCGCGGGTCTGGTCGCCTTTTTTTTGCGTGGAAGAGCTGAATGCCGGCTTTTCGCCGGGCGAAAAGCGAAAAAGAAGTAGGGCGGGAGGGTTCTACCGGCGTTTTGAGGTTTTCTATCGGTGTTGTTCTTTTCGGATTGTAATGGACAAGCTTCTATCATCGTTCCGCGGAGGTTATTCAACGTTCCTCTTCTCCAAAGACAAACCCAAAACCCGAATTCCTGCTTTTCGCCCCGGCGAAAAGCGAAAGGGAGGAAGGGCAGGAGGGTTCTACCGGCGTTAAAAGTTTTTTCTATCGATGGTTTGCGTGGGTCCTATCGATGTTTCAACTGTTTCTACCGGCGTTTCCTAGCTTTCTATCTATGTTTCTCGACCTCATATCTGTGTTTCATGAATTGACCGCAAACCCCAATCTCAATCCTCTTCAATTGACTCCCGCAAAACCATTTGTTATAGTTACCTGACGAACGTTCGGAAGGGTGAAGTTATGACACTGGATCAGTTAAAACTAGCAGCATTGAACCGCTTTGCGGAACACGGCTTTGATGGCACATCGATGGCGCATATCGCAGACGACGTCGGCATCAAAAAGCAGTCCATCTATACCCATTTCAAAGGGAAGGACCAAATGTTCCTGCAGGTCTTTAGCGACGTGGTCGAGAGCGAGATCGAATCGGTCACCGCGTTTATTGAACAAAACAAAGCACGTCCCATCCAGGAGTTCCTGTATGACTTCCTTCTGTACCATAGGGAGCGGAATGATCAAAATGCCGCGACGAAGTTCTGGCTACGCATCTCGTTTTTCCCGCCGGCGCATCTGTACGATGAAGTGATGGGGAAGGTCTATGCCTATCTGGACAAGCTTGAGGAACTGCTCGAACCGCTCATGGAAGCGGCGCAAAAGGAAGGCGAATTGAGCAAGGGAATCGATGCCAAAGAAGCAACGGCGGCTTTCCTCGGCGTCTTGGATGGTGTATTTGTGGAAATGCTTTACGGCGGACCCGACCGGACGCAGCGGCGGCTTGAAGCGTCTTGGCATTTCTACTGGCGCGGAATCGCCAAAGATAGAAAAGAGTTGCGGAGGAATCAAACATGAACAAACATTGGATGCTTGTCATCATAGCAGGCATTATTGAAATACTTTGGGCGATCGGGCTGAAATACGCATCGAGCTGGCTTGCGTGGCTTGCCGTCGCGGCGCTGATCTTTGTTTCATTCGTCGTGCTCTTGAAAGCGCTGGAGAAAGTTCCGGTCGCGACTGCCTATGCGGTGTTCACCGGCATCGGGACTGCCGGGACCGTCATTGTGGAAATGATCGTATTCGGGGAACCGTTCAGCTGGCCGAAAATGTTCTTCATCAGCATGCTGCTGGCCGGCGTCATCGGCTTGAAGCTAGTCACGGCAGATCCCGACAAGAAAGAAGAGGTAATGTGATATGGCTTGGGTCTATCTGATATTGGCCGGCGGGTTTGAAGTGCTGGGGGTCATCGGCATGAACCGTTCCGTCAAATACAAAACAATCAGTTCCTACGTGGTCCTTGTCAGTGGCTTTGCGGTGAGTTTCAGCTTGCTGGGGCTCGCGATGGAAACCTTGCCGATGGGCATGTCGTACGCCGTCTGGACCGGAATCGGCACGGTCGGCGGGACGCTCGTCGGCATGTTCATGTACGGCGAATCAAAAGACTGGAAGCGGATCTTATTTATCGCCATGATCCTCGCCTCCGTCGTCGGCTTGAAACTGACTTCGTAATCAAACACAAAAGCGCTCCCGAAACCCTCGGGAGCGCTTTTTCCGTTTAGCCGATCTTGACGATCGGTTTGATGGTGGAGCCGTTTTTCGAATCCTCGAAGGCATCGTTAATCGCTTCGAAGTCGTACACTTTCACCAGCTTGTCGAACGGGAACAGGCCGCGCTTGTAATAAGCCACGAGCTGGGGGATGAACACTTGCGGGACCGAGTCGCCTTCGATGACGCCCATCACCGTTTTGCCTTCAGCCATGATGTCGTTATGGACATCGAACGTGATCTCCGGCGTCACGCCGACAATCGCACACGACCCGAGCGGACGCAGCGCATGGATGGCCTGCTTCACAACGGGCGGGACGCCCGTCGTCTCCACCGCATAATGGGTGCCGCCGTTCGAGATCTTTTTGATTTCCTCGACGACGTCGACGTTCTTGCCATTCAAGGTATGCGTCGCCCCGAGCTCTTTCGCAAGCTCCAGGCGGTTGTCGTGGATGTCGACCGCGATGATATTGAGGCAGCCCGCAATCTTTGCCGCCATGACCGCTCTCAGACCGACTGCGCCGCTGCCGTAAATGGCAATCGAAGACCCGAATTCCGGTTTGAAGCGGTTGAGCACCGTCCCGGCGCCGGTCTGGATGCCGCAGCCCAGTGGGCCAAGGAGCGCCAAGTCCACTTCGCGGTCGACTTTGACGACGTTGCGTTCGTTGGTCACCGCAAATGTCCCGAACGAAGACTGGCCGAAGAACGTCGAGACATTCTGCCCGTCCTGGTGGATGCGGTGGGTGCCGTCCTGCATCTTGCCGCCGAAATTCAAGTCGTTGAAGTTCAAACAGACGGTCGGATGGCCCGTCAGGCAGTTTTCGCAATGCCCGCAATAAGCGAACGACAGCACGACGTGGTCGCCCGACTCGATCGTCGTCACCGCCGAGCCGACTTTCTGCACGATGCCGGACCCTTCATGGCCAAGCACCGCCGGGAACGGCGACAAGCCCAAATCCCGTGCAACCGCGTCCGTATGGCAGACGCCCGACGCCACAATCTTCACCAGCACCTCATGTGCTTTCGGTTCACCCAATTCTACTTCCTCGAATTTGAACTCTTCTCCAATGCCGTGAGTCACGGCTGCTTGTATTTTCATGAAAACCCTCCTAAGATTTTGATTCTTTTAACCAATTACCCGATTATGCCGGGATTATTCTATAGAAGGAATAAAACCTTTCGAGCCAGCCAGTTTTTCATTGTAGGAACTTCAATTAGATTTCATCAATCCTCTTGGCCCGTTAATCGACACTATCCGAGATTTAATCGACACTTTTAGCATTTTAATCGACACTAATTAAAATTTAATCGACACTATCCAAGATTTAATCGACACTCCGCCAGATGACCTCCCGCACAAAACAAAAAAGCCCGCCACAGGGGCGGACCGGGAAAACAGTGGAGCGGAAAATTAAATGAGTTTGGCAATAATAACCCTTGGATTGCAACGCAGTACCCTCCAAAAGTTCGTTCATGCATCATATCCATTTCTTCAGGCATTTACTTTATTCCTACATGAAAAAAATCAATTTATACATGAATTATTCTGCTCTTAACATGAACTTTTCCCTTTTCTATATGAAGTCCCATGTGCAAAAAAGGCCCGCCCCAAGGCAGACCGATAAACTCACTCTTTCACCCGAAACGGCCGTTCCTTTTCGAGGTCTTTCAAATATTCCACCAAGAGCTCCGCGATGTTTTCGTCGTGCGTCTCGTAGAACGACCGCGCGCCAACCGGATCCTCAATTTCGTTAAACAAGTGCCGTCCGTCCGGCAGAAGCAGGAAATCAACGCCGATGTAATCGCTCTTGAGTGCCCGGGAGATTTCCAGCACGCCCTGTTTTTGCTCTGCATCAAGCTTGAATTTCTCGACCGAGCCGCCGAGCGAGTAGTTCGCTTTGAACGAGCCGACAGGCGTGCGTTTTACAGCGCCGACGACTTCGTTGCCGATGACATACGCGCGTACATCGGCGGTATGCTCGATGACCGGCTGGAAGATGTAGCCCGAAAGGTCTTCCGGCAAATCGTCGGGAGAATTCACCACCGCGACGTCCGAGCCGCCATATCCGTCGACTTTCTTCATGATGCACGGGTAAGCGCTCGGCTGCGTGTACGTCGGGATGACGGGCAGTCCCATGACCGCGAGCAGCTGGAAACTATGCGCTTTGTCGTTGGCAATGCGGTTGACTTCCGCGCGGTTGACGAGGTAGGCGCCGCTGTCTTCCAATAGCCGTGCCGCTTCAGGGCGCCGTACCCGGTACAGCACCATTTTGCCGGAAAGCTGCAAGGCGAGCTCGACTTGGCCGGACTTTGACCAATCGTCCCAAACAAGCAGGTCGAAGTCGCCGAAGCGCTGCAATTCTTCAATAAACCCGGCGTTGCGGATCGAATCTTCCGTTTCATACAATAGGATCATCGTAAGTCCTCCAGTATATATGAGATCATCGCATCTGCGACGTTGATGCCGGTGACGTTCAGGATGTTGCGGATATGGGCGGCGGCGTTCACTTCGCACACGAGCGGCGCTTCGTCCTTATCAAACAGGAGATCGACGCCGGCGAACACCGCGCCGACCGACTCGGCCGCTGCAAGTGCGAGATCTGCCTGCGCATCGGTCAATTCGACCGGGGAAGCGGTGCCGCCGTTGGTGATGTTCGCCCGGAAGTCGGTTTCCGAATAGCGGTACATCGCCGCGACGATCTTGCCGCCGACGATGTTGACGCGGATGTCGCGCCCGCGGCTCGATTCGACGAATTCCTGGAACACGAAATCGATGCCGCGGAGCGACTCCACTTTTTCGTAGAATGCGACTTCATTTTCGATCAGGTACACTTTCATGCCGAACGAGCCGTGGCCTTCCTTGATGATCATCGGGAAGCCGAGTTCGCCAATCACACGCTCGAAATAGCCGGAATCCAGGATCGAGAAGTTCGGGTAGACTTTCGGCGCGACGATTGTCTTCGGCATCGGCAGGCCGGACGCCGCAAGCCGGATGTATTGCGTGGCTTTATTGTCGCACAGGTCGATGATTGCCGGGTCGTTATAGACGGGCACGCCGCGGCTTTTCAGGAAATAGCCGAGGAGGATGTCCTTGTCGAGCAGCACCGCGAAGTCGGGCAGGGCGGCGGCAGCCGACAGGTCCATCATCACGTCGTAATTTTTCAGGATGCGCACGGACACGCCAGCGCGCTCGGCCGCTTCCGCAACGAGGTGCGCCTGGTCCGCGAATTTATCGGAAACCAAGCTGCCGTTATAAATAACCCAACAAGTTGTCATTTCTACTCCACCTTCATGATATAATAAGTCTCAAAAAAGTGTATCACGTTTCACGCAGAAAGAAGGCCTAAAATGATAAACGGACTCGATGAATACAAAAAGAAATGGCAGATCCAGACCGATTCGGCAATCAAACCCGGACTCGAAGCGATCGAATCTGCCTTGGCCGAACTGGACCATCCCGAAACCAAAGGAACATACATACATATCGCCGGCACAAACGGCAAAGGCTCGACGTCCGCATTTCTGGCAAACATCCTGAAAGCGCACGGCCATTCGGTCGGCAACTTCTACTCGCCAGCAATCCTGGACCTGCACGACCAGATCCAGCTCGACGGTATCGCGGCGACACCGCAGCAAATGGACCGCGCAATGGAGCGGCTCGCCCGTGTCCGAACATCGCTCACCGATTTCGAATTGCTGACGGCGGCGGCATTCCTCATCTTCGAAGAAGCGGCACCGGACTTCACGATCATCGAAGCGGGGATGGGCGGGCGCTTTGACAGCACAAATGTCATCGACCCGGAAATCGCCATCATCCCCTCGGTTTCGCTTGAACATACGGTTTTCCTCGGAGATACACTGGAAAAAATTGCTTTCCATAAAGCAGGAATTATAAAAAAGTGGAAACCAATCATCGTCGGGCAGTTGCCGGCGGAAGCGCTCTATATTATAGAAGAAACTGCAAAATCGCTCCATGCCGACCTCATCCAGCCGGCGGAGCCGCTCGCGCTCCCGCTCAAGCAGAAAGGGAAGCACCAGCTATGGAATGCCCGCCTCGCATATGAAGCGGCAAAGGAACTGCTCGGTTTTTCATTCGATCCTGCCAAAGCGGAAATGGCGCTCGTCGAAACGACTGTCCCGTTCCGCTTCCAGGAGCTGTACCCCGACGTCATCCTCGACGGCGCCCATAACGAAGCGAGCATCCGCGCGCTTGTCGATACGGTGAAGAAAACCTACCCGGACCGGGAAATCCATATCGTCATGGGCCTGATGAAAGACAAGGACTACCAGGCGATCCTTCGCCTTTTGGAAGAAATCAGCGAGCATTTTACGTTCGTCGAATTTGGATATGAAAAGGAAATATCTTCTAAAATTTTATTTTCACAAAATAGAAGTAAAATAAAGACAATTAAAACATTATATGATATATTACCTGTACCAAACAAAAAAGAAGTGACAATAGTCACGGGTTCTCTGTATTTCCTGTCCGCTTTGAAGAATCAGGATTTCCACATGCTCCAAAACTTCAAAAACCAACCTTGACCGACACCATTTGAGAAAAACACATAAAGAGGGAGAAGATGGCATGCAACAGATAAATAAGCGAAGCATGGTCCTTTGGTTTCTTTGGGCAGCAATCGTCCCAGCCGGTTTGTATTTGACCTATCAGTTCTACCCGCCTCCCGAGATGGATGCCTGGAACGTCCTGGCCTTCACGGTGCTGGCCATCCTGACTTCGCTGATGCCGCTCAACATCAACGGCACGCCGATGTACCTCGTTCAATGCGTGACGATTGCGCTGTTTCTGAAATACGGCATTTTCGCTGAAGTGCTGCTGTCCCAGCTGACCGTGCTGGTGCTCCTGTTCAGAAGCCGCAGTTCCGCACCGCGCTCGCAGCGCCTGCCGTTCAACTCGCTGATGTTCTTTGTCGTCTCGATCATCGCGGGTGTCACGTACATGAAACTCGGCGGGGAAATCGGCTCGCTCGATTTGGTCCACGTCATCGCATTCGGCATGATTTATGAAATTGTCTCCATCGGGGCCAACCATCTCTTCCTGTACCTGGACGACGCCATCATGGGCAACGACAAATCGTTCTTCTCGCTCGATACCATCTGGGATTTTGCCATCACGCTGCTCGTCTTCCCGTATGCCATCACGCTTTACATCACAGAAGCCTATATTGGCTGGGCCGCGCTGCTCCTGCTCGGCATCCCGTTCCTCATGGTCGCCGGGCTCCTGCAGATGTACAGCAGCTCCGAGAAAGTCAATATCGACCTGAAGAAGGCAGGGGAGATCGGCCATCAATTGGCCGCTCGCCTGTCGACCGACGAAGTGCTCGATCAATTCGTTATCCAAGTATCCGATCTGCTCAAAAGCGATTACGCCTACGTCATCGATTACCGCGACAGCCAGCTGCAGATGCTGCGCATGTATGAAGACAACCGCTTTGTCGACCTGAACGTTCCGGCGGTCCGGTACAATAAAGGCATCGGCGGCAACGTCGTCGTCACCGGCACTTCGGTCATCTACAACAAGAAGAAGGAATGGGCGGACATCGCAAGCGGCTATATCCCGGACGACGCCGAAAGCATCATGTGCACGCCTGTCGCCCGGAACAATAAAATCGAAGGCGTGCTATTGATCGCCTCGCGCAAGAAATATGCCTACGTCGACCACCAGCTCCAGATCCTCGACATCCTGAGCACATATTTCGCCGTATCGCTTGAGAAAGCGGGCTACGTGCAAAAAGCGATTGCGAAAAGCGAGCGCTGCGGCTTGACCGGGCTTTACAATTACCGCTATCTTGACGAACTGCTCGAGAAGACGATGAACCGCGTGAAGCGCGGCGACCTGAAGAACCTGTCACTCGTCATGATGGACATCGACCATTTCAAGAGCATCAACGATACGTACGGCCACCAAAGCGGCAACGACATTCTGATTGAGCTGGCCCGCATTCTCGAAGCCGAAGTCGGCAACGAGGGAACCGTCGCCCGATACGGCGGCGAAGAATTCGTCATCCTCTTCCCGAATTATGGCAAAGACTTGACGATGCTGTTCGCAGAAGCGCTCCGCAAGAAAATCGAGAAGCATGACTTTATGATCAAGAATGATTTAGGCACGGAACGCATGGCCATGGCTGTGCACATCACGCTCAGCATCGGTGTCTCCACCGCGCCGGATGACAGCGACGAGCCGAACGCCCTGATCCGCAACGCCGACCGCGCACTTTACATTGGCGCCAAGCAAGCTGGGCGCAATAAAGTAGCAGCATACGCAAAATAAGACTATGAAACGGGAGCTGTCCCATTTTCATAGTCTTTTTTCCTATTAAAAGTGTTACTATTGTTAAAAATAATAGTAAAAAGAATACATTTTCCTGTAATAAAACAGTGCAAGATTCTAAATATAATGTAATAATAAGCATATGATGAGATTAGAGAGAAAGAATGTTTTAAAAGGAAGAAAACGGTATATATGGGGATGCTGAAGAACGGGAGGATGGGAATGAAATCTCTTAAGAATGAAAAAGGGTTGACGCTTGTGGAAGTACTGGCGGCGCTGGTCATACTTGGCATCGTCTTTGTGGGCATCATGACCATTTTCCCGCAGATGACGCTTTTCAATGCGAAGACGGAAGCGAAACTCGACACCATGAACTTGGCAAGGGAAGAAATGGCCAATATCGTTGCGGCTAACAAATGGCAGAAGGTGCTGGTCCCGAGTGCAGTGACTCCAGATACCGGATTGCCAGATTATTTATCGGAAACGAAAATGAACGATGAAATGGCATTGGTGGGTTATAACCTAGTTTCCCGGACTGCCACAATGGCGACGTACCGAAAAGAAACGGATTACCGCTATGAAGCGGACATCTACCTGAACTGCGAGACATACCTAAATCCCGCAGTTATCGGAACCCCGCCGGCGGCTGGCATGTGCGCGAAGCTAGAACCGATCAAGCTTTACCGGACCCATTTGAAAGTCTTTAAAGAAAACGATATTTCGCCTGGGACTTATCAGCTCAGCAGCGAAACTTTTTCATTCCTTTCATACGAGGCGGTTGAACCAATTGGACCTTAAAAACTGGAACTTTAAATCAGTTATCAATCAAAAAGGTATTTCGCTTGTAGAAGTGCTTGCTGCTCTTGCTCTCGTAGCAACGATTGCCGCTCTCGCCTGGTCGGCTTTGTCTATCGGATTCAAGCACACCGCTGTGGAAACCGAGAAGACCAAACTCCAGCAAAGTGCGAACTTGATCATGTCGACCTTGACAAACGAACACCGCAGAAGCGAAAAATATTCCCTTCTATTTGAAGGGAATCAACTGAAAATAAACTCTTGCGATAAAACAGGAGCGTGCTCGGTAACAACGATCGATCAGACCTATGATTATACGGGAACAGTCGTCAATACCACGGTCGTTGACTCGCACGACAGTGTAGTTGATGAAGTGCTGGACCTGAAGCCGAAAGCTGCGCATACAAAAATCACCTTGGTTCTTACAGACTTAAACAATCCTAATAATAAAGTTACCCTTGATACAAAATTAACCAGGATTATAACTCAGTAGAATCGGAGGAGATTATGAGATGAAGCAGCTAAAAAACCAGCAAGGCTATGCGCTATTAATAGTATTGTTAATTATTGTGCTCTTTTTAAGCATATCAGCTACTTTTATGGCAGGCTCACTAAGCAACGCAAAGCAGGAAAAAACGGTCGATACCACAAACCAGTCGGTAGCATCGGCGGAAATGGGTGTCCGTTATTATACAGCCGATTTCAAACGTGAATTAGAACTGATCAAATTGGATGTGTCAGCAGAAACTCAATTGCGTATCAATGACCTGATTGCTTGCATCCAGCCGCCTCGCGAAACACGTTGCGACAGCGATGCGAAAATTGATATTATCGAAGATCAAATTGATGAAGACATGCGTGCGCTCTATATCCAAAAGATTTTAGCTAAAGTGAATGAGCTTAACGCACTCGCTGCAGGAACGCCTGTCCAGCCATTCACGGCAGAACAAATTTCCTACGCCGTCTCCTCAGCAGCTGGAGCGACGGTCGATTCGACTGGAACCGTAACTACCGATCCGGATGCTGTCAAGAAAATCAAAGTCGATTTAGTAACTGCCGGAACTTCTGAGGCGATTTCAAAAGAACTTAAGGCGCTGTTCAATATCCAAGTACCGGATACGTTCCTAAATCCGAGTGAAGCACTCACAATCGAAACTGTCATCAATACAACTAAACCTAATGTGACTTATACCGATATCTTTGATGCTGCAGAACCGACCATTTCTTGTACTGCATTGCTCGCAGATTTAACTAAAGAATTGAAAGAGGGAGAAAAGCGCCCGTCTCCAATTTATGAATGCAAGTTAGCAGAAGGAGAAACACTGACTGCTATTATTAGTTTGCTTAAAAGCAAAGGTTTTTCCCCAACTGACTTTAAAGTATTTACAGATGACTTCGCAAAAAATGTTTGTCCAAAATCTTGTAATATTTTAGATTTGGAAGGTATTAATTTATCGGTAGATACAATAGATGAAAATGCTTTTAACAATATGAATAATCTTATAAACGCAAATATCATTGTAAATGGCGTTCTGGCTTCTGGAAATAATTTAATTAACTTAGGAAAAAATGATTCTAGACAGATAATTATTGTTAAGGAATTGGACGTTGGAAGTAATATCCAAAATTTGTACTACACGAATCTTTTGGTCTTAGGAGATTCTGATGCAACCGAAAAAGACTCTAAATTGCAGTGGGGTTCAAATTTTGAAGTGGATAACTACTCAAAATTATGTATCGATATAGACCAAATTCTACCTGAAGACCTTAAACGCCTTTCAGAAGAGATAAAATTCACAAATAGTGGTTCTCTTATTTATTATTCTAGATACGCACCAGATTTCTTTTTAAAAGATAATAAAGGGTTTAATGATACAGCTCGTACAACTCAATTCGTAAAAAGGTCGCCAGATTACACGACTTTTTTAGCTGCTTGTGATGTGAAATTGTCCCAGACAATTATCGATACAACTGAAGTGGCAGTGCCGAACGTACTCGAACCGGATTTTGATTTTGAAGTGGAGTACTAAGCAATAAGAAATTCGGTTACACCAACATATTGGAGGTTACGTTTTGATACGTTTTCTATTTTTACTCATCATAGCTGCAATTGTCCTGGCGCTCGCATTCTTCCAGTTTAAAAGCATACCGTTGGGGAAAAAGATGACCGTCGCAGGAGGGGGTTTGGCCGCTGCTGCTGTCGGCATCACGCTGCAAAGCGGATTCGCCTGGTATTTGACGATTCTCGCAATTGTCGCAGTGTCGCTCGCAGCCGCCATGGTTTACATGAAGTTTGACGAGCGGGAAGAACTTGAGAAAAAACGCGAGGCAGAGGAACGGAAAGAACGCCGCCAAGCGGAAGTGAAGAAATTGGCTCAAAAAGCTGAACCGCAGAAAATCGCGACAACTGCGTCAACAGAGAATAAAATCGATATTGAAAAAGCTCCACCAATGGAGCCTGAACGAATTGCGGAACCGGAAACGATTTCTGTCCGTGAGACCGTCGAGGAACGGGAAACCGTTCCGGCCAGCCGGACAACTATGCAACCTGAAAAAATCCAAGTAAGAGAAACGATCAAAGTGCCTGACGATGAAGAAATGCCGAAAGAGCCTTACGGCATGCAATCGATTCAGCCTGTCGGTAAGGAGCGGTAAGATGGACAACAAAGCATTCGGAATTACGTTTTCTTCTATATTAGCGTCAGGCGTGGTGTTCTTCGGAGCGGCCAACGCGGGCGCTTTTGCCGTAGACACGTGGCTGTTCCCGACCGAAGAATTCGGGGACAACACGTATATCGGCACGACGGACGTCTCGAACATGGAACTCGCAGATGCGAAGCTCTTGTTTGGAGGCCAGGTCGAATCATGGCGCCAAGGGGCAGAACTTATGGTTACCTATCAGGACGTCACTGCGCCGTATCCATTGGACTCGGCCCAGATCCTGCTTGATGAAACAGTGGCGAGCGCAGAAGATGGCACACAGAATCAATTCGTCTACGATTTGCCCACAGCTACAACAGCGAAATTCCTAGCGGAGCAATTTCCGGTTGCGGCATTTTCGGATGCCGATGTGGAGACTATCAACACAAAACTGGAAGCAGCTTTGGCTTCAGGCCAGAAGCAGTCCCGGGTGACAATCAGCGATGATACACTTGCCCTCCAGCAAGAAACAGTTTCAGAAGCAGCATTCACGCACAGCATCGAAAGCAAGGATGCGTTCGTCATTGCCGAAGCGTTGAACGGTTTTGTGTTGGAGCCGGGCGCTACCTTCTCGTTCCTGGATTTCCTTGCAAATGTAGAACTGTCCAATATAACGGATGCTGAACTATCGCAGATGGCGTCTGCTATTTACTCAGCTGTCCTAAAGACGAATCTTCTAGTGGATGAACGCAGCATCGGTGCAACAGCGCCGACTTCCATTCCAATCGGACACGAAGCGGCGATCAACCGCCAGCTTGGCGTCGATTTTGTCTTCACAAACCCGAACGCTAGCTCGTTCACGCTAGGTATGTCGCTCGACAGCTCAACGATCGGCGCTGCCCTGAACGGCTATCCGCTCGTCTATGATTACCAAATTACGACGGGCAAGGAAGATAAAGTGAAACCGCGTTTAATCAAACAATACAGCGCGTTTGTGACATCCGGCAAAGTGGTCGAAGAGACCGGACGCAATGGCCTCCGATTGAATGTTATCCGAACGATCACAGCTGACGGGCAGGAAATGGAAGTCGAAACAGTTTCGACCGACTTTTATCCGCCGGTCCATATTGTTGAAGTGTACCCGCTGACTGTTAAAGCAGAAGCGCCGGCAACCGGAACAGCACCGAAACCGGGAGAACCCGGTTTTGTGGATGCGAACGGCGACGGAGTTCATGATGATACGTCAGACGGTACAACGACAACGCCACAGCCAGGACAGCCTGGATTCATCGACCAAAACGGCGACGGCGTCCATGACGGTACTCCGGTGACGCCGCAGCCAGGGCAACCTGGATTTATCGATTTGGACGGTGACGGACAGCATGACGGCACGACGACAACGCCGCAGCCAGGCTGGCCGGGCTATACCGATATCGATGGTGACGGCGTGCACGATGGAAATACGGATGAGGACGATGAAGAAAAAGATCCGGCTTATGATAAAGGCGGCAACAGCATCAATCCTTAACCGGTTTTGAGGGGGGAAAGTTTTGGCAAGAACTCGGAAAAGACTAGGTGACATTTTAATAGAGATGGGTCTCATCACTGAAGCAGACCTGCAGGGCACGCTTGACGCGAAGCAGTCCGACCAGAAATTGGGAGACGCGCTGCTTCAGCGCGGGCTCATTACCGAACAGCAATTGATCGAAACACTTGAAGTCCAGCTGGGCATCCCGCATGTCTCGCTGTTTCGCTATCCATTTGACCCGAAATTGTTCAATGTGGTGCCGAAAGATTTCGCGAAACGGAAATCTCTCGTGCCGCTGAAAACGGAAGGCGACAAGCTATTCATCGCGATGACCGATCCGACGGACTTTTTCACAATCGATGATCTTCGTTTGACGACGGGTTTCCAAATAGAACCGGCGATTGCGTCAAAAGAAGACATCATGAAGACAATCGCGAAATACTATGAAGAAGAATCGTACGATGAAATGATGGAAGATTTGCCGCAGATGGACGAGCAGCAGGAAGACCTGAACGACCTTGACGCGCCGATCGTGCGCCTCGTCAATCAGATTCTCTCCACTGCCGTAAGCCTGAAAGCGAGCGATGTGCATTTCGATCCGCAGGAGAATAAAATCTTGGTGCGCTACCGCATCGACGGTACGCTTCGTACGGAGCGCACGCTGCCGAAGAACATGCAGCAAATGGTCACCGCGCGCATCAAGATCTTGGCGAACCTTGACATCACCGAGAACCGGGTACCACAGGATGGGCGTATAAAGACGAACGTCGACTTCCGGGCGATTGACCTCCGGGTATCGTCACTGCCGACAGTATTCGGCGAAAAAATCGTTATGCGGATTCTCGACTTAAGCAATAACTTGACCGATATTTCAAAACTTGGCTTCAACGAAACGAACATGGAACGGTTCATGCAGGAAATCGACAAGCCGAACGGCATCGTCCTGATTTCCGGCCCGACCGGATCGGGTAAGTCGTCGACGCTTTACGCGGCACTCAATAAACTCAATAGCGAAGAAGTCAATATCATCACAGTTGAAGACCCGGTCGAGTACCAACTCGAAGGCATCAATCAGATCCAAGTGAACTCGAACGTCGGCTTGACGTTCGCCGCCGGTCTGCGTTCCATCCTTCGCCAGGATCCGGATATCGTCATGGTGGGGGAGATCCGCGACAAAGAAACCGCGGAAATCTCGATTCGCGCTTCACTCACTGGCCACTTGGTGTTGAGCACGATCCACACGAACGATTCGATCGCTTCCATAACCCGCTTAATGGATATGGGCATCGAGCCATTCTTGGTGACGGCATCGCTAAACGCGGTTGTTGCCCAGCGTTTGATCCGCCGGGTCTGCCGTGACTGCCGCGAACTCCAGCCGGCAAGCTCGCGTGAAAAACACATCTTTGAAAAACGCGGCATCACAGTCGACTTTGTGGCGCGCGGCAAAGGCTGCTCTCAATGCAATATGACCGGCTACCGCGGCCGGATGGCGATCCACGAAGTTCTGGTAGTCGATGAACCGATGAAAGACATCATCAATCGCGGTGGAACCGCAGCGGAAATCCGCGAAATCGCCATCAAGAACAAAACCATCTTTTTGATCGATGACGGCTTATTAAAAGTGAAGGAGGGCATGACAACGACAGAAGAAGTACTGCGCGTTGCCATGATAGATTAGCCTATGCCTACAGCTTATATTGATAAAGTACTTACTGCTGCTAAAGAATTAGGGGTTTCGGACATCCATTTGACCGTCGGCGTGCCACCGGTCTTCCGGATGCACGGAACATTAAAGCAATATGGTGAAGAAAAAATCATGCCGGATCTGACAAAAGAAATCGCCCGCGTCCTCATGCCGGAAGTGCTCTGGGAAAAATTCTTGGAAAAAGGCGAGATGGATTATTCCTACTCCATCCAAGGCGTTGCTCGTTTCCGTGTGAACTCTTTCCATCAGCGAGGGTCGATTTCTCACGCTTTCCGGATGATCCCGACAAAAGTTCCGAGCGTCGATGATCTGAATATGCCGGATACCTTGAAAAAACTATCGGAGACGCATCAAGGGTTGATTCTTGTGACTGGCCCGACCGGTTCAGGGAAATCAACGACGCTTGCTGCGATGATCCGCCATATGAACGAAACAATGACGAAACATATTATTACCTTAGAAGATCCGATCGAGTATATGCATAAGCACGGTACGTCCGTCATCGACCAGCGCGAAGTCGGTTTCGATACGCAGTCATTCGCAGATGGTCTCCGCGCAGCGCTACGTCAGGATCCCGATGTTATTCTTGTCGGTGAGATGCGAGACTTGGAGACAATTACAACTGCGATTACCGCAGCCGAAACCGGCCACTTGGTTCTCGGCACGCTCCATACATCGAGTGCCGCTTCGACCATCGAGCGGATCATCGACGTCTTCCCGCCAATCCAACAATCGCAGGTGCGCACGCAGCTCGGCGGCATCCTAAAAGCCGTCATTGCCCAGCGTCTCTTGCCGACGGTTGACGGCAAAGGACGCGTAGCCGCTACCGAAATTATGATCAACAACACCGCCATCGCCAACTTGATCCGGACGGAAAAAGTGCACCAGATTCCGAACGTCATCCTAACGAACCGGGCAGCCGGCATGCACATGATGTCGACATCCGTCCATGAATTCCTGAAAAAAGGAAAGATCTCCCGCCAAATCGCCCAGCCTTATTTAGAGGGGGAGGAATAATTTGGCCCGTTTTAAATACGAAGGACGCGACCGGAAGAAGATCCGGTCCGGCATCATGGTGGCAGGGAACCGGAGAGAAGCGATTGAAAAATTGCGAGATGAAGGTGTTCGCGTCATTGATATTCGTGAGATTCCTGCAACCGCTCTCCAAAAGGACATCACACTCGGAAATCCAGTTAAACGTGATCAGTTCATAATGTTCTTGCGTCAATTCTCAACGCTTATGCGTGCAGGAGTGACGATTGTCGACTCGGTCAAAATTTTGTCCCAGCAATCCGAATCGAAAGCATTGCGGAAGACTTTAGTTGAGATTGATGAAGAATTACGAAAAGGGAATTCGCTTTCCAATTCGCTAGCAAAGTATCCGAAGATTTTTGAACCGTTGACAATCAACTTGATTAAAGCCGGCGAGCTTTCCGGGAATATTGATGAATCACTTGATCGCTTAGCGACACATTACGACAAAGCCTATCAGACACGGCAGAAAGTCATATCGGCTATGTCCTATCCAGCAGTTGTCGGCGTCATTGCAATCGGGGTAGTCATATTCCTTTTAGCCTCGATTGTGCCGATGTTTGCGGATATGTTTGCGGGCTTTGGCGGCGAACTGCCACTAGTGACCCAATTTGTCATGGCGGCCAGTGATTTTGTGAAAGTCTATTGGTACCTTTTAGTTTTGATTGCACTTATTTTTGCCGGAGTTATATGGGTGATGCGACGAAATGAACGTGGAAAATTCATATTAGATACCTTTCTCCTGCGTATGCCAATTTTCGGGAAAATATTTAAAAAATCGGCGTTGGCGCGCTTGACCCGTACACTGAGTTCGTTGTTCTCCAGCTCGGTTCCGATACTCCAGGCGATGACGATGACTGAAAAAGTGGTCGGCAACGCCGTAATGTCGAAAGTGATTATCGCCTCCCGAGATTCACTTGAGCGGGGTGGTTCACTGACGGAGCCAATGAAAAAGCACTGGGCATTTCCACCGTTGATTCCGCATATGATATCTATTGGAGAACAAACCGGTTCACTGGATCATATGTTGTCGAAAGTTGCTGAGTTCTATGAAAAAGAAGTGGAAGCTGAAACGGACCGATTGAAAGCGTTAATAGAACCATTGATGATTGTTGTTTTAGCCGCGCTAGTAGGGACCATTATCCTAGCGATAATGATGCCGATGTTTGAAATGTTCCAAAATGTAGATAAGTTGTAGGTATAAATGATAAAAAATAAAGAAATTTTTTCAAAAATAATTGAAAAAGAGTATTGTTTAATTCAAGACTATTGCTATAATAAAGTTGTACTCAGCGTAGTACAATATAAATGAATAAGAGGGGGAAAATGGAAATGAAAAAATTCTTACAGAAGAAGTTGAAAAACGAAAAAGGGATGACGTTGATCGAGCTATTGGCAGTAATTGTTATCATTGCGATCATTGCAGCAATTGCTATTCCGGCGATTGGAAATATCATTAATAATAGTAGAGTTGGAGCCATTAAGTCTGATGCTCAAATGATAATCTCTGCTGCAGAACTATATTACACTGATAACCCTACTCAACCGGCTATCACAACTTTAACCCCGTTATTAGATGGTGGTTACCTTGACAATGCAGGTTCTTTTGAAAATTCTGGAGCTACATTCACAGGTGTTAGTAAGCCGGCAGGTGCTACAAAAGCTGCTATTTCTGGTAAGGGCGTAGTTGGAGATGTTGATATTACATTTGCAGCGGCAACACGAGCTCATATCGAAGGTTTAAGCAACAGTGCGGCAGACGGTGCTACATCTGGCGGTACTCCGGCGACAGTTACATTGAACCGTTAATATTATTTTTTAGGAGCTGAAAAAATGGCCTTATCGTTTTTATCGAAGAAAGCGCGAGTCGCGACAATTACTATAGAAGAAGACGCGATCCGTCATGTCGACTTGAAATCCGTTTCCCCAATCGAATTGAGCTGTGCGGAAGAGATCCTTTTTCCGCCCGGCATCATCGAGGACGGGAAAGTGGTCGATATGGAAGCGCTGGAATCGATGCTCGATAAGGCTGTCAATCAGTGGGGTCTCTCCAAGAAGTCAGTCCGATTCCTCGCCCCTGACGAATTTGTTATTATCCGCAAAGTACCTTACCCCGAAGATGTTGAAGCCGATGAATTAAAAGGCCATTTCTTCATTGAAATCGGTTCAACGCTTTACTTGCCATTCGAAGATCCAGTCTTTGATGTGGTGCCTTACCATACCGATACGGAAACTCCGGAAGTAATTATTATCGCTTCAAAAGAATCCGTCATCAACGATTACGAAACAGCGTTGGACCGTTCGAAAATGAAAGCGGTCGTCGCTGATATCACTCCACTTGCACTATATAGATTGGCTTATCTCCAACATGACTTCTCGGAAGAGGAGCACATTATGATGATCGACATCCAGTCGAAGAAGATGACGGTGTCGATTTTCCATGAACATTTCCCACTCTTCATGCGGCCGGTCGAGTTCGATGTCGATAATTCGATTACGGAAGATCCTGCATCGGTTATGGAAATCGTTGAAGAAGAAGCGGAGAAGCTAGCGAATTTTTACCGCTATAATATGAATGAAGGCGAATTCGGCATCACGAGAGTGATTTGCAACGGTGAATACAATGACTGGCCGAAGTTCCAAGCACGCTTGGAAGAACGTTTCTTATTGCCGGTCGCTCCGATTGTCATCGAAGATATTCCTTCTGACAGCGAGAAAAGTGTTCCGGGCCGTTTCAATCGCGCCATTGGCCTAGCGCTGAAAGAGGTGTAGCACATGCTTGTCGATATTAACTTATTGCCGCAAAAGGAGCGGGACCGTCCCGCCTCTGTCATTGCGGCCCTTTCGATTTTATTGCTCGGCGTAATAGTTTGGGGCGTTTTTGTGTTTCTTGCAAACGGCCTTGAGAAGGAACAGGCTGCACTCGCTGCTGAATCGGCACAAGTCGCTTCAGAGCAAGCACTTCTACGTGAACAGCTGGAAGCGACACAAGGCTTGAACGAAGAACAGCAGCTGAAAGTGACGGTTGACTGGGCGGAGAGCTATCAATTCGATACAGTTCCGCTGCTGGATGAGTTGGTGTCGAAATTGCCGCAGCGCGGATTTTTCGATAGCTTTGCTTATACCGGGATGGATCAAGCGACTTTAGCGGTTCAATTTGATACTGCCCGTGAATCAGCTTATTACCTTGCGCAGCTGAAAGCTTCCGAGATGCTTGAATCAGCTACACTTGATTCAGTGACCCAAGAAGAAGTTCAAATCGAAACGGTTGAAGGAGAGACGGTGATTGTCGATGAAGACGCACCGCTCCAGAACCCTCGTTATATCGCAACTTATACATTGATTTTTGTAGACGGACGAGTCCCGGCATTGACGCCGGAAGGCGAAGTGATTGCGGAACCGGTCGATCCGGCTGCCCCTCCAGCAGAAGCACCGGCTGAAGAGGTCGATGTGAATGTTGACGTGAATGAAGAAGCGCCTGCGACACCTACAACACCAGAGACGCCGGCTGCTCCTGCACCAACTGAAACACCGGCAGCGACAACTCCTGAAGGAACGGAGGGGTCAGGCCAATGAGCAGCATGACAAAACGCCAAAAAGAACGTGCACTTATATTTCTAGCGATTCTCTTTTTACTTGCAATAGCGGCGTATTCCTACTTTATGATGTATGGGCCGGCACGAGACGCTAAACTCCAGGCGGAGCAATTATTGACTTCGGAACGGGAAGTTTTGATGGCTTTAGAGGCTCAGCTGAAGGAAGTGCCGGAAGGTGAGAAAATCAGTACGAGCGAACTGCAGCAGAAAGTCGCAGTCGAACCTCTTTCTGAATTGATTGTCCTGCAGATTGAACAGGCGGAATTGATGGCCGGCGCTTTGGTGACGGATATCGCGATTGCCGAAGAAGCGGTGACGCTTCCGGTGCCTGTCGAAGGGCTTGAGAACCTCCAGCAAGTCAACACGTCCGTGACGATCGAAGTGCCGGATTACAAAGCGATCACGACGTTTATCGATGAAATCGAATCGATGAAGCGCATCATGATTGTCGAGAACATCGACTTCAGCGCGGGTGAAGAAGTGACAGCAGCGGATCAGGAAGATGAACTGCTGGATGTGACGCTCAGCTTCAGCGCTTATTACCGCCCGGACCTGATCGCGCTCGCAGACACGCTTCCGAAAGTAGACGCTCCGGCTCCAGCGGGCAAACTGAATCCACTGCCGCAAAATGACGGCACGGATTTAGCGGACGAAGAAGAAGTGGAACCGGCAGTCGGCGATGCAGATGTCGAAGTGGACGTTGAAGTGAACGTGGACGATGATTCGGTGGGCGTGGCGACGCAATCGCCGAATCCGAACGTCGCCGGTTCACATACAGCGACGACACATAAAGTGCAAAAAGGCGAAACGCTTTATACAATTGCGATCCGCTATTTCAACAACAACGAAGGCATGGAACGGATCAAAGAAGCGAACGGCTTGGAATCGGAAGTGATCCAGGTTGGCCAGACATTGGTCATTCCAGCACGGCCTTAAAAGGAGAAATCACTCAGATTTCTCCTTTTTCATTTAATAATCCATTCAAAGAGGAGAGAAGCCCATGGCACTCACATATACTGTTTTCTTTTCCATCTTCGGGCTCGTCTTCGGCTCGTTCTATAACGTCGTCGGCCTCCGTGTGCCGAAAAACGAGTCGATCGCCTATCCGCCGTCGCATTGCACGAAATGCGACCGCCGGCTGACTGCGCTCGACCTCGTCCCTGTGTTTTCGTTCCTATTCCTGAAAGGGAAATGCCGCACATGCGGCGAAAAGATTCACTGGGTTTACCCGCTCATGGAGTTCATCACCGCCGGGCTCTTCGCTCTGTCGTTCTGGAAGTTCGGCTTCACGCCGGAACTCATCGTCGCGATCCTTTTCGTGTCGCTCCTCGTCATCATCACCGTGTCGGACATCGCGTATATGCTGATTCCGGACAAGGTATTGCTGCCGATGGGAATCGTCCTTCTTGCGCTTCGCCTGTTCATCCCGCTTGACCCGTGGTGGGATGCCATCGCCGGTGCGCTCATCGGGTTCGGGCTGCTCTTGCTGATCGCCATCGTCTCCAAAGGCGGCATGGGCGGCGGCGACATCAAGCTGTTCTTCGTCATCGGACTCGTGCTCGGCGTGTCTGGCACGCTCCTGACGCTGTTCCTCGCGTCGCTCATCGGCGCCATCGCCGGCCTCTTCATGCTCCGCAAATCGGAGCAGGGCCGAAAGACGCCGGTCCCGTTCGGCCCGTCCATCGCACTCGGCGCCGTCATCACCTATTTCTGGGGAGCCGAACTGCTCGCCTGGTATATGGGGTTCTGGGGATAAATCAATAATTTAGAAACAGCTGCTTACTGCCTCCAACACTTGAGGCGGATGGCAGCTTTTTATTTTTATATAAATAGCTCTCTCACAGAAGCAGTACATGAGCGCCGCCGCGTCAGTGGGCTAGGCGGAGCTAAAAGACAGGCGGTCTCTGCCTGGCTTTTGGCGGAAGCCATGCCACAAGCGGCAAAGCGGTTATAGTAAGCAATTCTTCATTTACTCAAAATAGTTTTTCAAACCGCGCAGCGGATCGCTTTCTGCTTAACAACCGGCTCAAATCTCATTTTTTATTCCCTGAAACGCAGCCAAAAATCATTTTTGTGCATTTTTCAAGCGCAAGAAAATTGGGTATGATGCTAGAAAAGGGAGGAATCCAACCATGAAATTTACAGCTAAAGGACCGGTCGTCCTGGCATCCGCTTCGCCGCGCCGGTCTGAATTATTAGCGATGCTCGGCATCGAGTTCACCGTCAATCCAAGTTTGAAAGACGAACCGAACCCGGCGGATTACCAGACGGCGATGGGCTACGTTATTGAATGCGCACGCCTGAAAGCGAAAGACATCGCCAAGCACCATCCGGAATCGGTCGTCATCGGCTCCGATACGGTCGTCGTGCTCGACGGCGAAATCCTGCTGAAACCGAAGAGCCGGGAAGAGGCGGTTGATTTCTTGACGCGCTTGTCCGGCAGGACGCACGACGTCATCACCGCTGTATCAATCATCAAAAGCGCGAGCGAAGAGTCGTTCCACGAACTCACGCAAGTAACGTTCTACGATTTGCCGGAAGCGTGGATCAATGCGTACGTCGATACGGAAGACCCGTACGACAAAGCAGGCGCCTACGGCATCCAAACCGTTTCCGGCTTGTTTGTCGAAAAAATCAACGGCGATTACAACGCGGTCGTCGGCTTGCCGATTGCGAAACTTGTCCAGAAGCTGAGCTTGTCCGGCTATATCCGCATCGAAGGGAGCCGTGTGGAATGCTGACAGAAGGAGCGCTGATGATGCGCGAAGTCCATGCCGCCGACCGCCCGCGCGAGCGGCTCATCAACCAGGGGGCGACGAGCTTATCGAACCAGGAGCTGATTGCGATCCTGCTCCGCACGGGCACGAAACAAGAGTCGGTGCTGCACCTGGCGAACAGGACCTTGCTTTATTTTGAACACCTCCACCATTTGAAAGACGCGACGATCGAAGAAATCACATCTATCAAAGGCATCGGCCAGGCGAAAGCGGTGCAGCTCCTTGCTGCCATCGAGCTCGGCCGCCGCCTTTCTTCCAAGCAGACCGACCAGAAATTCACCATCCGGTCCCCCAAAGATGCCGCCAATTACCTGATGGCGGACATGACTTCACTCAAACAGGAGCATTTCGTCGTCCTGTTCCTCAACATCAAAAACCAAGTGATGCACAAACAGACGATCTTTGTCGGCAGCCTGAACGCGAGCATCGTCCACCCGCGCGAGATTTTCCGGGAGGCCGTGCGGCGCTCGTCGGCGACGATTGTCTGCGCCCATAACCACCCGTCCGGCAACCCGGCGCCGTCGCCGGAAGATATTGCGGTGACAAAGCGTTTGATGGAAGCCGGAAGCATCATCGGCATCGAACTATTGGACCATATCATCATAGGGGACCATCAGTTCATCTCTTTGAATGAAAAGGGGTTCATGTAGGACTGTTGTTTTCTTTCTTTATCGTCTATAATGAGTAGTATTGTGTTCACTCTATGGCAATTTGGCATATAAAGAAGGGAAGATTTGACGTGTTTGGAATTGGCTCAAAGGATGTAGGAATTGATTTAGGAACCGCGAATACACTGGTATTCATTAAGAATAAAGGGATTGTGCTGCGCGAACCATCAGTTGTGGCAAAAAATACCAAGACAGACGAAATCGTCGCAGTCGGCAACGATGCGCGCAATATGATCGGGCGGACGCCTGGGTCTATCGTCGCGATCCGTCCGATGAAAGACGGAGTAATTGCGGATTTCGATACGACGACAGCAATGATACAGTATTACTTGAAAGGTGCGCTGAAAGCGGCGGGCGGCTCGATGTCGAAGCCGAACGTCATGATCTGCGTCCCTTCAGGCATCACTTCTGTCGAAAAACGTGCCATAATTGATGCAGCGCGCCAAGCAGGCGCACGCGAAGCGTTCACGATCGAAGAGCCGTTCGCAGCTGCGATCGGCGCGAACTTACCGGTATGGGAACCTACCGGAAGCCTTGTCGTCGATATTGGTGGCGGCACGACGGAAGTCGCTGTCATCTCGCTTGGGGGCATCGTCACAAGCGAATCTGTCCGGGTAGCCGGAGATGCGCTTGACGTAGCCATCACGCAGTACATCCGCAAAACGTACAACCTGACCATCGGGGAGCGGACTGCGGAAGCGATCAAGATGGAAATCGGTTCGGCTCGCACGATCACCGAAGCCGACAAGAACATGAAAATGGATATCCGCGGCCGCGATCTTTTGACGGGACTGCCGAAGACGATCGAAATTTCGGCGCCGGAGATTGCGGAAGCGTTGAAAGAATCGGTCATGGCCATCATCGACGGCGTGCGCCGCACGCTGGAGAAGACGCCGCCGGAACTGTCAGCGGACGTCATGGAGCGCGGCATCGTGCTGACGGGCGGGGGCGCTTTGTTGAAGAACCTAGACAAAGTGATCGCCGACCAGACAGATATGCCTGTTTTCATTGCGGATGATCCGCTTGATTGCGTAGCGATCGGCACCGGCAAAGCACTCGACAACATCGACCAGATCCGACGCCTGCAATCACATAAATAAGGAGGATTGCCGTAATGTTCCATTTTTTGTCAAACAAGCGGCTTATTTTGCTGCTGTTGGGCGTCATCCTTCTGGTAGGGCTGATTTCGTTCTCGCTCCGCGACCGCGACAACGTGTCGCTGCCGGAGCAGCTTATCAAGGATGGCGTCGGTGCGGGGCAAATGGTCTTTTCCGGCCCCGCCCATTTTGTTACTGGAATTTTTGATAATGTGGATTCTCTTTTGAATACATATCAGGAAAACAAGTACCTGAAATCCCGGCTTGAGGAATTCGCCGGCGTCAAAGCGGAAGTCACGGATCTCCGTTCCGAGAACGCCGAACTGAAGGAATTGGTCGGCAAGAAGGAAGACCTCCGCGATTTCAACCCGATCCAAGGGACGGTCATTGCCCGCAACCCGGATCAATGGGAAGAAAAAGTCATCATCAATAAAGGATCCAAAAGCGGCGTCTCCGAGAACATGGCGGTCATGACCGCACAAGGGTTGATCGGCAAAGTCACGCTGACAACGCCGTTCACGTCGACCGTTGAACTCGTGTCAACGCAGGATCCGAATTACCGGGTGTCTGCACTCGTGCTCGGCGGCAAGAAGGAAGTCTTCGGACTGATCGAAGGCTATGACTCCGAACGCCGCGAACTGCTCCTGAAGCGGATCGATGCGGACATCGAACTGAAAGAAGGCCAGCAGGTGGTATCAAGCGGCCTTGGCGGCATCTTTCCAAAAGGCATCGTCATCGGCGAGATCACGGAAGTTGCGATTGACGAGTTCGGGCTGACAAAGCTTGCGTATGTCAAGCCGGCAGCCGACTTCTCGCTCTTGAACCATGTGGTCATCGCTGACCGCGTCGTGCCGGAAGTGGACGGAGAAGACAACGGCGAAACGGCGAAGGAAGAAGAATCATGATGAAATACTTGATCCTCGTATTCGGGCTCGTGCTGTTTTTCCTCGAGCCCGTCTTCGGCCTGTTTTCACCGCTGCAGATTGAAGGGGAATTTTATTATATCGTCCCACGCTTTTTGATCATGTTCCTGATTTTCGTGTCCGTTTATTACGACACGAAGCACGCGATGTTTTACGGTTTATTTTTCGGGCTCTTGTACGATGTCTTTTTCATTGATATTATTGGATTATATTCTTTTTTGTATCCGGCGCTTTGTGTGATCGCCGGCTATACGGTAAAGACCGTCCACCGGAATTTATTCGTCGCGACGCTTTTGACACTGGTGCTCACAGCTCTTTTCGAGTTTGTGCTGTACCTGTTTTTCTCATTGATCTCGCTGACGGACGTGGCGCTTGACGCCTTTTTGGCGACGCGCCTATGGCCGACGATGATCGCGAACTCCTTGTTCCTGGTCATCCTCGGTTGGGCGTTCCGTTCCGTGATGGTGGGCAAATTGATCGAGCGGGAAAAGAACCCGAGTTTATACTAAGGAAGCGCAGGTGACACATTTTTGAAGAATCTTGTCAATATCAAGGGGACGAAACAAGGGCTCGTGCTGCAACTCGATGACCAGTGTTCTTACACCGATCTGCTGGCTGAATTGCAGGCAAAGGTGTCGGATCCTGCGCTTGACGGCAGTGCGGAAGTACAGCTTCAGCTGGGCCACCGGTATTGCACCGAAGCCCAAGTGAAGGAAATCATCGCGACGATCCAGCGCAATGAAAACTTGCGCGTTTCGCGCGTACGAAGCGACGTCATCACCGTAGAAGAAAGCAATAAACGCATCCACGAACGCCAATCCGAGACATACGTCGGCATCGTGCGCTCTGGGCAGGTTGTCAAAGCGGAAGGCGACCTCGTCGTCGTCGGCGACGTCAACCCGAACGGACGCATTGTCGCCGGCGGCAACATCTACGTGCTCGGTAGACTCAAAGGCATCGCGCACGCAGGAGCGAACGGCAACCGCGAAGCGGTCATCGCCGCCTCGTGGCTCGAAGCGACGCATCTGCAGATTGACGACGAGCTCGAGACAATGACCGACGAACTGACGGTGCTCTCGGAACAGCCGGAAATGGAATGCGCTTATCTTCATAAAAATGGCAGCATCATCATCGACCGTTTGCAGGAACTCAGATTCTTACGGCCGGAAATTTCAACGTTTAAAGGAGGAAGCTAGTGTGGGAGAAGCTATTGTAATTACATCAGGCAAGGGAGGCGTCGGTAAGACGACGACAACCGCCAATCTCGGCACTGCATTGGCCCTTCAGGGTAAGAAAGTATGCTTGATCGATACGGATATCGGCCTGCGCAATCTCGACGTCATCCTCGGCCTTGAGAACCGCATCATCTACGATTTGATCGATGTGCTCGAAGGGCGCTGCAAAGTGCACCAGGCGCTCGTCAAGGACAAGCGTTTCGACGACATGCTGTATCTATTGCCGGCTGCACAGACAGCCGACAAGAACGACGTCAACCCGGACCAGATGCGGGAACTCGTGACGGAACTCAAGAAAGATTACGATTTCGTCATCATCGACTGCCCGGCTGGCATCGAGCAAGGCTATAAGAACGCCGTTGCCGGTGCGGACAAGGCGATTGTCGTGACCACCCCTGAAATCTCAGCGGTGCGCGATGCCGACCGCATCATCGGTTTGCTGGAGATGGAAGAAAACATCGAACCGCCGAAATTGATCATCAACCGCATCCGCCAGCATTTGATGAATGCCGGTGAAGCGCTGGATGTCAATGAAATCACGACGCACCTGTCGATCGATTTGCTCGGCATCGTTGCGGACGACGAGAGCGTCATCACGAGCTCGAACCGCGGGGAGCCTGTGGTCATGAACCCGGACAACCCGGCCGCACTCGGCTACCGCAACATCGCGCGCCGCCTGCTTGGCGAATCGGTGCCGCTCATGACAATGGGCAAGAAAAACCAAGGCTTCTTCTCGAAGATCAAAGCGGTTTTCTCTAAATAGAATTGGAACAGCCTTCGCATATTTGTGCGGAGGTTTTTTTGTGGAGCGGGAGTCGATGAACTTCTTCGTTTGATGGCATTTCGCCGGCGGCGAAATGCGTTTTTGTTTTTAAAGGAGACCTTCGCTTCGGCGAAGGTCTTTTCAAATCAGGGGTTAAGGTTTGGTGGAGAGGCGGGAAAAGCGCTTTTCGCAGATATATTTTCAAAACCGTAGATAAATTTCTAGAATCGCGGATAAAACTTCAGAATCGTAGATAAAACTTCAGAATCGCAGATAAAACTCTAAAATCGCAGATAAATCTTCATCAAAGCGGATATCAGTCGGCGATGCTTTGCTGCAAGTAAAAGTCTATATACTGCAAGTAAAGTGGGGGATACCGCAAGTAAATTTCATTTACTGCAAGTAAAACCCAGTTTGTCGCAAGTAAACCCCTGTTTGCTGCAAGTAAACTAAATATGCCGCAAGTATCCCTCATACGCTAGCCACCGAAAGCATCCACTCTCCAAACCCAAAACAAAAAGAGTTTTAACCCCGAACCAAACTGGGAAAAAGAACAGAAGGGAACCTTCCCGCCGTGCCGGAGGCAGGCGGATTCCGCCCGCTGGTTTTTCGCCGCTGCTTGCCCGTAAGCAGAAATCTCCCGATAGGGTTCCTTCCACCGGCGCCGACTTTTGAATAAGGGTTGACGCGGGTTGTCTGGCGTGGTATTATTCTAATGTTATGTTTGTAGCGCACCTGTGCTACAACCGCTCGAATCAGGTCCAAGAACCGGCAGCGATGCAGGTCACCTGAATAGGCGAGTCTTAGTCTAAGAGGAGGTGCAAGGATATGTACGCAATTATTGAAACTGGTGGAAAACAGATCAAAGTTGAAGCGGGCCAGGAGATCTACGTTGAGAAATTGAACGGAGAAGCTGGTGACGTGATCACATTTGACAAAGTTCTATTTGTAGGTGGAGATGACGCTAAAGTGGGTGTTCCTTTTGTTGAAGGAGCTACTGTTACTGCTAAAGTTGAAAAACACGGCAAACAGAAAAAAATCACTGTCTTCAAATACAAAGCGAAAAAGAACTACCGTAAAAAACAAGGTCATCGTCAGCCATACACGAAATTGACTGTCGACGCGATCAACCTGTAAGTATGATACGTGTAAACGTGAAAGAAACAGCCAACCGCATTTTGTCTTTTGAAATGTCGGGGCATGCGGACTTTGCCGAACACGGGCAAGACCTCGTCTGCGCTGGCGCATCTGCTGTCTCTTTTGGGGCGGTGAATGCCATTATGGAGCTGACCGGGATCGAACCCGAGATCGAGCAGGCGAGCAGCGGCTTTTTGAAAGTCGTGTTCCCACTGGATCTGGACGAAAAAACGGACGGGCAGGTTCAACTGCTTGTACGCGCGATGCTTGTTTCCTTAAAAACGATCGAACAAGATTACGGGCAATATATCAAAATAACCTTCACAGCTTAGGAGGTGGGACAGAATGTTAAGATTAGATCTTCAGTTTTTCGCATCCAAAAAAGGTGTAGGTTCAACGAGAAACGGACGTGACTCAGAATCAAAACGCCTTGGCGCTAAACGTGCAGACGGACAGCTAGTATCAGGTGGTTCAATTTTATACCGTCAACGCGGTACGAAAATTTATCCAGGTGAGAACGTTGGACGCGGTGGAGACGATACACTTTTTGCTAAAGTTGACGGAATCGTACGTTTCGAACGTTACGGACGCGACCGCAAAAAAGTTAGCGTATACCCAGTAGCACAAGAAGCTTAATACAAGATGAAAAGGGCTGCTTTAGCAGCCCTTTTCTTTTTTTGATAAAAGCACCGGGCCATCGGGGCGACCCGGCTCAAATTCAGGATTTTACAGCTGAAAATTGGTATACTGATAAAAGAGGCTGAAACGGGAAGTGACTTATGGACATGACAAAATCGGTGGCACAATCGCTTCGCCATGCGCGGCATGATTTTCTGAATGAATTGCAGTTGATCAGCATGTACCTGGATCTGGAGAAACCCGAAAAGGCACAGGCGATTATTCGTGCGCATGCCGAAGCGGCTGTGCAGTTGAGCCATCTGTCGGCGCTCCATATGCCGCAGATGGAGGAATGGCTGCTGGTTTCGAAGTGGCGGTTCCCGGAGATCCGGTTTGTGCTGGAGGTTTCAGCGCGCACGGGAAATCCGGAACTGGACGGGGCGTTCGCCCGGACGCTGGAGGCGTTCTTCCAGTCGGTCCGCGCAGAGTTGGATCCGTACGTTGAATATGTTTGTACGATAAGCATCTTCGGTGAAGGCCCGTCGCTTGCGGCGGAGGTTTCATTGAACGGGGACTGGGCAAGTCTCGAGTTCCCCGTAGAATCAGCAATAAATGCAACAAAAGCGTGCGAAGGCGATCGGTCGAAATGGACCATCCGCGCACAGATGGAGGGATAATATGTTTGTCGATCACGTAAAAGTTTATGTTAGAGGTGGCGACGGCGGGGACGGTATGGTTGCGTTCCGCCGCGAAAAATATGTACCAAACGGCGGGCCAGCAGGCGGCGACGGCGGCAAAGGCGGCAATGTCGTGTTTGTGGTCGAAGAAGGTTTGCGCACGCTGATGGATTTCCGCTACAAGCGGATCTTTAAAGCGGACCGCGGAACACACGGAATGAGCAAAAACCAGCACGGCGCGAAAGCACCGGATACGTTTATCAAAGTTCCGCCGGGCACGGTCGTAAAAGACGCTGATACGGGCGAAACGATCGCGGATTTGGTCGAGCATGGCCAATCAGCGGTCATCGCACGCGGCGGGCGCGGCGGACGCGGGAACTCCCGTTTCGCTACACCAGCGAACCCGGCACCGGAACTTTCGGAAAAAGGGGAACCGGGCTTCGAGCGCAACGTTGTGCTTGAATTGAAAGTATTGGCGGATGCCGGCCTTGTCGGCTTCCCGAGCGTCGGAAAATCGACGCTTCTGTCGGTTGTCTCGGCAGCAAAACCGAAAATTGCGGAATACCACTTCACGACGATCGTGCCGAACCTCGGCATGGTGGAAACGGAAGACCACCGCAGCTTCGTCATGGCGGATCTTCCAGGTCTTATCGAAGGCGCGCATGAAGGCGTCGGCCTGGGGCATCAGTTCCTGCGCCACATCGAACGCACGCGCGTCATCATCCACGTCATCGACATGTCCGGCATGGAAGGCCGCGACCCGTACGAAGACTATATGACGATTACAGAAGAATTGAAACAATACAATATGCGCCTGACGGAACGCCCGGAATTGATCGTGGCAAACAAGATGGACATGCCGGATGCCGAAGAGAACTTGAAGAAGTTCCGCGAGAAGATGCCGGAAGATGCACAGATTTTCCCGATCTCCGCACTCAGCCGCCAGGGCTTGTCGAATCTTTTATTCGCCATTGCGGACCTGATCGAAGTCACGCCGGAATTCCCGCTGATCGACGAAGCGGCCGACGAGTCGGAAAGCACGGTTCTTTACAAGCACGAATCGGAAGCGGATGGTTTCCACATCACGCGCGATCCGGACGGTGCATACGTCTTGAGCGGCTACGCCATCGAGCGTTTGTTCAAGATGACCGATTTCTCGCGGGAAGATTCGATCCGCCGCTTTGCGCGCCAGATGCGCGGCATGGGCATCGATGACGCTCTCCGCGAGCGCGGCGCCGAAAACGGCGACACAGTCCGCCTGCTTGAGTTCGAATTCGAATTTATGGATTAAGTTGGAGGTAGTTGGATGAAGGATGTATCGGAACAACGGTATTATTTGGTGCGGGAGGACGTCCTGACCGAAGCGATGCAGAAGACGCTCGAAGTCAAGCGCCTCCTGCAGCGCGACCGCATGTCCATCATGGACGCGGTCAACCAGACCGGCCTTTCGCGCAGCGCATTCTATAAATATCGGGATGCGGTATTTCCATTCCATTCAATCGTCAAGGAACGGATCCTCACTGTGTTTCTGCAGCTTGAGGACCGTTCCGGGACGCTTGCGACCCTACTCCAGTCGGTTGCGGAAGCCGGGTGCAATATTTTGACCATCCACCAGACCATCCCGATCCAAGGGCGTGCGAACGTTACCTTGTCGCTGGATGTGACGGCGATGGAGTTGGAATTGGACGCATTTTTGCAGCAGCTGAAAAAGCTCGACTTTGTCGAGTCGGCTGATGTGGTATCAAGCGGATCATCATAAGTGAGGAGCGGTAAAATGGCAGAAAAACATGTGAAAAACGGGATTTCTTATTTGGGGCCCGAAGCCTCATTCACCCATTTGGCGGCAGCCCGGGTGTTTCCGGAAGGGGCGCTCGTGCCATTTCCCACGATTCCCGAATGCATCGAAGCAGTGGCGGAAGGCCGCGTCGAGTACGCGGTTGTGCCGCTTGAAAATGCACTTGAAGGATCCGTGTCATTGACCGTCGATTATTTATTCCACGAAGCGCAATTGTACGTGACCGCGGAAGTGCTTTCGCCGATCGGCCAGCATTTCCTGGTGCATCCGGAAAACGCCGATGCCGAGTCCTTCGAAGCGATCTATTCGCATCCGCAGGCGCTCGCGCAGAGCCACAAATTCCTGTTTTACACTTATCGCAACACGCCGCTCGAGCAGTACAGCTCGACGTCGGCGGCGGCGAAGATGGTGTCGGAGCTTCCGGAGCGCCCCATTGCGGCGATCGGCAATGAATTCTCGGCCGAAAAATACGGCTTGACGATCCTGCACCGGGACATCCACGATTTCCATTTCAACCACACGCGCTTTTTCGTGTTGTCGAAAACGGACCACAAACTGGAGATTCCGGGGCACGAAGACCAGATCAAGACGACGCTCATGATCTCGCCGCCGAAAGACGACCGGTCGGGTGTGCTGCACCAGATCCTGTCCGTCTTCGCGTGGCGCCAGCTCAACTTGAGCAAAATTGAGTCGCGCCCGCTGAAAACCGGGCTCGGCGACTATTTCTTCATCGTCGATGTGCTCGAAGACGAAAGCGCGACGATGATGCGCGGCGCCCTTGAGGAACTCGCAGCGATCGGCTGCGAAGTCAAGACGCTCGGCTCGTATTATGTCTATAAGAATTCGTAAGATCTGTCCCGCAGCCTGGGTGCTGCGGGATTTTTTTTGTGGGCGGGGGATGGAATAAAGGAGGGTGCCGCATATTGGGTGTGGCACAAGTAAAAGGAGGAATGTTTCAAGTTAATTTTAAATACTGCAAGTAAATATGGAATACTGCAAGTAAATTAGAAATACTGCAAGTAAATATGAAATACTGCAAGTAAATATGAAATACTGCAAGTAAATATGGGATACTGCAAGTAAATATGGGATACTGCAAGTAAATTTAAAATACTGCAAGTAAAGTTGCATTTTCGCTTTTCGCTTGCGAAAAGCCGGCATTCGGAGGGATTAAGGTTTTGGAGAAAGCCGCGGAAAAGGGCGAATCGCCTATAAATCCGAAATATCGCCGATAAATCGTGAGAATCGCCGATAAAATTATAAAACCGCAGATAAATCCCTAATATCGCAGATAAACCGCACCCAAAAAATCCCCCAACAAAAAAAGCGCAGAATCCATAAAGATTCCGCGCTCCTTCTATAAACCCTATTCCGTATCCTCCAGCAAAAACCCGTGTTTCCGCATCGCGTCGACTGCCGCGTCGAGCACGGATTCAGTCGGCCCGGTGATGGTGTGGAGGTGCGTTCCGTCCGTCAGTTCGAGCAGGTAGCTCGCCCCGGTGGCGCGCACGCGTTCCATGAACACGCCGACTTCCGCAGCATTCGAGACGTGGATGCCCGCCGTCAGTTCGCCGTACACTGGGTGCTCGACCGAGACGTCCTTGACCGTTGCGCCCGCGCCGACGAGGATCAGCAGTTCCTCTTCGGTCTCGTCCGGCAGGTGGCGGCAGGCGATCTGGCGGCTCGCTCCGGTGGCCGCTCCTTGGTCCATGTATAGATAGCCTTGGCTCGTCGCGAGGATCGGTTCGCTGCGCGCTTTCAGAAGCGTCATGTCGCTGACGATGACCTGGCGCGAAACGCCCGCAAATGTTGCGAGTTCGCCGCCGGTCAGGGGAGCTCCTGCCGTCTTTAATTTCTCCAATAAAATCTGGCGGCGCTGTTCGCCGTAAAGTTTTTTCATAAAGAAATCCCAGCTTTCTCAATATAATAATCTTATCTTACCACGGACAAATTCCGAACGGGTTTATTTCGTATAAGGCGAACAAATATGCTATAATCAATAGGTTAAATTGAAGGAGCGAACGTCCATGTATGATTACATAAAAGGGGTCGTCACACGCGTGACGCCTGAATATTTGGTAGTGGAACAGCAAGGGGTCGGCTGGCAGATCTTCGCCCCGAACCCGTACTCGTTCGGCACCGAGGAATTGCAGGTGTTCCTGCACCACCATGTGCGGGAAGATGCGCATCTCCTGTTCGGCTTCCCGACGCTCGAGCAGCGGGAATTGTTCCGCAAGCTCATCTCGGTGTCGGGCATCGGACCGAAAGGGGCACTCGCCATCCTAGCGAGCGGCGAGCCGCAGCACGTCATCGAAGCGATTGAACGGGAAGACGAGTCGTACCTCGTGAAATTCCCGGGCGTCGGCAAAAAGACCGCGCGGCAGATGATCCTCGATTTGAAAGGCAAGCTGGCAGAGTTTTTCGATGCGCCGTTCCTTTCGAACGATGCGCCGGGCTTGCTGTCGGATGACGACATCGAACTCGAAGAAGCGATGCTCGCCCTTGGCGCCCTCGGCTACTCGGAACGCGAAATCGCAAAAGTGAAACCGAAACTGAAAGACCTGGACTTGAATACGGAAGGCTATATGAAGAAGGCCTTGCAATTATTATTGAAACAATCTTGATGAAAGGGAGGCGAACGGCATGGAAGAACGTGTAATCGGCGGCGAAATATCGGAATTTGACGAGCGCTTTGAACAGTCGCTGCGCCCGCAATTCCTATCCCAATATATCGGCCAGCAAAAAGTAAAGCACAACCTCGAGATTTTCATCGAAGCGGCGAAGATGCGCCAGGAAAGCCTGGACCACGTCCTGTTGTACGGGCCTCCCGGACTCGGGAAGACGACGCTTGCTGCGGTTATCGCGAACGAGATGGAAGTCGGCGTGAAAATGACGAGCGGTCCGGCGATCGAACGCCCGGGCGACCTGGCGGCGATCGTCTCGTCGCTTGAACCCGGAGACGTGTTGTTCATCGACGAGATCCATCGCCTGAACCGCTCGATCGAAGAAGTGCTGTACCCGGCGATGGAGGATTTCTGCCTCGACATCGTCGTCGGCAAAGGCCCGACCGCGCGCTCGGTGCGGCTGGATCTCCCGCCGTTCACCTTGATCGGTGCGACGACGCGCGCAGGCGCCCTGTCTGCGCCGCTGCGCGACCGTTTCGGCGTGCACGCGCGGCTCGACTATTACGACACGGAATCACTGACGGACATCGTCGAACGGAGCTCGAAATTGTTCGAGGCGGACATCGCCCCGAACGCAGCGGTTGAAATCGCACGTCGAAGCCGGGGGACCCCGCGAATCGCGAACCGCCTCTTGAAGCGCGTGCGCGATTTTGCGCAGGTGCGCGGCAACGGCACGATCACCGAAACCATCGCCGAACAAGCGCTTGAGATGCTGCAGGTCGACCCGCTCGGCCTCGACCACATCGACCACAAGCTGATGATGGGCATGATCACGCGGTTCCGCGGCGGCCCGGTCGGCCTTGATACGATTGCTGCGAGCATTGGCGAGGAATCGACGACGATCGAAGACGTCTACGAACCGTATCTCCTGCAGATCGGTTTTATTCAGCGGACCCCGAGAGGCCGCGTTGTCACCCATACCGCCTATGAGCATTTCAATATGGAAATGCCTGAATCTAAATAAAGGAAGTTTTAACATGAACGTAAATGATTTTGATTTCGAATTGCCGGAAGACCTGATTGCCCAGACGCCGCTGCTTGACCGTACGTCGAGCCGCCTTTTAGTTATGGACAAGGAATCCGGCGAAGTCACACACCGCCATTTCCGCGACATCATCGAACACCTCCACGCAGGCGACACGCTGGTGTTGAACGATACGCGCGTCTTGCCGGCGCGCCTAATGGGCACGAAAGAAGACACCGGCGCGAACATCGAATTGCTGCTCTTGAAGCAAATCGAGGAAGACGTCTGGGAAACGCTGGTGAAACCGGCGAAGAAAGTGAAAGTCGGCACAGTGATTTCATTCGGCGAAGGCTTGTTGAAAGCGGAATGCGTCGGTCTCTTGGACCACGGCGGACGCCATTTCAAGATGATCTACGACGGCATCTTCTACGAGATCCTCGACCAGCTCGGTGAAATGCCATTGCCTCCGTATATCCGCGAGAAACTGGAAGACCAGGACCGCTACCAGACGGTGTTTGCGAAAGAGCGGGGGAGCGCTGCAGCGCCGACTGCCGGCCTTCATTTCACGGAGAGCCTGCTGGACGAAATCCGCGCGAAAGGCGTCAACATCGCCTTCATCACGCTTCACGTTGGTCTTGGCACGTTCCGTCCAGTTTCGGTCGATTCGATAGAAGACCACGAAATGCACGCCGAATTCTACCGCATCAACCAGGACACGGCAGACCTCATCAACAATACGAAAAAGAACGGCGGACGCGTCATCTCAGTCGGCACGACGTCGACCCGGACGCTTGAATCCGTGGCGAATCGTTTCGGCGGCGAGCTGCAGGAAGACAGCGGCTGGACCGATATTTTCATTTTCCCGGGCTACGAGTTTAAAGCGATCGACGGCTTGATCACCAATTTCCACTTGCCGAAATCGACGCTTGTCATGCTCGTCAGCGCGCTGTCAAACCGCGACGCTATTTTGAACGCCTATAACGAAGCCGTCCAAGAACGCTACCGCTTCTTCTCGTTTGGAGACGCGATGTTTATTGAACCGAAGAAAAAGGAGACTCACCAATGACTCAAGCAGTATGGTACGAACACATCAAAACTTGCAAACAGACCGGCGCGCGCCTCGGGATCGTCCACACGCCGCACGGCTCATTCGAAACGCCGGCATTCATGCCGGTCGGCACGCAGGCGACCGTCAAGACGATGTCGCCGGAAGAACTGAAAGCGATGGGAGCGGGCATTATCCTCAGCAATACGTACCACTTGTGGCTGCGTCCCGGCAATGACGTCGTCAAAGAAGCGGGCGGCCTCCACAAATTCATGAACTGGGACCGTCCGATCTTGACCGATTCCGGCGGCTTTCAGGTGTTCTCGCTGAGCGAATTCCGCAACATCAAAGAAGAAGGCGTCCATTTCCGCAACCACATGAACGGCGACAAGCTGTTCCTGAGCCCGGAAAAAGCGATGCAGATCCAGAACGATTTGGGTTCGGACATCATGATGGCATTCGACGAGTGCCCACCGTACCCGGCAACGCATGAGTACATGAAATCAAGCGTCGAGCGGACGTCCCGCTGGGCGGAGCGCTGCATCGAAGCGCATGCGCGCAAAGAGGACCAGGGCTTGTTCGGTATTATTCAGGGCGGCGAATTCGAAGACCTGCGCAAACAAAGCGCACAGGACCTCGTGTCGCTAGACTTCCCGGGCTATGCGATTGGCGGACTTTCCGTCGGCGAACCGAAAGACGTCATGAACCGCGTATTGGAATTCACGACGCCGCACATGCCGGCTGATAAACCGCGCTACCTGATGGGCGTTGGATCGCCCGACTCTCTGATCGACGGCTCGATCCGCGGCGTCGATATGTTCGACTGCGTCCTGCCGACCCGCATCGCGCGCAACGGCACCTTGATGACAAGCGAAGGCCGCCTGAACATCAAGAACGCCAAATTCAAGCATGATTTCAAGCCGCTTGATGAGAAATGCGATTGCTACACATGCACGAATTATTCCCGCGCCTACGTCCATCACCTGCTGCGTGCAGACGAAACGTTCGGCCTTCGACTTACTAGTTATCATAATCTTCATTTTCTGTTAAACTTAATGGAGCAGGTCCGTCAAGCAATCCGCGAAGACCGCCTGGGAGATTTCCGCGAAGAATTTTTTGAAGCCTACGGTTTCAATAAGCCAAACGCTAAGAATTTCTGATTTAGAAAAAGAGACAGCGAAGGGGGGAAATTGAAAAATGGATACAATTATTGCGTTATCACCTTTATTGTTAATGTTCCTATTAATGTGGCTTTTCATTATCCGTCCTGCACAAAAACGCCAGAAAGCGACGGCGAACATGCAGTCGGAATTGCGCCGCGGCGACCGCATCGTCACAATCGGAGGCCTTCACGGCACCGTCGATGCAGTTGACGACACGACCATCTACATCACAGTAGCTGACGGAACTCGCATGCAGTTCGAGCGCCAAGCAATCGCACGCGTGGTGGACACAGCTAAAACGACCGTCTAAGAAAAGTTCGCCTTCCTTGCAGAAGGCGATTTTTTTTGAATAAAACCATGAATATAGAAGATAGATTTATATTTGTTCTTAAAAACTGCTGATGTCCATTGCGGTGGACGCTTTCCGCGGGCTCGTGCCGAGACGCTTCGTCGCTGCGCGACTGCAGGGTCTCGGCACCTTCGCTGTCCCGCTGGAGTCGCCACCTCCATTACCATCAGCGGATAATTTATAGTACTTGCTGTTTTCTCGGACCTCTTCAGCGCCGGCGCGTCCGTGGGCTAGGCGAAGCGAAGAGACGGGTGTCTTTCCCGGCTCATCGCAGGAGCCAGGCCCCAAGCGGCCGGAGCGGTATAAAAAGCAATCACTTTTAAGAATCCGGATTCATGAGTGCTATCCAGCGCCGGCGCGTCAGTGGGCTAGGCGAAGCGAAGAGACGGGCGTTCTTCCCGGCTCATCGCGAGAGCCAGGCCCCAAGCGGCCGGAGCGGTATTAAAGAAGCATCATATATTAGCATCGCACGCTCAACAATCTCTAAGCAATAGAAAAACTTAGCGATGCCAAAAAAGAAGGAAATTTTAACAAACCAATGTTCAAAATGTTTCCGCAATCGGCTACAATGGAAAAGAACGGATGGAAGGAGACAAGAAATGTTAAAATTTACCGATCAATACGATGCGGTATTGCCAGCGCTTGAAAGCAAAGTGGCTGAATTCCATTATTTTCAGTACGATACATTCACAACTGAAGACCTTTGGCAGTATTGCTTAAAGAAAAAATGGAAGAAAAAAGATATCGGTGAAATGCGCATCCACGAGATGGTCAACGACATCATGGACATCCGGGCTTCGGACTTTGTCGCCTATAACCAAGTCGAAGGCCTGAAGAGCGGAAGCTGGTTCACCGAAGGCAATATGGCCGACCTCGAAGAGCTGCTGCGGCCATCCCATAAAAAGCCAAAATCAATTTGACACCCATCAACGCCTGTTTCATAATGAAAGTGCTGTGTGTTTCACATCGAGGAGGAATAGTTACATATGAAAGCAAGAGGTCGCATCATAGCCTTTTTCTTACTGGTCATCGTACTGGCAGGATTGATTGGCACCACGAGTTTACCCATCGCTAAAGACATTAAATTAGGGCTCGACCTGCAGGGCGGATTTGAAGTCCTGTATGAAGTACAACCGCTTGAAGAAGGGCAGGAGATCACACAGGATGTCCTGTCCGATACGACTGACGCATTGATGAGCCGGATCAACGTGCTCGGCGTCAGCGAACCGGTCATCACAATTGAAGGGGACGACCGCATCCGCGTGCAGCTGGCTGGCGTGGAAGACCAGGCGCAAGCCCGGGAACTCCTTTCGACTGAAGCCAATTTGACATTCCGCAACTTCGAAGATGAAGTCATGCTGGATGGAAGCGACTTGAAGCAAGGCGGCGCGACGGCGACATTTGGACAGGATGGCCAGCCGATCGTTACGCTGGAATTGAACGACCCGGGCAAATTCGCTGAAATCACCGGCGAAATTGCGCAATTGCCACCGCCAAGCAATGTGTTGGTGATTTGGCTTGATTTCGAAGAAGGCGTTGATTCATACGCAGCTGAACTCGGGAAACCGGATCCGAAATTCGTATCCGATCCGCGCGTTTCGCAGCGCATCAACTCACCGTCTGTTGAAATCTCCGGCGCGTTCACTGTAGAAGAGACCCAGAACCTTGCGGGCATCCTGAACGCCGGTGCATTGCCGGTGGCGCTCGAAGAAATCTATTCGACATCCGTCGGTGCACAGTTCGGTGCACAGGCACTTGATCAGACCGTATTCGCTGCGGCAATCGGTATTGCGCTTGTCCTGCTGTTCATGGTGATTTTCTACCGTATACCTGGACTGATCGCAGTCGTGACGCTTTCCGTTTACGTCTACCTGATCCTTTTGGTATTCGAATTGATCGGCGGCGTTCTGACGCTGCCGGGTATCGCGGCGATTGTTCTCGGCGTCGGGATGGCAGTCGATGCCAACATCATCACGTATGAACGGATCCGTGAGGAACTCCGTGTCGGCCGTTCGGTGCGGGAATCATTCAAGGCGGGGGCATCTTCCTCGTTCTCGGCGATTCTGGATGCCAACGTAACGACAATGATCGCAGCGGGCGTCTTGTTCTGGTTCGGAACAAGTTCCGTTAAAGGATTTGCGACACTGTTGATCATCTCGATCCTTGTCAGCTTCCTGACGGCTGTCTGGGGCTCGCGCCTATTGCTCGGCCTTCTGGTCGGCAGCGGCGTAATGGATGCCAAACCGGGATTGTTCGGATTGCGGAAATCGCAGATCCACGATAAGAGCGAGAACTTGGAAATCCTCGACTTGTCGACGCGTTTCGACCGGTTTGATTTTGCCGGCAACCGTAATAAATTCTTTGCGATTTCGCTTGTCTTGATTATCGCAGGGATGGCTGTCATCGGAATTTTCCGCTTGAACCTAGGTATTGATTTCACTGAAGGGACACGCGTGGAAATCGCAGCAGAATCAGCTATTACAAAAGCTCAGGTGGAAGGCTTCCTTGAAGAAGCCGGTTTCCCATCGGATGATATCGTCATCTCGGGAGATGACTCGAACCTGGGCGTAACCCGCTACACAGAAGAATTCAGCCAGGGAGAGATTGAAGAGCTGAAAAATGCAGCCGTTGAAGAGTTCGGCGTTGAGCCGAATGTCTCGACCGTCTCGCCGACTGTCGGACAGGAATTGGCGAAAAATGCGCTTTATGCACTTGCGATTGCTGCCATCGGCATCATCATCTATGCGACCCTGCGCTTTGAATGGCGTATGGCTTTCGCGTCGGTTGTCGCGCTGATCCACGACGCGTTCTTCATCATTGCAGTGTTCAGCCTCTTGCGGCTTGAAGTGGACGTCACGTTCATCGCAGCGGTGCTGACAATCGTCGGTTATTCAATCAACGATACCATCGTTACGTTTGACCGGATCCGCGAGAACATGCGCCACATCAAAAAGATCGATTCCGAGGAACAGCTCGAGATCATCGTCAACAAATCGCTTCGCCAGACGCTTGGCCGTTCGGTAAACACCGTATTGACCGTAGTGCTGGTGGTTGTTGCCCTGTTGATCTTCGGTGCACCGTCGATCCTGAACTTCTCAATTGCGTTATTGATCGGGTTGATCGCCGGAACGTATTCTTCGATTTTCATCGCTGCCCAATTGTGGCTCGTCTTGAAAAAGCGCGAGTTCCGCAAAAAAGGCCCGATCGATATCGAGAAATTGGAAGAGAAAAACAAATGGGGTTCTGACGAGCCTGTCGTATAAGTTTATAAAGGAAAAGGAACAGGGTATGGATTCATAACACCCTGTTCTTTTTTTTATTCTCACACGGAAGGAGTTGTAGGATATGAAATTTCAATGGCTTATTTTGCTCGGACTGGTATTCGCCGTCATCATCGCGATTTTCGCCGTGGTCAATGTCGACGATGTGCCGGTGAATTATGTCTTCGGTGAAGCGCAGTGGCCGCTTATTCTTGTCATACTTGTATCAGCACTACTTGGCGTTCTGTTGAGCGCAACGGTCTCTATCATCCGGACGTACGCTTTAAAACGGAAGGTCAAATCGCTGCAAAAAGAGATTGCCGTCAAGGAATCGCTGATTGCAACGCAGCAGAACGAGATTGCCGAATATCAGAAAGCCGGTGTCACGCCGGAAGCGATGGTTGTCACAAGTGAAGAAAGACCGGCGGCAGACCGGGAATAAGATGCACTGTTGCATCGCCATTCTCCGCTGGAAGCTGTAAAGGGATTGCCCAAAGTACTTTTGGGCAATCCCTTTTTGCGGTATAATGTACCGGTGAGGAAGTGAAGAGCATGATTGAATCCAAAAAAAGATGGCGCTTGACCACTCCCGACGCGGGCATGGTGCAGGCAATCCAACAGGAATTATCGATTTCATCCGTTTTAGCGAAAATATTAGTGACGCGAGGCATTACCACTGCCGAGGAAGCACGCGCATTCATGGATATGGGAATAGAAGGCATACATAATCCGTACTTGATGAAGGACATGGATATTGCTGTCCATCGGATTCAGCGCGCGATTGAGCAGCAGGAAAAGATCGTCGTCTACGGCGATTACGACGCGGACGGCGTGACGAGCACGTCGGTCATGATGACCGTGCTCCAAGACCTTGGAGCGGACGTCTCCTTTAAAATACCGAACCGCTTCAAGCACGGCTACGGCCCGAATAAAGAATTGTTCCAGCAGGCATTTGATGAAGGCGCGAAGCTGATCGTCACCGTCGATAACGGGATCTCCGGCATCGACGAAGTCGAGTTTGCGAACAGCCTCGGCCTTGACGTCATCATCAGCGACCACCACGATATCGGGGAGACGATGCCGAACGCGTTGGCGATCGTCCACCCGCGTCATCCGGAAGGTAAATATCCGTTTGGCGAACTCGCCGGTGTAGGTGTCGCGTTCAAGATGGCGCAAGCGCTGTACGAAGAAGTGCCGGACCATCTCTTTGAACTGGTCGCCATCGGCACGATCGCCGATTTGGTGCCGCTTCATGACGAGAACCGCATCATGGTCAAGATGGGGCTTGAGGCGCTCCGCAATACGCCGCGCCCGGCAATCGAAGCCCTGTCGGAAGTGTCCGGCGTCAAGCAGCGGGAAATCACCGAGGAGACGATCGGCTTTATGTTCGGCCCGCGCGTCAATGCCATCGGCCGTCTGCAGGATGCGGACCCGGCCGTCCGGCTGTTCATGACGGACGACCCATCGGAAGCCCGGAGCCTTGCCGGCGGACTGGATGTTTTGAATAAAGAACGCCAGGCAATCGTCAAGCAAATTGCTGACGAAGCTACGGCGCAGGTCGAAGCACGCTATCCGGACGGCGCGCCGCACGTTATCGTGGTCGCGCAGGAAGGATGGAATCCCGGCGTCGTCGGGATTGTTGCGTCGAAACTGGTGGAGAAATACTACCGCCCGACGATCGTCCTGTCGCTCAACCCGGAGACGGGCAAAGCGAAAGGGTCGGCCCGCAGCATCGAAGGGTTCCATTTGTATAACGAACTGGCGAAAAACCGCGACATCCTTCCGCATTTCGGCGGACACCCGATGGCTGCTGGCATGACGCTCAAGATGGAACATGTCGACGAACTCCGCGACCGCTTGAACGATCAGGCGGCCGTCTCGTTGACCGAAGAGGACCTGGTGCCGGTCGTGGAAATCGACATCCCGGTCCGGCTCGACGAAATCGATATCAAAACAATTGAATCAATGCGCTTTTTGGCGCCGTTCGGCATGGGCTTTGCCAAGCCGAAATTTTTCCTGGACGATGTGACGGTCGCCTCGATCCGCAAAATCGGCGCAGCGCAGAACCATTTGAAAATGGAACTTGCGCAAAATGACGCGAAGATCGATGCAGTCGGCTTCGGCATCGGCTCTGTCGGCGATGAGCTGACGCCGGACGTCAAGATCGACGTCATCGGCGACTTGCAGATCAATGAATGGAACGGCAGCAAAAAGCCGCAATTGATGATCGAGGATGTCCGGACCGACCAGTGGCAATTGTTCGATATCCGCGGCATCCGCCAAGTAGCCCGCTGGTCGAAACTGATCCCGGACAAAGGGCAAGTGTTCGTGGCTTTCCATCCTGAAACAGTCGCCGTCTTCCAGACGCTCATCGGGCAGCCTATCTTCACGCCTGAGACGCTGTCGGAATGCGAAACGGCGAAGCAGCACCTGGTGCTGCTCGATCTGCCGGATTCGGAAGAACAGCTTGCGGAACTCCTGGCATCAACACAACCACAGCGCATCTATGCCCATTTCTATGCGAAAGAATCGCAGTACTTCGAACAGATCCCGACGCGCGAACAATTCGCGTGGCTGTTTTCATTCATCAAAAAACGCGGTTCGTTCGACTTCAAAAAGCATTGCGACGAGCTGGCGAAACATAAAGGCTGGACGCGCGAGACATTATTTTTCATGCTGCAGGTGTTTTTTGAACTTGAGTTTGTTACACTTAACAATGGACTTACAGAGATTGCTAAAGCTCCGAGCAAACGGGATTTGACTGAAGCGCCGATCTACAAGAAGCGGCAGCAGCAAATTGCGTTGGAACAGAAGCTGCTGTATGCATCTTATAAAGACTTAAAACAGTGGTTTGACGCGAAGGTGTCTGCCAAGGAGGAAGAAATATGGATTTAAAGCAGTACGTAACAATTGTTGAAGATTGGCCGCAGCCCGGCATCCGTTTCAAAGACATCACAACAATCATGGATAACGGCCCTGCCTATAAATACGCAACAGATCAGATGGTGGAATACGCCAAGACGGTCGGTGCGGAAGTCATTGTCGGCCCGGAAGCCCGCGGATTCATCATAGGATGCCCGGTCGCTTATGCGCTTGAAATCGGTTTTGCCCCTGTCCGCAAAGAAGGCAAATTGCCGCGCGAAGTGATTCGCGCCGAATACGGCCTGGAATACGGCAAAGACGTTTTGACGATGCACAAAGATGCCATCAAACCCGGTCAAAAAGTATTGATCACAGACGATCTGCTTGCAACTGGCGGCACGATCGAAGCGTCGATCAACCTGGTTGAACAGCTTGGCGGCGTTGTTGTCGGCTGTGCATTCCTGATCGAACTGACATACTTGGATGGCCGCGATAAATTAGAAGGCTACGAAGTCATGACATTGATCCAATATTGATCGAGATGAATCTCTCCGCAATGTGCGGAGGGATTTTTTATATTGGCGTGAAAAATGGCTGAACGCTCATAACTCTTGGCTGAACGCTCATAACTCCAAGCTGAACGCTCATACCGAGGCTTCGAACGCTCATAACTTCTGACTGAACGCTCATACCGAGGCTTCGAACGCTCATAACTTCTGACTGAACGCTCATAACAAGGCACCGAACGCTCATATCCCCAAAAACCACCGCATTCCCCTAATATCCATCCCGGAACGAAAACGGTATCATGAAAGAAAACCCGAAACCCTACATAGTCATTCCCAAAAAGGGTATGGAACATTGAGGTGATGAGTGATGCATTTAAGTGAATACCACGATCCAAGGAAAAACCGCGAATTGCTCGGGGCGATCCTAAAAGACGATATTACGCTCGCGGACATGACAGCAGAAACCCGCAGCCTGTTCGATGAGATCCGGGCCAAAGAACCGGGAATGCCGGGGCGGCGGAAGCATTCCTGGGATGAACGGATTTGGGCGCCGCTCGCTACCCTGAACGATCTGTTCGATCCGGACGGCTATACGGAACGGATCGAAGGGGAGGACGTCGTTCCGGAATGGAAGCCGCATTTGGACGCTGAATATGAAAAATTGGAACAGGGCATGACGCGCTGTGTGAACGTCGAAGATTTTGGCGCGGTCGGCGACGGCGTGACGGATTGCACGGATGCGTTCCGGCGCGCCATTGGCAAGGGGCGGGTGGATGTGTTTGTGCCGAAGGGCATTTTCGTTGTCCGCCATATCAAACTTCCCTCATTGACGCGGCTGCGCGGATCGGGCAAAGGCGCAACGATTTTAAGGCTCCACGATGCTGCGCCGAAGCGCCAACGCCTGGTGATGAACGCCAATCCGTTCCGCGGCAACCACCATGTCGCTGTCGAGAACATTGGCCTTGATTGGAATGTGGAGCGGCTCGGCGACGTGCAAAATACAAGCGCGGGCAATAATTTCTCCAGCTGCCTGACATTCGCGAAGCTTACATACGGCTGGGCGAAGGACGTCGCCGCCAAAAATCCTGGCCTCCATTGTTTCGATGTCTCCTCGACGCTTTACAATTACGGCGGCGACGGACGGCGTGCACGGGGCGGCAGCCGCTTTGTATGGATCGACGGCTGCAGCGGCCACGGCTTCGGTGACGACGGCGTGACGACGCACCACAGCGATTATATTTTCATCTCCAATTCGCATTTCAGCGACCCGTCCGGCCGTTCCCATAAGGAGGGTTTCTCCAATTCGAACGGCATCGAAATCGACGATGGCTCGCGTTTTGTCTGGCTGCTCAACAACTCGACGGCCCGCTGCTTCGGCGGCGTCGAGATCAAAGCGCACGCGACAAGTTCTGCTGCAACCGGCGTCTTTATCTCGGGGCACCTGTCGGTCAACGACAACCGGTCCTTCAACTTCCGGCACATCGGCCACCACAGCGCGGACGACCCGGATTCGGTGACGGCATTCAACATCCTCGCCCAGCGGCTCGTATCGGTCGCGCCAATCCACACGGACATGTATGCGGGGTCCGCTCCGCGCGCGCTCGTCGTTTCCGGCTACCGCAACGTCGCCGTCAACCGCTTCCTGTTCATCGGGGACCCGGAGACGGACTACGCCGGCAATCCGGCAGTGGCGATCCAGTACAAGTCGGGCCATGCGGCGCTTGCGAACGGCCGGATCCTCGGGTTCAAGAACGCCAAGTCGGCTGTCTACGTTGCTGGCGGCAGACAGCCCGCAACCGACATCACGCTGCGCAATCTCCGCTGCAATGCGACCGGTAGTAAAGCGGTCAGTGTCGGCAAAGGCAATAAAACCGTCGTACAGGAAGACATCCACTTCTGCTAAGGTTTACAGATAGCAACGAATAAACTATTTCAAGGAGGAGTCCATATGCGTTTGAAAGATAAGAAAATACTCAGTTTTGTCCACCACGAATTCGAGGACCTGGAATTATGGTACCCGATCCTGCGGCTCCGGGAAGAAGGGGCGGAAGTCCACCTCGCCGGGGAAGAAGCAGGCAAGAAATACATCGGCAAGTACGGCGTGCCGGCGGAATCCGATTTTGCCTATGGCGACATCACACCGAGCGATTACGATGGGATCCTCGTTCCGGGCGGCTGGGCGCCGGATAAGATTCGCCGGTTCCCGGAAGTGCTGAATATTGTCCAATATATGGACAAGAACGAAAAGCCGATCGGCCAGATCTGCCATGCCGGCTGGGTGCTCATTTCGGCGGACGTCTTGAAGGGGCGCAAAGTGACCAGCACGCCCGGCATCAAGGACGATATGGTGAATGCCGGCGCCGAATGGTTCGACGAAGCGGTGGTGGTCGACGGCCATCTTGTATCGAGCCGCCGTCCGCCGGATCTGCCGGATTATCTCCGGGAATTTATTAAAGTCATCGAGCAGCAGTGACAAAGCTTTACTTTTAGCCCATTTGTTTTTTATAATAGTAAGATATACTCTGGGGAAATATTAAAAGCAAGGTGGGCAATTATGGCGAAGGATCAAGTTAGGACACCAGAAGACGTTTTCGAAATGGTAGCGTCTTATATGAATGCCGATCATGTGGAAAAAATAAAACATGCCTACGAAGTAGCGCTGCATGCCCACGAGGGACAATTCCGGAAATCCGGGGAGCCTTATATTGTCCATCCGGTGCAGGTCGCCGGAATTCTGGCAGAGCTGCAGATGGACCCGGCAACGGTCGCTGCAGGGTTTCTTCACGATGTCGTTGAAGACACCGAAGTGACGCGGGAAGACATCGTACGGGACTTTGACGAAGAAGTCGCGATGCTCGTAGATGGCGTGACCAAACTCAGCAAGATCAAATACATGTCGAAAGAGGAGCAGCAGGCGGAGAACCACCGCAAGATGTTCGTCGCGATGGCGCAGGACATCCGCGTCATCCTGATCAAGCTGGCGGACCGGCTGCACAACCTCCGGACGCTGAAATACCAGTCGGTCGAAAAGCAGCGCATGAAAGCGAACGAGACGCTCGAGATTTTCGCGCCGATTGCACACCGCCTCGGGATCAATACAATCAAATGGGAGCTCGAAGACACCGCCCTCCGTTATTTGAACCCGCAACAATACTACCGCATCGTCAATCTCATGAAAAAGAAGCGCACCGAGCGGGAAGAATACTTGAATAATGTCATGAATGAAATTCGCACGCAGCTCGACGAAGTCGACATCAAGGCGGATCTTTTTGGCCGTCCAAAACATATTTACAGCATCTACCGCAAGATGGCGCTGCAGAACAAGCAGTTCAATGAAATCTACGATCTGCTGGCCGTGCGCATCACGGTCGAAAGCATCAAGGATTGCTACGCGGTGCTCGGCATTATCCATTCCACCTGGAAACCGATGCCCGGCCGCTTCAAGGATTATATTGCGATGCCGAAACAGAACCTGTACCAGTCGCTCCATACGACCGTCATCGGCCCGCAAGGCGATCCCTTGGAAGTGCAGATCCGCACTGAGGAAATGCACCGCATCGCCGAATACGGGGTGGCGGCGCACTGGGCCTATAAAGAAGGCCGGAAAGTCGACATGCCGAAAAACACCGTCGATTCTCGCCTGACGTGGTTCCGGGAAATCCTTGATTTCCAGAACGAATCGGACAACGCCGAGGAATTCATGGAATCGCTTAAATACGATTTGTTCTCGGATATGGTTTATGTGTTCTCGCCAAAAGGCGACGTCATCGAGATGCCGGCCGGGTCCGTGCCGATCGATTTCGCATATCGCGTCCACTCGGAAATCGGCAACAAGACCATCGGCGCCAAAGTGAACGGCAAGATGGTCCCGCTTGATACCGAACTGAAGACCGGCGACATCGTCGAGATCCTGACGTCGAAACAGTCGTTCGGCCCGAGCCGCGACTGGCTGAAGATCGCCAAGTCCACGCAGACGAAAAACAAGATCAAGCAATTCTTCAAAAAGCAATTGCGCGCGGACAATGTCCTCAAAGGCAAGGAATTGATCGAGAAGGAAATCCGTGCCCAGGAATTCCCGGTCAAGGAAGTGCTGACGAACGAAAACATCAAACGCGTCTGCGAGAAATTCAATTTCGCCGGCGAAGACGATATGTATGCAGCTGTCGGATTCCAGGGCATCACCGCCCAGCAAGTGGTGAACCGCCTGGCGGAAAAACAGCGCAAAAAGCGCGAACAGGAAGAAGCCATCGAAAAAATTACGGTGGAAATGAAATCGAACACACCGCGCAAACAAACCGAATCTGGCGTAATCGTCCGGGGCATCGACAATATGATGATCCGGCTGTCTCGTTGCTGCAACCCGGTTCCGGGCGACAGCATCATCGGGTTTATTACGAAAGGCCGCGGCGTTTCCGTGCACCGCGCCGATTGTCCGAACGTCCAGGCGGACGAAACCGACCGGCTCATCCCGGTCGAGTGGGAGAACGCCGGTTCGCCGGACAAGAAAGACTACCAGATCGATATCGAAGTGCAGGCCTACGACCGCACCGGTTTAATCAACGAAGTCATGCACATGGTCAGCGAAGCGAAGACGACCATCACGGCGGTCAGCGGCAAAGCCGATTCCAATAAAATCGCGACGATCAATATGACCATCATGATTCCGCATATCTCGCAATTGAATCGCGTCGTGGAAAAGATCAAGCAGATCCCGGATGTCTATTCGGTCGTGCGCGTGACAAATTAAGGAGGCATTATGCGGGTCATTTTACAGCGTTCCAAAAGAGCGTCGGTGACGGTAGCGGGGAAAGTGACCGGAGCGATCGCTTCCGGCTATGTCCTGCTTGTCGGCATCACGCATGAAGATACAGTAGAAGATGCAAAATACGTCGCGAAGAAAGTCGCCGAAATGCGGCTTTTCGAAGACGAAGAAGGCAAGATGAACCGTTCAATCTCTGAAGCGGGCGGCGACATCCTGTCGATCTCGCAGTTCACGCTTTACGGCGATGTTAAAAAAGGGCGCCGGCCGAGCTTTATCGCAGCGGCGCGCCCGGAAACCGCCGAGCCGCTTTGGCAGGCGTTCAACGACGCGCTCCGCGGCCACGGGCTGAAAGTCGAGACCGGCGTGTTCGGCGCCATGATGGACGTCGAGCTCATCAACGACGGCCCGGTGACGATGATCGTCGAATCGAAATAAACGAAAAAAGAGCTGGAGATTGTTCTCCGACTCTTTTTTTGTTTGTTGAAAAGTTCCTAGGGATAAGTGGAAAAAAGGAATAATCTAATTACACCGCGCCGGACGCTTTGGGCAAGGCTCCCGCCATGAGCTGGGAAGAACACCCATCTCCTGGCTTCGCCCAGCCCGTGGACGCGCCGGCGCTGGATAGGCTCTCTATAAGAGAATATAAATTAATTATTCCTCAAAAAACTGTAACAAGCTGGAGAGAAGTCTTCAGCTTGTTTTCACTTGTATTCCAGCCTTATTTCGTTAAAAACCGGTGCAGCGCTTCGTAAGTTTCGTCCGGCGCTTCTTCCGGCAGGTAATGGCCGCAGTCGATGCCGCGGCCGTCCACGTCGTCGGCCCAGTCCCGCCATACAGCCAAGACATCGTACCATTCGGGGAGGAAGTTCTTCATGCCCCAAAGCGCGAGCACCGGGCAGCCGATTTTCTTACGGCGCCGGTCCGCTTCGTCCAGTTCGTAATCGATCGTAGCGCCGGCCCGGTAATCTTCGCACATGGCATGGATCGTGCCCGGCTGGCGGATGCAGCGCAGGTAATCGGCCAGCGCTTCCGGATGGAATAGGTCGCGGTTGTCCCGGAAATAATAATTGTCGGGGTTTTCACCGATCATTTTCTCCGGCAAGTCATACGGCTGGGCGAGGAAAAACCAGTGCCAATAGCCAAGGCCGAAGTCGCGGTTCGCCCGCCGGAATGTTTCACCGGTCGGGATGATGTCGAGCACGGCCAGTTTGGTGACGGCTTCCGGGAAATCGAGTGCGAGGCGGTAAGCGACTCGTCCGCCGCGGTCATGGCCGACGACCGAGAACTTGTCGAACCCGAATTCTTTCATCAAAGCGACCTGGTCGCCGGCCATCGCCCGTTTGGAGTAGGGAAAATGGTCGTCCGTTGTCTTCGGCTTCGAACTGTCGCCGTATCCCCGGAGGTCCGGCATGATGACGGTGAAATCTTTTGCCAGAAGCGGCGCAATGCGGTGCCACATCATGTGCGTCTGCGGGTGGCCGTGGAGGAGCAAGAGCGGAGGGCCATCGCCGCCGTGGCGCAGGCGAATTTTCACATCCCCGAGGTCAATTGTCTTCAGATGGAACTCTTCCATGATCATCAACAATTCCTCCTTTAGCAGCGGTCTTTATTTTAAAAACTACCCTTAACCAATTTTATCTAATCGTAAATCCGCTTCTTGTTAAGAGAATGGGCAGTACTCCAATTTTAGTTTTGAACAGGGGGAGGGGATCTATTTCAAACAGGTCGTTTGCGGAATCGGCAGTACGCGTTAAATTGCGGCAATAAAAAAAGCAGCGCAGGAAAATTTCCTGTACTGCATTCAATATGGTCAGTCCAATTTTGCATCGAAATAATTGACGATTCCGTTATACAGGCCGAGTGCAGCCTGTTCCTGGAACTGGCCGGAAGTGACAATGCGTTCGTCGTTGAAATTGCTCAGGTAGCCAAGTTCGACGAGGATGGCCGCTTGCCGGTTTTCGCGCAATACCAGGTAGTTGCCGGCACGCACGCCGCGGTTGCGAAGGTCGACTTTGCGGCCGAGCGCTTCGTTCACCGATTCAGCTAGCGCCTGCTGGTAATCGAGCTGGTAATACGTCGTGAAGCCGGAGACGCTGCTGTTTTCCGCCGCATCGTAATGGAGGCTGAGAAACGCATCGGCAGCTACTTGATGGCCGGCAGACACCCGCTTCCGGAGGTCGACGTACGTATCGGACTGGCGCGTCAGGATGACTTCGGCGCCGGCCGAGCGCAGGTGATGCGACAGCGTTTCGGCGGTTTCGAGCGTCAGGTCTTTTTCCTTCGTGTCGCGGGCGCCGACCGTGCCGCCGTCATTGCCGCCATGGCCAGGGTCGAGTACGATCGTCAACCCGTTCAGCGTGCCTTCTTTGCGTAGTTCTTTTTTCTCGGCATTGCTTGAAGCTGTTTTCGTTTCATCGCTGGTCACAACCCATTCAGCAATGAACGCCTGTTGGCCGTCCGGTAGGGCAACTTGATACCAGTCGCCGCTTTTAGTGACGACTCCCAATTGGTCGCCTGCATTCGCCCGGGCAACCACGCCGGAAGACGTGGAGGCTTCGGCCCGGAGGTTCGTGCCGTCGGTCAATACGGTGACCGTATCTTCTTTCGGGCTCGCTGCCTTTTTCACGGTCTGGTTGGACAGGTGGCCGTGGAAGGCATAGACCCAGCCTGTGGTCTCTTCAGAAAGCCGGATCTCCACCCAATTGCCTTCCATCGATTCGACCGGGAACACTTCGCCGTTTTTCACAGTCGTTTCAATGGATGAGCTGAGGTCGGGCTTGCTGCGGACATTCAGGGCGTCCACCGCAATCTGGAACGAAGAGACGTCGCCTTTGGCAGGGGCAGGGTCCGCTTTTGTCGGTTCGGACGTGCTTATGTATTGTTTAGACACAAACCCCCGAGTGTTCCGGAATTCCACTTCGAGCCAGCCGTTGGATTCCCCGATGACGTTGGCGCCATCGCCGGCATTCATCTGTGCAAGCACCGATGCGGAAAGGTCCGGTTCGCTGCGGACGTTCAACCGGTCGACGGTAGAGACGGCGTTTTTGCCGTTGGCGCTTTTCTGCTCGCCGCCGGAAGCTTTGGCAGTCAGCCAGGAAGCGATCCAGCCCGTGCCGCCGCCTGACTCGATTTCGAACCAGTCGCCGCTTTGGGAAACGATTGTGACTTTATCCCCTTTTTTCAACGCATCTAGAACGCTGTAAGAAAGGCCGGGGCCGGAACGGACATTGACCGTCGAACCGGTGATGAGGGCATCGCCAGCCCTTGCCAGTGTTGGCTCCGCTTCAAGGAGCGGGACATTGCCGGCAATCAGTAAAATAAATAAAATAAGACCAATAGACCACTTGCGGAACATTTAGCACCTCCTATAGATTCCATCTACTTGTATTATGAAAAAAAAACGGCCGTTTGTCAAAAAAGGTTGACAACGAATAGGGGAGTCCTTAAGATTAAATTTATTATCCTTATATATTTGCTGATGACGAAGAAAGTAATTGCAAGATTGGCTGACAAGAGAGGGGAAGTCCTGGGCTGAAAACTTCCTTACAGGGATCTGCGATGAAAAACACTTACGAGGCTCCTTTCTGAAAGGCGGCAAGTCCGCTTATTAGGACGGGACGGAACCGGCCGTTATCCGGAATGAGAGGATGCCGTCAACTTATTTTGGCATCAACTAGGGTGGAACCGCGGAAGCTAATACAGAGCTCTCGTCCCTTGCGCAAGCAAGGGGCGGGGGCTTTTTTGTATGGAAAAATGAAGGAGTGAAGAAAATGGGCAATAATATTCAAGCGCCGCGCGGCACATACGATGTGCTGCCCGACCAGTCCGCCAAATGGCAGGAAATCGAAGCGAAGATCATTGAGCTGTGCCGCCTTTACCAATACAAGGAAATCCGCACGCCGATCTTCGAGCACACGGAATTGTTCCAGCGCGGCGTCGGCGACACGACCGACATCGTCACAAAAGAGATGTACACATTCAAGGACCGCGGGGACCGCAGCTTGACGCTGCGCCCGGAAGGAACGGCTTCGGTCGTCCGGTCATTTGTGGAAAATAAATTATTCGGCCTTCCGGACCAGCCGGTGAAATTGTTCTACACAGGTCCGATGTTCCGCTACGAACGCCCGCAGGCCGGCCGCATGCGCCAGTTTGTGCAGTTCGGCGTTGAAGCGATCGGCTCGAAAGATCCGGCAATCGATGCGGAAGTCATTTCGCTCGCGATGGAATTGTACGCATCACTCGGGCTCAAGCGACTGCGCCTGGTCATCAATTCGCTCGGCGACACGGAAAGCCGCATCGCGCACAAAGAAGCGCTCGTTGCGCATTTCGCGCCGCGCATCAACGAGTTCTGCAACGACTGCCAGACGCGCCTTGAGAAAAATCCATTGCGCATACTCGATTGCAAGGTCGACCGCGACCACCCGTTGATGGCGACTGCGCCGTCGCTTGCGGATTACCTGAACGAAGAATCACAAGCTTACTTCACCGAAGTGAAAGGCTACATTGAAGAGCTGGGCATCGACTACGTCGTCGACCCGAACTTGGTGCGGGGATTGGATTACTACAACCACACCGCTTTTGAAATCATGAGCGACGCGGAAGGCTTCGGCGCCATCACGACGCTGTGCGGCGGCGGACGCTATAACGGCCTTGTCGAGGATCTCGGCGGACCGGAAGCACCGGGCATCGGATTCGCGATGAGCATTGAGCGCCTGCTGCTTGCCTTGCAGATGGAAGAAGTTGAGATCGGCAGTTCGGATGCCCTCGGCGTCTACGTCATCGCAATGGACGAGTCGGCGAAAAAACAGGCGTTCCGCATCGTCAAGGACCTCCGTGCCAACGGAATCTCCGCGGACATGGACTACACGGGACGCAAGCTGAAAGCGCAGATGAAATCGGCCGACCGCAAAGGCGCCGAATACGTCATCGTCATCGGCGAGACGGAACTCGCGAACGGCAAAGCAGCATTGAAAGAAATGGCAACCGGCGGACAGCAAGAGGTTTTATTCGCTGATATCGCCGCTGAGATCAAGAATAAGAAATCATTGGAGGAATAAATATGTCGAGAACGCATTATTGTGGGGAAGTCAGTGAAGCAGCCATTGGGCAGCGCGTGTCATTAAAAGGGTGGGTGCAGAAGCGCCGCGACCTGGGCGGATTGATCTTTGTCGATGTCCGCGACCGCAGCGGCATCGTCCAAGTCGTCTTCAATCCGGAAATTTCGGAACCGGCGGCCCAAATCGGCGAGAAATTGCGCAACGAGTTTGTCGTGCACATCGACGGGCTCGTCGTTGCACGTGCGGAAGGCCAGATCAATGCCGCGATGAAGACCGGGAAAATCGAAGTGCAGGTTGACCATGCGTCGATCATCAACGCAGCGAAAAACCCGCCGTTTGCGATCGAGGACAATACCGATGTCAATGAAGACCTCCGCTTGAAATACCGCTACTTGGATCTCCGCCGTCCGGCGATGTACGAGACATTCAAGATGCGTTCAGACGTGACGAAATCGATCCGCCGTTTCCTGGACGAAGAAGGCTTCCTTGAAGTGGAAACGCCGATTTTGACCAAATCGACACCGGAAGGCGCGCGCGACTATCTTGTGCCAAGCCGCGTGCACGACGGCGAATTCTATGCGCTTCCGCAGTCGCCTCAATTGTTCAAGCAGATGCTGATGGTATCCGGATTCGATAAATACTACCAGATCGCCCGCTGTTTCCGAGATGAGGATCTGCGTGCAGACCGCCAGCCGGAATTCACGCAAGTCGATATGGAAATGAGCTTCAAAACGATGGAAGAAATCATCGAGATGAACGAGCGCTTGATGGTGCAGATGATGAAAGATGTCAAGGGCGTCGACATCGAGGCGAAATTCCAGCGCATGAAATACACGGAAGCGATGGACCGTTTCGGTTCGGACAAGCCGGATGTGCGTTTCGGGCTTGAGCTTGTGAACGTCTCCGATTTGGTGAAGGACAGTTCCTTTAAAGTCTTCTCCGGCGCTGTCGCAAACGGCGGCCAGGTGAAATTGATCAATGTCAAAGGCGTAGCCGCCAACTATTCGCGCAAAGACATCGACGCGCTCGGCGAGTTTGCCGCGGTGTACGGCGCGAAAGGGCTGGCTTGGCTGAAAGTGGAAGCGGATGGCGTCAAAGGCCCGATTGCGAAATTCTTCGAAGGCGAAGCGGCCTCTGCTCTCACAGAGCGCGCTGAAGCCGAAGCGGGGGACCTTCTTTTATTCGTAGCGGATTCCGCTTCGGTCGTGGCAGATGCACTCGGTGCTTTGCGCTTGAAATTCGGCAAGGAGCTCGGCTTGATCGACAACTCGGTCTATAAATTCCTGTGGATCACGGACTGGCCTTTGTTTGAATACGATGAGAAGGACGGCCGCTACTACGCCGCCCACCATCCGTTCACGATGCCGTTCGAAGAAGATATTGAGAAATTGGACTCGGAGCCGCAAAACGTGCGTGCCCAGGCTTATGACTTGGTATTGAACGGCTACGAGCTTGGCGGAGGATCGCTCCGCATCTATCGCCGCGATATCCAGGAAAAAATGTTCAAGACGCTCGGCTTCTCGGACGAGGAAGCGCGCGCGCAGTTCGGCTTTTTGATGGACGCGTTCGAATACGGCACGCCTCCGCACGGCGGGATTGCATTCGGCTTGGACCGCCTGGTGATGCTGCTTGCAGGGCGCACGAACCTGCGCGACACCATCGCCTTCCCGAAAACGGCGAGCGCCAGCGATTTGCTGATGGACGCACCAAGTCCAGTTTCCGGAGCACAGCTTGAAGAATTAAGCCTATCTCTGAATGTTCAGAATACTGAGAAAGAACCAGAGTAAAAGAGTTGTCACAGCAAAAAAGGTGTGCTAACATACAAGTAGTAGAGAATCCTGATGTGTTCGTTACGAGCTATTCAGTTTTGACCCAACATTTTGTCGTCGGGAGACCAGATTTCATCATGGCTAACATGCCCTAACCGGAAGTTATAAGTGATGACGAGGTCACCCACCTGCTAGAAGCGGGTTCAAAAACGATGCGCACCAAAACGGACGGCACGATTGGGATTCTCCGTTATTTCAACTTTTCGCCTCCCGGCAATTTGTCGGGGGGTTTTTATTTGTGTATAATCCCTAGTAGAACAATCAACTTTGAAGGGCAGGCAGATTATGTTACATCAATTTTCCCGGAACGAACTTGCAATAGGCAAAGAAGGCCTCGATATGGTCAAAGGCACGACCGTCGCCATCCTGGGCGTCGGAGGCGTCGGTTCATTCGCCGCTGAGGCGTGTGCACGGAGCGGCGTCGGCCGCATCATCCTCGTCGACAAGGACATTGTCGACATCACGAACATCAACCGCCAGCTGGTCGCGAACTTGTCGACCGTCGGGCGGTCCAAAGCGGAAGTGATGAAGGAGCGCATCGCCGACATCAACACGGAATGCGAAGTCATTTCCCTGCACATGTTCTATACAGAAGAAACTTATGAGGAATTTTTCAGCTACAAACCGGATTACGTCATCGATGCATCTGACACGATGATCTACAAGGTCCACTTGATGCAGGAATGCTACAAACGCGGCATCAAGATCATCTCGAGCATGGGCGCCGCGAACAAGACGGACCCGACGCGCTTCCGCATCGTCGACATCTCGAAGACGCATACCGATCCGCTCGCGAAAGTGATACGCAAAAAGCTGCGGGCAGCAGGCATCTATAAAGGGATTCCGGTCGTGTTCTCGGACGAAAGCCCGATCATCGTCCGCGAAGACGTCGTCGGCACCGTCGGCAAGCCAGATGCGGAGATCCGCAAAGCCCAGATGCCGCCGAGCTCGAACGCTTTCACGCCGTCTGCGGTCGGCTTGATCTGTGCGAGCTGGGTCATCAACGACATCACCCGTTCGATTCCCTTGAATCGCGTGCGCAATAATTGATTCCGAGCCGGCCCGGTTTTTGGGCCGGCTTTTGCGTTGGGTTTTATTGGTGGTAGAGTGCTGAACGATCATAAAACTTTTTGAACGATCATAACGGGCCGCTGAGCGATCATAACAGGCCGCTGAACGATCATAAAATTTTCTAAACGGGATAAGTTCCAGTAGAAAGGCATGAAAGATGGATGCCAAGGGAAAGGGCGCTTTTCGCGTTGCGAAAAGCCATAAACCTTGGAGATGGAGTCGGTTTTATTTGTCCAAATTTGTTGAACGCAAATAACCGGGGCGCGAACGCAAATAAAACGTTCTGAACGCAAATAAAGTCTGCTGAACGCAAATAAAACTTTTTAAACGCAAATAAATCGCCACGAACGCAAATAAAACAAAAAAAGCCATTTCCCAAAAAGGAAATGGCCGGAGACTCTTCATTTTTTTCGGAACGATTTGAGTTTTTCGTAGATGCCGGCAAATTTCTTTTCGGCGCCGGCGACGACGGGCTTGTAGAATTCCGCTTTTTTCACTTCTTTCGGCAGGTAGTCCTGGTCGACCCAGCCGCCGAACGAGCCAAGCGGCGTGTCATGCGGATATTTATAGCCGCCGTGGCCGAGTTCAGCGCTGCCGGCGTAATGCGTATCGCGGAGGTGCATCGGGATGTCTCCGACTTCGCCTTTGTTGATCGAGGCGATGGCGGCGTCGATCGCTTTGTAGGCGGAATTCGATTTCTCCGACAAGCACATTTCGGCGACGGCCTGTGCGAGCGGGATGCGCGCTTCCGGCAAGCCGAGGCGGTCCGCTGCCTGGCACGCGGCAAGGACGTGCGGGCCGACTTCGGGGCTTGCGAGGCCAATGTCTTCGTAAGCCATGACGAGCAAACGGCGCGTCACGGCCGTCAAGTCGCCGTTTTCAAGCAGGTGCGCCAAGTAATACATGGCGGCATTTACGTCGCTGCCGCGCACGGATTTCTGCAGCGCGCTCAGGAGATTGAAATAATGTGAGCCTTTCTTATCGCCGAAGACGCCGACGCGCTTGATCATCTGTTCGACCATCTGGTCTTCCACAATGTATTTGCCGTCGCGTTCATCCGACGCTACGATGATCGATTCGAGCATCGTCAAAGCTTTTCGGGCATCGCCGTTCGTGCCGTCTGCGATGCGGTTGACCTGCGCTTCGGAAATTTCGATCTGGTAATTGCCGAGTCCGCGCTTCGGATCCGTCAGCGCGGAATTCAGAAGCTGGACGATATCGTCATGCGTCAGGCGCTTCAGCTGTTTGATCTCGCCGCAGCGGGAACGGATCGCGGGATTGACGTCGTGGAACGGATTCTCCGTCGTCGCGCCGATCAGGACGATGGCGCCGCTTTCGACATGCGGCAGGAGCGCATCCTGCTGGAGTTTATTGAACCGGTGGATCTCGTCGAGGAACAGCAGCACTTTGCCGGTCAGCCGCGCTTCGGCGACGACCGTTTCAACGTCTTTTTTGCCGGACGTCGTCGCGTTCAATGCGATGAACGGCAGCTTCGAAGTGCCGGCGATGGCATGGGCGATCGACGTCTTGCCGATTCCCGGTTCGCCGTAGAGGAGCATGGACGGCACGTGGCCGTTGTGGATCATTTTATATAAAGCCGTATGCGGGCCGATGACGTCTTTTTGGCCAATGACTTCGTCGATGGTCCGCGGACGCATGCGGAACGCCAATGGTTCGTTCTGCAAACAAAAAACCCCTTCCGTACATTCGTTCTATTCTTTAGTATATCGTTTCGGTAAATAAAAGTCATTGCAAGTCCATTCCGCTTTGATATGCTATACTTTTAGGGAGAATATCCGGAAACTGACTTAGAGGTGTAACGATGAGAATTTCAACCAAGGGCCGCTACGGCCTGACAATCATGATCGCATTAGGGAAACATTACGGCGAAGGGCCGATGCCGCTGCGTAAGATTGCAGAGGATTACGAGCTGTCGGAAGCCTACCTGGAGCAATTGGTGGGCCCGCTGCGCAACTCGGGGCTCGTCAAGAGCGTCCGGGGCGCATACGGCGGCTATATGCTGACGCGCAGCCCGAAAGAAATATCCGCGGGCGATGTGATCCGCGTCTTGGAAGGGCCGATCCAGCCGGTCGAAGGCATCGAAGACGAAGCCCAGCCGCAGCGCGAGTTGTGGGTGCGCATCCGCGACGCGGTCAAAAACGTGCTTGATACAACGACGATCGACGATCTGGCGAACCAGAACGAAACGGAAAACGATAATTATATGTTCTATATATAAGGAGTTAATCACAATGAAACGAATTTATTTGGACCATGCAGCCACTTCTCCGATGCATCCGGAAGTGGCTGATGTATTTACAGAGGCGCTCGGCACGCTGTACGGCAACCCGTCGAGCATCCACGGCACCGGCCGCGAAGCGCGCAAGGCGCTCGATGATGCGCGACGCGTTTTTGCGAAAAGCATCGGAGCGAACGACCCGGAAATCATTTTCACCAGCGGCGGGACCGAAGCGGACAATTTCGCGATCTTCGGCATAGCGGCGAAAAAGGACGGCAAGCACATCATCACATCGGCCATCGAGCACCACGCGGTTTTGCATGCGTGCGAAAAGCTGGAGCACGAAGGCTATGACGTGACGTACCTGCCGGTTGACGAAAACGGGCTCGTGCGAGCAGAAGACGTGAAAAATGCGCTGCGGGACGATACAATTCTAGTGACCATCATGCTTGGCAATAATGAAGTCGGGACGGTCCAGCCGGTCGCAGAAATCGGGGAGCTCCTAAAAGGGACCGATGTGACGTTCCATACTGACGCTGTCCAGGCATACGGCATCCTGCCGATCGACGTGGAAAGCCTGGGCGTGGATCTTTTGTCTGTTTCTGCGCACAAGCTGAACGGACCGAAAGGCATCGGCTTCCTGTACCAGAAAAAAGGCACCGCGCTCGCGCCGCTCCTATACGGCGGCGAGCAGGAACGCAAGCGCCGCGCAGGGACGGAAAACGTGCCGGCGATCACGGCATTCGCCAAAGCGGTGGAAATCTCCGCAAACGAACGCGAAGAAAAAGCGGAAGCTTACGAAAGCTACAAGCGGATTTTCCGGGACATCCTTGAAAAAGAAGGTGTACCATTCAAAGAAAACGGCACGAACCCGCTGCCGCATGTCTTGAATATCAGCCTGCCCGGCATCGAGATCGAATCATTCCTTGTGAACCTCGACTTGGCCGGCATCTCGGCTTCAAGCGGCTCGGCGTGTACGGCAGGGTCGATCGATCCGTCGCACGTCCTCGTCGCCATGTACGGAGCCGATGCCGAAGAGCTGCGGAATTCAATCCGCTTCAGTTTCGGCCTCGGCTTGACGGAAGAAGCAGTGGCAGAAGCCTCCCAAAAAACAGCGCAGATCTATAAACGACTGGCGTAAAAATGAAAAGGTGAGAAAAAATGACCGTAAAAGCACCACAAGATACACGCGTTGTCGTCGGCATGTCCGGAGGGGTCGACTCTTCGGTGGCCGCGTATTTATTGAAAGAACAGGGCTATGACGTTATCGGCATCTTCATGAAAAACTGGGATGATACCGACGAAAACGGCGTATGCACCGCAACGGAAGATTACGAAGATGTTATCCGCGTCTGCAACCAGATCGGCATCCCGTATTACGCCGTCAATTTCGAAAAGCAGTATTGGGACAAAGTGTTCACGTACTTCCTCGAAGAATACAAAGCAGGCCGCACGCCGAACCCGGATGTTATGTGCAATAAAGAAATCAAGTTCAAGGCATTTCTTGAGCACGCATTGAGCCTTGGCGCGGATTACCTCGCGACCGGCCATTATGCGCAAGTTGAACATGCTGAAAACGGCGAAACGAAAATGCTGCGCGGCAAAGACAATAATAAAGACCAGACCTATTTCCTGAACCAGCTGAACCAGGAGCAATTGTCGAAAGTCATGTTCCCGATCGGCCATATGGAAAAGAAGAAAGTGCGCGAAATCGCACTTGAAGCAGGCCTTGCCACAGCGACGAAAAAAGATTCGACCGGCATCTGCTTTATCGGCGAACGCAATTTCAAGGAATTCCTCGGCCAATACCTGCCGGCACAGCCCGGTGATATGGTAACGATGGACGGCAAGAAAATGGGCACGCACGACGGCTTGATGTACTACACGATCGGCCAGCGCCAAGGGCTTGGCATCGGCGGCGCAGGCGACCCATGGTTCGTCATCGGCAAGGACCTCCAAAAGAATGTTTTATTCGTCGGCCAGAACATCCAGCACGAAGCGTTGTTCTCTGACAGCTTGTCTGCGGTGAACTTGAGCTTTACGTCTGACACGCCGCCGGCCGGCACATTCACGTGCACGGCTAAATTCCGCTACCGCCAAGCTGACGTCGGCGTCACCGTGGAAATGAAAGACGGCGAAGCGCTCGTGACATTCGATGAGCCGGTACGTGCAATCACGCCAGGCCAGGCTGTCGTCTTCTACGACGGCGAAGAATGCCTCGGCGGCGGGACGATCGACCGGGTCTTCAAGAACGGCGCACGATTGGAGTATGTCGGCTGATGGGGGAGAATGCGATGAATTTCAATGAAACCGGCATCCAGGCACTGCAGGAAGGCGATACGGAAGCGGCAGTCGAGGCCTTCACGAAAGCGATCGAGGAAGAGCCGGACAATCCGCTGGGCTATATCAATTTCGGCCACGTCCTGATGTCGATGGACGATGCGGAGCGCGCCGAGCGCTTTTTCCAAAAAGCGATCACGCTGGATGAAACATCGGCAACTGCCTATTACGGCCTTGCCAACCTTTATTTCAATGCCGAGCGCTATGCGGAAGCATTGAAGCTGTACGAAAAAGCCGTCCAATACGGATTGGAAGGCGCGGACGCGCATTTCATGATCGGCAAATGCCTCGAGAAGATGGACCAGCCGAAACTGGCGCTGCCTTATCTTCAGCGTGCAGTTGAACTCGACGGGGAAGACGTACAGGCGCGCCTCAGCTTCGGCATTGCGCTCGCTTCGCTCGAGCTTTTCGAGCTTGCAGAGCCGCAGTTTGTTGAAGTGCTGATGCAGCAGCCGGACCATGCGGATGCGCATTACAACCTCGGCGTCCTGTATGCCGTGTCAACGAACCGCGTCGAAGACGCCATGTTCCACCTGAAGCAGGCGTACACGCTCGACGAAACGAACGAAATGGCGCGCTATGCGTATGATATGATTGTTGAAGGACGCAATAAAACGAATATGTAGTGAAGTAATATAAAAAAGTGTTTTGTTGAACACCGCTTCGGCGCTTTGGGCATGGCTCTCATAATGAGCCGGGAAGAACACCCGTCTCATTATTCCGCCTAGCCCGTAGGCGCGCCAGCGCTGGATAAGCTCTTTAAAAGTAAGAGCGGAATAGTTACAACCTATATTTTGATACGAAGCAAACCTGCGGAGACGCCTGCGGGAAAGCGAGAAAGCCGAGACCCCACAAGGAGCGAAGCGACTGAGGAGGCTCGGCGCTCGCCCGCGGCAAGCGCAGCAGTTTTGCGAAGTATCAACTTTAGAAAAATAAGAACCCATTAAACATTGTGAAAGGAGGCGGCTCGTGTGACCGGACAAATCGATTTATTCCAAGAAGAAGTGCAATTCGTGCTGGGCCGGCCGGTCGTCTCGATTTTTCACAATCCCCAAAACCTTTTCTCCATTGCGAAAGTGAAGATCCAAGAAACGAATACCTCGTACACCGAAAAAGAAATCATCGTCTCGGGCTATTTTCCGAAACTGTCGCTCGAGGAGCAATACCGCTTCACGGGCGCGGTGAAGAACCACCCGCGCTACGGCGTCCAGTTCCAGGTGGAGACGTTCACGAAGGAAGTGCCGGAGACGGAGCAGGGGATCGTCCATTATTTGTCGAGCGATATGTTCGACGGCATCGGCAGGAAGACGGCCGAGAACATCGTCAAAAAGCTCGGGAAGGATGCCATCAAAAAGATCCTGGAAGACCCGGAAGCGCTCGATGCCGTTCCGCGGCTGTCGGATGACAAGAAAGACACCATCCGCTCGACGCTGCAGCTGAACCTTGGCCTAGAGCGCGTCATGATCCAGCTCAATGACTGGGGCTTCGGCCCGCAGATCGGCATGCGGATCTACCAGGCATACCGGGAAGAGACAATCGACATCCTCACGAAAAATCCGTTCCGCCTGATCGAGGAGATCGAAGGAATCGGGTTTCAACGTGCGGACGAACTCGGCTCGAAGCTCGGCATCACCGGCAGCCATCCCGACCGCATCAAGGCGTCGGTTCTTCATTTATTGAACCAGGCGTCCTTGTCCGAAGGGCATGTCTACGTCGATGCGAAGACGCTCATCCCGATGGTCAAAGGAATGCTTGAAGCAAGCCAGCGCGAGGACATCCCGGTCGAAGCGATTTCGAAGGCGATGATCGAACTGAATGAAGAAGGCAAAGTGGCGGGGGAAGAAACCCGGCTTTATTTGCCGTCGCTGTATTATTCCGAAGTCGGCATCGCGTCGAAGCTGGAGACGATGCTCGAATCCCAGGCGAACCGCGACCGCTTCCCGGCGTCCGAAGTCCGCAAAGCGCTCGGCGAAGCGGAAGAGCGGCTCGGCGTCAATTATGCGGAGACGCAAGTGGACGCCATCGAGCAGAGCATCAATTCCTCGGTCATGATCCTGACTGGAGGCCCGGGAACCGGCAAGACGACGGTTGTCCGCGGGCTCGTCGAAGTGTACGCCGAACTCCACGGCTTGTCGCTCGACCCGAAAGATTATGCCAAGAAAAAAGAGCCGTTCCCGATCATTCTCGCTGCACCGACGGGACGCGCGGCGAAGCGCCTGAGCGAATCGACGGAGCTGCCGGCGATGACGATCCACCGCTTGCTCGGCTTTAACGGCCAGGAAAAAGAAGAGGAAACCGAAAAAGACATCGAGGGCCGCCTGATCATCATCGATGAAATGTCGATGGTCGATACGTGGCTCGCGCATCAATTATTGAAAGCCGTCCCGGAAGATGCCCAGATCATCTTCGTCGGCGATCAGGACCAGCTGCCGCCGGTTGGGCCGGGGCAGGTGCTCCGCGACCTGTTGGAATCAAAACGCATTCCGACGGTCGAGCTGACCGACATTTACCGCCAGTCGTCGGGTTCGTCGATCATCGAGCTCGCACACCAGATGAAGAACGGGCAGCTGCCGGCGGACATTACCGCAAAAACCGCGGACCGGTCGTTCATCAAAGCCGGTCCCGACCAGATTGCATCGGTCGTCGAGAAAGTCGTGAAAAGCGCGCTGGCCAAAGGCCATTCGATCAAAGATATCCAAGTGCTGGCCCCGATGTACAAAGGGCCGGCCGGGATCGATGCGCTGAACCGCATGATCCAGGAGATGGTCAACCCGAATGCGGATGGCAAACGCAAAGAATTGGTATTCGGCGACATCACGTACCGCATCGGCGACAAAGTGCTGCAGCTCGTCAATCAGCCCGAGAGCAACGTCTTCAACGGCGATATGGGCGAAGTCATTGCCATCATGAAAGCGAAAGAGACGGTCGAAAAGCAGGACATGCTTGTCGCGTCGTTCGACGGCATCGAAGTGACCTACGAGCGCAGCGACTTGAACCAGCTGACGCTCGCCTATTGCTGCTCGATCCATAAGGCGCAGGGGTCGGAATTCCCGACGGTCATCATGCCGGTCGTCCGCGGCTATATGAAGATGCTGCGGCGCAACCTGCTCTACACCGGCATCACCCGCAGCAAGGACTTCCTGATCCTCTGCGGCGATCCGCAGGTGTTCCGCTACGGCGTTGAACGCACCGACGACACGCAGCGCATGACGACGCTGAAAAGCCGGCTGAGGCAATCCGAAGCGGAACCAGTGGAAAAGGTTCTAGAAGAGAGCAGCGGTCCATCAGCGCCATCGCAGCAGGCTGCGGCGTCCGGCGAGCCGGCAAAGCAGCCGGCGAAACCATCCGGTCCCGCCAGCCTGACTGCAGAAAACGTCCACGCCATCCATCCGCTCATCGGCATGGAAGGCATTAGACCGAAAGATTTCATCGAAAGCTGAGGAGCGCCCAAGGGTGCTCCTTTTTTGCATGGGGAGGGGATCAGGTTTTATTGCCGTCTGGTCCGGCAGAATCGTATTTTAACATTCGTTGAGCGTATTTTTTCGGTCGTCGTGCGTATTTTAACCTTTGCTGAGCATATTTTAACCTTCGCTGTGCGTATTCGCCGTTTGTCATGGAAAACCCCAAGTCGCCTGACTATTGACACAGCCGAACCCTTTTCTATATAATTCAAGTTAGTTTAATAAACCAACACCCAGATGGAGAAAGTATAAGACCGCAAGCGTCCAGAAAGAGGTTCCCCGGCTGAAAGGACCTTCGCCCCGCTGTTTTAGAAAGCTACTCCGGAGTGCAGCTAATCCCTGCCGTTCTAGCCGCGTTAAGGCGCAATGAGAGACACGGAGCAGTTTGTCCGTGTAATTAGGGTGGTACCGCGAATAAAGCCTTCGTCCCTTGCGCACGCGCAAGAGATGAGGGCTTTTTATTATGCTGAGGAGGAGAAAAAAGATGAAAAACATGAAAGCTGCAGACATCAGAAGACTGTACATTGAATTCTTTAAGGAAAAAGGCCACGATCAGGAGCCGAGCGCACCGCTTGTGCCGTTCGAGGATCCGTCGCTATTGTGGATCAACAGCGGCGTGGCAACGCTCAAGAAATATTTCGACGGGCGCGTCATTCCGGAAAACCCACGCATCGTCAACGCGCAGAAGTCGATCCGCACAAACGACATCGAAAACGTCGGGAAAACAGCCCGCCACCATACGTTTTTTGAAATGCTCGGCAACTTCTCGATCGGCGAGTACTTCAAAAAAGAAGCGATTCACTGGGCTTGGGAATTTTTGACCGACCCGAAATGGATGGGCTTCGATCCGGAACTGCTGTCCGTGACGATCCACCCGGAAGACGAGGAAGCCTACAGCATCTGGCTCAACGAAGTCGGTGTGCCGGCTGAACGCATCATTCGACTGGAAGGCAACTTCTGGGACATCGGCGAGGGCCCGTCAGGACCGAACTCGGAGATTTTCTACGACCGCGGTGAATCCTACGGAAATGATCCAAGCGATCCGGAAATGTACCCGGGCGGCGAGAACGAGCGCTACCTTGAAATCTGGAACCTGGTGTTCTCTCAGTTCAACCACAATCCGGACAACACGTACACGCCGCTTCCGAAGCAGAACATTGATACAGGCATGGGCCTCGAGCGCATGGCTTCGGTTGTGCAGGACGTGCCGACCAACTACGATACGGACCTGTTCGTGCCGATCATCCAGAAGACCGAAGAGATCTCCGGCGTGAAATACGGCGAAAACCAGGAAACCGATATGGCGTTCAAAGTCATTGCTGACCATGTCCGCACAGTCGCGTTTGCGATCGGCGACGGCGCATTGCCGTCGAACGAAGGCCGCGGCTATGTATTGAGACGCTTGCTGCGCCGCGCTGTCCGCTATGCGAAAAAACTCGGCATCGAGAAGCCGTTCATGTACGAGCTTGTGCCGGTTGTCGGCAGCATCATGCAGGACTTCTATCCGGAAGTCACCGAAAAGCAGGATTTCATCATCCGCGTCATGAAGCTCGAAGAAGAGCGCTTCCATGAAACGCTCCACGACGGACTGACGATTTTGTCCGAAGTGATAAAAGCGCAAAAAGCGGCTGGCAGCAATGAAATCCCGGGCGAAGATGCATTCCGCCTGTATGACACATACGGCTTCCCGGTCGAACTGACGGAAGAGTATGCGGAAGAAGAAGGCATGGCGATCGACCAGGAAGGCTTTGAAGCGGCTATGCAAGCGCAGCGCGACCGTGCACGGAAAGCGCGCCAAAACGTCAACTCGATGCAGACACAATCCGAAGTGCTCGGCAATATCAAAGAGCCAAGCGAATTTATCGGCTATAATCTGACGCTATCGGACGCAAATGTCCTCGTCATCGTCAAAGACGGCGAAATCGTCGACAGCGCACAGGAAGGCGACGAAGTCCAGGTGATCCTCGACAAGACGCCGTTCTACGCTGAAAGCGGCGGGCAGATCGCTGACCGCGGCACGCTCAGCAACGATTTGGTGCAAGCGTCCGTGCTTGATGTGAAAAAAGCGCCGAACGGCCAGAACCTCCATTCGGTCCGCGTCGATTCAGGCGAACTTACATGTGCGAAAGTGCTCGCGGAAGTCGATTCTTCGCTGCGCCGCCATACGGTGAAAAACCATACAGCTACGCACCTGCTTCACCAGGCGCTGAAAGATGTGCTCGGGGAGCATGTCAACCAGGCAGGCTCGTACGTCGGCCCTGACCGCCTGCGTTTCGACTTCTCGCATTTCGGCGGCGTCACGAAAGAGGAACTGGAGCGCATCGAAACAATCGTCAATGAGAAGATCTGGAGCGGCATCGGCGTTGAAACCGGCTACCACAACCTCCAGGAAGCGAAAAAGATGGGCGCAATGGCGCTGTTCGGCGAGAAATACGGGGACGTTGTCCGCGTAGTGGAAATCGGCGGCTATTCGCTGGAATTGTGCGGCGGCGTCCACGTCGTCAACACGTCTGAGATCGGCGTCTTCAAGATCGTGTCGGAAAGCGGCATCGGCGCCGGCATCCGCCGCATCGAAGCGGTCACCGGCAAAGGTGCGTACGACAGCTTGAAAGAGAGCGAACGCACGCTTGAGGAAGCAGCAGGCTTGATGAAAGCTTCCCCGAAAGACCTGATCCAAAAAGTCCAGGCGTTCCAAGCGGAAATGAAAGGGCTGCAGCGCGAGAACGAATCGCTGATGGCGAAAATCTCGAATGCGCAGTCTTCTGAAATCCTGTCCGCTGCCCGCGAAGTCGGCGGCATCACGGTCCTGTCGGCACGCGTAGAGGCGAAAGACAACAACCAGCTGCGCCAGATGATGGACGAGCTGAAACAGAAGTTCGAAAAAGCCGTCATCGTCCTCGGTGCGGCTGACGGCGAAAAAGTCATGCTGGTAGCCGGCGTGACAAAAGATTTGGTCGGCGGGAACTATCATGCCGGACAAATCGTCAAACATGTTGCAGAGCAGTGCGGCGGCAAAGGCGGCGGGCGCCCGGACATGGCGATGGCCGGTGCAAAAGAACCTGGCAAATTGGATGCAGCTCTCGAATCTGTCTACGACTTGCTCAAATAAGTTTAATAAATGCTCCATATCGTTTATAATGTAAATCAGGCAGCGAGAGCGAGATTCTCCTATCTAAATCCGAAAGCGAGGTGCTTGTCGTGAGTTCATTTGATCAAACAATGAAATTCAATCCGTCTGATGAATCGATGGAGCAGGAAGTGAAGCAAGTGATGCTTCAGGTTCATACTGCACTTGAAGAAAAAGGATACAACCCGATTAATCAGATCGTCGGATATTTATTATCAGGTGATCCGGCTTATATTCCTCGCCATCAGGATGCACGCAATTTGATCCGCAAACTCGAGCGGGATGAAATCCTGGAAGAGCTTGTGAAATTCTATATCAAAAAGAATAATGAGGAAAAATAATGAGAATTATGGGATTGGACGTCGGTTCTAAGACAATCGGGGTCGCCATCAGCGATGCACTGGGCTGGACGGCGCAGGGCATCGAGACGGTCAAGATCAACGAGGCGCAGGACGATTTCGGCCTGGCGCGCCTCGGTGAATTGATCAAGCAGTATGAAGTGACCCAAGCGGTCGTGGGATTTCCGAAAAACATGAACAACACCATCGGCCCGAGAGCGGAAGCATCGCAGAAGTTTGCAGCTTTGCTCGAAGAAGCGTATGATATACCGGTGGTACTTTGGGACGAGCGCCTGACGACAATGGCTGCGGAGAAGATGTTGATTTCCGCGGATGTCAGCCGCAAGAACCGCAAGAAAGTGATCGACAAGATGGCCGCAGTCATGATTTTGCAAGGCTATCTTGATTTTAAAAAAATATGAGGTGACGCAGATGGAACACGGACAGGAACACATCACAGTCGTTGATGAAAACGGCAACGAACAATTATTTGAAGTATTGTTCACATTCGAAAGCGAAGAATTCGGCAAGTCTTACGTCTTGTACTACCCGGTAGGCGCGGAAGAAGATGACGAAGGCGAAATCGAGATCCAGGCTTCTTCATTCACGGAAAACGCGGATGTTGACGGGAAAATCGCAGGCGGCGAATTGCGCCCGGTTGAAACCGACGAAGAATGGGACATGATCGAAGAAATGCTGAACACGTTCCTTGACGAAGAAGAAGAGAACGAAGAACTTTAAGTTCATCACGCAAAGGGGCGGAATTGATTGTCGATTCCGCCTTTTTCTTTTGCCGGAATTTCTGTATACTGGTAATGTTAAGTTAAGGGGGGGAACCCGTGGACAAGCAATCGAAAAAAGAGATCATGTACGAACGGATGAGAGAAAAGAAGAAAGAAGTGAGAGTCGTGCGCCGCATTGTAGCCATCATCGCGCTGGTCCTCCTGGTCATCGTCGGCATCGCCGGCTTCCAGATGTACAACTTCGTGACGGATGCCTTGAAGCCGGTTGATCCGGAATCCGAGGAAGTCATCAACCTGGAAGTGCCGATCGGCTCCAACCTGGATTCGATCGCCGCGCTATTGGAAGAGAACGGTTTGATCGAAGACGCACGCGTCTATAAATACTACGTCAAATTCAATAACGAGTCGGAGTTCCAGGCAGGGACATACGGCTTGACGAAATCGATGACGCTTGACGAAATCACGCAATCCTTGAAGACCGGGAAAGTCTACCGCGAGCCGCTGTTTACAATCACGGTGCCGGAAGGCCTGACGCTTGAGGAGATCGGCACGAACGTCATTGCGAAGAAAACCGATTTCACGGCCGAGGAATTCATGGCAAAAGTGCAAGATGAAGCCTATATCGAAGAGTTGATGGTGAAATACCCGACGCTGTTGACGGATGAGATCAAAGGCGAGAATGTCAAGTTTGCCCTTGAAGGGTATTTATTCCCGGCTACGTATCCATTCTACGAAGAAGACCCGTCGTTGAACCTGATCATCGAACAGATGCTCAACGCGACGCAGTCGAACGTATCGCAATACCAGGCAGTGCTTGACGAAATGGGCAAGACGCCGCACTGGCTGTTGACGTTCGCTTCGCTGCTCGAGGAAGAAGCGACCGCGCAAAGCGACCGGCAGACGATTGCCAGCGTGTTCTATAACCGCTTGGAGCAAGACATGAAGCTTCAGACCGACCCGACCGTCCTCTATGCAAAAGGCGAGCACAAAGCGCGCTTGTTCAACAAGGACTATGAATTCGAGCATCCGTACAGCACCTACACGAACAACGGCCTGCCGCCGGGTCCGATCGCTTCAGCCGGGCTGAGCTCGATCCAGGCGGTGCTCGATCCAGCAGATACCGATTATGTTTATTTCCTGGCGGATTCCACCGGGAAGAACCATTTTGCGATTACGTATGAAGAACATCTGCAAAACCGCGACAAATATATCGGCCAATAAAATGTCATAAACCGGACAAGAAGGAAGCGACCTCGCATTCCTTCTTGTTTTATGTTAGTATAGGAGTAATTTTTGCAAAGGCGAAAAGGAGCTGTACGATGGACCAAGAAAGATTACGTGAAACGCTCGGAGCGATCCGGAGCTATGCCGTTGAGCACCACGTCCCGATCATGGAAGAACAGGGCATCCGCGAGCTGGTGCACCTTCTTGAAGAGCAGCAGCCAAAAAAGATCCTTGAAATCGGGGCGGCCATCGGGTTTTCGGCCATCAAGATGGCGGAAGGCCTGCCGGACAGCCGGATCGATACGATCGAACGGGACGACAGCCGCTTCCAAAAAGCCGTGGAGTTCGTCCGGTCATCCGGCATGTCGGATCGGATCTGCATCTTCCACGGCGACGCGCTGGAGTTCGACCTGGCCCAATTGGCGCCGGCGTATGACGCCATTTTCATCGACGCCGCAAAAGGGCAGTATGAGCGCTTTTTCGAAAAGTACGAAGGGCTGCTTGAAGAAGGCGGCATCATCTACTGTGATAATATGTACATGCACGGCATGGCTGAAGGGCCGCTATCGGACATCCCCCGCAGAAAACGGACGATGATCCGCAACCTGAAGGCGTTCAGGGAACATATGCTGGACCACCCCGCTTACGAGACGGCGCTCTTGCCGGTCGGGGACGGAATCATGGTCTGCAGGAAGAAAAGCCAAAAAAAATAATGAAGTTTGCAAGGAGCTTGAAATAATGTCGAAAAACCGCCCAGTCGTAATCGGGATAGCAGGAGGTTCGGGCTCAGGCAAGACGAGCGTAACGAATTCCATTTATGAAGTATTCAAGGAGCACTCTGTAGTGGTCATCGAACAGGACTACTACTACAAAGACCAAAGCCATCTGGCGTTTGAAGAACGGCTGGAGACGAACTATGACCATCCGCTGGCATTCGACACCGACCTTTTGATCGGCCACGTCAACAAGCTGTTGCAGCGGGAAGCAATCGAAAAGCCGGTCTATAATTACGCGGTCCATACGCGTGCGGAAGAGACCATCCACATCGAACCGAAGGACGTCATCATTCTTGAAGGCATCCTGGTGCTTGAAGACCAGCGCCTGCGCGAATTGATGGACATCAAATTGTTCGTCGACACCGATGCGGACCTGCGGATCATCCGCCGGCTGCTGCGCGACATCAACGAACGCGGACGCACAATCGACTCTGTCATCGAGCAGTACTTGTCCGTTGTCCGCCCGATGCACAATCAATTCATCGAGCCGACCAAACGCTATGCAGACGTCATCATTCCCGAAGGCGGACAGAACGAAGTAGCAATAGATTTGATGGTTACAAAAATTAAAACAATTCTTGAATAGATTGACAGTTTATAATATGATGATACGAGACTGACGGATGCTGGGCATCTAGAGTCAGCAGTTGAAGGAGTGGGGAAAAATGGCTAACGAAAAACAATTTCCGATGACAGCTGCAGGAAAGCAGAAGTTGGAGGATGAACTGGACTTCCTGAAAACGATCAAACGCAAAGAAGTGGTTGAACGGATCAAGATCGCCCGCGATTTCGGAGACCTTTCCGAGAACGCTGAATACGATTCGGCGAAAGAAGACCAGGCATTTGTAGAAGGACGCATCTCAACATTGGAATCGATGATTCGCAATGCAGTTATTATAAATGAAAACGAATTGAATAAAGACATCGTCCGTTTGGGTACGACTGTGACTTTCGTTGAAGTTCCGGACGGCGACGAAGAAGCATACACAATCGTCGGCTCGGCAGAAGCGGATCCGCTGGAAGGCCGCATTTCCAACGACTCGCCTATCGCGAAAAGCATGATCGGCCGTACGGTCGGCGAAATCGTCAAAGTATTGACGCCAGGCGGCGAAATGGAAATCAAAATCGTTTCAATCAATTAAGAAGGTCGGCCATTCAGAGTCTGAATGGCCGTTTTTCAAAAAAACTTGCGCTCTTTTGAAACATTCCTATCTAAAATACGTCAAAGTTGTTATGTTCATTGGACCTAAATAATTAGAAGAGGAGGGCGAAAGAATGGCAAATGAAGAAAAAAGATATCCTTCTCGCTTGAAGAATAAAAAGAACCGTTCCAATTCCATTCTTAATATGATGATCGGCTTGGTGTTCACGCTGATCCTGATCACCGCAGGATTCATTTTCCTCGACAGCGGTGAAGAAAGCGTCCAGGAGCCGGAATCCGTGAAAATCGCCTCAGAATCGGAAGAGCAGCTGCCTGCTGAAGAACCGGAAGGCGGCGAAGAAGCCCCGGCTGAAGACGGTAAGGATGAAACCGAAGAAGCAGACAAGAACGAAGAAGCTCCGGCCGATAAAGAAGAAAAGCCAGCTGAAGAAACAAAAGAAGGCACTGTGACAGTCGGCGGAACGATCACCCGTGAAGATTCAAGCGATCCGATCGTGGAAGAGACCGTCATCAACACAAGCTGGGAGCCGGTTGGGACCACCCAAACAGGCGAACACGTTTCGGTCTATCAAAAAGGGTCACCCGACTGGAATGAAAAAATCAAAGCGATTTCGTATGCAACCGGATTGTCGGAAGACAATATGTACATCATGATGGTGAAAAACGGCGGCGGTCCACAGAAGTCGATCGGCGTTGTGCAATCCAAGGATGAATCCCAGAAATACCGCGTCCATTTGGAATGGATTGACGGAAAAGGCTGGGCACCGGTCAAAATGGATGTCTTGAAAACGCTGAAAGGCGCCTATTAAAGGGGCGTCTTTTTTTACGGCTAGTTGAGATTGAACATTAATTGAATTAGGTATATGTAGTGTAAATAATTTCAGCAATCGATATTCCGCAAAGCAGCTGCGCTTGCCGCGGGCTCGCGTCTAAGCCTCCTCAGTCGCTGCGCTCCCTGCGGGGTCTCAGCCGTCTCGCTGTCCCGCAGGCGTCTCCGCTGTTTTGCTTCATATCTTGGATAGTACTCCTAACTAGGTGAAGTTATCGGCTTTCAAAGAACTATACCAGCGCCGGCGCGCTAACGGGCTGGGCGAAGCAATGAGACGGATGTTCTACCCGGCTCATTGCGGGAGCCAAAGAGGTGCGCAAAGCATTTGGGCACCTCTTTTGCGACGAGCTTGCGCAGGAGCAATCGTCTTTGCCCTTCCCAAAGCGCCGAAGCGCCTAAACAACAAGGAATAAACTTAATTTACATAATACTATTATCTGAAAGGAAGTTGAAAAGATGAAAATCGGAGTTATTGGGGCAATGGAAGAAGAAGTGGAATTGCTGCGCGGCAGCCTGGAAAATGTAGTGACTGAAGAAATCGCGAATTGCGAATTCACGTCCGGCACTTATAAGGGGCAGGACGTTGTCTTGCTGAAAAGCGGCATCGGGAAAGTGAATGCGGCTATGTCGACGACGCTGCTGCTTCAGAAATACCAGCCGGATGTCGTCATCAATACGGGTTCGGCCGGCGGCTTCGACCAGAACCTGGAAGTCGGCGCCATCGTCATTTCCGATGAAGTCCGCCACCACGATGTGGATGTAACGGCGTTCGGATATGAAATGGGGCAGGTTCCGCAGATGCCGGCAGCGTTCCGCTCGGATGCCGCGCTGATGGAACTGGCTGAAAAAGCGGTGGAAGAAGTCGGAGAACACGCGTACGCAGTCGGCCTCATCGCAACCGGCGATTCGTTCATGAACGATCCGGTCCGCGTGGAGACAGTACGCGGCCATTTCCCGGACATGAAGGCGGCGGAGATGGAAGCGGCGGCAGTCGCGCAGGTGTGCCACCAATTCGGCGTGCCGTTCGTTGTCATCCGTGCCCTTTCGGATATTGCCGGCAAGGAGTCGGACATTTCATTCGACGAATTCCTTCCGGTTGCCGCCAAGCACTCGACCGACATTGTCCTCAATGTCATTGAGCGCCTCAGCGCTAAATAAGACGACAAAAAAAGCTGGTGGCGGAAATCGCCTCCAGCTTTTATACTTTTCTGAGTGTGAATGTGCTGACCATCATGAGCGAGCACAAGAGGAACAGGAACATGTAAAGGACCGGCGGGAACACGGACAGGCCGAAGTAGGACAGCGTCACGACAGTTCCGGCAGCAGTGATCGGCAAGCCGGTGAAATAGCCGTTGGATTCCGAGATGTTGAAGCGCGCCAAACGGAACGCGCCGCTTGCAATGTAGATGACGGTGAAGGCCATGCCGGCGATGCCGAAATCCACCAGCACCAATTCATACATCAGGATGGCAGGAGCGACGCCGAACGAGATGATGTCCGCCATCGAGTCAAGCTGTTTGCCAAGCTCGGATTCCTGATTGAACTTTCGGGCGATCATGCCGTCGAATCGGTCAAGAAATGCTGCGATGAAGATGAAGAGGACGCTAAAGCTATAATAACCGCCGATGGCCGCCATCAACGATGCGCCGCCAAAAGCCAGATTTCCGATTGTGATCATGTTTGCAGTCTGGGATCTCATTTTTTTGATTGTATGGTCCATACGGTCTATGAGTAGCAGTGGAAAACACTCCTTTTTCATAAAGTTATTCAGTTCATTATACTGCCTTTGGCCAAAAAATGGTAGACTATTTTAAGCGACGGAGGTGTCTGTGTGAAGAAAAAGTTTTACCAGCGCTCGATCGAACTGACAAATGGACCGCTCACTTCAGGCATGATCCGGCAATTTGCGCAGTCCCGCTTGAGCCGCTGGATGATTCCGAGTTATATTCGAACCTATAAAATTGATACAGCAGATGTCGGACAGCCGCTTGGCTCGTTCGGGACGCTGCATGATTTTTTTATTCGCCGGCTGAAAGCGGAAAGCCGCCCGGTCGCCGAAGAACCAGTTGTGTCCCCGGTTGATGGAAAGATCGAAATCGCCGGGAAACTCCACGAGGGCATCTCATTCCTGGTCAAAGGCCAGCAATATTTCCTGGGCGACCTGCTCGGCAGCGACGAACTGGCGCGTGTGTACCAAAACGGCGACTACATCGTCCTTTATTTGTCGCCTGCGGATTACCACCGCATCCATAGCCCGGCTGACGGCTCGCTTCGCAAGCAATATGTGCTCGGGAAGAAATCCTATCCGGTCAACCAGGCCGGCTTGTCCTACGGGAAAGCACCGATCAGCGGCAATTACCGGCTGATCACCGAATTGGAGACCGAATTCGGCCCGATGCTGGTCGTCAAAGTGGGAGCCATGTTCGTCAATTCGATTGAGCTGACGAAAACGGGCGCCGAGTGGAATAAAGGCGAAGAAGTGGCTTATTTCAGCTTCGGGTCGACCGTCGTCCTATTTTTCAAGGAAGGCGAAATCGCATTCACGGAAAATGTCCAGAATGGAAAACGGGTCAAGGTGGGAGAAGCCCTGGCTCGTATGTTATAATCAGATGAATTAAGTCCGGATAAAACAGGAGTTGTTGACAATGTACCATAAATTCGTGCCAAGCCAATATGTGAAAAAAGTGTTCGATATCACGCCCGAATCGCTTCTGGAAAGAGGGATCCAAGGCATCATCACCGACCTTGACAACACATTGGTGGAATGGGACCGGCCGGATGCGACGCCGATGCTGATCGACTGGCTGAAGTCGATGAAGGACGCAGGGATCCAAGTGGTCATCGTATCCAATAATAACGAGCTGCGCGTGAAATCATTCGCAGACCCGCTCGGCATCCCGTTCATTTACCAAGCGAGAAAGCCGATGGGACGCGCATTCCGCAAAGCGCTGAAGCTCTTGAATGCCCCGCGCGAAAAGGTCGTCGTCATCGGCGACCAGATGCTGACGGATATTTTCGGCGGCAACTTGAACAAACTGCACACGATCCTAGTGCTGCCTGTTGCCCAGTCTGACGGATTCTTCACGCGCTTCAACCGCCTGGTGGAGCGCCGGATCATGAAACGCTTGAAAGAAAAAGGACAAATTATGTGGGAGGAAGAAAATTGAACGAAACACCAACGTGCATCGGTTGCGGTGCACCCATCCAGACAGAACGGCCTGGAGAGCTGGGTTATGCCCCTGCATCTTCATTGAATAAAGAAGAGATCATCTGCCAGCGCTGCTTCCGGCTGAAAAACTACAACGAATTGCAGCCGGTCTCGCTGACGGACGATGATTTCCTGAAAATCCTGAACGCCCTGGGCGAACGCAAAGGGCTGATCGTGAAAATCGTCGATATTTTCGATTTCAACGGCAGCTGGCTTCCGGGCCTCCACCGCTTTGTCGGCGGCAACGACATCTTGTTGATTGCCAATAAATCCGATTTGCTGCCGAAATCCGTGAAACAGCAGAAGCTTATCAATTGGATGAAGCAGGAAGCGAAGAAACTGGGCTTGAAGCCGGTTGACGTTTTGACCGTCAGCGCCCATAAAGGCACAGGCATCCAGGAAGCGATGGAAGCGATCGACCATTATCGCAAAGGCGAAGACGTCTTTGTGGTCGGCAGCACGAATGTCGGAAAGTCGACGTTCATCAACCGAATCATCAAGCAGGCGACCGGCCAGTCGGATATCATCACGACGTCCCATTTCCCGGGCACGACGCTTGATATGATCGAAATCCCGCTCGATGACGAGAAATCGCTTTTCGATACCCCGGGGATCATCAACCACCATCAATTGGCGCACCATCTTCATACGCAGGACTTGAAGATGATTATGCCTAAAAAAGAAATCAAACCGCGTGTGTTCCAGTTGAATGCCGAACAGACGCTTTATATTGCAGGGCTTGCCCGTTTCGATTTCATCAAAGGCGACCGTTCTTCGTTCACGGTCCATGTGGCGAACGATTTGCCGATCCACCGGACCAAGCTGGAAAACGCCGATGCGCTTTACGAACAGCATCTTGGCGGCATGCTTGCACCGCCGTCTGCGGAATTCAAGGACGACTTCCCGGAGCTTGTCCGCCATGAATTCCGTGTCAAGGACGCCAAAACCGATATCGTCTTTTCGGGCCTTGGCTGGATCACGGTGCAGCACCCGAATGTCATTGTGGCAGCCCATGCTCCAAAGGGAGTCGAAGTGCTGCTGCGCCCATCACTGATCTAGGGGGATTCACATGAAGAAATGGTATGCCGTTATAGGCGACCCGATTGCCCACTCCATGTCGCCGTTCATGCACGATTTATGGTTCAAGGAGCACGGCATCAACGCCACCTATATCCCGATCCATGCTGAACCCGCCAAGCTCGAAAAGGCATTCCAGGCGATGAAGACGCTCGGGATCTGCGGACTGAATGTCACGCTGCCGCATAAGAGTTCGATCATTCCGTTCCTCGACCGATTGGATGAAACAGCGGTCAAGATGAATGCTGTGAATACGGTGACGTTTGAAGGCGGGAAATCGGTGGGCTGGAACACGGACGGCGACGGCTTTGTCCGTTCACTGGCCGCCAATCCGCTGCCGGAAAACCCGAAAATACTCGTTATCGGAGCAGGCGGGGCGGCAAGGGGCATCGTATTTGCCTTGAAGCGCGCCGGCTTTTCCGATGTCTCCGTCGCGAACCGGACATACCGCCGCGCCGAGGAATTGGCGCACGCTGCAGGATGTACGGCCGTGACCATGAAAGAAGCAGAACTTGCTTTAGGGCAATACAATATACTCATCCAGACGACCTCGGTCGGCCTGGCGAAAGATGAAGGGCTGCCGCTGTCTATGGAACATGCGGCAGCCGGTTCACTTGCAGCGGATATCATCTACAATCCGCTCGAGACGCCGTTTCTGAAAGCGGCGAAAGAAAAAGGCTGCACGGCTCTTAACGGAGTCGGCATGTTCGTCTACCAAGGTGCAATCGCCTTTGAAAAATGGACGGGCGTGGAGCCGGATACCGAAAAAATGATCGGAATCATCACGGAAAAATTAGGAGGCAATTATGTTAACAGGTAAACAAAAGCGTTTTTTGCGCAGCGAAGCGCATCATTTAGATCCGATTTTCCAAGTCGGGAAAGGCGGCGTCAGCGGCACGATGCTGCGCCAGATCGAGGAAGCGCTTGAAGCGCGTGAACTGGTTAAAATCAGCATCCTCCAAAACAACGAAGACGACAAAAACGACGTCGCGAACCAATTGGCTGAAGGAACAGCTGCGGAATTGGTGCAATTGATCGGGCACACCGTGATCCTCTACAAGCAGTCCGTCAACAATAAACGCATCGAGCTGCCGAGAAAAGGATGAGGAAAGTCGGGATTTTGGGCGGGACATTCAATCCTCCTCATCTCGGCCATCTGATCATGGCGAATGAAGCTTTTCATTCCATTGGCTTGGATGAAGTCCGCTTTATGCCGAACTTCATCGCTCCGCACAAAGAAGTGGACGGGGCAGGCGCGGAGCAGCGGCTGGAAATGGCCCGGCTAGCCATCGCAGGCTATCCGATCTTCCGGCTGGAGGATTTCGAGATCCGCCAGGGCGGCGTGTCGTTTACGTACGATACGATGGTCAAGCTGATTGAGCGGGAGCCGGAGACCGAGTTCTATTTCATCATCGGCGGCGACAGCGTCGAAGGCTTGCCGACGTGGCACCGGATCGATGAATTGGCGGAGCTGGTGCGGTTTGTGGGCATCAGCCGCCCCGGATTCAAGAACGAAACGCCTTACCCGGTGCTGATGATCGATTCGCCGGAAATCCTGCTGTCATCGACGATGCTGCGGGAACGGGTGGCTGCCGGACGGACGATTTCATTTTTAGTGCCGAAGAAAGTCGAAGCTTTTATTCGAAAGGAGCAATTGTATGGACCAAAGCACGATGCTTCAGAGAGTGAAGAAACGCCTTCCTGAGAAACGCTATATCCATGTCATCGGCGTCATGGGCACCGCAACGGAGCTTGCAAGGCGCTTCGGCGTGCCGGAACCCAAGGCGCAAGTGGCGGCGATTCTTCACGACGTCGCCAAATTTGCGGACCGGGACTGGATGAAGTCAATCATCATCAAAGAAAACATGGATCCGCTGCTTCTCGATTACCATGCCGAACTTTGGCATGCGCCGGTCGGGGCTTATGTGGCCAGCTATGAATTCGGCGTGCAGGACGAAGATATCCTGAATGCCATCCGCTACCATACGACGGGCCGTGCCGGCATGTCGGACCTTGAGAAGATCATCTATATCGCCGATCTTGTCGAACCGAACCGCAAGTTTGCAGGAGTCGATGAATTGCGACAATTAAAAGAACAGGGATTGGATGTTATGATGGAAGCCAGCATCAAACATACGATTGAATTCCTGGTGTCCAAAAATCAACCGGTTTATCCGGATTCACTGAAGTGCTTGAATGACTTCACAAAACAGAAAGGGAAAGTGAACGAATGACTAAACAAACATTACTACAAATGGCGTATAACGCTGCTGAAGATAAAAAGGCCGAGGATATCGTCGTATTGAACATGGAGGGAATCTCGCTTTTGGCAGATTACTTCATCATCTGTACGGGGAACTCGGACCGCCAAGTGCAGGCGATTGCGCGCGAAGTGATCGAGCAGTCGAACGAAGCGGGCAACGAAGTGAAAAGCGTCGAAGGCTTTGACGCAGCACGCTGGATCCTTGTCGACCTGGGCGATGTGGTTGTCCACGTCTTCCATAAAGACGAGCGGTCTTATTACAACCTCGAGCGGCTGTGGAGAGAAGCGCCGACGATGGAAATATGAAATACGGGAAATTCGCCTCGGTTTACGATGAACTGATGGCTGACATTCCGTATGAAAGCTATGTCGAATGGGTCGGGGGCCATGTCCGGTCCGGGAAGCTCCTGGATTTGGCATGCGGCACCGGCACCCTTTCGCAGCTGTTCAGCGAAGTGGGCTTTGACGTCACGGCCAGCGATTTGTCGGAAGACATGCTGACCGTGGCGAATCAGCGCTTCCAGGAAGCGGGGCTGGATATTCCGGTTCTGCAATTGTCGATGGACAATCTGGAAGGGCTGGAGGGATTCGATGCGGTGACAATCGCCATCGATTCGCTCAATTACCTGGAAACGGAAGAGCAGGTGCGGGAGACGTTCCGCCAAATTTACGCGGCCCTCAATGAAGGCGGGCATTTTTTCTTTGATGTCCATTCCGTCTTCAAAGTGGATGTAATTTACATGGATAGCCCGTTCGTCATGGACGGGGAGGATGTGGCTTATATCTGGCACACCGAGCCGGGTGACCATCCGCATAGCGTGGTCCACGACATCACGTTTTTCATGCGGCAAGGCGAGCGGTTCGAGCGGTTTGAAGAAACCCATGAACAGCGCACCTATCCGGTGGAGACGTATGTCCAGTGGCTGAAGGATGCCGGCTTCACAGTTGGTTCGGTAACAGCGGATTTCACCGCTGAAGAGCCCGGACCAGAAAGTGAACGGATCTTTTTCCACGCTGTAAAATAAAACCGGATATTTTTCAAACCTGTATGGAATTTCGATTCTGTGCGGGTTTTTTGTTTTTCAAAAAGCATAGAAAAAAAGGCGTCAGGTCCTCTCCAACAGCTATGGACAAATTCCGGGAGTTCGTATACAATTCAGACAGCTTTATCGGATTGCCTCCTGAAGAAATGAGGGATGACGGCTGAAACTATCCGAACTTCGCGACAAAGCCGGCTGGCTGGTGATTCCAGCCGCGGCAGCGATCGCATTGGCAATCTATTTTTTCATTCCCCGTGAAGAACCGGACCCCGTTCCGGGCACATCTTTAGAACTGATCCAGGCTGATCTCTCTCAGCAGACGGAAACCCCCACCCAAAAAGAAGAACTCCCTGAAAACGTCATGGTCGACATCAAAGGCCACGTTGCCAAACCCGGCGTCTATGAATTGCCGAACGGCGCGCGTGCGCAGGAAGCCATCGCCGCGGCCGGCGGCTTTTTGCCGGAAGCCGATTCGCGCGCAATCAATCTGGCGATGAAAGTGGCTGATGAAATGGTGCTGTATGTGCCGAAAACAGGCGAAGAAGCGGTGCTGCCGCCGCAAGCGGTTGCGCCGTCCGGCGAGGCGCTGGTCGACCTGAATTCGGCGACTGAAGCCCAGTTGATGGAACTTCCGGGCATCGGCCCTTCGAAAGCCGCAGCCATCATCGCGTACCGGACCGAGAACGGCAAGTTCGCGAAAATCGAAGACCTGACCAATGTCACCGGCATCGGCGACAAAACATTCGAGCAATTGAAAGACGGCATCACGGCCAAGTGAACGGCAGATGAGCCGATCGGCCGGTTGACGAAAATCCCCCCTCTGCTACACTTATTTTAAACAATGAAGCAGGAGGCATTCACGATGAAGCGAATAACTTGGGATCAATTTTTCATGGCGCAAAGCCATTTGCTGGCACTCAGAAGCACATGTACACGGCTGGCGGTCGGGGCGACCATCGTCCGGGACCGGCGCATCATGGCCGGCGGCTATAACGGCTCCATTTCGGGCGGCGACCATTGCATCGACAAAGGCTGCTATGTGGTCGACAACCATTGCGTACGGACCATCCATGCCGAAATGAACGCCTTGCTGCAATGCGCCAAATACGGCGTCAGCGTCAACGGGGCTGACATGTATGTCAGCCATTTCCCGTGCCTGCAGTGTTCGAAATCGATCATCCAGGCGGGCATCGGGCGCCTGTATTATGCGGCGGATTACAAAAACCATTCCTACGCCATCGAATTGTTCGAGCAGGCCGGCGTGGAAGTGGTCCAGGTGATGTTCGACGAACGGAAAATCGATTTCCTCAGTGCCGAAAAGTCGGTCCTGTACATGGAATTGCTCGAAAAGCTGCGCGAAAAAGGCGGCACTGAAGAAGAAATTGCCCATTACACTGAACGGGTGAGCGAATTATTCGGAGAAATCGAAGTGTAAACGGAAACGGATTGATTTACTTGGCGGCAGCTGCTGCCATTGCCAGTCTGGCAGCGCATGAAACACCGGTTGTTCTCGGGTTCTTAGCGCTGCTTTTTTGCTGGATGGCCTGGAAAAAGGAGCCCTTCAGGAGATGTCTCCGGATCGGCGCCTTCGCAGCCCTGGTTTTCATCGTGCAAGATTTGCGCGCCGAAGAAACTGCGGCTTTGCCGGCTTCCTATAGCGGGAAAGTTGCGTTTCAAGGCGGTTACACGATCGATGGCGGCAGTATGCGGGGATTTGCGGAACTGGACGGCGGACGGGTCTCCTATGTGCGCTACCGGTTCGTTTCGGCCGAGGAGAAGAAGACGGTTGAGGAAGCATTGCCGCGTGTCGTCCTTTTCGCGACGGGGCAATTCGAATTGCCACCGCCTGCTGCACACCGGTTCTCATTCGATATGGCGCGCTATTTGAAGAACAACGGGGCGTCTGCCATATTGGAAATCCGGAAGCTCGAGCGTATGGAACCTCTTGATACCATCGGGGCGCGGCTTGCTTTCCAGCGGAAAAAATTGCAGCGCCATATCCGCGGAACATTCCCGGAAAGTCTGGCCACAGAAGCCGAAGCGCTTTTGATCGGCGAGCAGGGGAATATGGGTCCGGAGGAGCGGCAGGTCTACCAGACGCTCGGCATCACGCACCTTTTCGCCATCTCGGGGCTCCATGTCGCGATCCTTTCGGGCTTGCTTTATTTTCTGCTCATCCGCCTGCATGTCCGGAAAGAAGCGGCACTCATTCTGCTTCTTTTCGCTTTGCCGATCTATGCGGTGCTGGCAGGCGCCGCACCGTCCGTGCTCCGTTCGGTAGCCATGGTCTGCATCGTGCTTTTTGGCAGGTTGATGAAGATCAACGTGGCGATTGCGGATGTGCTGCTTTCAACCTTTATATTATTCATCTTGTGGGATCCTTATATGATGTACAATATCGGCTTCCAATTGTCCTACGGTGCAACTTTCGCCATCATCTATTCAGCGAAGTTCCTGGGCGGGGCTGATTCATCCATTGCCCAGGGATTGCTGATCACCTGCATTTCCCAGCTCACGCTGTTTCCCTTGCTGCTCTATCATTTTTTTGAAGTGTCGTTGTCGGCATTTGTTGTGAACAGCTTGTTTGTGCCGCTCTATACGGTGGTGATCCTGCCCGTGAACCTGGTGCTGCTCGGTTTGACGCTGATCCAGCTCTCGGCTGCAGAAGGCCTGTTCGCCCTTTATGTGCCGGTTAGGGGATGGGTCGGTGATTTCATGGAGGTACTGGCAGCAGTTCCGCATCAGATGTGGAATCCGGGGAAACCGCCGCTTTGGCTGGTCCTGCTTTTTTTTGCATGCCTAATTATTTTCTACAGTTTGGCGGAAAAGGGATTCCGCTGGCGGCAAATGGCATTCATACTGGTCCCGGCAGCAGCGTTTACAGCGGCACCTTACCTGGATCCGGCGCTGAAAGTGGCATTTCTGGATGTCGGGCAAGGGGACAGCGCCGTTATCGAATTGCCTTACCGCAAGGGTGTTTATGTCATCGACACGGGCGGCGTTTTGCGTTTTCAGACAGAGAGTTTCCAGGAAACGGACCGCCCGTATGAGGTAGGACGGCAAGTCGTGGTGCCTTATTTGAAAGGATCCGGAATTTCAACTGTGGATCTCTTGGTCCTAAGCCACGCCGACGCCGACCATGTGGAAGGTGCGGATGAATTGTTCAAGCTTCTGGAGATCGAAAAGCTTCATCTTTCGCCCGGGTCGGAAAAAGAGGGCATTATGCAGGAGCTTGCCCCATTTGCGGGAGAAGCGGCGGTTGAAGGGCCGCTTCGTGGTACGTCTTGGCAAGAGGCAGGCGTCCGTTTCACTTACCTGTTGCCCGGGGACCGTGAATATGGCGGCAATGACGACTCACTCGTTCTGCTTCTCGAAAGCGGGGAATTCAAGCTGCTGTTTACCGGCGACCTGGAAGCCGGTGGGGAACAGGAGCTTCTGTCGTCAAGCGGCGCAAGAATTGCAGGCCTCGATATCCTGAAAGTCGCCCACCACGGCAGCAAAACGTCGAGCACGAAGGAATTCCTGGCAGCGGCCGCGCCGACCCTGTCGATTTTTTCTACGGGGAAAGACAACCGCTATGGCCACCCCGCACCGGAAGTCGTGGAGCGGTTTCGGACACTTGGGCTCGCAACGCTAAATACCGCTGAAAATGGGACAATCGAGGTAAAAGTGGAAGGCGGCCGGGCGGAAATCTTGCCGGTGCGCTGAACAAAAGGCACAATTCGTGATATGGCCTTGAAGGGGGATTAAAGGCTATTAGGGAGTTGTCGGTAAATTCAAAGGAAAGGCTTCTGCAATTCGGAAGCTTTTTTGTTTGCCCGCGGCAACGCCTAGTGGTTCTATTTTCTAATTGGTCCGAAAAATAAAAGAGGATGCTTCGCTACGCTAAGCAATATGGAATAAAACGGAATAAGCCAAATTGTTTATTTTTTAAATATTGGAACAATTAATCTGAAATACCATTGCGTTTTTTAACTTCAAATGAATATACTATATTTGGTAAAAATAAAATTATATCCATTAGGAGGAATTCATTTGGTCATTAAGAAACCGTTTTTGAATGTTTCACTTGCTGCTCTCTTGCTTCTGTCGGCGGCGCCTGGCGTCCTCGCACACGATGCGCTCGATGGCAGCGATTTGTCGAAAGGGCAGCGCAGTGTTTTCTCCAATGAACAAATCATGAACTTGAGCGATCCGAGCATCAGCGGATCTAAGAACCTGTCGTTCCTGAACGAAGGCGCAGCCGCACAGCTTAAGGAAATCAACGGCGTGCAGAACAACACGGCAGATGTCTATGCCCATAAAGGCTATGCCTACCTCGGTACCCATACAGCCAACGGCGGAAACGGGGGCGTCCGTGTCTTCGATTTGAAGGATCCTTCCAATCCTGAAGAGGTAGCTGTTTTCGGACACGATGACGTGCCCGGCACTTGGCAGGAAAAAGTCATCGTCAAGAGCATCAATACGCCTCATTTCAAAGGCGACTTGGCAGTGGTCAGCGTCCAGCAGCTCAACCGGAACAATCCCGACACGGCGGGCGGATTCCTGCTGTATGACGTAACGGACCCGACGGATCCGAAAAAGCTCGGCTACTGGGAAACGTATGCTTCTACACGCGGCACACATGAACTGTATTTGACGATGCAAGGCGACCGCGCGTTAGTGTTTGCATCAAATCCGTATGCCGATTATTACAGCCACGGCGAGCAGAAGGATTTCCAGATTGTCGATGTTTCGGACCCGGCAAATCCGGAAACGCTTTGGCAGTTTGATCCGCGGTCCCTTCCGGAAGTGCCGGACTCGTTCAACGGCTATAACTGGAACGCACCGGACGGCAAAACGAGAGCGGTATTCAACCACAGCGTCATCACCGACCATAATGCGCAATTCGCTTATGTCTCCATGTGGGATTTAGGGACGGTCATCTTCGACATCAAAGACCCTGAAAATCCGGTCTACGTCGGACGCACAGATTTCTCTTCTGAACAGCAAGGAGCGGCGCATTCCGCGGCGATTGCCAAAGGCGGAAATGTGCTGATCGAAACGCGCGAAGTTTCGAGTCCGGTAAGACCCGGCTATGAGAAATCATACGGCTATACGCGGATCTTCGACATCAAAGACAAGGCGAACCCGAAACTATTGAGCGAGTTCAAAACGGACTTGACCGAAAAAGTGGAAGACGGACCGACATTCGCGAACACCGTCCATGACCCGAAAGTGCAGGGCAACACATTGTATCTGAGCCATTATGCAGGCGGCGTTTATGCGGTCGACATCACGGATCCGAGCAAGCCTGTACAGATCGGCCAATACACGCCGGACCAGGCAGACGTCTGGGGCGTCTTCGTGGACCGCAACTATGTGCTCGCATCGGATATGGGCCAAGGCCTGAAAGTGCTGTTGAAGAACAATGCACCTCAAAATGTGGCCGAAACGGAATAAAACCCACTGAGCGGGCACCTGATGGCAGAAAGAAAAGGCGGAATCCAGTTCCACAACTGGATTCCGCCTTTTAGCTCGTTGAGATAGATATAAAATATTTGTCTCTTAATCGATATTCCGCAAAGCAGCTTCGCTTGCCGTAGGCGTCTCCGTTGTTTTGCTTCATATCTCAGAAAGCTCTACTAAAACGGATAAGGTAACAAGCTATAAAGAGCGAAACCAGCGCCGGCGCGTCAGGGGCTGGGCGAAGCTATGAGACGAGTGTCCTTCTCGGCTCATGGCGAAAGCCTTGCCCAAAGCGGCCGGAGCGGTGTAATTAATTTGTTGCGTTCATTTATATTCATAAGAATTTAGCCGCACCGAATCAAGCTTCGGAAAATAAAAAAGGCCTCTGCAGGAGCAGAAGCCTTTTTTCTATTTAGCGTGCTACGAATTCTACGACAGCCGCAATGATAAAGACAAGTGCAAAGAAACCGAATGAAACAACAAACCCCATTCCAGCGTCTATCGCATCGTTTCGCTTCGACTGTACATTCTGTTCAAATTCATTCATTGCTACCCCTCCTAATTCCCTCTAATTATAAGTGAAGCAAAGGGAAAAATCTAGAATGAACTGAATATAAATGGATGAAAATAGCTGCTGACACAGAAATGTCAAATTACCAAAGCGGCCCGAAATCCGATATAGTAGAAGGAGGGGGTGCAATTCATGATCACTTCAGTATGGAAAGCCATCCGGAACGGACAAATAGACCCGGTCTATGTCATTGCCGGGACCGAAAGCTATTTCATTGAAAAAACCTTGAATTTATTGAAAGAGAAAATGACCGAAGGCGAGCCGGAATTCATCAACTTCGACCTTGACGAAGTGCCGGTCGACCACGTCATCGACGAAGCGGACACGATTCCGTTTTTCAGCGACCGCAAATTGATCATCGCGAAAAATGCTTCGTTCCTGCGGGCGGCAGAGCGCGGCAAAGAGAAGATCAACCACGACATGAAAGCGCTCGAAGCGTGGCTCTTGAATCCGCCGTCCAGTTCGGTGACAATTTTTGTCGCGCCGTATGAAAAACTGGACGAGCGGAAAAAGGTCACCAAGCTGATGAAGCAGCATGCGGTGATGATCGAAGCGAAGGCGCTGCAGGCGAACGACCTCGAAGTGTGGGTGGAGCACGAAGCGAAGAGTTTCGGCAAGCACATCGACCGCCGTTCGGCGCAGAAGCTCATCGAGATGGCCGGCACGAACCTGACGCTCCTGTCCTCTGAAATCGAGAAGATGTCGCTGTACCTCGGCGCAGAAGAAGAAATCACAGCGCCGCTGATCGAAGGGATGACAGCGCGGACGCTGGAGCAGGATGCATTCAAGATGCTGCAGGCCTATCTCGACGGCAACATCTCGGAAGCGCTCAGTGTCTATTACGACCTGATCCGCCAAAAAGAGGAGCCGGTCGCGCTGACCGCGTTGCTGGCGTCCCAGATCCGCTTTATGGTGCATGTGTTTTACCTGCAGAAAAAAGGCTATCATGCCCAAGCCATCTCCAAGCAGCTGAAAGCCCATCCGTACCGCGTCAAACTTCTGGTGGAGCGCAGGCAGCAAATTTCCGAGCAGCGCCTCCTGGAAGTCCTGAACGACCTGGCGGACATCGATCTGCAGCTGAAGACGCAAAGCGGGAATCGCGAGCGGATCCTGGAATTTTTCCTGATGAAGCGGAAACAGGCAAAAAAAGCGCCGCAGGTTCAATAAACAAAGCAAAAAGGCCGGTCCCCCGAAAGGGACCGGCCTTTTGTGTTTTACGCTTGTTTCATCAAGCGAGATTTTCTACGAGCTGCAGTGTTCTTGTGGATAAGGCCTTTAGAAGCCGCTTTTTCCACTTGTTTGATTGCCGCTTTGATAGAGTCGCTAGCGTTTTCATCCTTGTTAAGAATCGCTTGCTCAGCTTTTTTAACAGTTGAACGCATAGTCGATCTCTGGTGAGCGTTTTGAGCATTTTTCGTTTCATTCGTGCGTACACGTTTGATAGCAGATTTAATGTTTGGCATGTATTTCACCTCCTAGACAAATAGGAACAGAGACAAAGTGTCTCAACTCTTTTATGTCTCTATACAACATGAGTTATTTTATCAAATACCGGAAAGGAATGCAATAGATACGTGCAAAGAAGTTTCCCTTGACACGGAAGCGTTCCGAACAGGCTATCATTGCTCAATAGAGGCGGTACTGTTATAATTCAGAGTAGTTTATATAGGAGTGAAGAGAATGAATCATGAGGAACGTTTAGTACGGCAAAGCAAGATCCGTAACTTTTCCATCATCGCGCACATTGACCATGGGAAATCTACGCTTGCTGACCGCATATTGGAAAAAACGGAAGCGTTGACTTCCCGCGAAATGAAAGCACAATCACTGGATTCGATGGACTTGGAGCGCGAACGCGGAATCACCATCAAATTGAATGCCGTGCAGCTGCATTATAAAGCGAAAGACGGAGAAACGTACATCATGCATTTGATCGACACTCCGGGGCACGTCGACTTTACCTATGAAGTTTCCCGAAGCCTGGCTGCCTGTGAAGGCGCCGTGCTTGTGGTGGATGCCGCGCAGGGGATTGAAGCCCAGACGCTTGCAAACGTCTATTTGGCGCTTGACAACGAACTGGAAATCCTGCCGGTCATCAATAAAATCGATCTGCCTGCTGCCGACCCTGAACGCGTCCGCGGCGAAATCGAGGACGTCATCGGCCTGGACGCTTCTGAAGCGGTCCTTGCATCAGCGAAAGCTGGTATTGGCATCGAGGAGATCCTTGAACAGATCGTCGAGAAAGTCCCAGCACCGACAGGCGATCCAAGTGCACCGCTGAAAGCGCTGATCTTCGATTCATTGTATGATCCGTACCGCGGCGTCGTCGCGTATATCCGGATTGTCGAAGGGACCGTCAAACCAGGCGACCGCATCAAGATGATGGCTTCCGGAAAAGAATTCGACGTCATCGAAACGGGCGTTTTCACACCGCATACCGCACTTCAGGAAGAATTGACGGTCGGCGATGTCGGGTTTATCACAGCAGCAATCAAAAATGTTGGGGACTCTACAGTCGGTGATACAATCACACTTGCAAAAAATCCGGCGAAAGAAGCCTTGCCGGGCTACCGCCGTTTGAACCCTATGGTTTATTGCGGACTGTATCCGATTGATACATCAAAATACAACGACCTTCGCGATGCCTTGGAAAAGCTGGAGCTGAACGATGCAGCACTTCAATTTGAACCTGAATCGTCACAAGCGCTCGGCTTCGGCTACCGCTGCGGATTCCTTGGACTTCTCCACATGGAGATCATCCAGGAACGCATCGAACGCGAATTCAATATCGACTTGATCACGACAGCGCCAAGCGTTATCTATGATGTCCACATGACATCCGGCGAAGTCATCAAAGTCGACAACCCGGCGATGATGCCGGATGCACAGAAAATCTCGAAAGTCGAAGAGCCTTATGTCAAAGCGACGGTCATGGTGCCGAACGATTACGTCGGCGCGGTCATGGAAATCTGCCAGAAGAAACGCGGCAACTTCCTGACGATGGACTACATCGATGCGACACGGGTCAGCATCGTCTACGAATTGCCGCTTGCGGAAATCGTCTACGATTTCTTCGACCAGCTGAAATCCGGCACGAAAGGCTATGCATCATTCGATTACGAGCTCATCGGCTATAAAGAGTCGAAGCTTGTGAAGATGGATATCCTCTTGAACAGTGAACAAGTCGATGCACTGAGCTTTATCGTCCACAAAGACTTTGCGTATGAACGCGGCAAAGTCATCGTCGACAAATTGAAAGGCCTTATTCCGCGCCAGCAGTTCGAAGTGCCGATCCAAGCAGCGATCGGACAGAAGATCGTGGCGCGCCAAACCATCAGCGCGATGCGCAAAAACGTCCTGGCGAAATGCTACGGAGGGGACATTTCCCGTAAGCGGAAATTGCTCGACAAGCAAAAAGAAGGCAAAAAGCGCATGAAACAGGTAGGATCAGTAGAAGTGCCGCAAGAGGCATTCATGGCGATCCTGAAAATGGACGACCAATCAAAATAAACAAAAGGAGGAGGCCGATTTTGAGCCTCCTTTTCCTATTAGAAAGAAGGACGAACTAACATGGTAAAGGGATTGTACATCCACATACCGTTCTGCCACCAAATCTGCCATTACTGCGACTTCAATAAAGTCTTTTTCAAAGACCAGCCGGTGGATGCGTATATCGATTCGCTCGGCAAAGAGCTGGCGCTTTGGAAAGCGGAAGGCGCGCTCGACAAGCCGCTCGAGACGATTTTCCTCGGTGGCGGGACGCCGACATCATTGACGCCTGAACAACTCAAGACGCTGTTAGGCTATATCCATCAATACGTGCCGATGGCGGAAAACCTCGAATGGACGTCAGAAGCCAATCCCGATGAATTGACGCGCGAAAAGATGCAGGTGTTGTTTGACGGCGGCGTCAACCGCTTGAGCATGGGCGTGCAGTCATTTGATGCGGATCTTCTGAAACGGCTCGGCCGCACCCACAGCAATAACGATGTCGCGGATGCCGTCCAAGCGGCGCGCGAAGTCGGCTTCACGAACATCTCCTTCGATTTGATGTACGGGCTGCCGGGGCAGACGATGGCGGAATGGGAAGATACGCTGAAGCAGGCGTTTGCATTCGGCCTGCCGCATTTTTCCGCATATTCCTTAATCATCGAGCCGAAGACCGTCTTCTATAATTTGATGACAAAAGGCAAATTGAACACAGTCACGGAAGATCTGGAAGCTGACATGTACGACAAACTGATGAATGAAATGGAAGCGCACGGGCTGAAGCAATACGAAATCTCCAATTTCGGCCTTCCCGGGCATGAATCCCGCCATAATCTCTTGTATTGGGACAATGCCGAATATATCGGCGTCGGCGCAGGTGCCCACGGCTATGTCAACGGCATCCGCTATTCGAATGCCGGCCCGTTGAAAAAATACATGGGGCCGCTTGATGAAGGCGTCCGCCCGGTGCTCAGCACGCACGAAGTGCCAGTACATGAAGCGATGGAAGAGGAGATGTTCCTCGGGCTCCGCAAAACTGCCGGTGTATCCGTCAGCGGCTTCACCGCCAAATTCGGGGAATCGCTTGAGCAGGTCTACGGCAAGATCCTGGAAGCGGAGATTGCCAAAGGAAATCTCGCACTTGAAGACGGCTGCCTGAAACTGACCCGCAAAGGCCGTTTTGTCGGCAACGAAGTATTCGAACAATTTTTACTCGGTGACTAGAAAAGCGGAAATGGCCGTTTAGGTTCGACAGGCATAAGACGATTCGGCAAAGCGGCATGGTTTCAGCCGCACAGCCTCGAAAAGCGGAAGTGCCCGGTTAGCTCTGGCAGGCATAAGGTGAACCAGCGGAGTGGCGTACTGTGCCACAAAGCTGGTTTGACTTATGACCAGAAGAGCTGGGCACTGGAGACTAGGTGCTGGAGCTGGAAAAAGAAAAGCGGAGGCGCCTGGCAAGGCCCGACAAGCGCTGGAGGGCTTGTCGGGAATGGCGCTTTTTGCCATTCGTGTCAAGACCGAAGCGTCTCGAGGGCCTAGGCGCTGGAGCTGGACAAAAAGAAAAGCGGAAGTGCCATTCAATACTCAAAGGGTAAGGGCTAAATTAAGCTGTAAGAAATTCAGAAGCTTCTGCGTTGACAAGGCAAATGGAATTTGTTAATTTTAATGTAGTATTAGCACTCGACCTCATAGAGTGCTAACAGAGGTGATGATCATGTTAACAGAACGGCAGTTGCTCATTCTCAAAGTGACGGTAGATGATTATATTCAATCTGCTCAGCCGGTCGGATCGAACCAACTATCCAAAAAATCCGAACTTCCATTTAGTCCGGCGACCATCCGCAACGAAATGGCTGACTTGGAGAAAATGGGTTTTCTTGAAAAGACCCATACGTCTTCCGGGAGGATCCCTTCCCAAAAAGGCTACCGCTATTACGTCGACCATTTATTGACGCCGCGGGCGCTTCCGAAGCAGGATATCATGCAGCTCCATTCGATTTTCGACGATAAAATTGCGGAAACGGAAGAAATCATCAAGCGTTCAGCGATGATCCTTTCGGAACTGACCAATTACACGGCGATTCTCTTGGGGCCGGACATCCGGAAGCATACCGTGAAGCGGCTGTCGATCGTCCCTTTAGGGGCGGATACGGCAGTGGCGATCATCGTGACGGACAGCGGCCATGTCGAAAACCGCGTTTTCCCGATTCCGGCAGGGCTTGATCCCTCCGATATCGAGAAGATGGTCAACATCCTCAACGAACGGCTGACAGGCGTTTCGTTGAACGAGCTGCACAAACGGCTCGAGCAGGAGACGTTGACGGTGTTCCGCCAGCATGTCAACCGCTACGCTGAGCTGCTCTCAACTTTCCGCCAGGCGGTGATTGTGCCGCACGAAGACAATGTCTACTACGGCGGGAAGCTGAACATCCTGAAGCAGCCGGATTTCCACGATATCCAGAAAATCCGGGATTTGATGGACGTCATCGAAGAAGCCAAGCATATCCCGATGATCGTGCCGGCCGGAAGCCTTGGCCTGCAGATCCGCATTGGTTCGGAAAATGCGCTCACTGCAATGGAAGATTGCAGCGTCATTACCGTATCTTATGCAATCGGGGAAGAACAGACGGGTTCAGTCGCCATCGTCGGGCCAAAACGCATGGACTATAAACGCGTAGTCACGCTTTTGGATATTTTAAGCGGTGATCTCTCGAAAGAATTGACCCGAATGATCCGGGGCAAGTGAATAAAAGGAGGAACAGGATTTGGCTAAGAAAAAACAACCTCAAACTGAAGAAGAAACAAAGACTGAAGAGCTCTTGGAAGAAGAGAAAGTCGCTTCCGGAGAAACAGTGGTGGAAGCCGGGGAAAGTGAAGCGGCTGAAGCAGAGCCTGCTGAAGGCGAAGCGGACATCCTCCCGGAAGAAGATGAAGCCCAAAAGCTTCGCGAAGAATTGGAAGCCGAGCAAAACAAATACTTGCGGCTGATGGCGGATTTCGATAATTACAAGCGCCGCGCCGTGAAGGACCGGCAGGAAGCGGAGAAATTCCGTTCGCAATCCCTGCTCGCAGACCTGCTGCCGGTGCTCGACAATTTCGAACGGGCATTGGCCGCGGCCGGAACGAGCGAAGAAACCGCTTCGCTTGTGAAGGGTGTGGAAATGATCCAGAAATCCTTGCTCGAAGCAGTGAAACGCGAAGGACTTGAAGAAATCAAAGCGGTCGGCGAACCGTTCGACCCGAATTTCCATCAGGCAGTCATGCAGGAAAAAGACGAGAACGCCGAGCCGGGCTCCGTGTTAATGGAGCTTCAAAAAGGGTATACCCTTAAAGGCAGAGTTCTCCGTCCGGCAATGGTTAAAGTTAACGAATAAACTAGTAATGGAGGAATTTTAAATGAGCAAAATTATCGGTATTGACTTAGGTACAACAAACTCAGCAGTCGCAGTTCTTGAAGGCGGCGAACCAAAAATCATTCCAAACCCTGAAGGCAACCGCACGACTCCTTCAGTTGTAGCATTTAAAAACGGCGAACGCCAAGTCGGCGAAGTAGCAAAACGCCAATCCATCACAAACCCGAACACAATCCAATCTGTCAAACGCTTGATGGGCACGCAGCAGAAAGTGACTGCTGAAGGCAAAGAATATACGCCGCAGGAAGTTTCTGCAATGATCCTTCAATACTTGAAAGGCTATGCTGAAGAATACCTCGGCGAAAAAGTGACACGCGCAGTCATCACTGTACCGGCTTATTTCAACGATGCAGAGCGCCAGGCGACAAAAGACGCCGGCCGCATCGCAGGACTTGAAGTGGAACGCATCATCAACGAGCCGACAGCAGCAGCGCTTGCATACGGCTTGGATAAAATGGAAAAAGATGAAACCATCCTTGTTTATGACCTTGGCGGCGGTACGTTCGACGTTTCGATCCTTGAACTTGGCGATGGCGTATTCGAAGTGAAATCGACTGCCGGCGACAACCGCCTTGGCGGCGATGATTTCGATAAAGTGATCATCGATTACCTTGTGCAGGAATTCAAAAAAGAAAACGGCATCGACCTATCGAAAGACAAAATGGCGACACAGCGCTTGAAAGATGCTGCTGAAAAAGCGAAAAAAGACCTTTCCGGTGTTTCTTCTACGCAGATTTCATTGCCGTTCATCACTGCAGGCGAAGCTGGACCGCTTCACTTGGAAGTGACAATGAGCCGTGCGAAATTCGACGAATTGACTCGTCCATTGGTTGAACGTACGATGGGGCCGACTCGCCAGGCATTGAAAGACGCCGGCATCTCCGCTTCAGAACTTGACCGCGTGATCCTTGTCGGTGGGTCAACTCGTATCCCTGCCGTACAGGAAGCCGTGAAGAAAGAAACTGGCAAAGATCCGCATAAAGGCGTTAACCCGGATGAAGTAGTAGCGATGGGTGCAGCTGTTCAAGGCGGCGTTTTGACTGGTGACGTAAAAGACGTTGTCCTTCTTGACGTAACTCCATTGTCTCTAGGTATTGAAACAATGGGCGGCGTGTTCACAAAGCTGATCGAGCGCAACACGACAATCCCGACTTCAAAATCACAGACATTCTCAACTGCTGCTGACAACCAGCCAGCTGTAGATATCCATGTATTGCAAGGGGAGCGCCCGATGGCAGCAGCCAACAAAACACTTGGCCGTTTCCAATTGGCGGATATTCCACCGGCACCGCGCGGCATTCCGCAAATCGAAGTGACGTTCGATATCGACAAAAACGGTATTGTCAGCGTTAAAGCGAAAGACCTTGGCACACAGAAAGAACAAACAATCACGATCCAGTCGAACACTTCATTGTCTGATGAAGAAATCGACCGCATGATCAAGGAAGCGGAAGAAAACGCGGAAGCGGATGCGAAAGTGAAAGAAGAAGTTGAACTTCGCAACGAAGCTGACCAAGCTGTTTTCCAAACGGACAAGACGATTGCAGACCTTGGTGAAGTGGTGACTGACGAAGAAAAACAACAAGCAGAAGCAGCGCGCGATGAGTTGAAATCGGCTCTTGAAGGCGATGACATCGAAGCGATCCGCGAGAAGAAAGACAAATTGAACGAAATCCTTCAAGGATTGGCGATGAAAGCTTATGAGCAAGCAGCTGCAGCACAACAAGCAGCCGGCGGCCAAGAAGGCGGAGCGCCTGGCAACGACGACATCGTCGATGCAGAATTCGAAGAAGTGAACGACGACAACAAAAAGTAAGGCCTGGAAAAGTCAAAGCAAAGCAACATGCTTTGGCTTTTTCCCGCTTTAAGAAGAATGCCGGTTTGATTCGGCTTCAAAAGCTTTCCATATCGGATCCATGTCTCGGATTCAGCGCCCGGATTCTTTGGTCTATGCCGCTCTGGCGTCCAGTTTCCAGTGCCTAGCCGGCCTGGGCATAAGGAAGACCAGCTGTGCGGCAAGCAACGCCGCTTTGCTGGTTTTCTTTATGGCTGCCTGCCCGGCGGCGGAAGGTCCGGCAAGAGTTTTTGCAAGCCCAATCCAAACCGTGTACAATTACAATTGATTGCAAGAGGGAGAGTGACTTATGAACAAGCGAGATTATTACGAGGTGCTCGGCGTTTCCAAGAGCGCTTCAAAAGAGGAAATCAAAAAAGCCTACCGGAAACTGTCCAAACAGTTCCATCCGGATATCAATAAAGAAGCGGATGCTTCAGAGAAATTCCAGGAAGTCAAAGAAGCGTATGAAGTGCTGAGCGATGACCAGAAACGGGCGCAATACGACCAGTTCGGCCATCAGGATCCGAACCAGGGCTTCGGCGGATTCGGCGGGGGCGCGGACGGATTCGGCTTCGAAGATATTTTCAGTACGTTCTTCGGCGGCGGCTCACGCCGGCGCGATCCGAACGCGCCGCGCAAAGGCGACGATCTGCAGTATTCCATGACAATCGACTTCATGGATGCGGTGTTCGGCAAAGAAAGCGAAATCGAGTTGCCGAAAGATGAAACATGCGGCACTTGCCACGGTTCAGGCGCGAAGCCTGGCACATCACCGAAAACATGCCCGTATTGCGAAGGCTCCGGCCAGCTGAATGTGGCTCAGGATACGCCGTTCGGCCGTATGGTCAACCGACGTGCCTGCCACCACTGCCAAGGCAGCGGGCAGATCATCGAAGAGAAATGTGCAACTTGCCAAGGCGCAGGAACGGTCCGGAAAGTCAAGAAAATCAAAGTCACCATCCCTGCAGGCGTCGACGACGGCCAGCAGCTGCGCGTGAGCGGACAAGGCGGTCCTGGCGTCAACGGCGGTCCGGCCGGCGATTTGTATGTCGTATTCCGCGTCCGGGCGCACAAGCAATTTGAGCGTGAAGGCGATGACATCTACCTTGATTTGCCGATCACGTTCGCTCAGGCGGCGCTCGGTGATGAAATCGAAGTGCCGACCGTCTCCGGCAAAGTGAAATTGAAAATTCCTGCCGGCACACAAAGCGGGGCACGGTTCCGCCTGAAAGGCAAAGGCGTCAAAAATGTCCATGGCTACGGAACCGGCGACCAGCACATCATCGTGCGCGTGAAGACGCCGACGAAACTCAACGAACGCCAGAAGCAGCTGCTCCGTGAATTCGCAGAGATCAGCGGCGATATTCCGGAAGAGCAAGGCAGCTCGCTCTTCGATAAAATCAAACGCACCATCAAAGGTGAATAAAGGAGCCAGTCCGATATGAAATGGTCAGAACTATCGATCCTCACGACGAACGAAGCGGTTGAACCCGTTTCGAATATTTTGCACGAAGCAGGCGCGAGCGGCGTTGTCATCGAAGACTCCGAAGATTTGGGGAAAGAGCGCGCAGACGAGTTCGGGGAGATCTGGGCGCTGGATCCGGATGACTTTCCAAAAGAAGGCGTGGTCGTAAAAGCGTATCTTCCGGTCAATTCCTTTTTGGGGGAGACGGTCGAAGCGATCAAGCTGGCCGTCACCAACCTGGTCACGTACGACATCAACATTGGTGCGAATATCGTGACGATCAGCGAAGTGAACGAAGAGGAATGGGCAACGGCGTGGAAAAAGTATTACCACCCGGTGAAAATTTCGCAGCGCTTTACCATCGTCCCGACATGGGAAACGTACGAACCGGTATCGAGCGATGAATTGATCATCGAGCTGGATCCCGGAATGGCATTCGGTACGGGCACGCACCCGACGACGGTCATGAGCCTGCAAGCGCTCGAGAAGACGGTCAAAAAAGGTGAGCGGGTCATCGACGTCGGCACGGGTTCGGGCGTTCTGGCTATCGGCGCGGCGCTTTTAGGAGCCCGAGAAGTGCATGCGTTGGACCTTGATGAAATTGCGGTGCATGCCGCGAAAATCAATGTCAAGCTAAACAAGGTCCAGGACCGTGTCAATGTCGTCAAGGGCAATCTGCTTGATACAATCGAAGCGCCAGGCGACGTCGTGGTAGCCAATATCTTGGCGGAGATCATCATATCGTTTACTGATGACGCGTTCCAAGTGGTGAAACCGGGCGGGATCTACATCACTTCCGGCATCATTTCCGCGAAGAAGAACGATGTGAAAGACGCGCTTGAAGCGTCCGGCTTTGTTGTAGAAGACGTCATGATGATGGAAGACTGGGTCACGATCATTTCAAAAAAACCGGAATAACGGGGTGCAGAGATGCAAAGATATTTCATTGAAGGCAACGTTCCCGACAACAGAAGGATGACCATAACCGGCGATGATGCGAAGCACATCGCCAAAGTTATGCGCCAAACGGAAGGGGATCGGCTGATTGCCGTAGTCGGGGAAGCGGCTTATGCCGCAACCATCCTTTCGGCGGAATATGATGTGGAAATCGAGATTGGCGAACCGCTCGATGCGGTTGTGGAGATGCCGAAGAAGGCCACCATTGCCTGCGGTCTCCCGAAAGGCGATAAACTGGACCTGATTGTCCAAAAAGCCACGGAGCTCGGCATGCATGCAATGATTCCATTTGCGGCGGAACGGTCCGTCGTCAAATGGGATGCTGCCAAAAGCGAGAAAAAGTCTGCCCGTCTGCAGAAAATCGCCAAGGAAGCGGCGGAACAATCCCATCGCACACATATTCCGCACATACATACGATCCATAGCTTTAAAGAGCTCCTGGCCGCGGCTCGGAAGTTCGATGCAATCGTCGTCGCTTATGAAGAAGAAGCGCGCGACAGCGCCGGAACGCGGTTTGCTGAAACCGTAAAATCATTGTATGATAAAGACTCAATCCTCCTGGTATTCGGTCCCGAAGGCGGCATTTCCGGCAGCGAAGTCGCCCTCCTGAAAGAGGCGGGCGCTTTGTTCACGTCGCTCGGGCCCCGGATACTGCGCACAGAAACCGCTCCATTATATGCATTGTCAGCAATGTCCTATGAATTTGAGTGAAAGAGGTGGCACTTATGTCAACGGTTGCATTCCATACCTTAGGCTGTAAAGTGAATCATTATGAAACCGAAGCGATCTGGCAATTGTTCAAAGAACACGGCTATGAGCGCGGAGACTTCGACCATCATTCAGATGTATACGTCATCAACACATGCACCGTCACGAACACCGGCGATAAGAAAAGCCGGCAGGTCATCCGGCGCGCGGTCCGCACGAATCCGGACGCCGTCATCTGCGTCACGGGCTGCTATGCACAAACGTCTCCTGCAGAGATTATGGCGATCCCGGGAGTCGACATTGTCGTCGGCACTCAAGACCGGTCCAAATTAATCGGCTATATCGAGCGGTTCAAAACCGAACGCCAGCCGATCAATGCCGTCGGCAACATCATGAAAAATCGGGTGTATGAAGAGCTCGATGTTCCGGCTTTTACGGACCGGACGCGCGCTTCGCTGAAAATCCAGGAAGGCTGCAATAATTTCTGCACTTTCTGCATCATCCCCTGGGCAAGAGGGCTTTTGCGCTCGCGTGACCCCGAGGAAGTCGTCCGCCAAGCCCGGCAGCTGGTCGAGGCCGGTTATTTGGAGATTGTCCTGACCGGCATCCATACCGGTGGCTACGGGGAAGACCTGAAAAATTACAATCTGGCGAAGCTCTTGCGCGACCTTGAAAGAGAAGTCCCGGGGCTGAAGCGCCTTCGCATCTCTTCGATCGAAGCAAGCCAATTGACCGATGAAGTGATCGAAGTCCTGCGGGAATCCCCGATCGTCGTGCGCCATCTTCACATTCCGATCCAATCCGGGTCGGATACGGTGCTGAAGCGGATGCGCCGCAAGTACACGATGGACTTTTTTGCTGGCCGGCTCGAAAAGCTTCGCAGCGCGCTGCCGGATCTGGCGATCACCACAGACGTCATCGTCGGTTTCCCGGGCGAGACAGAAGAGGAATTCATGGAAACGTATGATTTCATTCAAGCCCATGGATTTTCCGAACTCCATGTCTTCCCGTATTCGCAGCGCACAGGCACGCCGGCTGCGCGGATGGATGGCCAAATTGACGAAGAAGTGAAAAACGAACGTGTGCACAGGCTGATTGCATTGAACGGCCAGCTTGCCAAAGAGTACGCTTCCAAATTCGAAGGAGGGCTTCTGGAAATCATCCCGGAAGAACGCTTCAAAGAAAATCCCGAAAGCGGACTCCTCGAAGGCTATACCGACAATTACCTGAAAGTTGTCATGCCGGGGGATGATTCGCTCATCGGGAAACTTGTGAAAGTGAAGATTTCCAAGGCAGGCTATCCGTACAACGAAGGCCAGTTCGTGCGAGTCCTGGACGAATTGGCGGTTACTTAAAATCTTGAAGAGAATCAGAATGGAGTTTATTGATATGACAAACATTGCTTCGTACATTGACCACACGCTTTTGAAACCGGAAGCGACAAAAGAACAGATCGTTGAATTATGCAAAGAAGCGGCGCAATATGTATTCGCGTCTGTCTGCGTCAATCCGGCGTGGGTAGCGACGGCTGCTGTCGAGTTGGAAAACAGCCCGGTGAAGGTCTGCACGGTCATCGGTTTCCCGCTGGGCGCTTCGACTTCTGAAACAAAAGCATTCGAAACAACAGATGCCATTTCCAAAGGCGCTGAAGAAATCGATATGGTCATCAATATCGGCGCGTTGAAGAGCGGCGATCTGGAATTGGTGAAAAACGACATCGCAGCGGTTGTCGGTGCGGCAAAAGGCAAAGCGATCGTCAAAGTGATCATCGAAACGAGCCTGTTGACGGACGAAGAAAAAGAAACAGCGTCCCGACTGTCAAAGGAAGCCGGAGCGGATTTCGTTAAAACATCTACCGGATTCTCGACTGGCGGAGCAACGGTGGAAGACGTGAAATTGATGCGCAAAACTGTCGGCCCGGACCTTGGCGTCAAAGCTTCAGGCGGCGTCCGCAGCCTCGAAGATGTCCAAGCGATGATCGAAGCCGGAGCGACACGGATCGGCGCAAGTTCAGGCGTCAAGATCATGCAAGGGTTATCGTCCGATTCGGATTATTAACTATTGACTCACCCTGCAAGTTGCGATATAATTTTTTAGTATATAACACTTGTTGTTGTATGCTTCAACGTGTGTTCGGAGGGAGGGAAAAAGAGATGACAAAAACAACTGTTCGTAAAAACGAATCAATTGAAGATGCTCTTCGCCGCTTCAAACGCACTGTTTCTAAATCCGGAACAATGCAAGAGGTAAGAAAGCGCGAGTATTATGATAAGCCGAGCGTAAAACGCAAATTAAAATCAGAAGCTGCGCGTAAACGTAAATTTTAATTGACATCTAATCGACATTAAAAAATATGAACGACAGCCGAAACCGCCTGCACATTCTTTGTGCAGGCGGTTTTTCTATGGTGCGGTTGTAAGCGCATTCTTTCGTTATTCTCCTGCGTTTCCTCTATAATAATATTAATGGCAGTTTTGAAACCATCGGCGTGCTGGTCCGTATATAAAGTGTACAGTAAAAGTGAAAGGGGCGATCTCTGTGGACGGCTTGAAAGGTTTGCTGGCATCCAGTTTTCTGGTTTTTCCATTTCTGCTGCTTTCCAATGCGCAGTCTGCAATCTCGGGTGCTTCTTCCGCTTTTGCAGCGGAACCTCCGGCTTTTTTGGGGGCATTGGCTGCTCCGGCAGCTGAACCTTCCGCAAACCAGCTGGTGGAGTTTCTGACGCATCCCCTGATCGTGACGCTTCTGCTGACAGCCGCCGCTTTAGGGCTCATGCTGGAATTTTTCACCCCCGGTCTTGGCATTCCCGGGATACTCGGCCTGTCATCGCTGCTCGTATTCTTCTATGGCCATTTTGCAGCAGGATATGCAGGGATCGGCTCGATCATTTTGCTGGTCATCGGCCTCGGCCTGCTGTTCGGCGAATTCTTGATTCCGGGCGGCATTCTGGGAGTGTTGGGCATCACATCCATACTGGTCAGCATCCTGCTGGCTGGCGGTGATCTGGTGTCGACTGCCATTTCAATTTTCATTGCATTAATCGCAGCTACTGCAGGGATGGTGATCATAGTGAAATTTTTTGGCAAAAGGCCTCATTTATTCAAACGGCTGATTCTGACAGACGCCACGGATACCGAAAGCGGCTATGTTTCCGCCGTGAACCGGCCTGAGCTGATCGGGCAGGTGGCCTTGACGGCGACTGCTCTGCGCCCGTCCGGAACGATCGTACTTGGGGAAGAACGGATTGATGCGGTGTCCGAAGGCCGCTTCATCGATCCGAAAAAGCAAGTGAAGATCATTAAAGTGGAAGGCTCCCGGATCGTCGTAAGGGAGCTTGAAAAACAAGAGGAGGAATAACAGTTATGGGCTTTGAACTGATTGGTTTAGGCGCAGCAATAATTGGTATTATTATCGTACTGGCAATATTCTTCACATTTGTACCGATCACCCTATGGATTTCGGCGTTAGCAGCCGGCGTCCGCATCAGCATCTTCACATTGATCGGAATGCGCTTGCGCCGGGTAATCCCATCGCGCATCGTCAATCCGCTGATCAAGGCATCAAAAGCCGGTTTGAATGTCCATATCAACCAGCTGGAGAGCCATTATCTCGCAGGGGGGAACGTAGACCGTGTTGTCAACGCCCTGATCGCTGCACACCGGGCAAACATTGAATTGCCGTTCGAACGCGCAGCGGCCATCGATTTAGCAGGACGCGACGTTTTGGAAGCGGTCCAGATGTCCGTAAACCCGAAAGTAATCGAAACGCCGTTCATCGCGGGTGTTGCCATGGACGGGATCGAAGTGAAGGCGAAAGCCCGCATCACGGTGCGCGCCAACATCGACCGCCTCGTCGGGGGCGCAGGGGAAGAAACCATCGTTGCCCGTGTCGGTGAAGGGATTGTATCAACGCTCGGTTCGAGCACAAGCCACAAAAAAGTGCTGGAAAACCCGGATTTGATTTCCCAGACAGTCCTCAGCAAAGGGCTCGATTCCGGTACAGCATTTGAAATCCTGTCGATCGATATCGCGGACGTGGATATAGGCAAGAACATTGGCGCCGAACTTCAGACGGAGCAAGCGGAAGCCGATAAGAAAATCGCCCAGGCAAAAGCGGAAGAACGCCGGGCAATGGCCGTTGCAAGCGAACAGGAAATGAAAGCGAAAGTCGTCGAAATGAGAGCGAAAGTGGTCGAAGCGGAAGCGGAAGTACCGCTTGCCATGTCGGAAGCGCTCCGCGGCGGCAACATCGGCGTCATGGATTACGTGAACTACAAGAACATCCAAGCGGATACGGGCATGCGCGATTCAATCGCGCGGACCGGAACAGAGAAATCCGACGAAAAATAAAAACTGCCGGCTGTAAGGGAGTGATTTCAGATGGAAGGTCTCATATTCGCCTTGATCATTATGGCTTTAGGAGCATTTTTCAACGGCAAGAAGAAAGAGGACAAGGAATTGCCGGATCCGGTAAAGCGCGCCCAAGGGTCAGCCGCCGAACGCGGCCAGCGGACCTTCAAGCGGGTCGAGGATTACGCCAAAAACGTCTATGGCGAACTGCAGGGGCAGATGAACGAAAACCCGCAGCGCACCAAGCAATTATCCGAAAAAGCGGATAAAATGATGGAACGGATCCCTGCTCGTGAACGGGAGCGGGCAAAGCAGGCGGCAGAGCGGGGCAGGCAGGCGATCGAAAAGATGCCGCGCAAAGAACCGGAACGGCCGCCGCGCGCACAGCCCTATTCGGCCGGCCGCCTGACTGCGCACCAGGAAATCGGTGCGCCGGCCAGAGCAGACGAAACGCCGGCAGACGAAAGCTTTTCGCTCCGTCCGGACGAAATGAAAAAAGCGATCATCCTGGCAGAAATCCTGATGCCGCCAAAATCGAAACGTTGAACCTTGACCGGCCATGTAAATGGCCGGTCTTTTTTTGATTATAATTATATTATGTAAATCCAAATAAAAGTAAATTGTTTTACAACTATTCCTAAAGAATGATACAGTTAATCAATAGAAAATACGTTTCAAGGAGCGACTACATGACAGAAAACCAGTTGTTAGAACTTCATGTGAAGGACCCGAACGAAGCGGTGCTGCTGCTGGGGATATCCGATAACCACATGACACTGATCGAAGAAGCATTTCAAATTCAAATAATTACCCGAGGTGAGGTCATCCGTCTATCAGGTTCGGATGAAGGAAAACAAGTCGGTAAATTATTAATAGAACAATTGTTGAAAGTTATCCGCAAAGGGATCAACATTGACCAGCGCGATATCGTATCAGCAATCGAAATGGCGAAAGCCGGAACCATCGAGTATTTCGCCGAATTGTACGACGAAGAAGTGGCGCGCAGTGCTACAGGCAAACCCATCCGGGCAAAGACGATCGGACAGCGCCGCTATATCCATGCAATCCGGTCGAATGACTTGGTGTTCGCGATCGGGCCGGCCGGCACAGGGAAAACCTATTTGGCGGTCGTCATGGCTGTACAGGCGCTGAAGAATGGCCATGTCAAAAAAATCATCCTGACGCGTCCGGCTGTAGAAGCCGGCGAAAGCCTCGGATTTCTGCCGGGCGACTTGAAAGAGAAAGTCGATCCTTACCTGCGTCCGCTCTATGATGCACTCCATGACGTATTGGGGCTTGAGCAGACCAACCGGTTCATTGAGCGGGGGACGATTGAAGTAGCGCCGCTTGCCTATATGAGAGGGCGTACGCTTGATGAAGCATTCGTCATTCTAGACGAAGCACAGAATACGACAAAAGCGCAGATGAAAATGTTCCTGACGCGCCTTGGATTCGGTTCGAAAATGATTATCACCGGAGACAAGACACAGATTGATTTGCCGCGCGGGGCGGAATCCGGCCTGATTGCCGCAGAGAAGATTTTGCTGGACGTTCCCGGCATCCATATCCAGTACTTGGAGCGCGGCGATGTTGTCCGCCATCCGCTTGTCACTAAAATCATCCATGCATACGAAAGCCAGCCGAGTTCCTAGGGCTGGTTTTTTGCGCGCTGAATTCTGATTAATTTGAAATAAATTGAAATTGTCCGTGATAACCCCTTCTTTAATTGTTATGATTAAAGTACTAAAGGTGGGGTGTTTCTATGCAGACGTGGATTCAGAAAATTTGCCGCAAAGCCGGCTACCGATGGACAGCGGCGGCAATCATCTTGTTGATCGGCATCGCCATGTACAGTTTTCTATTCGGAGCTGTGCGGAGCGACCATTACGACTTGGAGCTTTTCCAGCTTTCGGATGAAACGGTGCGTTCCGCCAAAACGGTAGTGGATCCGGTCAAAACCGAGCAGGAGCGCCAGCGGGTCGCAACGGACTTGGAACCGAGCTATCAATTCAATGACGGCATCGCGGACAACCAGAGCGCGGTCATGGACTCGCTGTTCGGCTATGTCAGCGAAGCGCCGGATGAAATCGGAGGAAAAGAACCGACCCTCCCGCAGATGATTGAAAAGCTCAAGGAAAACCTGCGGCTCATGGAAACCAGCGAAAACGGGCTGCGGCTGACGGACGATATGCTGCGCGAACTGCTTCGCCTGAGCGAGAAGGAACTCGAATCGCTGCAGCAGAACCTGAAATCCATAGTTTCTTCAAGGCTCGAGCAGCCAATCCGGGCGGAAGAAGTGGCGGCTGCCAGAAGTGCAGTCGAACAGGACATCCGGGAAAATGAACGAATTCCGGCTGCCGTTCTACAAGCCGCCATCACGATTGGACGTTTTGCGGTCATCCCGACGGAAACCGTCAATGCGGAGCTGACGTCAATGCAGGTTGAACAGGCCAAAGCGAGCGTGGAGCCGACACGGATCCTCCAGGGCCAGGTGCTGGTCCAGGAAGGCCAAGTAGTGGACCGGGAAATCTACCGGCAGCTGGAGCTTGTCGGCATGACCGAAGAACAGGCCGATTACAAGCCGGCATTCGGCCTTGCGTTGTTTGTGCTGGCCAGTACGGGTCTCCTGTGGATGGTGCTGGAGCGCCGCGGGGCCTCGCAGATGGAGAAAGTCACATCGCTGCTCGTCCTGCTCGCTGTGCTCCTGATTACGCTCGCCTTGATGAAACTGCTCGCAGCTGTCAGCGATAATTTTGATGTCGTTATCGCATTTCTGTTTCCGACGGCGCTCGCAGGCATGCTGCTCCGGCTGTTGCTGAACGAACGCCTCGCGGTCTATGTCACGTTCCTGCTCGGCGCAATCGGCGGCATGATGCTGCAGGAAGGCAGCGCGGTGACGCTGCAAATGGAGATTGCGCTGTATATCGTGTTCGGCGGACTGGCCGGCGTTTACCTGATCGAAAGGGACGCCCGCCGTGCCCGCCTGTTGCAGACAAGCCTCGCTGTCGGCGGCGTCAATGCGCTGTTCATCGGTTTTTACCTGCTTATCGGCCAAAGCCAATACGACTTGACGGAGATCGGCTTTTATTTTGCGGCCGCAATCGTTTCCGGCATCTTATCGGGTGCCATGGCCATCGGCTTGCTGCCGTTTTTCGAATCGGCATTCGGACTCCTGTCGACGATGAAGCTGATTGAATTGTCGAATCCCAACCATCCGCTGATCAAGAAAATCCTGACGGAAACGCCTGGGACTTATCATCACAGCGTCATGGTGGCGAACCTGGCGGACGCATCGTGCGAAGCGATCGGTGCAAACGGCTTGCTCGCCCGCGTCGGCTGCTATTACCACGATGTCGGCAAAACCGTGCGGCCGCAATTTTTCATTGAAAACCAGGTGAACATGAAAAATCCGCATGATTCGCTGCCGCCGGAAACGAGCCGGGATATCATCCTGGCGCATGGTTCAGACGGCGCGGCGATTCTCAAAAAGCATAAGCTGCCGAGGGAAATCGTCGATATCGCAGCGCAGCACCACGGCACAAGCTTGCTGAAATTCTTCTACCACAAGGCGAAAGAAGCAGATCCGGAGATTCCGGAAGCCGATTTCCGCTATAGCGGACCGAAACCGCAGACCAAGGAAATCGCAGTCATTACGATAGCAGACAGCATCGAAGCTGCGGTACGGTCGATGAAAGAGCCAACTTCAGAAAAAATAAAAAAATTGGTCGATGCGATCGTAGAAGATAAACTGAAAGATGGACAATTTGATGAATGTGATCTTACAATGAAGGAATTGAAAACCGTCAAGCACATCATGTGCGAAACGCTGAACGGCATTTTCCATTCGCGGATCGAGTATCCAAAAGAGACGAAATAGAAGGAGTGGACAGCGATGATTTCAATTGACTTGCTGGATGAAACAGCTACGTTGGCTGATAAGGATTTGGAATTTGTGGAGAAGATCCTGCAGCATGCTGCTGCGGCAGAAGCGGTCGGGGAGGCGGAAGTGTCAGTGACATTCGTGACAAACGAAGCCATCCAGGACATCAACAAGGAATACCGCGGCAAGGACGCGCCGACGGATGTGATTTCATTTGCCATGGAGGAGCCGGGGGAAGGCGAACCGGAAATCATCGGTTCTTCCGAGCCGCGCATGCTGGGCGATATCATCATTTCGCTCGACCGGACAAAGGAACAGGCGGCAGATTACGGGCATTCCTTCGAACGGGAGCTCGGATTCCTGGCTGTGCACGGGTTCTTGCATCTGCTAGGCTATGACCACATGACCGAAGAAGACGAGAAAAAGATGTTTTCAAAGCAGGAAGAAATCCTGTCATCACTCGGCATCACACGTGGCGAGCATGGGGCTGAATAGGTTCTTCCGGTCATTTGTCTATGCTGCCCAAGGCATCGTGTCGGCTGTGAAGCGCGAGCAGAACATCCGCTTCCATCTGCTCGCGGGCATCACCGTCTTCACGGCCGGTTTTTTCACCGGCCTGTCCTACACGGAATGGCTCGTTGTTATCGGCCTAGTCGGCGGCATGATTGCGCTCGAACTCGTCAATTCCGCGATTGAACGGGTGGTCGATCTGGCTTCGCCGGACATCCATCCGCTTGCAAAAGAAGCGAAAGACATTGCGGCAGGTGCGGTTTTGGTATTTGCCGCGGCTAGTGCTATAATTGGTTTACTAATCTTTCTACCAAAATGGTTTTAACTTACAGAGGTGATTCGGAATGGAAAAAGAACAATTGATCAACGAAGCAAAAGCAGCAAGAGAACGGGCATACGTGCCGTATTCGAATTTCCAGGTCGGCGCTGCGCTCCTTACAGCAGACGGCAAAGTCTACGGAGGCTGCAACATTGAGAACGCCGGCTACTCCATGACCAACTGCGCTGAGCGCACAGCCATGTTCAAGGCGGTTTCAGAAGGCGACAAATCCTTCGCGGCACTGGCTGTCGTGGCAGACACCAAAGGCCCGGTTTCCCCGTGCGGCGCTTGCCGCCAGGTGTTAGCCGAATTCTGTTCGCCGGATATGCCGGTCTATTTGACAAATCTAAACGGCGACGTCCAGGAAACGACAGTCAGCGAACTGTTGCCTGGGGCGTTTTCAACGGAGGATCTTGATTATGCAGCAAGAAAATAAAGGCTTCAAGTCAGGCTTCATTTCCATCATCGGCCGACCGAACGTCGGCAAATCGACGTTCCTTAACCGCGTCGTGGGGCAGAAGATCGCCATCATGAGCGACAAACCGCAGACGACGCGCAATAAAGTCCAGGGCGTCGTTACCACAAATGACAGCCAGATGGTCTTCATCGACACGCCAGGCATCAACGAACCGCGCCACAAGCTCGGAGACTTTATGCTGCGGGTGGCGAAAAACACGTTCCGGGAGGTCGACGTATTGCTGTTTGTCGCGGCTGCGAATGAACGCATCGGCAAGCAGGACCGTTTCGTGCTCGATATGCTCCGCGGCATCGATGTACCGGTTTTCCTGGTCCTCAACAAAATCGACCAGGTGCACCCGGACGAACTGCCGAAGATCATCGAGTCGTATAAGAAGGAATTCGACTTCGCCGAAGCTGTGCCGATTTCGGCCATCCAGGGCAATAATGTCGACAACCTGCTGGCGAAAATCGCCGAGCGTTTGCCGGAAGGGCCGCAGTATTACCCGGCCGACCAAGTGACGGACCATCCGGAGCGCTTTATCATCTCGGAACTGATCCGGGAGAAAGCCCTTCATCTTACGCGTGAGGAAATCCCGCATTCGATTGCCGTCGTGATCGAGAAGATCGCGCCGGACAGCGAGCACGAAGACATGATCCGCGTCCAGGCGACGATCATGGTCGAACGCGACTCCCAAAAGGGCATCGTCATCGGCAAAAAGGGCGTCCTCTTGAAGGAGATCGGCTCACGCGCCCGCAAGGACATCGAGAACCTGCTCGGTTCACGCGTGTACCTGGAATTGTGGGTCAAAGTACAGAAAGACTGGCGCAACAAAGCGATGCATCTTCGCGACTTCGGTTTCAGAGACGACGAATACTAAGGAGTCGGTGTCATGCTGAATCAAATAGAAGGTATTGTGATCCGCGCCCGTCCATACGGCGAGAACAATAAAATCGTCACGCTGTTCACGCGCGACGCCGGCAAGATCACTTGCATGGCGCGCGGCGCGAAAAAACCGTCGAGCCGCTTGGCCGCGGTGACGCAGCCGTTCACCCATGGCAGCTTTTCGGTCTTCAAAGGGAAAGGCATGGGCACGCTGCAGGGAGGCGACCAGCTCGAATCGCTCCGGCATATCCGGGAAGACATCATGAAAACCGCTTATGCCAGCTATATCGTCGAGTTGATCGACCGGCTGACGGAACAGGACGAGCCGCAGCCGTCCGTATACGACATGCTCTACCAGGCGCTCCATGCCATCGAAGAAGGCTACGACCCGGAAGCGATTTCGCTGTTTGTCGAATGGAAGATGCTGCCGCACGCTGGCTTGACGCCGACGCTCCACGAATGCGCCAATTGCGGTGCAACGGAAGGCGAGTTCGCTTTTTCGTTCCAGGAACTCGGCTTCCTGTGCCACCGCTGCTTCCATATCGACCGCTACATCATCCGCCTAAGTCCGTCGCTCGTGAAATTGGTCCGCACACTGTATTTTGTGCCGATCGACCGGGTCGGCTCGGTGAAGCTGAAAAAAGAGTCGAAATCGCTGTTGAAAGGGATCGTCCGCACGATCTACGAAGAGCAGGCGGGAATCCGGCTGAAATCGAGGAGCTTTCTCGAGCAGCTCGACCGCACGCCGGAATTTTTGCCGAAAAAAGAAGAAGTGCAAGACCCGCAAGAGGACGAATTGTCCTGAGCGGGTCTTTTTTATTGCCAGTATTTTCATTTACTTCTCTTTCGGAGTGGAATACTTTCTGTCCGAGGTGAAATACTTTCTTTTTGCCGTAGAAGGCTGCCTTGTCGGCGGAAAACCTGTCCACGACCATTATAATACTGTGCGGACCCAACAAAGCCGCACAAAACAAGCAAGTTCAATAAAAAGCCCGGAGCATCATGTAGATGCTCCGGGCTAGAAAAAATTAAAATTGGATACGTTCTGCGATATAAGACTGCACGTCGGCAATCGGCATGCGCACTTGTTCCATCGAGTCGCGGTGGCGGACAGTTACTTGGCCGTCTTCCACGGAGTCGAAGTCGTATGTGATGCAGAACGGCGTACCGATTTCGTCCTGGCGGCGGTAGCGTTTACCGATCGATTGGGACTCATCGTAATCCACCATGAAATGCTTGGCAAGGCCGGCGAAAACTTCCGTCGCGCCTTCTGCCAACTTTTTCGATAACGGAAGGACGGCCGCTTTATACGGCGCCAGTGCCGGGTGGAATTTCAAGACGGTGCGTTTGTCGTCGTTTTCCAGCTCTTCTTCATTGTAAGCGTCGACCAGGAACGCAAGGGTCACGCGGTCAGCACCCAATGAAGGCTCGATGCAATACGGCACGTAGCGCTCGTTCGTGATCGGGTCGATGTAGTTGAAGTCTTCGCCGGAATGCTCCATATGGCGCTTCAAGTCAAAGTCGGTGCGGTCTGCGATGCCCCAAAGCTCGCCCCAGCCGAATGGGAATTTGTATTCGATGTCGACTGTCGCGTTGGAGTAATGGGACAATTCGTCTGCATCGTGTTCACGCAAGCGCATATTGTCTTCTGACATGTTCAGGTCAAGCAGCCAGTTTTTGCAGAAATCGCGCCAGTAGGCGTACCATTCCAAATCTTCGCCCGGCTTGCAGAAGAATTCAAGTTCCATCTGTTCGAATTCACGCGTGCGGAACGTAAAGTTCCCCGGCGTGATTTCATTGCGGAAGCTTTTGCCGATCTGGGCGATGCCGAACGGCATTTTCTTGCGCATCGAACGCTGAACGTTTTTATAGTTGACGAAAATCCCTTGCGCCGTTTCCGGGCGCAGGTAGATTTCATTGGTAGAAGCTTCGGTCACGCCCTGGAAAGTCTTGAACATCAAGTTGAACTGGCGGATTTCCGTATAGTCCTGCTTGCCGCATACCGGGCATTTGATTTCGTGTTCCTGGATCAATTCCGCCATCCGCTCGAATGACAATCCGTCGACGACCATCTCGATGCCTTTTGCATCCAGTGCGTCTTCGATCAATTTGTCGGCGCGGTGGCGCGTCTTGCAGCTCTTGCAGTCGATCATCGGGTCGTTGAAGTTGCCGACATGTCCAGAAGCGACCCACGTTTTCGGGTTCATCAGGATCGCAGCGTCCAATCCGACATTATGTACGGATTCCTGGACGAATTTCTTCCACCAGGCTTTTTTGATATTGTTTTTCAATTCGACGCCGAGCGGGCCGTAATCCCATGTATTGGCCAGGCCGCCGTAGATCTCCGAGCCCGGAAATACGAAACCTCTGTGTTTTGCTAACGATACTACATCTTCCATTGACATATAAAAACCTCCATTAAAATAAAAAATCGTACCCGTCCCGGACATAAAGTCCGAGGACGAGTACGTTATGACCCGCGGTTCCACCCCGATTGGCTGCAGCAGCAGCCCTCTTGAAAAAATCCAGCTCCAGAGTGCCTTTTCCTGTTTGGTTGCGGGCTTCCACCATCCCCGCTCGCTGAATGCAACAGTACTTTTTTCTCTTTCATTGCCGGCTATTAAATTCTATAGTATTGTAACATGGCATTCTTTTCTTCGCAATATGCCGCCAATTAGTATATAATAATTAACATTGAGTATAACATATTTTGAGGCGGTGAGTCCGATCGAACTCAATAAGAGACAAGAAGAGATATTGCGCATCGTGAAAGGCAATGGCCCGATTACCGGCGAACAGATCGCCGACCGGCTGCATTTGACGCGTGCGACGCTAAGACCTGATTTGGCCATACTGACGATGGCAGGCTTTTTGGATGCCCGTCCGCGTGTGGGCTATTTTTATTCTGGCAAAAAACCGGGGCACGACATTACCGACACGATGAACAACATGAAAGTAAAGGACTTCCAGTCGATTCCGGTGGTCGTGCGCGAAGACGTCAGCGTCTACGATGCGATCAGCCAGATGTTCCTCGACGATGTCGGCACATTGTTCGTCGTTGACAAAGAGTCGTTCCTGACGGGTGTGCTGTCGCGCAAGGACTTGCTCCGGACCAGCCTCGGCAGCCAGAACCTGAGCGCCATCCCTGTACATATCATCATGACCCGGATGCCGAATATTACGTTTTGCATGAAGAATGATTCGCTGATCCAAGCCGCACACCGGTTGATCAACCAGCAGATTGATGCGCTGCCGGTCGTGGATGAGCAGCCGGGAGGCTATAAAGTAGTAGGCCGCCTGACGAAGACCAACATCACACGGGCATTTTTGTCTTTGTCGGAAAGCCATGAATTGTGAGGTGCAGAAAATGAAACAACTCCGTTTGTTCATCGTCTCCGATTCAGTCGGAGAAACTGGGGAGCTCGTCGCCAAAGCGGCAGTCAGCCAGTTCTTATACGCGGACCAGAATGCGGTCATGAAACGGTTCCCCTATATTGACACAGTCGACCATTTGCAGGACATTATCAAAATGGCCGCTGAACAGAAAGCATTCATCGTCTTTACCCTCGTGTCCAAGGAATTGCGGACATACCTGATTTCAGAAACCGCGAAATACAACGTGCGGGCGGTCGATTTGATGGGCCCATTGATGGATGCGCTCGAGAAGGAGTTCGACTCAGTGCCGCTCCAGGAAGCAGGGCTCGTCCGTAAGCTCGATGACGACTACTTCAAGAAGGTGGAAGCGATCGAATTTGCGGTGAAGTACGACGACGGGCGCGACCCGCGCGGCATCCTGATGGCCGATATCGTCCTCGTCGGCATTTCCCGGACGTCCAAGACGCCGCTGTCCCAATACCTGGCGCACAAGCGGCTGAAAGTGGCGAACGTGCCGCTGGTGCCGGAAGTGGATCCGCCGGAAGAGCTGTACCAAGTCGATCCTGCCAAATGCTTCGGTCTGGTCATCTCTCCTGAGAAGCTGAACCACATCCGCAAAGAACGGCTGATCGCGCTCGGCTTGAACGACGACGCGAATTATGCCCAGATTAACCGCATCCATGAGGAAATCACCCATTTCCGCAAAGTGGTGGACCGCATCGGCTGCGAAGTGCTGGATGTGACCAATCGGGCAGTGGAAGAAACCGCCAACTTGATCATGAATAAAATCAAATAAACACCAAAAAAATAGCAGAAGCGTTGAAACCACCTGAAAAGGCGGTTTTTCTGTTTTAAATGTGGATTATTTCAACAAAACGTTTTATAATGAAGAATTGTGGATAAAAGTATAACGAGACCAATGTTTTGAATGCCATCTTTTTTAAAAAGATGAAGGAATTCACCCCATAATCTCGAATTAAGTATGTTAAGCGAAAAAAGATGGTGATGAGATGTCAACCCGAGTTCCTGAAGAAGTCATCGAGCAAATCCGCACTTCAGCGGATATTGTCGATGTTGTCGGTGAATATGTCCAATTAACAAAACGCGGACGCAACTGGTTCGGGCTGTGCCCGTTCCACGGCGAAAGCACGCCATCCTTTTCCGTGACTTCCGATAAGCAGATTTTCCATTGCTTCGGCTGTGGCGCAGGCGGTAACGTCATCACTTTTCTGATGGATATCGAAAACCTTTCCTTCCAGGAAGCGCTGTCGAAACTTGGCAGCCGGGCCGGAATCGAAGTGGACGTCAATGTTCCGTCCGAGTCCAGCCAGGCGCTGTCGAAAGCGGACAGCCAATTGGTCGCCATGCACGAATTTGCAGCAGAGATGTACCACCATATTCTGCTGAACACAGAAGAAGGCCAGGCGGCGCTGGATTATCTCGAGAACCGCGGGTTCACCCGCGAACTGATCGAAAAATACCGCATCGGCTGGTCGCTGCCTGAATGGAATTACATGGCGACAGCGCTGCAGCGGAAAGGCTACAGCGAAGCGGAGCTGGTCGAAAGCGGACTGGCGATCGAGCGCGAGCAGGGGAATGGCTTTTTCGACCGTTTTCGCGGTAGAATAATGTACCCGATCATGAATGAAAGCGGCAAGACCATTGCCTTTTCGGGCCGCATCCTGGAGAACACGAAACAGGAAGCGAAATACATGAACAGCCCTGAATCGCCGATATTCCAGAAAAGCCAAGTGCTCTACAACGTCCACCAAGCACGGAATACTATCCGGAAAAACCGGAAAATCATTTTGTTCGAAGGATTTATGGACGTCATTGCGGCATCGAAGGCCGGCGTGGAAAACGCCCTGGCAACCATGGGGACATCGCTGACCTCACAGCACATCCGGGCCATGAAGCGCTTTGCGCAAGAAGTGGTCGTCTGCTTTGACGGGGATGACGCCGGATGGGAAGCGGCCAAAAAAGCCGCGATTGCATTGAATGAAGAAAATTTCAAAGTTGAAGTTGCCGTCCTGCCTGGAAAAATGGATCCAGATGATTTTGTCAGAGAGAACGGCGGCGAGGCTTTTAGAGAGCAGATCATCGGCAAGCCGCACGCTTTTATCGCGTTTGCCATGATGCATGCCCGGAGGCATAAGAACTTCCAGTATGAAAACGATCTGCTGCAATATATCCAGGAAGTGCTTCAATTGCTGGCAGGCCGGTCTTCGCCGATCGAGCGGGACCTGTATATCAAGCAATTATCGAAAGAAACCGGATTGTCGGAAGAAGCGATTCTTCAGCAATACCGGAAGCTGGAAAACAAATCGATCGAACGCAGCCGCCCGCAGCACCCGGCAGAAGAAGCGCCGTCTGCAAGGCCGCCAAAGCGCGAGCCGAAGCGGACCTCTTCACTGAACCGGGCGGAGCGCCTATTGTTCGCCCATGCGCTGGCTGAACCGCGGGTCATGGACAAATTGGCGAATGCCGCAGACGGCATGCCGTTTGTCAGTGAAGAATACAAAGCGCTGTATGTCCAGCTGCTCGGTTTTTATGAAGAATGGGACAAAGCGGATTTCCATAAATTCCTGGAAACGCTCCAAGACCCTGAACTCCGCAAATTGGTGATGGAAACAGCGCTGGCCGAACGGGATCCCGACCACGGGGAAGAAGAAATCGAGGATTGCCTCAAGCATCTCGACAAACACCGCATCGAGCAGCAGATCCATCTGAAGATCCAGCAGTCGAAGGAAGCGGAAAAGCAGCACGACATGAAACGCGCGCTGCTGCTGGCGCAGGAAGCGATTGCCTTGCGGAAATCATTGTAAGTCAATTCCGGTTTTTTTAAAGGAGGAAGTTGTATGGCTGAGAAATCAGAACACCAAAACGAAGTTGAAGCAAGCAATGTTTCATTGAGCACGGAAGGCCCTGAAATGACAGTAGAAGAGGCAAAAAAACAACTGATTGAAGTGGGCAAGAAAACCGGAGAACTTAATTATGAGCAGATCGCCGATAAATTAGCCGTTTTTGAAATGGAATCCGACGCTGTCGAAGAATTCATCGATCAGCTGGAAGGCCACGGCATCGAGCTGGAGCGGAAATCCGATGACGAAGAGCATTTGGACCGCCTCATGAAACCGACCGAAGAGAAATTCGATTTGAACGACTTGAGCGTGCCTCCGGGCGTCAAGATCAATGACCCGGTGCGGATGTACTTGAAAGAAATCGGCCGCGTTGACCTTTTAAAAGCGGAAGAAGAAGTCCGTCTGGCTAAATTGATCGAACAAGGCGACGAAGAAGCGAAAAAGCGCTTGGCAGAAGCCAACCTGCGCCTCGTCGTTTCGATCGCGAAACGCTATGTCGGCCGCGGCATGCTGTTCCTGGATTTGATCCAGGAAGGGAACATGGGCTTGATCAAAGCGGTCGAGAAATTCGATTACTCAAAAGGCTTTAAATTCAGTACGTATGCCACTTGGTGGATTCGTCAGGCCATCACCCGTGCGATTGCTGACCAGGCGCGGACCATCCGCATCCCGGTGCATATGGTCGAAACGATCAACAAATTGATCCGCGTCCAGCGCCAATTGCTTCAGGACTTGGGCCGCGAGCCGTCCCCTGAAGAAATTGGGGAAGAAATGGACCTGCTTCCGGAAAAAGTGCGTGAAATCCTGAAGATTGCACAGGAGCCGGTATCGCTTGAAACGCCGATCGGCGAAGAAGACGATTCGCATCTTGGCGATTTCATCGAAGATTCGGACGCGCAGTCTCCATCTGACCACGCCGCCTACGAATTGCTGAAAGAGCAATTGGAAGACGTGCTCGATACGTTGACAGACCGCGAAGAAAACGTGCTTCGCCTGCGGTTCGGCCTTGATGATGGACGCACACGCACACTTGAAGAGGTGGGCAAGGTGTTCGGCGTGACCCGCGAACGGATCCGCCAAATCGAAGCAAAAGCACTCCGCAAGCTTCGCCACCCATCGCGCAGCAAACGCTTGAAAGATTTCCTGGAATAAATAGCTGTTTCCTTCCCCCGGAAGGAGCAGCTTTTTTTATTGGCAAAAACGCTCTGCCTTTCCACCTGTTCGCTGCCGGAAGGCGAAGTTCCGAAAGCTTTTTTCGCTGATTGCCGGTTAATGGTTGAGTTTGTCTAAATTTTTCCTATATAATGAATAATGAAAGCGTATACACAACAAAGGGGATGTAGGACAAATGAATTTCGATTTGACGCAAGAACAACAGATGATCAAAAAGACGATCAAGGAATTCGCAGATAAGGCCGTTGCACCAGGGGCAATTGAACGCGATAAGACGAAGGAGTTCCCGAAAGAGATCTTCAAACAGCTATCCGACATGGGGATGATGGGATTGCCGTTTGGGGAAGAGTACGGCGGAGCAGGAGCGGACACGGTCAGTTTCGCGATTGTAACAGAAGAATTGAGCCGCGCATGCGCTTCGACGGGCATCACGTATTCCGCGCATATTTCACTCGGAGGCGCGCCGCTGAACTTGTTCGGCACAGAAGAGCAAAAACAGAAATACCTGACGCCGATCTGCACAGGCGAATCGTTCGGCGCGTTCGGCTTGACGGAACCGAATGCCGGATCGGATGCAGGCGGCACGGAAACCCGGGCCATCGAAGACGGTGATGACTGGGTCATCAATGGATCGAAAGTCTATATCACAAATGCCAGCCATGCGAAGCATTTGGCGATCACAGCAATCACAGGAATGAAAGATGGCAAAAAGGAAATCAGCGCCATCATCGTTCCGACGGATGCAGAAGGCTTCACGATCATCGACAACTACGAGAAAATGGGCTTGAATGCGTCCAACACGACGGAGCTGGTCCTTGAAAACGTACGTGTGCCGAAAGGGAACCTGCTCGGCAAGCGCGGAGAAGGCTTTAAGCAATTCATGGTGACGTTGGACGGCGGGCGCATCGGCATCGCGGCGATGGCGGTCGGAATCGCACAAGCGGCATTCAACAAAGCCTTGAACTACTCGAAAGAACGCAAGCAGTTCGGAAAAACATTATCCGAATTCCAAGTGACGCAGTTCAAACTGGCGCAGATGGCGCTGAAAATTGAATTGGCGCGCAATATGGTCTACAAAGCGGCTTGGCTGAAAGACGAGGGGCGTCCGTTCACGAAAGAGGCCTCCATGGCAAAACTATTCGCATCGGAAATGGCGATGGAAGTGGCGGACGAAGCCATCCAGATCCACGGAGGCTACGGATATATGAAGGAATACGAAGTCGAGCGCTATATGCGCGACGCCAAACTTCTTGAAATCGGAGAAGGAACTTCCGAAGTCCAGCACATGGTCATCGCCCGCGCAATTGGATGTTAAATTGCTGATTTTGTCACAATCTGCTAAAAGTTATCCGATATCGCTTTTCGTTTTGCAAATAATACAGTACAATAATGAATGATACGATTACTATCATTAATGCAGAACTTGAAGAGGGAGGGGTAACGGATGCAAAAAAATGCAATTGTACCTTATATCTTAATCATGGCGTTCGGTATTGGTCTAATTTTCTTCTTATCATTAGAAGGAGCAGGCAACCAAGAGGAAATCGCTGAAGAACACGCAGCAGGAGAAGAAGGCGCAAACGGCGGTGAAGAAGCACCAGCTGAAGACGGCGAAGATGCCGGCAGCGAATTCGATCCGGAAGCTGTTGCACAAGCACAATGTATTTCTTGCCACGGTTCAAGCTATGAAGGCGGCGTAGGTCCATCTCTAGTAGCGACAGAACTTGACCAGGCAGGAATCGAAGAGATCATTGCTAACGGTAAAGGCGCAATGCCAGGCGGGCTAGTTGAAGAAGAAAACATCCCGGCTATGGCTGAGTGGATTTTAACACTCGAATAGGATGAAAACCCTTAGTTCTTTGAGCTAAGGGTTTTTCTATACGTGTTTGGGGAAATGAAGGACAGAACGGTGTCCCAGTGTTTTTCAAGTCAGGAGGATTTTATGAACGCTCAACAATTATCACATCGGCTCGAACGGGTGGCCCATTTTGTTCCAAAGCATGCCGTCGTGGCAGATATCGGCAGCGACCACGCCTATTTGCCGTGCTACCTGGTCGGCAATGGCCTTGCAGACCGGGCAATTGCCGGTGAAGTGGTCAAAGGCCCGTATGAATCGGCCAAAAAACAAGTGCAGCAAGAAGGGTTGGAAGACCGGATCACAGTCCGGCTGGCAAGCGGCCTTCTTGCAATCGAACCGGCTGACGGCGTTACGGCAGTAGTTATCGCCGGCATGGGCGGTCCGCTGATTGCATCGATCCTCGAAGGGGACAAAAACAGGCTCGAAGGCGTCCAGCGCCTTATTCTGCAGCCGAACGTCCATGCGCGGGCAATCCGGGAATGGGCGGCGGCGAATGGATGGGCCATTGCTGAAGAAGAAATCATCGAAGAGAACCGGAAGATTTACGAAATCGTGGTGCTGGAGCCGGCTGAAAAAGAGATCCGGTTCACGGAAGCTGAGCTGATCCTCGGGCCGAAACTGATGGCAGAACGCACGGATGTCTTCTGCACAAAATGGCAGCGGGAAGCTGCCCAATGGAAGAACATCATTGCATCGATGGAATCCACAGAACAAACGATGGAAATTGTCGAAAAGAAACATGAACTTGTACGGAAAATAAAACTGGTTGAAGAGGTGCTGCATGGTGAAAATTCCTAACGGACAGCAAATCATCGAAGAGCTTGAGAAATGGTCGCCGAAATATCTGGCGATGGAAGGCGATCCGGTCGGCCTGCATGTCGGGACACTCAATAAACGCGTAGAGCGGGTCCTCGTGACGCTTGATGTCAATGAAGCTGTCGCGGATGAAGCGATTGAACGGGGAGCGGGGCTGATCATCGCCCACCATCCGCCGATCTACCGGCCGCTCGGCAACCTGCAGACCGATTTTCCGCAGGGGCGCTTGATGGAAAAACTGATCAAAAATGATATAGCAGTATATGCTGCGCACACCAATCTGGATGTCGCTTGGGGCGGTGTTAATGACATGCTGGCGGAAGCGCTCGGCTTGTCCGATACCAGCGTGCTTGTGACGACCTACGAAGCGGAACTGGTGAAGATTGCCGTGTTCGTGCCCGAAAGCCACGAAGAAGCTGTACGGGAAGCACTCGGCAAAGCCGGTGCAGGCGCAATCGGCGATTACGAGTTCTGCAGCTATACCTTGTCCGGCACCGGACGCTTCCGTCCGACGAAAGATGCAAATCCGTATATCGGGGAAGCGGGCAAGATGGAAAAGACCGAGGAATCGAAAATCGAAGTGGTCATCCGCAAAACCGAAAAAGACCGCGCCATCAAGGCGATGATTGCGGCCCACCCATATGAGGAAGCGGCCTATGACGTCTTTACGCTTGAAAACAAGGAATTGCCAATGGGCCTTGGCCGCGTCGGCCGATTAGACGAGGAAATGACACTCGGCGAATTCACCGCTCTTGTCAAAGAGCGGCTCGGCGTTCCGGCAGCGCGCGTTGTCGGCGATCTGTCCAAACCCGTCAAAAAAGTGGCGGTGCTCGGCGGCGACGGCAATAAATACATCAACGCGGCCAAACGCTCGGGCGCTGACGTCTACGTGACCGGGGACCTTTATTTCCACGTCGCACAAGACGCACAGGCAATGGGCCTGTCAGTTGTCGATCCCGGCCATCATGTTGAGAAAATCATGATCCAAGGCGTTGTCGACTGGATGAAGAAAAACAGCAAACTTGCTTGCGAATTCCTGCCTTCCGAAGTGAATACCGAACCTTTCCGGTTCGAATGAAAAATGGCGCTGTCCGGCGAACGGGCGGCGTCTTCTTTTGACTATGAGTGCAAAAGGTTATATACGGAATACACAATGCTGAACTACTATAACAAAGCTGTAAAAGAGACTTTATTAGTGTTAATGAGCTAAACTAGCGCGGGCGCGTTAAAGGGCTAGGCAATAAACTGGACCAAAGGTAGTTTGGGCCATTTTATTTGCGACGAAGCTAGCGCAGCGATGCAGGAGCAGAAGGTTTTTCGCTAGGAGACGGGTGTTTTTTTCCGGCTCTTTGCGAGGGCCATGCCCAAAGCGCTCAAGCGGCTTAAAGATGATCATTATTTAATCTATTTAGATTAATGGCATAAAAAAACACGCCGGAGGTTCCGGCGTGCCTGAAAAGTTATTCTCCGACCGGATACGGCTCTATGCGTTCCGAGGGTTTCGGGTGTTTGATTTTTGGCAAGATCTTGTTGAGCGGCACGCTGCGCGCCAAATCATGTGTGGACGGGTCTTCCGGATCGTATTTGTCCAAAAACGCCATCACTTCTTTGACGATCGGCGTCGGCGTCGAGGCGCCGGCTGTGATGGCGACCGTTTCGATGCCGTTCAGCCACTCGAGGTTCAGTTCCGACAAATCGGAGATGCGGTATGCCGGTGTGCCGGCGATGTCCTGCGATACTTGTGCCAGGCGGTTCGAGTTGTTGCTCATCGGATCGCCGATGACGATCAAGAGGTCTGCGTCGACGGCTTGTGTTGCGACCGCTTCCTGGCGCACTTGGGTAGCCAGGCAGATTTCCTTGTGGACTTCCGATTGCGGGAACTTCTCTTTGAGTCGTTCCATCAACTCGACAACGTCCCACTGGCTCATTGTCGTCTGGTTGGTGACGATGATCTTATCGGAATCGAGCTCCAGGCTCTCTACGTCTTCAACCGTTTCGACAAGGTGGACCAGGTCAGGAGCGACGCCGATAGCGCCTTCGGGTTCGGGATGGCCGTTTTTGCCGATGTAGATGATGTGGTAGCCTTCAGCGGTCTTTTCACGGATCAGGTCATGAGTGACGGTGACGTCCGGGCACGTGGCATCGATCGATACCAGGCCTTTGCGCTTCGCGAGTTCACGCACTTGCGGCGATACGCCGTGTGCAGTGAAAATGACGGTTCCGGTTTCGACCTTCTCCAAAATTTCCAGGCGGTTTTTGCCGTCCAGCGTGATGATGCCATCCTGTTCGAATGCATCGGTCACGTGTTTATTGTGGACAATCATCCCTAATATATAAATCGGCCGAGGCAGTGTCTCGTCCATTGCTGCATTTTTCGCGATCACCATTGCATCCACGACTCCGTAGCAATAGCCTCTTGGCGATATTTTCATTACTTTCATAACCGCACTCCTTTCAAAATCATAACTTCATTATAACGGAGACGCCGCGGCATTACAAAAGTTGCAATACGGAAAAAGCGAATTCGTGCTATAATGTCAAGAGCATAAGGAGGGGATTCAATCCCATGACAAAATTTAAAGACTATGACTTGAAGCCGTTTATACTTGAAGCGGTAGAAAAATTAGGGTTCCAAGAACCGACACCGATCCAAAAAGAAATCATGCCCCATATATTGAAAGGCTCGAGCGCGATCGGACAGTCCCATACAGGTACCGGGAAAACGCACAGTTTTATCATCCCGATCGCAGAACGCATCGACACAAGCCGCCAGGAAGTGCAGGCGGTCATTTGTGCACCGACACGTGAGCTGGGTACGCAGATCTACGCTGAAATGATGAAACTCGTCGAAGGATCAGATATCGAAGTGAAAAGCTTTATCGGCGGAACCGACAAAAAGCGGTCAATCAACAAACTCAAGACCCAGCCGCATATCGTCATCGGTACGCCTGGACGGTTGAAAGACCTGGTCAACGAAAATGCGCTATTGGTCCACACCGGGAAGATCCTGGTCGTCGACGAAGCGGATCTGGCGTTCGACCTCGGCTTTATCGAAGAGATCGACCAAGTGGCCGGCAAGATGCGGGATGACCTGGAGATGTATGTATTCTCCGCGACCATTCCGGAAAAATTGAAGCCGTTCCTGAAAAAATACATGGAATCGCCGGTGCATATCAATATCGGGGACAAGAAACCGACTGCAGAAGGATTGGACTTCTACCTGGTGCCGTCGCGCAGCAAGCGCAAAGTCGAGCGCCTGAAGGAAATCATGGAAATCATCAATCCGTATCTCTGCATCATCTTCGTCAACACCAAGACCAATGCCGACTACGTCGCCGGAGAACTTGGCAAAGCCGGCATCCGTGTCGGCCGCGTCCACGGCGATCTGGCGCCGCGCGAGCGCGTCAAGATGATGAAACAGATCCGCGACCTGGAATACCAGTATATCGTTGCAACAGACTTGGCAGCGCGCGGCATTGACATCCAAGGCGTCAGCCACGTTATCAACTATGAATTGCCGGAAGACCTGGAATTCTTCATTCACCGCGTTGGCCGTACAGCTCGTGCAGGCATGAAGGGCCTAGCCATCACGATCTTCAATCCGGAAGAGGAAGATGCCATTGTCCGCGTCGAGAAAATGGGCATTCCATTCCAGCAGAAAGATATCGTCAAAGGCGAATTTGTCGACCTGAAGAGCCGCCACAGCCGGAAGACGCGTGTCAGAGTACAAAATGAAGCGGATGCAAAAGCGAAGACGATGGTCCATAAGCCGAAAGCCGTGAAACCGGGCTATAAAAAGAAAATGAAATGGCAAATGGATGAAATCAAGAAAATCGAACGGCGCAAAAACCGTAAAAAGTAAGGAGTTTTTAAAATGCTATTAGGTTCCCACGTATCGATGGGCGGCAAGAAAATGCTGATCGGTGCAAGCGAAGAAGCCCTCTCATACGGGGCCACAACGTTCATGATCTATACCGGTGCGCCGCAGAACACGCGCCGTAAGCCGATAGAGGAGTTGAACATCGAGGCAGGGCAGGCGCATATGGCAGCGAACAATCTGTCGAATATTGTCGTCCATGCCCCGTATATCATCAATATCGCCAACAGCCTGAAGCCGGACACATTCGCACATGGCGTCGAATTCCTGCAAAAGGAAATCGAGCGCACTGCAGCGCTTGGTGCCAAACAGATCGTCCTTCATCCCGGTGCCCATGTCGGCGGCGGAGTGGAAGTGGGGACGGCGAAGATCATCGAAGGCCTCAACGAAGTGCTGTCCCAGGACTATCCGGTGAACATCGCGCTTGAGACGATGGCCGGAAAAGGTACGGAAATTGGCCGCAGTTTCGAGGAGATCGCCGCGATCATCAACGGCGTCACCCATAACGAACGCTTGTCGGTGTGCTTCGACACGTGCCACACGCATGATGCCGGATATGACATCAAGCATGATTTCAACGGCGTGCTCGAAGAATTCGACCGCGTCGTCGGCAAGGACCGGCTGCAGGTCCTCCACATCAACGACAGCAAGAACGTCCGCGGAGCGGGCAAGGACCGCCACGAAAACATCGGATTCGGTGAAATCGGCTTTGAAGCACTGAACGGCATCGTCCACCATCCGGACTTGATGCATGTGCCGAAAATCCTGGAAACCCCGTATGTCGGGGCGGATGCCAAAAATAAAAAAGCGCCTTACGCATTTGAAATCGAAATGTTCAAAAACGGCATCTTCACGCCGGGCGTCATAGAAGACATGAAAACCCCTCTTGCTTAAGAGGGGTTTTTTAAGTTGTTAAGAAGGATAAAGATTAAATTTTTTTGTAATGGTAAGCCGGAATTCCGCAAAACAGCTGCGCTTACCAAAACCTGTGCTCCTGCGACGAAGCACGTAGTGCTGCAACGTTTTTTCATGTTTCGAAGCTAGCGAAGCGATGCAGAAACAGTACGGTTTTCTCCACCGTTTTGCTTAATATCTAAGGAAAGTTTAATGAACGAGCTTGATGTTAACTATATTTCTCTTATAAAGAGCCTATTTAGCGCCGGCGCGTCCGAGGGCTGGGCGGAGCTATGAGACGAGTGCCTTTCTCGGCTCATGGCGGGAGCCATGCCCCAAGCGACCGAAGCGGCATATTAAGTTCATTGCTTTTATGAACTCGTTTTATAGAAAGTTTCTACACCATCAGAAAACCCCTCTTGCTTAAGAAGGTTTTTTGAGCTTTTATGGTTTACATTGACCGGCTGCTGTTCTATACTTTTCTAATGACCCAAATCGTAATCATTATGAATTAGAAAAGAGGCTGTGTTATGAACGCGCCATTGATCAATATCAAGGACATCAGTTTTGACTATGAACAGACAAAAGCGCTCGACCATATTTCCTTGAAAGTGGAGGAAGGCGACTTTTTGGCGATTCTCGGCCCGAACGGCTCAGGCAAATCGACGCTGCTGAAAATCATGCTCGGTTTGATCAAGCCGACGCGGGGAAGCATCGAGTTGTTCGGCCAGGACGCTAAGGATTTCAAGCATCGTGAATGGATCGGCTATGTCTCGCAAAAGTCGAATTCGTTCAATTCCGGTTTTCCGGCGACAGTGGAAGAGGTCGTCGCCGGCGGACTGGCGAAAAAATCGGGCTTGTTCCACCGTTTTCCGAAAGATTACAAAGAATCGGTCGGCGAAGCGCTGGAGGCGGTCGGCATGGAAAGCTTCCGCGACCGCAGCGTCAGTGAACTTTCCGGCGGGCAGCAGCAGCGGGTATTCATTGCCCGGGCGCTGGTCGCCAAACCGAAAGTGCTGATCCTCGACGAACCGACGGTCGGCATCGACCACCAGAACGTTCAATCGTTCTATGATATGCTGGCGTCGCTGAACCGGGAAAAAGGCATCACCCTTGTCCTTGTCACGCACGACGTCGATACGGTGACTGACAAGATCACCCATGTGGCATGCCTGAACCAGACCATCCACTTCCATGGCTATAAGAATCAGCTTGATTCCATGAGCGATGCGCAGCGGAAAGCCTGGTACGGCCATTCCGTCCGGAAAATCCATCATGCAGGGAGTGCCCACTGAACATGATTGATGCCATATTTTCTTATGAATTCCTCCAAAACGCATTTGCGTCGGGCTTGATCATCGGCGTCATCGCGCCGCTTCTCGGCGTGTTCATCGTCGTTCGCCGCCTGTCGCTGATTGCGGATGCACTGAGCCATGTAACGCTCGCCGGCATTGCAGGAAGCCTGTATTTGAGCCAGAGCGTGGCAGCCTTTGCTCTCTTGAACCCGCTGTTCCTCGGAATTGCGGCATCGGTCGGCGGATCGATTCTCATCGAGCGCCTGCGTTCGTTGTACAAGCATTACGAAGAGCTGGCCATCCCGATCATTTTGTCTGCCGGCATCGGCTTCGGCGCTATTTTCATTTCGCTTGCGGAAGGCTTTTCAAGCGACCTGTTCGGCTATTTGTTCGGCTCGGTCTCGGCAGTGAGCCGGGAGGACCTATACATCGTCCTGGCCATCGCTTTCGTGGTGCTGCTGTTCATCGGCCTGTTCTTCAAGGAGTTGTTCGTCCTGTCATTCGATGACGAGTATGCCAAAGCATCCGGCTTGCCGGCAAAATGGATCCATTTCCTCTTCATGATCGTCACAGCGCTCGTCATCGCCGGCTCGATGCGCATTGTCGGCATTCTCTTAGTTTCTTCGCTCATGACGATTCCGGTGGCGGCCGCCATGCGCCTTGCGAAAAGCTTCAAGCACACCATCTGGCTGTCGATTGCGTTCGGGGAGATTTCGGTCATCGCCGGCCTGGTCATGGCGTTCTATTTCAACTTGGCACCTGGCGGTACGATCGTTGTCACATCGGTCGGGCTGCTGCTGGCTGCCATCGGCTTTAAAAAAGTTTCGGTTTCTATGAAAAAGGGGGCGACCGCATGAACATCACGAAAGCATGGGACATCTTGAAGGAAAACGGCTATAAGGAAACCTCTAAACGCACGCAGATCTTGGAAATGTTCTCACAAGACGACCGCTACTTGACGGCGCGCGATTTGCTCGACGTCATGCAAAAAGATTACCCGAGCATGAGCTTCGATACCGTCTACCGCAACCTGGCGACATTCGTCTCGCTCGGCATCCTTGAAGAGACGGAATTGTCCGGCGAGCGCCATTTCCGTATGCAATGCGAAAGCGATCACCACCATCACCATTTCATCTGCATGGACTGTGGCAAGATCAAGGAAATTCCCGTTTGTCCGATGGAAATGGCAGGAGCCGCACTGCCTGCGTATGAAATTGCGAACCACAAGTTTGAAATCTACGGGAAATGCCCGGAGTGCAAATAAACGGAACGCAAGCAGAACTCCATCTGCTTGCGTTTTTTATTGTCGAAAAATGGGGAACGCAAATAAAACTTAAGGAACGCAAATAAGCCGGTCGCGAACGCAAATAAAATTGCAGAAGCGCAAACAAATTCATCTGAAAGCAAAAAACCAATCGTTTCCTTTAGAGGATGAAACCTCGCTTAACTGAATCCACAAAAAAAGCCATCCGCACAATATGTGCAGATGGCTTTCCTGGTTTTATTTGGAGCTTAAGCTCTTTTGGAGTGCAAATTCTTTTTCGACCCATCGCTCGGCTTCGAGCCAATTGGAGACGCGGACGACGTTCTTCGGAACCGGGTCACGGTTATAAGGAGTGTCAAACAGCAAAACCGGGATGTCGAGTTCTTCTGAAATCTCCACCGCGTTATCGTGTTTGTCCTCGAAAAAGAGGTGGACGTTGAAATGCTTCGCCGTCTCGATTTTCTTATGCGTGCCGATCAATTCAATGTGGTCGTAATGGATTGCGTGTTCCGCAAACCAATCGTGCGTGATATCTCGCACGTTCTCGCCGCGTGCGGAGATGTAGAAAAGTTCATATTGCTCTTTCCATTTGTCGAGTATCGCTTTTGCGTTTTCCGAAACAGGAGAGGCGGCGTAGATTTTCGCTTCCGCGCCTCTGAACCAGTCGTAGAATTCGCCTCTCGGCAAATGGGGAAGTGCCGCAGTCAGATCATATTCACGGATGTCATCAAGCGTTAATGTGCTGTTGAAAGCTTCGTTGATGTGCGGGATGAGCGACGTCGGCGAGGTCACCGTCCCGTCAATGTCAATGCCAAAACGGTATCTCATGTTGTCACAACCTTATACTTGTTGTTCAAGCGCTTCTTTTTCTGCTTTTTCTGCAGCTTGTTTGTCGAAGTATTCCTGGGCGATCTTGTCGATTTCGACTTTCAATTCCTCGACCATCGTCTCTTCCGGAACTTTGCGGACGGTCTTGCCTTTCATGAACAGGAGGCCTTCGCCGCGTGCACCAGCAATGCCGATATCGGCTTCGCGCGCTTCTCCCGGGCCGTTTACTGCACAACCGAGAACCGCGACTTTGATCGGCGCTTTGATGTGGGAGATGTATTCTTCCACTTCATTGGCGATTGTGATCAAGTCGATTTCGATGCGGCCGCAAGTCGGGCAGGAGATCAATGTCGCTGCGTTTGAAGACAAACCGAATACTTTTAAGAGTTCGCGTGCCACTTTCACTTCTTCTACCGGGTCTGCACTAAGCGAGATGCGGAGTGTGTTTCCGATGCCTTTAGAAAGCAGCGCGCCGAGGCCGGCAGCACTTTTTACGGTTCCGGAGAACAACGTGCCGGATTCGGTAATTCCTAAATGAAGCGGGTAATCAAAGGCTTTCGATGCTTTTTCGTAAGCTTCGATCGCCAGAGAGACGTCCGATGCTTTCATCGACACGATGATGTCGTGGAAATCCAGGTCTTCAAGAATTTTAATGTGGTGGAGGGCACTTTCGACCATGCCGTCAGCTGTTGGATAGCCGTATTTCTCGAGGATTTTGCGTTCCAGTGAACCGGCGTTGACGCCGATGCGGATCGGGATGCCTTTTGCTTTACACGCATTCACGACCGCTTCCACTTTTTCGCGGCGGCCGATGTTGCCCGGATTGATGCGGATTTTGTCGGCGCCTTGTTCGATGGCGATCAACGCCAATTTATAATCGAAATGGATGTCAACAACAAGCGGGATATTGATGCGTGACTTGATCTCGCCGATTGAATACGCTGCACGTTCATCCGGGCAAGCGACGCGGACGATCTGGCAGCCCGCTTCTTCCAAGCGCAAAATTTCAGCAACCGTCGCTTCCACATCGTGGGTTTTTGTTGTTGCCATGCTCTGAATGAATAATTCATTGCTTCCGCCAACCGTCAGGTCTCCGACTTTTACGGGGCGTGTTTTTGTACGGTGAATAACTTCACTCATTAAAAATCTCTCCTTTTAGGGATGACTGGAACCATTCGTCCAGCCCCACATTTCTGCAACTAGAAAGATGACTAGTTTATTCCATTGCCTATAGACATTTTAGCAGTCTGCCTCTACAAAATACAAGGAAGACGGCTAGGCCGGCTTCTTAGCAGGCGGCATTTTCGGGTAATAATTCGTGGCCAGGTGGAGATAAAGGAGCGTAAGCCCGCTTGAAGCGGCTGAAACCCATAAACCGGACACGAAAAAACTCGCCGCAAACGAGATTAATGTCGGAATTGTGACCGCGAGTGCCGTGGTCCGCCACAGGTGGCGGTATTCGCCTTTCTTGTTTTTCAGGCGCACCAGTGCCAATCCGGCGAGCGCAAACAAACTGATTTTCACGAAATGGTAAAGCGTCGTCGAGACGAAGAGGAAAATCAGGGCGAACGGATAAAGCAGCCACTCGATCTCTTCGACAAACTGGAGCAGCCCTTCGACGCCGCTCGCCGTTTCGCCAAGTCCCGCAGCCAAGCCGGCAAAGCTGACGATCGTCATCAGTGCAATCACCATGAACACGAACTGCATGATTTTTCCGATTCCCATAATACGGACGGCTGCCTGTTTTTTTGGTTCCATCAAACTTGCTTTCATTAATTGAAATAAATTCAAAGCCATCTTCCTTTCGTTCTATTAAAGAGTATCGTACCATGTGAAGGGCCCCAAAATATTCTGCTTTGTTACGGCATTGTAAATTTTCGATAAAGGTATTTACAAAGAAGTAGCGAACTCTTCATAATAGACAGGGTGTGAAATCACAAATATAGGAGTTGAATGAAAATCGTGGAGACGAACTGGCAAGAAATTCTCTTTTCCTTTCTAGGAGGTTTGGGGATATTCCTTTTTTCAATTAAGTATATGGGAGACGCCTTGCAGAAAGCTGCAGGCGACAAATTGCGTTCGATACTCGACCGCTTCACCACCAATCCATTCATGGGTGTGCTTGTCGGTATACTGGTGACGATCCTGATCCAATCGAGTTCAGGGACGACCGTTATCGTAGTCGGCCTAGTAAGCGCCGGATTCATGACATTGAGACAAGCGATCGGTGTCATCATGGGAGCGAACATCGGTACGACGGTTACGGCGTTCATCATCGGTTTGGACGTTGGCGCTTATGCATTGCCGATCATGGCAGTCGGTGCTTTCCTGATCTTCTTCTTTAGGAAAAACCAGATTCAAAACATAGGGCAAGTCATTTTCGGTTTCGGTGGATTGTTCTTCGGAATGGAAACGATGAGCGGCGCAATGAAGCCGCTGCGCGAGCTTCCGGCGTTCATCGATATGACAATCAGCCTGAGCGAGCAGCCGATCCTTGGCGTGTTGGCCGGTACAGTTTTCACATTCATCGTCCAAAGCTCGAGCGGGACGATTGCAATCTTGCAGGCATTGTATGACGAAGGCATCCTGAACCTGGATGCGTCATTGCCGGTCCTCTTCGGGGATAATATCGGAACGACCATCACAGCGGTGCTCGCAGCACTCGGAACGTCGATTGCTGCGCGCCGTGCTGCAGCGGTCCATGTCCTGTTCAATATCGTCGGGACGATCATTTTCATGATTCTGCTTGTGCCATTCACGGCTTATGTGGAATGGATTGCAGGGGTGCTGGCATTGGAAGCGAAAATGCAGATTGCATTCGCCCACGGTACATTCAACGTTGTTAATACATTGATCCAGTTCCCGTTGATCGGGGCTTGGGCATACCTCGTGACGAAAGTCATCCCGGGGGAAGAAGTGCTGATCGAATTCAAACCGAAACATTTGGATAACAGCTTTATTGAAGCTTCTCCATCGATAGCACTTGGACAGGCGAAAGAAGAAATCCTGCGTATGGGCAATTACGCCGTTCAGGGATTGGAAGAGTCTTATGCGTATCTTCTTTCGAAAAGCAAGAAGAATGCAGAGATGGGCTATCAGCTTGAAGACGCAATCAACAACCTCGACGGAAAGATTACGGATTACTTGATCCTGATCTCCGCCGAGTCGCTGTCTGCGACCGATTCAACGCGCCACACGGTATTGCTTGAAACGGTGCGCGACATCGAACGGATCGGCGATCACTTTGAAAACATCATCGAATTGGTAGACTACCAGGAAAACAACCGCGTCATCATTTCGGGCGACGCGCTGGAAGACTTGAAGGAAATGTTCACCTTGACGATTGCGACAGTCAAAAAATCCTTGGTCGCTTTGGATACTTCCGACCACGAATTGGCACGTGAAGTGGCCGAGCAGGAAGACTTGATCGACAAGATGGAACGCAAATTCCGCAAAAAGCACATTATGCGCTTGAACGAAGGGCAATGTTCGGCCCAGGCCGGCATCGTCTTCGTCGACATCATCAGCAACCTGGAACGGATCGGCGACCACTCCGTGAACATTGCAGAAGCGATTCTCGGCAACCGCGCTTAATAGCATTCAGCTAAACAAAGATTGGCAAAAAAACGAATCTGCCTCTGTGGGAACGGCTTTCAGCTGGTTCTCCAGCCGGCCGGTTCAAACCAATATTCAATAGGAAAGCACTCTGTCATCGCTTTACATTTTCCGGAATGTGGGGCACGATGAATAGAGTGCTTTTATTATAGGAGGCGGAAAGATGGAAATGATCGGCTGGGTTATTATAATATTATTTTTCGCAATCGGATTTGTCGGGCTCGTTTACCCGATCATCCCAGCGGTGTTGTTCATTTTCGGCGGATTCCTGATGTACGGGCTGTTATTCAGTTTCGGCGACTTGCCGTGGTGGTTCTGGGCGATCCAATCGCTGTTTGTCGTATTGCTTTTCGGAGCGGATCTGCTTGCCAATGCGTTTGGCGTGAAAAAGTTCGGCGGATCGAAGGCGGGGCTATGGGGGAGCACGATCGGCCTGCTTGTCGGGCCGTTCGTCATCCCGATCGTCGGCATCCTGATCGGCCCTTTTATCGGAGCGGTGCTGGCGGAACTGACGTTCAACCGGTCCTCATTCAAGCAGTCGGTGCGGTCGGGCGTCGGGTCTGTCGTCGGTTTTATCACTTCTGTGGTGACCAAGGGCACGATCCAGGCAATTATGGTGCTATTGTTTTTTGTCCTGGTCTAGCTCAGCCGAAAGTCTGATTAAACGGAAGAGCCGTGCATTTTAATTGTAACGCTCCGCAAACTTTGATAACCTAAGAAAGTAGACAATTAGACTCAAGGAGGAATTAGATCATGGCTTATCAATTACCTGAACTACCTTACGCGTACGACGCTCTTGAACCACACATCGACAAAGAGACGATGAACATTCACCACACGAAACACCACAACACGTATGTGACGAATGTAAACGCGGCATTAGAAGGCCACGAAGATCTTGCTTCAAAATCAATCGAAGAATTGATCGCAAACTTGGACGCAGTTCCTGAATCGATCCGCACAGCAGTGCGCAACAACGGCGGCGGACACGCGAACCACTCGCTGTTCTGGCAGCTCTTGTCTCCAAACGGCGGCGGCAATCCGTCAGGCGCTCTTGCAGAAGCGATCGACAGCAAGTTCGGCAGCTTTGAAGAATTCAAGACGCAATTCGAGAACGCAGGCAAAACACGCTTCGGTTCTGGCTGGGCTTGGCTGGTCGTTTCAAACGGCGAGCTTGAAGTGACTTCTACTCCGAACCAGGATTCACCGGTCATGGAAGGCAAAACGCCGATCCTTGGCGTGGATGTATGGGAGCACGCTTACTACTTGAAATACCAGAATCGCCGTCCGGACTATCTTGCAGCATTCTGGAACGTAGTGAACTGGGAAGAAGTTTCAAAACGCTTCGAATCTGCAAAATAATTGTCAAATAATGAAACATCGCACACACTTTTTCGTCTGAAAAGGTGTGTGTTTTTTTGTTTTGGTGATATACTAACAAGTGCATTATTGGTGGAAGGAGTGCGCGCTAAATTATGAATGCCCCACAGAAAAGACGAGTTTCGCTGGCAAAGGCGAAGTTGAAGTCCCATACCGTCTTTCGGATGAATGTCCTCTTTTTCTCCATCTTCCTGCTCTTTTCCGTTTTGATTTTGCGGTTAGGTTATCTGCAGATTGTCAAAGGCGAGGATTTTACGAGGGCGTTGGCAAGGACTGAAGAAGTTCCGGTAAACACGAGCGTGCCGAGAGGCCGCATTTTTGACAATGAAGGGCGCGTCCTGGTGGATAATAATCCCGTAAACGCGATCACGTATACAGCCATGCAGACGACGAAGCGGGAAGAAATGCTTGAAGTCGCAACAGAGCTGGCCAAATTGATTGAGAAAGAACCGAAGCGCGTAACGCTCCGCGACAAGCAGGATTTCTACATCATGCTGAACCGCGAAGAAGCGCTTGCTAAAGTGACGGATGAAGAACGAAAAGCGATTGAGAATGAAGATATCCAGGAAAAAGAAAAAACCCGGAAAATCGACAAACTGGTCCGCGACAAGATCACTGACAAAGAATTGAATAGTTTGACAGCGGAACAGCTGGAAGTCCTGGCCATATTCCGCGAAATGACGTCCGGTTACGCGCTTGCACCCCAAATCATCAAAAACGAAGGGGTGACGGACGAGGAGTTCGCCCGGGTTTCCGAGCGCCTCACCGATCCAAAACTGAAAGGCGTCAATACCGTAACCGACTGGAAGCGCGTCAAGACGAGCGACCTGTCGATTCTCGGCAGTACGACAACGCCCGAGCAGGGAATCCCGGCGAACAAGCTGGATTATTTCCTCGCGCGCGACTATTCCCGCAACGACCGCGTCGGCGTCAGCTTTATCGAGCAATATTATGAAGAAGTGCTGCAAGGCCAAAAATCGGTCGTCAAGAACATCACCGACGGCAAAGGCCGCGTAGTGGACACGATGCCGGTTGATGAAGGCAAGCCCGGAAAAGATCTGATACTTACAATCGATTCCGAAATGCAATCGGCGATGGAAGACATCGTCGAGAAGCACTTGCTTGAACTGAAAGCCGGGCCGAATTCCCAATTGGTGAAGGACGCCTATCTTGTCATGATGGACCCGAGATCAGGGGACATCCTGTCGATGGTCGGCAAGACGCTCGACCAGGATGAAAACGGCAAGCGGATCGTGCGCGATTACTCGTTCGGCGCCATCACGGCCGCTTATCCCAGCGGATCGGTCGTCAAAGGGGCGACGCTCCTGACCGGCTATCAGCAAGATGCGATCGAACTCAACCAAGTGATGATCGACGAACCGCTGCAATTGCCCGGCGGTTTGATGAAAGGTTCCATCTTCAACCGGATTCCGTTCAACCGGATTCCGATGAGCGACCTGAAAGCGCTCGAGCGTTCCTCGAACGTCTATATGTTCAAGGTGGCGCTGGCGCTCTCCGGCAATACTTATGAATACAAGCGCGGTTTCAGCGTTAAACCGGAACACTGGCAGACCATGCGGAATTCATTTGCCCAGTTCGGGCTTGGCGTTAAGACAGGCATCGATCTGCCAAACGAAGGGAACGGCTTCCAGGGAGACTTCACCAAAGTCCAGCCCGGCACGTTCCTCGATTTGGCGATCGGCCAGTATGATACGTATACGCCGCTTCAATTGGTGCAATACATCTCGACCATCGCCAATGACGGCTACCGCATGCAGCCGCATGTGGTCAAGGAAATCCGCCAGCCTTCGGAAGACGGCGTGACACTCGGGCAGGTCGAGTCGGTCGTGGAACCGAAGGTCCTGAACCGCATCAACAACACACAGGCGGAAATTGACCAGGTCAAAAAAGGGATGCGCCTTGTCTACACCGGGAGCCAAGGTTCCGCAAGGTCGTTTTTCGGCGATGCGGACTATACGGCAGCCGGCAAGACCGGTACTGCGCAGATCCAGTATTACGACGATAAAGAAAGCCCGTGGTATACAAAGCCATCGGTCAACACCGCCCATGTCGGCTTTGCGCCGTATGAAAATCCGGAAGTTGCCTATGCGGTCCTGATCCCGTACATCACAACCGATCCGGGACGTGTGCCGGTGACGACTCATTTGATCGCCCGCGAAGCGGTGGACAAATACTTCGAATTGAAAAACAAAGCGGCGGCCCAGCCGACTTCCGTCATCAAAGACCCTTACACAAACAAGGTGATCGAAGAAGGGCAGGAAGAGGCGCCAGCCCAATAACCCGTAAGCTCCTGCAAGCATTCCTGAAATGCTTGCAGGGGCTTTTTTGTCTTTACAATTTCTTAACATTGCCTCCACACAGCATCAATAATCAGCCGTTATAGTAAGGATTGTAAAGCAAACATAAACCTTAGGAGGAAATGAGCAATGAGAATCTGGAAATATGCAATGGCATCAACAATCCTTGGATCGGCTTTAGTACTGGGAGCTTGCGGCGGCGGAAACGCGACGCAGCCGGGTGAGACGGCAACGACAGAACAAGGCACGGAAGCGGAGCAAGCTGAAGGGTCAGTTTCTGGTGACGGTTCATCCACTGTTGCGCCGATCATGGAAGGCATTGTAGAAGAATATGCTGCTGAAGAACCTGGCGTCCAGGTAACTGTCGGTGTTTCCGGTACAGGCGGCGGATTTGAAAAATTCATCCAGGGAGAAACAGATTTCTCGAACGCTTCACGACCGATTAAAGATGAAGAAAAAGCCAGCTTGGAAGAAGCAGGCATCGATTACACGGAATTCCTTTTGGCCTATGACGGCTTGACAGTTGTTGTGAGCAAGGACAACGACTGGGTGGAAGATCTGACAGTCGAAGACTTGAAGAAAATGTGGATCGAAGACGGAACGACAAAAAAATGGTCTGACATCAATCCTGAATGGCCGGACGAAGAAATCGTCTTCTACTCGCCAGGAACGGACTCTGGAACATACGACTACTTCAACGAAGTCATTCTTGAAGAAGAAGACCTTGTAAGCAATGCGACTTTGTCGGAAGATGACAACGTCTTGGTGCAGGGGATCCAAGCGGACCCGAATGCGATCGGATTCTTCGGCTATGCTTACTACCTGGCGAACCAGGATACGTTGAAAGCTGTAAAAATCGGCGGAGTTGAACCGAACAACGAAACGATTGAAACCGGCGAATATGCGCCGCTGTCCCGTCCATTGTTCACTTACGCCAGCAACAAAGCGTTGGCTGAGAACGAAGCAGCTTATAATTTCATGAAGTACACGCTTGAAAATGCAGGAGAGATGGCTGAATCGGTCGGCTATGTAGCGCTTCCTGAAGAAGAGTACGAAAAAGGCCTGGCTGATCTTGAAGCCTTGAAAAAATAAATAACCTATAAAGTTTTAGTAAGAGGGTGAGCAGCCACTGCTCGCCCTTTGCGGTTGAAAGGGGATTCGTTATGCGGACATCTGTGCAGGAAATGATCGCGCAGTCGAAAGGCAAGAAAAACAAGAAGTTTATTGAAAAATTCATTCCTTGGATTTTATTGCTGATTGCTTCTGTCTCAGTATTGACAACAATCGGCATCGTATTGACATTGATCATCGAAACCATCACGTTCTTCCAGCGCGTTTCGGTTTTTGACTTTGTATTCGGCACCACTTGGCTGCCATTTTCCAATAAAGAAGAATTGTACGGCATCCTGCCGTTGATCGTCGGGACCTTGAAAGTCACGTTGATCGCTGTGATCGTGGCGGTGCCAATCGGCATCTCGGCCGCCATCTACTTGAGCGAATACGCCAGCGAAACCGTGCGCCGCATCGTCAAGCCGGTGCTTGAAGTGCTGGCCGGCATTCCGACTATCGTCTACGGCTTTTTCGCCCTGACGTTCGTGACGCCGCTGTTGCAGAGCGTCTTTCCGGAAATCAAAATCTTCAACGCCATTTCGCCGGGGATTGTTGTCGGCATTATGATCATCCCGATGATCGCTTCGCTTTCGGAAGACGCCATGTCTTCTGTACCGAGATCGATCCGCGACGGCGCCTTGGCAATGGGCTCAACGAAATTCGAGGTGGCATGGAAAGTCATCGTGCCGGCAGCCTTGTCGGGGATCATCGCATCGGTTGTGCTTGCAGTATCGCGCGCCATCGGGGAAACGATGATCGTATCGCTTGCGGGCGGTTCGACGCCGAAGTTCGACGGCGATTTTGCAGGCTCGATCCAGACGATGACCGCTTATATCGTCCAGGTTTCAAAAGGGGACGCAGGATACGGAACAACGATCTATTATTCCATCTACGCAGTAGGGTTCACGCTTTTCCTGTTCACCATGCTGATGAACATCCTCGCCCAATACGTCTCAAAACGTTTCAGGGAGGAATATTGATATGAGATACATCGAACAGGAAAAAGTCGTCAAACGCATGAACGGCCGCCTGGTCGTCAACATGATTTTCAAAGGGCTTTTCATGGCAGCAACACTTCTGGCGCTGTTGGCGCTGGTCATCTTGCTGTACCGAATCGTCACGCAGGGGGCGAGCCACTTGTCGCTCGACTTCCTGACCAATTTCGCTTCGCGCTTTCCGGAGAAAGCCGGCATTAAAGCCGCGCTGATCGGATCGCTTTGGCTGATGGCAGTCGTTGCGCCGACTTCGATCATCCTTGGCGTCGGCTCGGCTATCTATTTGGAAGAGTATGCAAAGCAAAACCGGTTAACTACCTTTATTCGCTTGAACATCTCGAATTTGGCAGGTGTGCCATCCGTCGTCTTCGGACTTCTCGGCTTGACGATTTTCGTCCGGGCATTTGCACTTGGCAACAGCATCCTGGCTGCCGGGTTTACGATGAGTCTCTTGATTCTGCCGGTCATCATCGTCGCTTCACAAGAAGCAATCCGTTCAGTCCCGAAAGAATTGCGTGACGCGTCGCTAGGCATGGGCGCCACCAAATGGCAGACAGTGGTCAACATCATCTTGCCTGCAGCCATCCCGGGAATCCTGACAGGAAGCATCTTGGCTTTATCGCGCGCCATCGGGGAAACGGCGCCGCTCATCGTCATCGGCATCCCGGTCATCATCCAGTTCCTGCCGCGCGGGGTCTTTGACACCTTCACGGCACTGCCAATCCAGATCTTCGATTGGGCAAGCCGTCCGCAGCAGGAATTTCAGGTAGTGGCAGCAGCAGGGATCATCGTCCTGATGATCTTCTTGCTCATCATGAATTCCATTGCGGTAATCATCCGAAACAAATTCCAAAAACGCTATTAAAGTACTTTATGCGGAAGGGGTTCCATCATGACAACGATCAAAACAGCAAAAACAAAAACAGCGCCTGCGATTCAGCAGGATAAAAAATCGGTCTACTATACAAAACAGCTGAACCTTTGGTACGGCGACAATCACGCGCTTAAAAACATCGACCTCGACATCAAGGAAAATGAAGTCACGGCGATCATCGGGCCATCCGGCTGCGGCAAATCGACCTATATCAAAACATTGAACCGCATGGTCGAGCTTGTGCCATCGGTCAAGACTTCCGGCCAGATCCTTTACCGCGACCGCAATATCTTCGATAAGGACTACGGCGTGGAAGAACTGCGCACACGGGTGGGCATGGTGTTCCAGAAGCCGAATCCGTTCCCGAAATCGATCTATGACAATATCGCTTACGGGCCGCGGATCCACGGCATCAAGAACAAGAAGATCCTGAACGAAATCGTCGAGAAGAGCCTTCGCGGCGCGGCGATCTGGGACGAAGTGAAAGACCGCCTCGATGAGAACGCCTATAGCCTTTCAGGCGGCCAGCAGCAGCGGATCTGCATCGCCCGTGCATTGGCCATCGAACCGGACGTCATCTTGATGGATGAGCCGACTTCGGCGCTCGATCCGATCTCTACATTGAAGATTGAGGAACTGGTACAGGAATTGAAAAAAGACTACAGCATCATCATCGTTACGCACAACATGCAGCAAGCGGCCCGGATCTCAGACAAAACAGCGTTCTTTTTGAATGGAGAAGTAATCGAATACGACGACACTGATACGATTTTCTCCAATCCGGCAGACAAGCGCACGGAAGACTATATTTCAGGCCGGTTCGGCTGAGGAAGCGGGGAATTACAATGTCAGTACGCGAAAAATTTGATTATGAATTGAACTCGGCGCAGGAGCAATTGGTCCTGCTCAGCAATATGGCGGTGGATGCCTTGACGAAAGCCGTAGGGGCGCTCGCCAACCACGACATCGACGCGGCACTTGAAGTGATCGAGGACGACGCCGACATCAACCAGCTCGAAGAAGAAATCAACGACCGGGTGATCTTGCTGATTGCCAAGCAGTCGCCGGTCGCCACTGACCTCAGAAGGCTCATCGTCATCATCAAAGTGGCAACAGATATGGAGCGCGTCGGGGACTACGCCGTGAATATCGCGAAAGAGACTATCCGCATCGGCAAGGAGGATCTGCTGTCGCCGATCCATGAAATCCAGCAGATGCATGCATTGGCTACCGCGATGCTCCGCCAGGTCATCGAGGCGTTCGTAGAAGAGGATGTCGTCAAAGCCAAGGAGATTGCAGAGCTTGACGACCAGGTGGACAACCTTTACGGCGAAGTGATCTCGAAATTGATGAAATCGGGTGCCGAACATCCGGACAAGCTCAGCCAGATCACCCAGCTGGCATTTGTCTGCCGCTACATGGAGCGGTCGGCCGACCATGCCACGAACATCGCGGAGCAGCTGTTCTACCTTGTCCGGGGCCGCCACTACGACCTCAACAAATAAGCCCTTTCCCCGGCATGGAAGATGCCGGGGAATCTTTTTATTTTTCCAACTAAAACATAGGTTTTGGGAGTAGACTTTGCCGCTGGATATGCTATAATAGTTAAGTCGTATAGATCACGCTTATTTACAAACGATCTTTGAAAGAATTAGGAGGGATACCGATGCGTGTTAACATCACTTTAGCTTGTACAGAATGTAGCGAACGTAACTACAGCACTGTTAAAAATAAGCGCAACAACCCTGAGCGTCTTGAAATGAAAAAATATTGCTCACGTGAAAAGAAAATGACTCTACACCGTGAAACGAAGTAATTGATTGACTGCCAAAACCTCCAGGGGTTTTGGCTTTTTTCTTTATCTATACATAAGCTTTGCCGGTTTTCTTCACGCTGCTGTCAGCCAGAACCGGATCACTTACCGATACCATTGCGCCAATCGGGATGGATGTGCCCGGCAGGCGCCGAGTTTTGAGGAGGAATGGACATGGAGAAAGTTGCCCACCGAAAAAAGGTCCTGGAAGAACTGGCGAAGATGTCGCCGGAAGAGCATCACGAAAAATCAAGGCGCATCATCAGCAATTTAATGAACGATCCTGCATTCATCGCTGCAGACATCATCGGCTTGACCATTTCGTCGTTCCCGGAAGTGGATACGAAAGAACTGATCCGTTCTATCTGGGCGTCCGGCAAAAAGGCAGCGGTTCCAAAATGCCTGCCGAAAAGCCGCGGCATGGATTTCTACATCATCGAAGACTGGAACCAGCTGGAAGTCGTCTATATGCATCTGCAGGAACCGAAAACCGATGAGGCGCAATTTGTACCGCCTCACGGGATCGGCCTGATGGTAGTGCCGGGTGTGGTCTTCTCAAAAGACGGTTACCGGATCGGCTTCGGCGGCGGCTATTACGACCGTTATCTCGCCGGCTACACAGGTGAGACCCGGTCGCTGGCGTTCGATGTCCAGCTGGCTGAGGCGATTGCGGAAGAACCGCATGACGTGCCGGTAGGGGGCATCTACACCGAGAGCGGATTTATCGATACGAAAGGGGCAGACAGATGAAGACGCTGTATGACGTCATGCAATTGCTGAAAGGCTATGGAACGATCATCTATACAGGTGATCCGCAGGCGGACTTGGAACTGATGGAAGAGGAGATCCGGGAACTTTACCGGCTTCAATTCATCACCCCGAAAGAGTATGCAGCGGCGGTCCTCATATTGCGCCAAAAACAGTCCGGAAAAAAGAAATAATTTTCCGTTCTTGAAACCCCTCCAGCGTTTCAGCAGTCCAGTAACGGGGAACTTATAAGTTGGATAATTCCTCATTATAACAGGGGAGTGTTAAGTGGACATGGAAGCTGTTTTACGGTAGTGTAAAGTATGATTTAGTTAAAAAGGAGGATATGCCGGATGTTGAAAAAAGAATGGCCCAAACATTCCATCCTGGCAATCGCCATCGTAGCTACTTGGCTCAAAACTTATGTAACGTATAAAACGAGTTTTTCCATTACGATTGATAATGCGCTCCAAGAGTTCATTCTATTCATCAATCCGTTGAGCCTGTTGCTGTTTGCGTATGGAATTTCGCTGTTCTTCAAAACGGAGAAAGCGAAAAACCGGTCAATCATGGCGGTCGCTGTCATTGCCTCAATCATTTTGTATGCCAACGTGGCATTCTACCGGTTCTTCAGTGATTTCATCACGCTGCCGGTCCTGTTCCAAACCAATAATTTCGGCGACCTCGGCTCCAGTGCGGCCGAAAGCATCTATGCCACCGACGTTTTGTTCTTCCTTGATGTCATCGTCATTTTCCTGGCGATCAAATTCCTGAAAGTCAAACCGTCATCGATGAACACGGCATCGGTCCAGCGGAAATCTTACATGATTTTGACGGCAGCGGTGCTGTTCTTCAACCTCGGGCTGGCGGAAGCGGAGCGCCCGCAGCTTTTGACGCGCAGCTTCGACCGTGAAATGCTCGTCAAAAACATCGGGATGTACAATTACCACATCTACGACATCTATATCCAATCCAAATCCCAGGCGCAGCGGGCATTGGCGGACGGCTCCGAACTGGTGGAAGTGAACAACTATGTCCGCTCCAACCAGCCGGAACCTTCACCCGAAATGTTTGCAGCTGCGGAAGGGCGCAATTTGATCGTAGTCACCTTGGAATCGATGCAGTCGTTCCTGATCAATAACGAAATGAACGGCGAAGAAATCACGCCTTTCCTGAATGGCTTGACCCAGGACAAAGACACGGTCTATTTCCCGAACTTCTACCACCAGACAGGGCTTGGGAAAACATCGGACTCCGAGTTCCTTCTCGAAAATTCGCTTTATCCATTGAGCGGCGGGGCCGTGTTCTTCACACACAGCGGAAACACATTCAATTCGATGGCGGAGCGTTTAGGGGAAAACGGCTATTACACGGCTGTCCAGCACGCCAATACGAAAAGTTTCTGGAACCGCGACATGATGTACCAATCGTTCAACATCGAGAAATTCCATGATATTGAAAGTTATACGATTGGCGAAGGGGAGGCGGTCAACTGGGGCATGAAGGATATTCCGTTCATGGAGCAATCCGTGGACCAGATGGCTGAAATGCCGCAGCCGTTCTATAGCCGCCTTTTGACGCTGACCAACCACCATCCGTTCTATCTGGATGAAGAGGACAAGCTGATCGAAGAGTTCGATTCGGATTCCGGCACGCTCAACCGTTATTTCCAGACAGCGCGCTATTTGGATGAATCCGTTGAAGCGCTGTTTGAAGACCTGAAAGAACAAGGGCTTTATGAGAATTCGGTCATCGTGATGTACGGGGACCATTACGGCATCTCAGAAAACCACAACGAAGCAATGGCCCAGTACCTTGGCAAGGAAGTCACGCCGTATGAATCGGCCCAGCTTCAGAAAGTTCCTTTCTTCGTCCATATCCCGGGCTCCGGCAAAGGGTATGTCGAAGAGGAAATCGGCGGGCAGATCGATATGCGGCCGACAATCATGCATCTGATGGGAATTGAAACAGAAAAAGATCTCCAGTTCGGCGGTGACCTGTTCTCCGATGAACATGAAGAATTCGTCATCTTCCGCGACGGCCGCTTCATTACCGATGAAAATGTCTATGCCGGCAATGTCTGTTATGACATCGATACCGGGGAAGAAACGGATATCGCTGAATGCGAACCGCATATCGAGCGGGCCCAACAAGAGCTGGATTACTCAGAGTCGATCATCAACGGCGACCTGTTAAGGTTCTATGACCAGGAGAACGGACAGCTGATTCTTACCAAAGAAGAACAAGAAAAGCTTGAGAAAGAACAGCTGGAAGAAAACCCGAATAATAAGGAATGAACAGGAGCCCGGTGCTCCTGTTTTTTTATGCACAAAATAAAAAAAGCCGATGCGGGAAGCATCAGCTTTTCGGGAATTAGTGCAGGCTTGGCGGATAGCCTTGTGTGATGATTGTCGCTACTGTAAAAGCACCGAAAATCACAAACGTACCGAAGTTAAAAAGAAAGCCTAAAATTTGTTTGTTTTTTAAGGTTTGCACAGAACCTATTGCAGCAAGAATCGCAATAAGGCCAAAAATAACCATAAGCAAGTTCATCTATGACACTCCCTTCAACTTTAACAGCCAGTGCCGTCTTGTTCTCTTATATTGTAAAGAAATTCAGGTTGTTTGTCGAGGGATAATATTGTCGGTCCGTTGAACACTTGGGATGCTATACTGAAAGTGAGGTGAAGAAAATGCTGAAAATAAATCACATGGAGCTGGGACCGATCCAGACCAATTGCTATATCGTTTCAAACGATGCAAAACAATGCCTGATATTCGATCCGGGCGAAGAAGCTGAAAAAGTCATCGGCTTTTTGCAGAAGAAAGGGTTGGCGCCTCTCGCCATCCTGTTGACGCACGCACATTTCGACCATATCGGGGCCGTGGATGATCTGCGGGAAGAATTCAAGATTCCGGTTTACTTGCACCGTTTGGAGAAAGACTGGCTCGGGCGCCCGAATTTGAACGGCTCCGGTAAATACCCGATGGTGCCGGACTACCGCATCGGGGAAGCCGATGTGCTGCTCGATGGGGAGAAGCAACTCCAAATCGGCGATTTCCGAATGGAGCTTCTCCATACGCCGGGGCATTCGCCTGGAAGCATTTCCTATTCATTCGGAACTGAAGGGTTTGCCATCGTTGGCGACACGCTATTCCGCGGCAGCATCGGGCGGACAGACCTGATCGACGGCTCGGAGAAAAAGCTGCTGGCATCCATCCGAGTTTCTTTGATGACGCTCCCGGATCACATGGTCCTGTTCCCGGGCCACGGACCGGAAACCACGCCGGAACAGGAAGCGGCAAGCAATCCATTCCTGAACGGGTTCTAAAGAAGCCGCCGACTTTAGACAAAGTCTACTCATGATGTATAAAGATATATAAGTCCGACCGGTCTGGCCACTTCGCTGCTCCCTCAGGAGTCTCGCGGCCAGACCGGTCGGGAGCATCACCTGAAATCACAGCGACGCGCTATTAGCATGCTATTTCTAATTTAACCTCAATTAGGAGAAGTCACTGACCAGGAGCTGCAACAGAAGACGGCGACTCCTGCGAGCCCGCGGAAAGCGTCCGTCTGGAGTGAAGACTCCGGTTTTCTTGCTAATTATTGTATTATTCTTTTGCCTATAAGCTCGAACGGCATCTAAAGAAGCCGCTCTTTTTCTTGAAGCAGCCCGCGTTTTACAAAAGGAAGAAAACCAGGACAAATAAAAAAGCGGCCGCATTGGCCGCTTTTTGCTTTTGGTTTCGTTAATTAATGTCCAGCACCGGGAATATGGATGAACGTTGTGTAATAAGTGAAGCCTACGAAGAATACAGTTAAGTAAGCTGCGAAAATGTACATGTACATGCGTTCAGAAATATTTAAGAATCCTAGAAGTACAAAAAATCCGGTATTAGCGACCATTAACAATGACACTTCCACCATATCGCCTACATAAAACAGAACTGCAAATATGCCAGTCCACCATCCCATTAATTTGAACATCTTATCCATGGGTAATCCCTCCTTTGCCACAACACAATAATCTCTTATTTATTATATAGGAAACGGAGTGATTGTGTAAACAGCGAGATGCCGATTCTTTGTGACAAACCGGTGGATGAAAACTGGTCCATGTTCACAGGAAGGTTAAAAAGAGGTGCCAAAAACAGGATTTGCCGCGATATGCAGGGTCAAATATTTATTTTGCAGGAAACTATTCCCTTCTATAAATCACGCAGTTATACTATGGGGGAACAAAGATGCGGCCTTTGTTCAAGTCCAAAACAGGAGGTGGCCATGCAAGAAATCATTGAACGCCGTTGCTCCAGCCTGCTTGAGAAAGCGGTTGAAAGCGGCACGACCGATATCCACGTCAAACCCGAACCGACATGCTACAGCGTCTCTTTCCGCTCGTTCCACGCGCTGCGGCAAGTGATGAAAATCCCTCTTGATCTTGGCGATCGCATGATTGCCTATTTCAAATATCTTTCCCTTTTAGACATGAGCGAAAAACGCAAACCCCAAACTGGATCCTTTCATCTCCCAATTCAAAATCATCCATATTATTTTAGAATATCAACGCTGCCTTCTGTTTTGACCAAAGAAAGCATAGTCATCCGGGTCATGGCCGAAGAGGCGGCGCAATCGGTGCATGAGCTCGCGGCGTTCCGCGATTCTGCCCGGCTGCTTGAAAAACTGGTCGAAGCGAAGCAGGGCCTCATCCTGCTCACTGGGCCGACGGGCTGCGGCAAATCGACGACGCTGTATTCGCTGCTCAAGCACTGCAACGAGAAGCTGAACCGCAATATCATTACGCTCGAAGACCCCGTAGAGCGTAAAAACCAGGCGATTCTCCAGATACAGGTGAACAAAAAGGCGGGTCTCGGCTATGCGGCAGGCCTCAAGGCGATCCTGCGGCACGACCCCGACATCATCATGATCGGGGAAATCCGGGATGCCGACACGGCAGGCATTGCTGTCCGTGCAGCGCTGACCGGCCACCTGGTATTTTCGACCATCCATGCCCGCCATTCGGTCGGTTGCCTGCACCGGCTGCATGACCTCGGAATCTCGTACGAGGACATGCGGCAGACGTTGATCGCCATTTCCGCACAGCGCATTATTCCCGTATATCCGGATATGTCGGAGCCGGAGCCGGCCTACCGGGCCCTATACGAAATTCTCCACGGCGAACGGCTCGATGAAGCGCTTTCGTCTGCAAGGGAGCAGCGGAATTACAGCTTGCCGGAGCACCTGACGTTCGGCGGGCAAATCCGGGAAGGGGTGAAAATCGGTGCGATTGCCGATACGGTACAAGCAAAAGCGGATTCCGATTCGTGACCGGGCGCAGTTTCTCAGCAGGCTGTCGGTGCTTTTGAACGAAGGCTATCTGCTGCCGACAGCATTGGCGCTGCTTTTGCCGATGCATACCTCCAAATTGGATGAGGCGCTGTCTGGCATTACGTCGATCTTGAAAGGCGGAGGCAATGCAGCTGAGATCCTGAAGCTTCTCGGCTTCAAAGATCCGGTGCTGTTCCCGGTCGAAATCGCCGAACATCACGGGCGTTTGGCCGACTCCATTGAAAGCATCTCAAAGAGCTTCGCCCGCACGGAAGGGGTGCAGAAAAAACTGAAGGGCATCCTGGTCTACCCGTTGTCCCTGCTGTTCTTCACATCGGGCTTGTTCCTGTTTTTCCGGACGAATTATGTGCCGAATCTGACTGCGCTGATGGAGTCGCTTCGGGGTGACGGGGAAGCCGGCGGGGTGCCGGCATACCTGCTCAGTTTGCCGGACATCTTCATCGGGGCATTTGCGCTGGCCGGAGCCTTAGGCGCTTTGTTTTGGCGGCTCCTTTTGAGAAGGCAGCCGAACGAAAGGATCATCTGGCTGCTCCGCGTCCCGCTTCTCCGGAAATACATGCGGCTTTATTGGTCGCATCTTTTAGCCCGTGAGCTCGGCACGCTTCTCCACAGCGGCATCTCGCTTCAGGAATCGCTTCATCTGCTCCAGAACCAGACCTATCACACCATCATCCGGCATATGGCGAAGACTTGCCACGAGGAAGTGGTCACGGGGCATCCGCTGTCGTCCGCGCTGTCCCACCACGCCTTCACAGCCGAAGATATGCCGGCATTTGTCGCGCACGGGGAAATGGCGGGCTTTCTCGGGAAAGAGCTGATCCTTTACAGCGAAGTCCTGATGGAGCGGATCGAACAGCAGACCCAGAAGCTGCTGCGCGTCATTCAGCCGGCTTTCTTTGTCATCATCGCCATCTGCATCATCGGAGCTTATTTAGCCATCCTTTTGCCAATGTACAATCTAATCCATACCATTTGAGGAGGAAAAACATGCAAATTATGAAAAGCCAAAAAGGGTTCACATTGATTGAAATGCTGATTGTCATGCTCATCATTACGGTTTTGATTGCCATTGCGCTGCCGAACGTCACCAAACAGACGGCTTCTGTCGACGACAAGGGATGCAAGGCGTTCGTCCATATGGTCCAGGGGCAGGTCGAATCTTTCCGGATGGACAAGAAATCGGTCCCGACCGTCGAGAATCTGGTAACAGACGGGTATTTGAAAGCGAATGAAACAAGCTGCCCGAATGGGGACCAGATCGCGATTTCGGTGGATGGAGTGGTTTCGTCATCGGCTACGCCTTAAACGAACAAGGCTTCACCTTGACCGAGATGCTCCTAGTGCTGATGGCCGTAATGGTCCTTACCGGCATCGGAGTCCCTTCCTATCGTACGCTCGCCGCGGACCGGGAGGAAGCGCGGTTTTTCGAAATGCTGCTGCACGACATTTATTTCGCGCAAAGCGAGACGTATCGGACGCAGGCTTCGGCCATGGTCGTATTCCGGGAATCCGGTGGAACATATGAAGTGGTCCAGAACTTCCAGGCTCTCATGCCGCCGCGGAAGCTGCCGGAAACTGTGCGGCTCAAAAAGACCAGCAATCTGAACGGCGTGTACTTCACAGCAAACGGATCGGTGACATCTGCGGGCACGCTGCGTTTTGAAACGAGCCGGGGCGAAAAGGTGCTTGTCGTCCATCTGGGAAAAGGGAGGGTGGTGCTTTCTGAATGAACAGGGATTTTCCTGGGCTGAAACAATACTGGGGCTGGCAATGCTTTTCATGTTGTTCGGGACGCTCCTGCCGGTGATGCAGCAGCTCCAGCAATCGCTGCACCTGAAAAGGGAGCGGATGGTTGCGTACGAAACGATGCACGAAGCAGCAAAAGAAATGGCGGCCACAGAAAACCGGCACGGTGCACGCACAGTCAACGGCCGGGTCTACAGCTGGGAGATGCTGGATCGCCTGTGTGTGGAATACGATGATTACCGGGACCGCCGCCAGCGTGTATGTGTCGAATGAAGTGCCTTGGCGAAGGAGGCTTCACACTGTTGAATGCGCTGCTTGAGCTCCTGGTGCTGATGATATTTTTGCCGCTCATCGTGCTGTTCTTCGGCTTCATGATCCGTTTTTCCGCAGAAGCCGATGCCCAGACAGCCGAGTGGCATTTGTTCGCTGTGGATTTGCAAAGCTATCTGAAAGGAATCGAATCGATCGAAGTCATCAATAACGGAGGAGGCGTGCGCATCGTCCGCGAAGCGGAAGAATACGATATCGAACTGTATGACCGGTTTCTCCGGAAGCAGAAATTCCGGCAGGGCCACGAAGTCATGCTGACGGATATCCGGGACTGCCGGTTCACCATCAACGGCAACAAGCTGGCGCTGCGCGCAGAAATGGCCAATGGCACAGTCGAACAGGCGGAATATGTTTTTACACAGCCTAAAGGGCAATAAAGGATCCGTTTATCCGGTCTCTGTAATTTTTTTCTTGTCAGCCCTTCTCCTGCTGTTCCACGGGACAGCCGTCTATTCGGTCCAATACCGAACATATGATGGATTGGAAAATATGCATAGACATGCTACGATACAACTACTAAGTGAAATTGAACAACATAAAATACCTGAGTAGCAGGGTGCATTGGGTGGTAAGATGAAAAGAATATATTTGGTCGGATTTATGGGCTGCGGCAAAAGCGCAGTCGGCAGGAGGCTCAGCTTTGCTTTGAAGCTGCCTTTCTATGATATGGATAAAGAAATCGTCCGGCAGACCGGCATGCCGATCCCGGAAATCTTCAAACTGTATGGAGAAGAGTATTTCCGCGATTTGGAAACCGAATTTTTGCAAAATTTCAACCACGATAATTGCATCATATCGACGGGCGGCGGCGTGGCCATGCGCGAAGTGAACCGCAGGATCATGCGGGACACGGGGCTGGTCCTGTTTCTCGATGCCCCTTTCCGGGAAATCTGGCGGCGGATCCACAAAGACCCGAACCGGCCGATCGTCCAGCAATCGACGCGGGAAGAAATTGAAGCGATGTTCAAAAAACGCTACCGGAATTATAAAGCGGCAGCACATATTACGATCCGCACGGAATTCCGGACGCTGCGGCAGATCACCCAATACGCGGCTTTTCAAGTTAATCGGCTAAAAAGCGGATGAAAAAGCCGCTTATCATGTTTAATGTTCGTGTTTTAACGGCACGATGAAAAAAGATTGCGCTTCCCTCAGAACAATGTTAGGATATAGACGAAGTTATACTATTCTGTATAACGGTTTGGACCAAACATTAGATTTGGGCGGATGAGTGTACGGGGAGAGAACGCGCAAGCGTCGCCGAAGGAGCAAATGGCAAAATGCCATGAATCTCTCAGGCAAAAAGACTCGTACAGGACGCATCTCTGGAGAACGCTGCTTTTGGCAGCTACCAAAGAGGAAAGCCGTAAAGGTAAACTTTCAGGTTCCAGGACAGAGATTTCCCTATTGCAGGGGAATCTCTGTCTTTTTTTGCGGAATTTGATTATCGAGGAGGAAGATGAATGGCAGAATTGAAACGCACCCCACTTTTTGAGGCGTATTCGAAACACGGTGGAAAGACCATCGATTTCGGAGGGTGGGAACTACCAGTCCAATTTTCAAGCATTAAAGAAGAGCATGAAGCGGTCAGAACCAAAGCGGGCTTGTTCGATGTCTCCCATATGGGCGAAATCTTTGTCACGGGCCCCAATAGCTTGCCTTACCTGCAACAATTGGTCACAAACGATGTGTCCAAGATCAAAGACGGGCAAGCCCAGTATACGGCCATGTGCTACGCTGACGGCGGTACTGTCGATGATTTGCTGGTCTATAAGATCGAAGACGGCAATTATCTGCTGGTCGTCAACGCATCGAATATCGAAAAGGATTTCGAATGGATGCAGAAGTCTTTAACCGATGGCGTCTCGCTTGATAATCAATCTGAAAATTACGGTTTATTGGCATTCCAAGGGCCGCTCGCTATGGAGATCCTCCAGCGGTTGACGGAACAGGACTTGTCTGAAATCAAACCGTTCCGCTTTAAAATGGATGTGCCGGTTGCCGGCCATGAAGTCATCGTTTCCCGAACCGGTTATACAGGAGAAGACGGATTTGAAATTTACGCAAACCCGGAAGCGGTCGTCGCCCTCTGGGACCGTATCCTTGAAGAAGGGAAAGCGGACGGAGCAGTGCCGGCAGGACTTGGTGCACGCGATACGCTTCGTTTTGAAGCTTGCCTCGCGCTTTACGGGCAGGAATTGTCGAAGGACATCACGCCGCTTGAAGCCGGCCTGAATTTTGTTGTGAAGCTGAACAAAGAAGAAGATTTTTCGGGCAAAGAAGCGCTGGCCTCCCAAAAAGAGAACGGCGTGCCCCGCAAACTCGTGGGAATTGAAATGATCGATAAGGGCATTCCGCGCCACGGCTATCCGGTTTACGCAAACGGGGAGCTGGTCGGGGAAGTCACGACGGGCACCCAGTCGCCGACTTTGAAAAAGAACATCGGACTGGCTTTGGTGAAAAGTGAATTTGCAGAGCTCGGTACGGAACTCCAAGTGGAGATCCGCAACAAGCGCCTGAAAGCGAAAACAGCTGAAACGCCATTTTACAAGCGTTCAAAATAATCTCAATTGAAAAGGGGACAGCTACCGATGAAACATCGTTATCTACCAATGACGTCTCAAGACGAAAAAGAAATGCTGGAAGCGATCGGCATAGGGTCAATCGATGAGCTTTTTGCAGATATCCCGGAAAAAGTGCGTTTCAAAGGCGAATACAACATCAAAGCGGCAAAATCCGAGAGTTCATTGACAAAGGAATTGGCGCAATTGGCCGCAAAAAATGCGGACACGAACCGCTATGCTTCATTCCTCGGTGCAGGCGTCTATGACCATTACAAGCCGATCATCGTCGACCACGTGATTTCGCGTTCTGAGTTCTATACAGCTTACACGCCGTACCAGCCGGAAATCTCGCAAGGGGAGCTGCAGGCCATCTTCGAATTCCAGACAATGATCAGCGAATTGACAGGCATGGACCTGGCCAACTCCTCGATGTACGACGGAGGAACTGCGCTTGCCGAAGCCGGCATGCTGGCAGCCGGCCACACGCGCCGCAAAAAGATTTTGGTATCCCGCGCCGTACATCCGGAAACGCGAGATGTCGTGCGCACTTATGCGCTTGGCCAATCGATCGCCGTGGAGGAAGTGCCATTGAAAGACGGCCATACGGATATCGAAGCTTTGAAATCGATGATTGACGGCGACACGGCTGCAGTCATGGTGCAATACCCGAACTTCTTCGGCCAAGTGGAAGATTTGAAAGCCCTTGAACCGGTCATCCATGAAGCGGGCGCTTTGTTCGCAGTTTCTGCAAACCCGTTGGCGCTCGGCGCATTGACGCCGCCCGGCAAGCTCGGAGCGGACATCACAGTCGGCGATGCTCAACCGTTCGGCATCTCTGAGGCATTCGGCGGACCGCATTGCGGCTATTTCGCAGTCACCAAACAATTGATGCGCAAAGTCCCTGGGCGTTTGGTCGGCGAAACAGTCGATGAAGACGGACGCCGCGGATTCGTTTTGACGCTGCAAGCGCGCGAACAGCATATCCGCCGCGACAAAGCGACATCGAATATCTGCTCGAACCAAGCGCTGAATGCCCTTGCGGCTTCCGTGGCGATGACGGCGCTCGGCAAAAACGGCACTAGACAGATTGCCGTGCAGAACATCACGAAAACGCATTACATGAAACAGCAATTGCAAGGGGCCGGCTTTGACGTGGTATTCGGCGGCGCACATTTCAACGAAATCGTCGTGAAAACGAAAGCTCCGTCCAAAGAATTGAACGCCCGCCTGCTCCAAAAAGGCATGATCGGCGGCTATGACCTAGGGCGCAGCTATCCGGAACTCCAAGGCCATACACTTGTTGCTGTGACCGAACAGCGCACCAAAGAAGAGATCGATGCATTCGTGCAGGAACTTGCTGCTGCAGTGCAGGAAATGGGGGCTACTCATGCATAAAGACAACCAACCGCTCATTTTTGAATTGACAAAAGAAGGCCGCGTCGGCTATAGCCTGCCGGACCTAGATGTGCCGGAAATCGATTTGGCCGATGTCTTGCCGGAAGGTTTGATCCGCGATGAAGCGGCTGATCTGCCGGAAGTGTCTGAACTGGATATCATGCGCCATTACACAGCGCTTTCCAAGCGCAACCATGGTGTCGATTCTGGGTTCTATCCGTTAGGATCGTGCACGATGAAGTACAACCCGAAAATCAACGAATCCGTAGCACGCTACCCTGGGTTCGCGAATATCCATCCGCTTCAGGACGAGTCTACCGTTCAAGGTGCGATGGAATTGATGTTCGACCTTCAAGAGCATCTGAAGGAAATCACCGGCATGGACGAAGTGACGCTCCAGCCGGCTGCCGGCGCACATGGCGAGTGGACAGGGCTGATGATGATCCGCGCTTACCACGAGTCAAGAGGCGACATGAACCGCACCAAAGTCATCGTTCCGGATTCTGCACACGGCACCAACCCGGCATCGGCAACAGTAGCCGGTTTTGAAACCGTAACAGTGAAATCGAACGAACACGGCCTGGTCGATCTTGAGGACTTGAAGCGCGTTGTCGGTCCTGATACTGCTGCTTTGATGCTGACCAACCCGAACACACTCGGCTTGTTTGAAGAACAGATTCTGGAAATGGCTGCCATCATCCACGAAGTCGGCGGCAAATTGTACTATGACGGCGCCAACTTGAACGCCGTTATGTCGAAAGCACGCCCTGGCGACATGGGCTTTGATGTGGTCCACTTGAACCTGCATAAGACGTTCACCGGCCCTCACGGCGGCGGCGGCCCTGGTTCAGGCCCTGTCGGTGTCCAAAAGGACCTGATTCCGTATCTGCCAAGCCCGGTGCTGGTGAAATCAGGCGACAGCTTTACGTTCGACTACAACCGCCCGGAATCGATCGGCCGCGTCAAGCCGTTCTACGGCAACTTCGGCATCAACGTCCGTGCTTATACGTATATCCGCACCATGGGACCGGACGGCCTGAAAGCCGTGACGGAATATGCCGTCTTGAACGCCAACTACATGATGCGCAAATTACAGCCGCATTTCGATTTGCCATATGACCGCCACTGCAAGCATGAATTCGTCTTGAGCGGACGCCGCCAGAAGAAACTAGGCGTACGGACGCTTGATATGGCGAAGCGCTTGCTGGACTTCGGCTACCATCCGCCAACGATTTACTTCCCATTGAACGTGGAAGAAGGCATGATGATCGAGCCGACCGAAACAGAATCGAAAGAAACGCTTGACGCCTTCATTGATGCGATGATCCAGATTGCAAAAGAAGTGGAAGACAATCCGGAAATCGTCCAGAATGCACCGCACACGACTGTCATTAAACGCTTGGATGAAACACAGGCGGCCCGCAAGCCGGTCCTGCGCTATACCAAAGCTGAATAGAACAAACGAAGAGCCCGCCTGCAGATTTCCGCAGGCGGGCTCTTTTGCTGTCCATTATACCGGTTCTTCATCCGAATCCGATGGGCGAATCGGCTTCTTCCCAATCATTCTTTGCAGCGCGGCGGCTCTGCTTTTGGAGTTCCTGGATGCGTTCGCCGTATTTCGTCTCCCCTTCGTAATGCCAGTTCAGGGCAGTGGACATGTACAGTTCATTGAGCTGGGAAATCGACAGGCCTTTTGAAAGTTTGGCCATGTCATCCAGCTGTTCGGGAGTGAAGATCGATTTGACGTCGAGTTTTTGCAGGTATTGCTTGCGCAGTTTTTTGTCAGGCGAAGGGATCTCGTATGCCCGGTCAAACCGGCCAGCCCGGTTGATGAGTGCGGGATCGATCCGCTCGGGGTAATTCGTTGTCCCGATGATAAAAAGGCCTTCACGGGACTGCGTGCCGTCAAGCGTGTTCAGGAAGACCGAACGGGTGAACTCAGGCATCGAATCGATATCTTCTATGACCAGAATCGCAGGGGCAAGCCTCGACACGGTCCCGAATACTTCCTGGACGGTATAGCTGGATGTGAATTCGGTGATCTGCCAGTAGACGACCGGCGCTTCAGTGGAGCCGGTGATTGACTTGACGAGTGTCGTTTTGCCGTTGCCGGGGGCTCCGTAAAGCAGGATGCCGCGTTTGTACGGGACGCCGTACTCTTTGAAGAACACGCCGTCTTCTAGGAAGAATTCATCAATCGAGCGGAAAATGTCCTTTTTGATGCCTGCTTCCAAAATGACATCATCGCGGTTGACGATGGCCATTTCCCCGTAATTCCGGCGTTTTACGCCTTCGTCGGTGTCCACAAGGAACGTAATGCTGTTCATCAGTTCGATGCGCAGCAGCTCGTTCATAGCTTCCAGGAAAGCGAGGGCAGCAGGTTCCGATTTAGCGAAAAATTGGAATTCCGGCCATGCGTTCTCCGCAGCCGTGAAGAGCTGGTATTGTGAAAGGGCGACATCGTAGTCCGGGAAAAAGACCAGTCGGTTTTCAAAGCTCTGCCGCACCCGCAGGCTGCCGCTCTGATCGTCTTCTTCTGCGCTTGCAATTTTGCCGAGCGGGCGGGCCTGATACAAAAAGCACAGGGTTTCAAACTTCAGGAGCCCCTTTTCCATCAGGTCGAGCAGATGGGTATGCAGCCGCGAAATCGTTTCTTCGATATCGACGTGGAACCATTCTCCTTGTGAGCGTTCATCGAGTGCAGCCAATGCTTTTTCGGAAACAGCTGCGACTTCTGCATAATGGGGCAGCGTTTCCCTAAGAGTTTCCCCGTGGGGAAAAAGAATTTTGGGCAACATGATTTTCCTCCAGTCCGGATCGTTTCGTTAAAACGAAAAGAGCCCTTCCACACCTGGGAAAGGCTCTAGATGATTATTTGGCTTTGACCTTGCCGGTCCATTGCTTGAAGCCGCCTTGCAATTGATACAATTGGTCATATCCTTTTTTCTTAAGGAACAACGCCACCCGGCCGCTGCGTGCGCCGTTCTGGTCGTAGATGTAAACCGGTTTGTCAGCGCGGATCTCGCGGTAGCGCTGGTTCAGTTGGGTCTGCGGGATGTTGCGCGCGCCCAGGATGTGGCCGTTCGCAAAATCTTTCGGTTCCCGCACATCAATTAGTTGTGCTTTGCGGTATCCTTCGATAAACTGCTCTTGCGTCAAAGTGGTGACGGCCTTCTTGATGCGGAAATACGAAATTGCTGCAAAGATCAGCAATGCGGCTACTACGCCTAAAGTAATATAAAGAAACTCCACTGTTCTTGCCCCTTTCTAATCTCACTCCATTATAAAAGATGGAGTGACTCATGTTCAATGGCAATGTTACACTAATTAAAGAAATTAGGGGGCGATCTTGTGAATTTTCCGGAATGGTTGTTTATTGATTCAGGCAAAGGGACACCGTCATTCAATATGGCGCTCGACGAAGCGCTGCTGAACTGGCACAGCGAAGGGGCCATCCCGCCGGTGATCCGGTTTTACCGCTGGGAGCCTGCAGCGCTTTCAATCGGGTATTTTCAGAAAGTGGAAAAAGAAATCGATATGGAGCAAGTGGAGCGCCTCGGGCTCGGCTTTGTGCGCCGGCCGACTGGCGGGAGGGGGGTCCTCCACGAACACGAGCTGACATACAGCATCATTGTCAGCGAGGATTACCCGGACATGCCGGAAACGGTGACCGAAGCCTACCGGGTGCTGAGCGGTGGACTGCTGGAGGGATTCCGGAACCTCGGACTCGATGCGTCCTTTTCCGTTCCGCTGACCGATAGCCAGAAAGCGGATTTGAAAAAGCCGAAAAGCGCCGTATGCTTTGATGCACCAAGCTGGTACGAGATGGTGGTCGAAGGGCGCAAAATTGCCGGAAGCGCGCAGACGCGCCAAAAAGGGGTCATCCTGCAGCACGGTGCCATCCTGCTCGACTTGGATGCTGAGAAATTATTATCGGTCTTCAAGTTTCCGGACGAAGAAGCAAAAGAGCGCATGCGCAGGAAAATACCCCAAAAAGCGGCGGCAATCAATGAGCTGCGGCAGGAGAACGCCACTCATGAAGAATGCGCAAGCGCGTTCAAAGCCGGGTTCGAAGCGGCTCTCGGCATCCGGCTGAAGCCGTTTTCGCTCTCAGCGGAACAGCGTCTGGAAGTTCAGAAGATTGAAGAAATGCGCTATGCCAATCCGGCTTGGAATCTGCGGGTCTGAGGAGTCTAAAGACTCATTTTACATAGGCAAAAACGGTGGAAACCTTTGTGGATTCAGCTTTGAGACGGCACGTGAAACTGGAAGCAAAATTTTGTTATTGCTTCGATGTTTCAACATATAGTACGATGGGAAATGTAATAATACTATATATAGTGTCTACTCCATATAATATGAAGGAGGAATTGTCAAATGGTTTCTGCCACTCAAAAAGAATATTCTCTAAATCCGGTGAGTTTGAACAGCGACATCGAAGCGTTCCCGCAAGTTTTTGCGATCACCCCGGACATGAAAACAACACATAAAGGGGTATCGCGCCTCGTCATGATCGACCGCTATTCATACAAGGATACGGAAAAGAAGACGCTGAAAGCGGGCGACTTTGTCGTGCTGACAGTCAAGGAGGATCCGAAATTCCCGGCACGCGGCTTGGGGTATATCGTATCGGTCGACAGAACGTCGAACACAGCAAAAGTCTGGATCGAAGAAGACTACCGCAGCGCGATCGACAAACCTGAAGAAGCGGAGGCGGGAATCGTCAACCGTTCGCTTGATGTCATCGAAAAACCGCTGGAAGTCTATTACGAGCAGATTGCCAAACGCAACGCTGCAGGACTTGCTTCTGTTGAAACGACGCCGGAAAAACGCGAAGAATGGTTCGGGAAGTTCTATGAACAGCTGGTCAACCTGAAATTTATCCCTGCAGGCCGCGTCCTATACGGAGCCGGCGCAGGCACGGACGTCACGTATTTCAACTGCTACGTGATGCCATTCGTGGCAGATTCGCGTGAAGGCATTTCAGACCACCGCAAACAAGTGATGGAAATCATGTCCCGGGGCGGCGGCGTCGGCACGAACGGCTCTACACTGCGCCCGAGAAACACGCTTGCGCGCGGGGTCAACGGAAAATCATCGGGATCGGTTTCCTGGCTCGACGACATCGCAAAATTGACGCACCTGGTCGAACAAGGCGGATCCCGCCGCGGCGCCCAAATGATCATGCTGGCTGATTGGCATCCGGATATCGCGGAATTCATCATTTCAAAAATGCAGAACCCGCGCATCCTCCGCTACTTGATCGAGAATACGGAAGACGAAATGATCAAAAAGCTGGCAAATGAGAAATTGAAGTTCAAGCCGCTCCTCGAACAGGAGGAGGCCATGTACCAAGGGATCCTGAACTACCGGGCGATTCCGGGAATGGGCGGATTCAACGAGAAGATCATGCGCGATGCTGAAACGAAGCTGCGCGACGGCGGAACCTACTCGGTCCATAACGAAGAATTCCTGACAGGCGCGAACATTTCCGTGACCCTGACAGACGATTTCATGAAAGCGGTCGAAGAAGATGCGGATTACGACCTGCGCTTCCCGGCGGTCGAATCGTATTCGCCTGAAGAAATGGCCATCTATAACGAACAGTGGCAGGAAATCGGTGATGTGCGCGAATGGGAGCGCATGGGCCACGGCGTACGCGTCTACCGCACGATCAAAGCCCGCGAACTGTGGAATTTGATCAACGTCTGTGCAACGTATTCAGCTGAGCCGGGCATTTTCTTCATCGACAATGCCAACGCCAAGACGAACGCTACAGCTTACGGCCAAAAAGTGGTAGCAACGAACCCTTGCGGCGAACAGCCGCTGGCGCCTTACTCGGTCTGCAACCTGGCTGCCGTCAACTTGGCACGCTTTGCAGATCCGCAGACAAAGCAAGTGGACTTCGAAGCCTTGAAGGAAACCGTCAAAGTCGGCGTCCGCATGCAGGACAACGTCATCGACGCAACACCGTACTTCCTGGAAGAGAACCGCGTCCAGGCGCTTGGCGAACGCCGTGTGGGCTTAGGCGTCATGGGGCTTGCCGACCTGCTGATTTATTGTGACAAGGAATACGGCTCGCCGGAAGGCAACGAGCTGGTTGATGAAATCTTCAAGACGATTGCTGTAGCGGCGTACGAAGAATCAACGCTTCTTGCAAAAGAGCGCGGAAGCTTCCCGTTCCTGATCGGCAACACAGACGAAGAAACGGCTTCACTCCGGAAAGCGTTCAGCGAAACCGGCTTTATGCAAGGCATGCCGGAAGAAATCCGCCAGGGCATCCTGGACAACGGTATACGCAACTCGCATCTGCTGACGGTTGCACCGACCGGTTCTACAGGCACAATGGTCGGCGTATCTACAGGGCTTGAGCCATATTATTCATTCACATACTACCGCAGCGGACGCCTCGGCAAGTTCATCGAAGTGAAAGCGGACATCGTCCGTGAATACTTGAAGAACAACCCGGAAGCGGACGAAGAAAACCTGCCGAAAGCATTCGTTACGTCAATGGACTTGGCTCCGGAAGCGCATGCGGATGTGCAGTGCATCATCCAGCGCTGGATCGATTCATCGATCTCGAAGACAGTCAACGCACCTCGCGGCTACACAGTCGAGCAGGTCGAAGGCGTCTACGAGCGCTTGTACAAAGGCGGCGCAAAAGGCGGTACGGTCTACGTCGACGGAAGCCGCGACTCGCAGGTGCTGACGCTGAAAGCGGAAGAGAACACATTCGAGGAGCCGCATCAGGAAGACGTCAAAGGCAAACGCCCGATCGTCCTGATCGACACGATCCAGGATCTCCGTTCAACGAACGTCACCATCGGCTCTGAAATCGGCAACACATGCCCGGTCTGCCGCAAAGGGACAGTTGAAGAGATGGGCGGCTGCAATACCTGCACGAACTGCAACGCGCAGCTGAAATGCGGGCTGTAAGCATAAAATCTTTAAAAACAGCCGCTTGAGAATAAATTCCGGCAGCATCTTATCAGATTCATCCAAAACCATCTTTCCTCTGCAGAGGGAAGATGGTTTTTTTATGGCTTTTGGATCGTCCGGTTTTGCGAATCTGAAGCAACGGTGCTCCAACCGCTTTTATTGAACCGTTTCCAAAAATAGCTAAAACGGGCTGGCACCAGAAAAAGACCATGAAAAACCGGTCCAATAGGAAAATCGCATAAAAGTGCTGAAATAAAATATAAATGTACTAAACTACATAAGGTTTATTGTTCAAAAACCAAAAACGCAATAAGAAACAAAAGCCAGGTCGGGAAAAACTTTGAGATAGAACCGCCGCGGCATTATTCAGGAAATATTTGCTCTGGCATTCCCTTATGATAAAATAATGAAGACTGTGACAGATGGGAGTTGGGAGAAATGAAGGTGTTGTGTTTGAACGGGCCGAATTTGAACCGCCTCGGCAAACGCGAGAAAAAAGCGTACGGTACATTTACTTTGGAGGAATTGGAAAATGAATTGATGGATTTTGCCGGCAGCAACGGGATCAACCTGATGTGCATGCAGTCGAACCATGAAGGGGAATTGGTCGACTGGATCCACTTGGCAGCTGACGACGGCACGGATGCCATTGTGCTGAATGCTGGGGCGTATACACACACCAGCGTCGCCATCCGGGATGCCATTGCCTCCATCCAAATCCCTGTGGTTGAAGTACATATCTCAAACGTTTATAAGCGGGAGGAGTTCCGCCATCATTCCTATATCGCGCCGGTTGCGGCCGGACAAATTACGGGCTTTGGCCAGGACGTTTATAAATTGGCGCTGCACGCGCTGCTCCTACAACAATCGAGAGGATGAACCCATTGAAACTTCAAAAATTACGCAATGAAATGGAACAACAGCAAATCGAGGCTCTTTTGATCACCAGCCAATACAACCTGCGCTACATCACCGAATTCACCGGGACAGCGGGGCTGGCGCTTTTGACACCGGAAAAAGCGTTTTTTATCACCGATTTCCGTTATACCGAACAGGCCGGCGTCCAAGTCAAGGAATTCGAAGTGGTCCAGGCAAAGACGAATTTACTGGAAGAAGTCGCTGAAATTGTTCAATCACTTACTTTGAAGACAGTTTCATTCGAACAGGATTACATGACGTACGCTCTTTACAGCCAGTACAAAGAGAAAATGAATGCAGAAATGAAACCTGTCAGCGGGTTGATTGAAAAAATCCGGATGTTCAAGACGCCGGAAGAAATCGAAGTGCTAAAAGCCGCTGCAAAAATTGCCGATGCTGCCTACGAGCATATCTGCACATTCATCCGCCCCGGACAAACAGAGCTGGAGATTTCAAATGAACTTGAATTCTTCATGCGCAGCCAAGGCGCAACCTCGTCGTCGTTCGATATCATTGTTGCGTCCGGCACCCGTTCCGCATTGCCGCACGGGGTGGCGACGGACAAGCGGATCGAGGCGGGCGACATGATTACGCTCGATTTCGGAGCGCTCTACAATGGCTACATTTCGGATATCACACGCACACTGGCTGTCGGTGAACCGTCTGACAAACTGAAAGAAATCTATCAGGTCGTCCTGGATGCTCAAGTGCTCGCGCTCGAAAACATCAAACCGGGAATGACGGGCATTGAAGCCGACGCGATTGCACGCGATTACATCAAATCAAAAGGCTACGGCGAAGCATTCGGCCATTCAACCGGCCATGGCATCGGGCTTGAAGTCCATGAAGCTCCCGGGTTATCATCTAAATCGCAGACAGTTCTTGAACCGGGCATGGCCGTGACGGTAGAGCCGGGCATTTATCTGCCGGGAATTGGCGGAGTGCGCATAGAAGATGATATAATGATTACCGAGTCTGGCAATGAGCGATTAACTCATTCGACGAAAGAGCTGCGTATTTTACAAGTAACGGAGGAAATTAAATGATTTCAGTAAACGATTTTAAAACAGGCGTGACAATCGAAGTGGATAACGCCATCTGGCGTGTAATGGAATTCCAGCACGTAAAACCGGGCAAAGGTGCGGCATTCGTCCGTACGAAATTGCGCAACTTGCGCACAGGCAGCGTAACGGAAAAAACGTTCCGTGCCGGTGAGAAAGTGGCGAAAGCACAGATCGACAACCGCAAAATGCAATATCTGTATGCGAGCGGCGATGTCCATGCGTTCATGGACATGGAAACTTATGATCAGATCGAGCTTCCTGAAAAGAGCATCGAATATGAATTGAAGTTCCTTCAGGAAAACATGGAAGTCCAAGTGATCCAATTCCAGGGCGAAGTGCTTGGCGTAGAATTGCCGAACTCGGTCGTTCTTGAAGTGGCTGAAACAGATCCGGGCATCAAAGGCGATACAGCAAGCGGCGGCACGAAACCGGCTAAACTGACGACCGGCCTTGTCATCCAGGTGCCTTTCTTCATCAACGAAGGCGACAAGCTGATCATCAACACGACGGATTCTTCTTACGTTTCACGCGCACAATAATGAAAATCGGCCTCTTCTGAAGAGGCCTTTTTTTAAAGAAAAGCTCGCTGTTCCAAAATGGGCTGAAAAAGTCTAAAATAGTACAGGTAGGCACAACCATACATAAAGGGAGTTGGATAATTTGAAAATCCAGGAAATTCGCGAAATCATCAAACTAGTGGATGGCTCGTCAATCGATGAATTCACTTACGAATCCGAAGGCACGAAAGTGAAATTGAAGAAAAACGGCGGGGCGGTTTCAGCACCTGCAGCACAGGCGCCAGCGGCACCGGCTCCAAAAATGGAAGAAGCGCCGAAAGCGGCTGCGCCAGCTCCTGCAGCAAAAGCGGAAGAGCTGATTTCTGAAGAAGCGCCTGAAGTGGCGGTCCAAAACGACGAAAACCTTCACCAAATCCTTTCGCCGATGGTCGGGACATTCTATCAGTCGCCATCACCGGAAGAACCAGCATATGTACAGCCAGGAACGAAAGTTTCAGCTGACCAGGTGGTCTGCATCGTCGAAGCGATGAAATTGTTCAATGAAATCGAAGCGGAAGTAGATGGGGAAATTGCTGAAATTCTTGTAAAAGATGGCCAGCTAGTAGAATACGGCCAGCCTCTATTCCTCGTTAAAACCAACTGAGGAGGGGTCGCTTATGAAAAAGGTATTGATCGCTAACCGCGGAGAAATTGCAGTCCGCATTATCCGTGCGTGCAAAGAGATGGACATTGAAACGGTCGCTGTGTATTCTGAGGCCGACAAAGAGGCGCTCCATGTGGAATTGGCCGATGAAGCTTATTGCATCGGGCCGAAAGCGTCCAAAGACAGCTATTTGAATTTCTCGAACATCATTTCTGTAGCGAAATTGACAAATTGTGACGGCATTCATCCGGGATATGGTTTCCTGGCTGAAAATGCGAGCTTTGCCGAATTGTGCGAAGCTTGCGATATCATGTTCATCGGTCCGACTTCGGATGCGATTTCGAAGATGGGGACGAAGGATGTTGCGCGTGAAACGATGCGCAAAGCTGGCGTTCCGGTCGTTCCGGGTTCAACCGGCATTGTTGGAAGCGAAAAAGAAGGCTTGGAAATTGCTGAAGAAATAGGTTTCCCTGTCATCATCAAAGCGACAGCAGGAGGCGGCGGAAAAGGAATCCGCGTCGCCCGCGATCGCGAAGATTTCATTACCGGACTTCGTATGACCCAAAAAGAAGCAGCCGCAGCGTTCGGCAATCCGGGCGTTTACATCGAAAAATTCATCGAGGATTTCCGCCACGTGGAAATCCAGGTGTTGGCCGATTCCCATGGCAATGCAATCCATCTGGGCGAGCGCGATTGCTCGATCCAGCGCCGCATGCAAAAACTAGTGGAAGAAGCACCTTCACCGGCACTAAGCCCGGAACTTCGCGCTGAAATGGGCGAAGCGGCAGTTAAAGCTGCGCTTGCTGTGAATTACCGGGGAGCGGGAACGGTCGAATTCATTTTCGATGCCGTGAACCAGAAGTTCTATTTCATGGAAATGAATACCCGCATCCAGGTCGAACACCCGGTGACGGAAATGATCACCGGAATCGACTTGATCCAGCAGCAGCTGCGCGTGGCATCAGGCGAAACGCTTGCCTACACGCAAGAAGATGTGACGTTCAAAGGCTGGTCGATCGAATGCCGCATCAACGCGGAAAACCCGGCGAAGAATTTCATGCCTTCGGCAGGCAAAGTGACCATGTACCTGGCGCCAGGCGGGCTCGGCGTCCGTGTGGATTCGGCCATGTACCCGGGCTACAGCATTCCGCCTTATTATGATTCTATGGTGGCTAAGCTGATTACATTTGCGGACACCCGTGAAGAAGCGATTGCGAAAATGAAGCGTGCCCTCGATGAATTTGTCGTCGAAGGGGTCCATACGACCATCCCGTTCCATTTGAAGCTAATGGATCACGAAGTGTTCAAATCCGGCGATTTCAACACGAAATTCCTTGAAAAGTACGATGTTCTAGAATCCTAAAAGGAGCGTTGCCCTATGGCTGAAAAAGCGGCACCATATTTGCGCATGAAATCCCATGGCGCACAAGATCTAGGCAATATCGAAGTGGCACCGGAAGTGCTTGAAATCATTGCGAGCATTGCGGCTTCGGACATTGAAGGCATTGCGAGCATGCGCGGAAACTTCGCGTCCGGCGTTGTCGAACGCTTGGGCAAGAAAGTCCATGGCAAAGGAGTCAAAACGGAGCTGTCTGAAAACGGGCTGATGATCGACGTCTATTGTGTCGTGAACTACGGCGTGTCGATTCCGAAGACCGCGTTGAAAGTACAGGAACATGTCCGCCAGACGCTTGAAAACATGACGAGCCTGCAGACGCAGGAAGTCAATGTCCACATCACCGGTGTGCAATTTGAAACCGGGGAAGAGCATCATTGATCTCATCAAACTGAAATGAAAGAGGTGCCGGCCCAGCCGGCGCCTTTTTTGTTTGGTGCCAAAAGGTGGTATATAGCAAAACGTTTCTGCCTGTCTAGACACCGCTGCGTTAGCTTCTGCGCAAATCCATTTGTTTATAAAAAGCGACGGTAGTAAAATTTATTTCTTTCTAGCTGATTAATAGTACAATCTTTGCTTCTGCATCGTTCGCTTCGCTCACTAGCTTCGAAGCAAAACCTAGGTTCCGCCGCAGGGCGGAGCCTAGGTTTGTCAGAACATTTCAAACTTGGAACTTCAAACAGATTACCTGTATAATGAGGGGTAATTAGGGTGTAAAGGAGACCGGAAAACTTATGAAACGACACGAGGCACGAGAAAAGGCGCTTCAGACATTGTTCCAGCTGGACGGCACAGAGCTGACTGTCAACGAGGCAGCCGAACATGTCATGGGCATGGAGAAAGACAATTTTTACGATCTGCTGGTCCAGGGGACGCATGCCAATATGGCGGCGATCGATGAAAAACTGAAAGGCCATTTGGAGAAATGGTCGCTTGAGCGGCTTCCGAAAGTCGAGCGCACGATTCTCCGCATGGCGGTCTTTGAACTAGCGTTCATGGAAGATGCGCCTTCGAGCGTGGTCATGAACGAAGCGATCGAACTCAGCAAAACGTTCGGCGATGACAAATCGAGCCGCTTTGTAAACGGCGTTTTGTCGAAGTTCACTGACGAATTGGCAAACTAAGGCACGAACAGGCAAGCAAACTGAATTGGAGGGTTTTTTTGTGACGGCGACAATCATCGACGGAAAAGCAGTAAGCCAGAAGATTAAAGAGCAAGTGAAAGTGCGCGTTGAAAAATTGAAAAGCCAAGGAGTGACCCCGGGACTAGCGGTGGTGCTGGTGGGAGATAACTCCGCTTCCCTTACATACGTAAAAAACAAGCAGCGGACGTGCGAAGCGCTCGGCATGCGTTCAGATCTCCATGAATTTCCGGAGTCGCTGAGCGAAGCGGAGCTGCTGTCAAAAATCGACGAACTGAATAATGACCCAGGCATCCATGGAATTTTGGTGCAGCTGCCGCTGCCGAAGCATATCGATGAGTTTAAGGTGATCAACGCGATTTCGCCAACGAAGGATGTTGACGGTTTCCATCCGATTTCGGTCGGCAACATGATGATCGGAAAAGAGGCGTTTTTGCCTTGCACGCCGCATGGCATCATGAAGCTTCTGGAACATTACGGCATCGATCCTGCCGGGAAACATGCAGTCGTCATCGGGCGCAGCAACATTGTCGGCAAACCGGTCGGGCAGTTGCTGCTGCAAAAAGATGCAACGGTTACCTATTGCCATTCCAAAACAAAAGATTTACCCTCGTTCACCAGGCAGGCGGACATTCTGGTTGCGGCGATCGGGAGAGCGAAATTCATCGATCACACGCACATCAAACCGGGGGCGGTCATCATCGACGTCGGCATGAACCGGGATGAATCCGGCAAGCTCTGCGGGGACGTCGACTATGCGGATATCCTTGAGACCGCTTCATTCGCGACGCCGGTTCCTGGCGGCGTCGGACCAATGACCATTGCCATGCTCATGGAGAACACCTTGCAATCCGCCGAAAACGGGCTGTCGAAAGACAAAACCGGCCAAACCATGTAAAATAAATAGAAACAGAGCTGTTTTTCGAGAGAAAGACAGCTTTTTAATTTCGATGATTGGGGTTGTAATTTTGGCGGCAGACCCGTATTTATCTGTAAAAGCATTGACCAAATACATAAAAAAGAAATTCGACGTCGATCCCCATCTGCGTGATGTCTACGTCAAAGGGGAATTGTCGAACGTCAAAATCCATACGAGCGGCCATATTTATTTCACGTTGAAAGACAATGTGTCCCGCTTGCCGGCGGTCATGTTCTCTGCCAATGCGAAAGCGGTGAAGTTCCGGCCTGAAAGCGGCATGACTGTATTGATCCGAGGGGATGTAACCGTTTACGAAGCATCCGGGCAATACCAGCTTTATGCACAGTCGATGCAGGCCGATGGGGTCGGCGATTATTACCTGGCCTTTGAACAGCTGAAAGAGCAGCTGTCAAAAGAGGGCTTGTTCAATCCTGCCCATAAAAAGGTGTTCCCGCGTTTTCCGGAACGGATTGCCGTGGTGACAGCTCCGACGGGTGCTGCAGTACGCGACATCGTCATCACCCTTAACCGGCGCTACCCGCTGGCGAAAGTGGTCATCTACCCGACGCTCGTGCAAGGGGCTCAGGCGACCCAATCGATCGTCCAGTCCATCCAAGCTGCCAACCAGCACGAGTTCGACGTCATGATTGTCGGGCGCGGCGGCGGCTCGATCGAGGATTTATGGGCGTTCAATGAAGAAGCGGTTGCACGCGCGATCTACCAGTCCCGCATTCCGATCATCAGCGCTGTCGGGCATGAGACGGATACGACCATTGCCGATTTTGTGGCAGATATGCGTGCCCCGACACCGACAGCAGCGGCCGAATTGGCTGTTCCAAGCAAAACGGAACTTTTGGACCGGCTGCTCCGCTACCGGAGCGGCATGTACCGGCAAGCAGCGAACGTCATTGCAAAAGACAAAGCGTCGCTGGGCCGGCTGACGTCTTCCTACCCGCTCGCTTATCCGGACCGGCTGTACCGGCCGTTCATTGAACGAATCGAACGTGCGACCGATTCCCTGCAGCGCGAAACGTTCCAGCAAATGAACTATGCGCGCGAGCGGTACAGCAACCTCTCGAACCAGTTGGCTTCACGGAGCCCGGAGAACCGGATCCGCCAAGCGATGCTCGAAGTGGACGGCCTTGAACGCCGGCTCGGCCAATTGGCCAATCTTGCGGTCAAGGACCGGACCCACCAATTGTCATCGGCCATGCGGACGCTTGATGCCTTAAGCCCATTGAAAATCATGGACCGCGGCTACTCGATCTCCTATAAAGGCGATGAAGTGGTCAAAAGCGTGGAACAAGTGGAACCTGGCGACGAACTGACCGTCGCGATGAAGGACGGTACATTGAAAGCGGTAGTAAACGAACGCATTCTAGCGAACAAAGGAGACCGGAAAGATGGCAGATAAAGAAATCAAATTCAATCAAGCGATGGAACAACTCGAAGAAATCGTGCGTCAATTGGAGCAAGGGGACGTGCCGCTCGAAGAAGCACTGACACTGTATCAAAAAGGCATGGAACTGTCGAAAGTCTGCCACGATAAATTGCAGAGCGCTGAAAAGCAATTGGTCACGATGATGCAAGAAGGCAAAGAAGTACCGGCGGATATCGAAGGCGGGAATGCAAAATGAACCTGTCCGATTTCAGAACCCATTACGAACCGTTGATCCAGCAGGAACTGGCTGATTTGATCCAAAGCCTGTCAATCCCTGCTTCATTAAAGGACTCTATGCATTACTCGCTGCAGGCTGGGGGCAAGCGCATCCGCCCGATCCTTCTTTTGGCGGTGCTGCATGAGCTCGGGGACGGGCATCCGGATGCATTGAAAGTCGCAGCGGCGATCGAAATGATCCATACCTATTCCTTGATCCACGATGATCTGCCGAGCATGGACAATGACGACCTGCGCCGCGGCATGCCGACAAACCATAAAGTGTTCGGCGAAGCGGTGGCAATTCTTGCGGGCGACGCCTTGCTGACGTACAGCTTTGGGGTCGTGGCAAGGCTCCAGCATGTCGACAGCGAAGACAAAGTGCGCCTGATCGATCTGATGAGCGTTTCTGCAGGAGCGGAAGGGATGGTCGGCGGGCAAGTGCTCGACATCGAAGGGGAAGAGAAGAAGCTCGGCCTTGAAGAGCTTGAGCAAGTCCACCGGCTTAAGACCGGTGCCTTGTTGACCTACAGCATTCTGGCAGGCGCCATCCTTGCGAAAGCTACGGATGAGGAAATCGTGGCACTCAGCAGGTTCGGACAGCATCTTGGTTTGGCTTTCCAGATCCAGGATGATATCCTGGATGTCACCGGTACTTCCGAAGAACTTGGAAAAACCGCCGGCAAGGACGAATCGAGCGAGAAAAGCACGTATCCGGGCTTGCTGACGCTTCCGAAAGCGAAAGAAAAACTGGATTACCACGCTGGCGAAGCGCTTAAGGCGATCGCGGAGCTGGGCGGAACGAAACCGCTGCTAGAGGAATTGACGGCGTTGATTGTAAAAAGAAAAAGCTGAACCGATGCACTCTGATTTGTACATTGGGCATAGATTGTTATAATAAGGACAGACTAATTAGCGGCAAAATTTTTTAGAAGGTGTGTGATGGCAATGGATCTGCATACGATTACCAGTCCATCTTTCTTAAAAGAGCTGAACAACGAGCAGCTCGTAGAATTAAGTGAAGATATCCGACGATTTTTAATTGAAAACCTCTCGAAAACGGGCGGCCACATCGGCCCCAATTTAGGCGTGGTCGAATTGACCTTGGCGCTGCATAAAGTATTTGACAGCCCTGATGATAAATTGATTTGGGATGTAGGGCACCAGTCTTATGTCCACAAGATCCTTACTGGGCGGGCAAGCCAATTTGATACACTCCGCCAATTCAAAGGCCTTTGCGGATTCCCGAAGCGCAATGAAAGCGATCATGACGTCTGGGAGACGGGCCACAGTTCCACGTCCCTTTCCGCAGCCATGGGCATGGCGGCTGCGCGCGATATCAAAAAAGCGAAAAACCACGTCATCCCGATCATCGGCGACGGCGCCTTGACAGGCGGCATGGCTTTTGAAGCATTGAACCATATCGGTCATGAAGGGACCGACATGATCGTCATCCTTAACGACAACGAGATGTCCATCGCCCCGAACGTCGGCGCGATGCATAGCGTCCTCGGTCGGATGCGCACTGCCGGCAAGTACAACAAAGTCAAAGACGACCTGGAATATCTGATCAAGAAAGTTCCGGCGGTCGGCGGCAAATTGGCTTCCACGGCAGAACGCGTCAAAGACAGCCTGAAATACCTTCTGGTATCCGGCATGTTCTTTGAAGAACTGGGCTTCACTTACCTCGGGCCGATCGACGGCCATGACCTCGAAGATCTGGAAGAAAACCTGAAATATGCCAAGAAAACCAAAGGCCCCGTGCTCCTTCATGTGGTCACGAAAAAAGGCAAAGGCTTCCTGCCGGCTGAGACCGATACTGTCGGCACTTGGCACGGAACCGGACCTTATAAAATGGAGACCGGCGATTTGGTTAAATCTTCTTCGACGGCGCCATCGTGGAGCGGTTTGATCGCTGAAACGGTGCGCAAGCTCGCTCGTGAAGACGAACGCATTGTCGCAATCACACCGGCTATGCCGGTCGGCTCGAAACTGGTCGGGTTCGCCTCCGAATTCCCTGACCGCTTCTATGATGTCGGCATTGCGGAACAGCATGCGATGACGATGGCAGCCGGCCTTGCAACACAGGATATGAAACCGTTCCTGGCCATCTACTCGACATTCCTTCAGCGCGCATATGACCAGGTCATCCATGATGTCTGCCGCCAGAACTTGAATGTATTCATCGGCATCGACCGTGCCGGACTTGTCGGCGCAGACGGCGAAACGCATCAAGGCGTCTTTGATGTCGCGTTCCTCCGCAACTTGCCGAATATGGTCGTCATGATGCCGAAAGATGAAAATGAAGGACAGCATATGGTGAAGACAGCGATCGAATACAACGATGGCCCGATTGCCCTGCGCTACCCGCGCGGCAACGGCCTCGGCGTCCCGATGGACAGCAGCTTGAAAACCTTGCCGATCGGTTCCTGGGAAGTGCTCCAACGCGGAACGGATGCAGTCATCCTGACATTCGGGACGACCATCCCGATGGCGCTCCATGCGGCGGAAGAATTGCGTGCAGGCGGCATCAATGCAGAAGTCGTCAATGCCCGCTTCATCAAGCCGATGGATACGGAAATGCTCCATAGCATCTTCGGACGCAAAGTTCCGGTCATCACGCTTGAAGAAGCTGTGCTGCAAGGCGGTTTTGGCAGCGGCGTACTTGAGTTTGCAGAAGAAAACGAATATACGGGCGCAATCGTCCACCGCCTCGGCATCCCTGACCAGTTCATCGAACACGGCGATGTCGCCGAACTGATGGACGAAATCCATCTGAACAGCGATGAAGTGGTGCGCGTAGCCAAGAAATTGGTGTCTGCCCAGAAGGCGGAATCGAACGTTCTATGATCAAACCGAAAAAAGAGCGTGTCGATGTCCTGCTTGTGGAACGCGGCATCTGCGAAACGCGGGAAAAAGCGAAAAGGGCCATCATGGCCGGAATCATCTATTCAAATGAAGAACGCATGGACCGGCCCGGCGAGAAGATTGCGGCGGATGCACCGCTGCAGATGAAGGGCAATGACCTGAAATATGTCAGCCGCGGCGGCCTGAAACTCGAGAAAGCTTTGGCGGAATTCGACTTGTCGGTAGAAGGCAAATTGATGCTCGATATCGGTTCGTCGACGGGCGGCTTTACAGATTGTGCACTGCAAAACGGTGCGAAGCACGCGTACGCCTTGGATGTCGGGTACAACCAATTGGCTTGGAAAATCCGCCAGGACGAGCGGGTCACGGTGATGGAACGGACGAATTTCCGCCACTCCAAGCCGGAAGACTTTGCCGAAGGGCTGCCTGAATTTGCAACGATCGACGTCAGCTTCATTTCCTTGAAGCACATCCTGCCCGTATTAAAGCAGGTGCTGGTTCCAGGCGGCGACGTCATTGCGCTTGTCAAACCGCAGTTTGAAGCGGGGCGCGAAGCAGTCGGCAAAAAAGGCATCGTCCGGGATCCGAAAACCCATCGCGATGTACTGATGAAAGTCGGGGCATTTGCGACAGATGCCGGCTTCCATATAAAAAACATGTCCTTTTCCCCGATAACCGGTGGAGAAGGCAATATCGAATTCCTGTTCCATCTGCAGTCTGCTGCAGAAGGCGATGAAATCGCCCCTGTAAAGGAAGAGCAAGCGGCAAAAACAGTTGCGATGGCCCACGAAAATTTATAAACACATTCCATAAGGGATGTGTTTTCTTTTTCGGCTCAGAAAGAACGGAACGGCTCCGGCACGGCAACGTTCCATCCAATTTACCGGCTTGCTTGTCTTTCGTGCTGTTTAAAGGTACGATATAAGATATATAGAATAATTATTCATTCTAGGAGGAGCCATCGTGAACAAAGGCCAACGCCATATCAAAATTCGGGATTTAATTTCAAACAGGGAAATAGAGACACAGGACGAACTCGTGGATCTGCTGAAGTCTGCCGGCTATGAAGTGACACAAGCGACCGTTTCACGTGATATTAAGGAATTGCATCTGGTGAAAGTGCCGCTGCAGGACGGCCGCTACAAATACAGTTTGCCGGCGGACCAGCGTTTCAACCCGATGCAGAAGCTGCACCGTGCGTTGACGGACGCTTTTGTCAGCATCGACGGAGCGAGCCATTTCCTGATCATGAAGACCTTGCCGGGCAATGCCCATGCAATCGGGTCGCTGATCGACCATCTGGACTGGGAAGAAATCCTCGGGACGATTTGCGGGGACGATACGTGCCTGATCATTTGCCGGGACACGGACCAACGGGAAGTATTAAGACAGCGTTTAATTGAAATGCTTTAAAAAAGAGGTGGATGGGTATGCTGCGGGAGTTGGATATACGCAATTTTGCCATTATCGAGGCGCTTACAGTCAGCTTTACGGACGGATTGACCGTCTTGACCGGTGAAACGGGCGCCGGGAAATCAATTATCATCGATGCGGTCCACCTGCTTGCAGGCGGACGGGGAAGCCAGGAGTTCATCCGGCACGGCGCTAAAAAAGCGGAAATCGAAGGCTTGTTTTCGATCGACGAAGAAAAGCATCCGGTATTCACGAAATTGGCGGAGTTCGGCATCGATTCAGTTGATGGCGATATTTTGCTGCGCCGTGAACTGAACGACAAAGGGAAGAATGTCTGCCGGGTCAATGGAAAATTGGTAACTATTTCCATTTTGCGTGAAGTGGGCGCTGCCTTGATCGACATCCATGGCCAGCATGAGACGCAGGAGCTGATGGACGAGAAGCAGCACTTGCATCTACTTGACCAGTTTGCCGGCGGGACATTGTCAAAAGCTAAGGAAAGCTATTCCCATACGTACGATAAATATATGAAGCTGAAACGCGAATTTGCGAGCTACAATGAAAACGAGCAGCAGATTGCGCAGCGCATCGACTTGCTGACGTTCCAGCTGCGCGAACTCGAAGCGGCGGAACTGGTGGCGGGCGAAGAAGAGGAACTCCTGCAGGAGCGGAAGAAACTGCATAACTTCAACAAGATCTATGAGTCGGTCTCGGCGGCCCATGAAGCGATCCAAGGGGAATCGAAGGGGCTCGACTGGGTCGGTTCGGCGATGTCGGAACTCGAACACGCCGCTTCGGTTGATGAACAGTTCGGAAGCCACTCCGAATTGGTTTCGGGTGCGTTCTATCAATTGCAGGACGTGGCATCGGAGATCAAGCGGCTTGTCGACCAGATGGAATTCGACCCGTCCCGCTTGAATGAAATCGAACAGCGGCTTGCGCTTTTGCAATCTCTGAAGCGGAAATACGGCGCTTCAGTCGAGGACATGCTGTTGTATTACGAAACGCAGAGCGACGAACTCGATAAATTGGTCAACCGCGACCAGCGACTGCAGCTGGATCAGGCGAAACTGAAGGAATTGACGGACGACCTTCGCGTCGAAGCGGAAGAATTAACGATCCTCCGCAAAAAGGCCGCTGGGAAATTGGGCAAGGCGATCATGGAGCAATTGCGTGAACTGCATATGGGCAAAGCTTCCTTTGAAGTCCATTTCAGCGCATTGCCGAATGGCCGTTTTGACCGCCACGGCGGCGATGTGGTGTCGTTCTACATATCGACCAACTTGGGTGAGCCGTTAAAACCATTGACCAAAGTGGCTTCCGGCGGTGAATTGTCGCGGATGATGCTGGCGCTGAAGACGATCTTCTCCCGCCACCAAGGCATCACATCGATTATTTTCGACGAAGTCGACACCGGCGTCAGCGGACGGGTGGCGCAAGCGATTGCAGAGAAAATCGCAGCCATCTCCGTCCATTCCCAAGTGCTCTGCATCTCCCATCTGCCGCAAGTGGCAGCGATGGCGGACCAGCATTTATTTATCGAGAAAAAAGTGGAAAAACAACGGACTACAACGGCTGTCCACGAGCTGGACGGCCATGAGCGGACAGAAGAAATGAGCCGGATGCTGTCCGGAGCGGAAATTACCGACTTGACGCTCCAGCACGCTGAAGAGCTGCTGACGCTCGCAAAGGACAGAAAGCTTGCAATGAGATAGGGTTGCAAGTGCAGCCAACAGGAGGAGTAAGTGGATGGACATGATAAAGATTGCGATCGCAGATGATAATAGCGAATTGGTTTCCCTGATGAGCGATTATTTGAGCAACCAGCCAAATATGGAAGTTGTTGCAGCTGCCTATAATGGCAAGACGTGCATTGAAATGCTTAAAAAGCATACGATCGATATTTTGGTGCTCGACATCATCATGCCTTATTTGGATGGCATTGCCGTTTTGGATGCCATCAAAGAGGACGATGACCTGCGCGGAATTGAGGTTATCATGCTGTCCGCCTTCGGCCAGGAATCCATCATGAGCCAGGCTGCCCAGTACGGAGCTTCCTATTTCATCATGAAGCCGTTCGAAAATGAACGCCTCGCGGTGCAGATTAACCATATCATGCAAAATCGGACCGTTGCCGTCGACCCTAAGAAGACAGCAGCGGCTAAGCATGAAAAGATTGTAAACTTGATGAAGGAAATCGGCATTCCGCCGCATGTACAGGGCTACCATTACCTGAAAGAGGCGGTTTCGCAAGTGATGGAAAACCCGGCGCTCTTGAACCGGGTGACCAAAGAGTTGTATCCGAGCGTCGCTGAACGGCTCGGGTCGACGCCATCGAGAGTCGAGCGATCCATCCGCCATGCCATTGAACTTCTTTGGAACGATAAGGACATCGGACAAATCGCCGAAATCTTCGGCTATAGCGAAGAGCATCTCGAGACCAAGCCGACCAACTCGAAATTCATTGCAATGTTTGTCAATAGCGCCCAGTGGGATGATCGCCAATAGCAGAATGTATTCCCATCAACACCTTGTTTCTCGGCGATAGAGCCCGGAAGCGGGGTGTTTTATTGTTGGTGAAGCGCGCATTATCTTTGGATAGAGGCTATTAAAATGAATAGAAAAGTAATATAATATTGTATGTAAATAAGAAAAAAATGATTTTTTTATTTGAGCAATAGTGAAATATCAAGCCCATTAACTGAAGGCGTTCTCTTCTGCTGCAGCTTTCCATATCCATCATTCTTCAGCCCTTGTACATAATTCGTTATGAAAGGAAGGGATTGTTGTGGGAAGAACCTGGTGGATTTTATTGCTTAGTGTCCTATTGGCGCTGAGCGCTTGCGGGGAAGAGGAAGGCGGGGGAGCAGAAGCGCCGGCTGGGGTTCCGGAAGCTCAAGAAGGGGAAGTTTCTGAAATTTTCCCGCCGGGGGAAGAAGTAGCATTTTTCTTCGGCGAACCCGGGCGTTTTGATGTTTATTGCCCGATCCATCCGGCGATGGAAATGACGGTCATGGTGAAAAAAGGGGCGGACATTAGCGGAGAGACCACGATTGCAATGAAAGACTTGGCCTTTTCCGAACGTTCTGTGACCGTCGCGCCGGGAACGACAGTTACATGGGTTAATGAAGACACACTGGACCATAATGTGGGATTCAAATGACTTCGCTGGCGGAAATGTCCAGCAAGTGCCTGAACATACATGAGAAAGAAGTTGATATCTTTTGCCAGAACTTGAAGTTTACGCACATCGTGGGGCATCGGGTTATACGCTGGAAAACACTTGGAATGCTTTTTACAAGGCCTGCGAATTTGGTGTAGGAATCGAACTGGATGTCCAGATCACCAAAGACGGGGTGGTCGTCGTCTACCATGACGACAATTTAAAACGGCTGAGCGGCCAGAACCGGAAAATCGAAGAATCGGAGTACCGGTTCTTGAAGGATTTGAAAATCGGCAAGAAGATTCGCCGCCGCATCTGGAACCACCAGATTCCGTTGGCGTATGAAGTGTTCCACTGGGCGAAAGAAAAGCGGGTGCCGCTGAACATCGAGCTTAAAAGTTCGTTTGGCGCACATCCGGACGGGCCGAGAATCCTGGCGGCGATGCTTGAAGGGATGGAGAATTTCCATTTGTCTTCATTCCATCCCCATTTGCTGAAAAGTATGAAGGAACTTTTGCCGGAAGTGGAAACCGCGTTGATCCTGAAGAAAAAACTTCCGCTCGAAGCATTGGCGGCGATGGATTGGATCGACAGTCTGCATCTGCACAAACGGATTTATACACCGGCGTTACTGGCAGCCCTCCATGGGATGGAGAAAACTGTGAGGGTTTACGGCATGCGCGGGACCGAGCCGGCAATGAAGAAACTCATGCCGGAACTGAAAGGCATCATCACCGATTACCCAGACCGGGTAACAAAAAAATTGCGTCTAGCCTCTGAGAGGTAGACGCAATTTTTTATTTCTGGAATCTTTTCGATACGGTCCCTTTTTTGCGGTCCCGGTTCAGCAGGAAGCCGGCAAAAAAACCGATGCCGAGTACGACGAAGATGGTGCCGAGCGTGAATTGTAGCCAAAGGGCCGGGTAAGGCTCGAGCAATTTATTGAACAGCGTATCACGCATCAATTTGATGCCGTAAGCAGCCATGATGCCAGGGATGAGCAATACGATAAAAGCGATCAGACGTCCCATGTTTCCACTCCTTCTCCATCTATTGTTTCCAATTCGCCCAAAGTTGTCAAGAAAACCATCCTGCGTTACGCTTAAGGGAGCAGTGCAAGAATTTGCGCATCCGTGCGGAAAGGTATGAAGCCCATTGCAAAATGTAGTCATTATCGGAGGAGGCGCAGGAGGATCTGCGATTCTCCAGATTTTATTGGAATCGGAGTATCTCCAAGTGTTTGGCGTAGCCGACATCAATCGGGATGCACCGGCCATGAAAGCGGCCGAGGAAATCGGTATCCGGGCGGCGGAGGATTACCGGGAATTTCCGGTCGAAGAAGTTGATATCGTTTTTAATGTCTCAGGAGATGAAGCGGTCCACCGCGACTTGCCCGATCACTTTTCGGGGAACACAGTCATCATCCCCGGCAGCATCGCGAACGTTCTCGTACAGCTCGTAACTGAAAAAGAACATTTCATTTCGCGCTTGAGCGAAGAAAGCCATAAACAGAACATCATCTTCAATTCCATTGAAGAAGGCATGATTGGCATCGACCATAAGAGCCGCATCAATTTCATCAATAAAAGTGCCGCCAGGATGATTGATGTCGATGCCGCTTCGGCGATCGGGCGCCCGATCAGCGAACTGATACCGCTAAGCGAGCTGCCCCGCATCTATGAGACGGGGCGGACGGAATTGAACCGCGAACTCGCCTTGACGAACGGCATGAAAATCGTCACATCCCGTTTTCCGATGATCGGAGAATCGGGCGAAGCGATTGGCGCGTTCGCCGTTTTCAAGGACATTTCCGAAGTGGTCAGCCTTGCTGAACAGATCACGGATCTGAACGAAGTGCAGACGATGCTGCAGGCGATCATCCAGTCCAGCGATGACGCCATTTCAGTGGTGGATGAGCGCGGCAACGGCATTCTCGTGAATCCAGCGTACACGCGGATCACGGGGCTCCAAGTGGAGGACGTGATCGGCAAACCGGCTTCCGCGGATATCACCGAAGGGGAAAGCATGCATTTGAAAGTGCTGCAGACCCGTAAACCTTACCGGGGCGTCAACTTGAAGGTCGGCCCGGCGAACCGGGAAGTCATCGTCAACGTGGCGCCGATCATCGTCGACAACAAGCTGAAAGGCAGCGTCGGTGTCATCCACGATACGACGGAAATCCGGTCGCTCATGAAAGAGCTCGACCGGGCGCGCAGCATCATCCGCACACTTGAGTCAAAATATACTTTCGACGACATCATCGGCCTTTCGCCGGAAATGCAGCTAAGCCTCCAACAGGCCAAGCTCGCTGCCCAGACGCTTGTGACGGTGCTGCTGCGCGGCGAATCGGGGACGGGCAAGGAATTATTCGCCCACGCCATCCACAGCGCAAGCGAGCGGAAATTCAATAAATTCGTCCGGGTCAATTGCGCCGCCCTTTCCGAGGAATTACTCGACAGCGAACTGTTCGGCTACGAAGAAGGGGCGGTTCCCGGCAAAAGCGGCGAGAAGCGCGGCTTGTTCGAAGAAGCCAATAACGGCAGCATCTTCCTCGATGAGATCGGCGAACTGTCGCCGATGGTCCAAAGCAAATTGCTCCGTGTGCTGCAGGAGCATGAAACGCTGCGGATCGGCGGCACGAAGCCGATTCCGGTCAATGTGCGCGTCATCGCCTCGACCAATGCCAATATGGAAAAAGCGCTCCTTGACGGGACGTTCCGGGAAGACCTCTATTACCGGCTCAACCGAATGCCGATCCTCATTCCGCCGCTTCGCAGCCGGAAGCAGGACATCCCGCGGATTGTCGACCGCCTGCTGCTGAAACTGAACCAGGAATACGGGCGCAACGTCGAGACGGTCACCGATAAAGCGCTGCAGCTCTTGCGCGTTTACGACTGGCCGGGCAATGTCCGCGAATTGGAGAACATCATCAGCCGCTCCATGATTTTCATGCAGATCAACGATAAAGTGTTGACCGAAGAACACATTCCCCGCAATATGCTCCGTGCGGCTGAGGCGAAAAATGAAGTGACCATTGAAGCGTCCGTGCCGCTTCAGGAGCAGCTGGATGCGGTGGAGCGGGGGATTCTCCACCACGCATTGACACAGTTCAAGGGAAACAAATCCAAGACCGCCAAGCAGTTGGAGATTTCCTTGCGCACGTTGTATTACAAACTTGAAAAATACGGGCTTTCGTAGCTTTTGCAGGTTCTTGCATACTTTTGCAAGAATTTGCAAAGGATTTCGCCCTAAAACTGAAATAAAGCGCTTACAAGCCTTATATATCAATGTTTTATCTGTTTTAATTAAGAAGGAATGGGGTGACCGACATGACCACATTGACGCAGATCATGGAAGAAATTACGGTTGATAAGAACAATGCCGTCGCAGTCGCTGCGGCAGCGGATACGGAAGTTTTGGAAGCTGTGTCCATGGCACTCGAACGGAAGCTTGCGAGTTTCCGGCTGTATGATGATGAAGCGAAATTGAAAAGGATGATCCAAAAGGAATTTCCCTTATTGGATGGACACCCGGATGTCTCGATCCATCACGCAGGAACGAATGCCCTGGCCGCTAAAGAAGCTGTTAAATCAGTCTACATGAACGATTCCAATGTTTTGATGAAGGGGCATATCCCCACTGCCATGTTGATGAAAGCGGTTTTAAGCCCGGAATACGGGCTGCGGACCGGAAGCATTCTCTCGCATGTGGCAGCATTTGAAATCGAAGGGTTCGAGCGCCTGATTTTTGTCACGGACGCCGGGATGAATATCAATCCCGACCTTCAACAGAAAGCACAGATCATACAGAACGCCGTTCATATCGCGCGCTCGACCGGTGTAGAGATGCCTGTCGTCGCGCCGCTCGCTGCAGTCGAGGTAGTCAACCCTGCCATGCAGGCCACTTTGGACGCTGCAGCATTGACCGCTATGAACCGGCGCGGCCAGATTACGGATTGCATTGTGGATGGCCCTTTGGCACTCGACAACGCAATTTCGATTGCAGCCGCACAACATAAAGGACTTTCGGGCGATACTGCCGGCAAAGCCGACATCCTGCTCGTTCCTTCAATTGAATCCGGCAATATCCTGTACAAATCATTGGTGTATTTTGCCCGGGCGAAAGTCGGCGGCGTCATCGCGGGTGCGAAAGCGCCGATCGTGCTGACTTCCCGCGCAGACAGCGCCGAAACAAAATTGTTTTCACTCGTACTTGCGCTTCGCTCAGCTAAAAGCAACGAAACATACTAGGAGGAATTGACAATGGAAATCTTCAAAAGAATGGAACACCACGACTACGAACAACTGGTTTTTTGCCAAGATAAAACTTCAGGCTTGAAAGCGATCATCTGCATCCACGACACGACTTTAGGGCCGGCTTTAGGCGGCACGCGCATGTGGAATTATGCAACTGAAGAAGAAGCGATCGAAGATGCGATCCGCCTTGGCCGCGGAATGACATACAAGAACGCTGCAGCCGGCCTGAACCTTGGTGGCGGTAAAACTGTCATCATCGGCGATCCGTTGAAAGACAAGAACGAAGAAATGTTCCGCGCGTTCGGCCGCTTCATCCAAGGCTTGAACGGCCGCTACATAACTGCTGAAGATGTGGGCACAACAGTGGCGGACATGGACTTGATCCACGAAGAAACCGATTTCGTCACAGGCATTTCGCCGGCATTCGGCTCTTCAGGCAACCCGTCACCGGTTACAGCTTACGGCTGCTATATCGGGATGAAAGCGGCGGCTCTTGAAGCATACGGCGACGATTCATTGGAAGGCAAAACTGTCACAGTCCAAGGTGTCGGGAACGTTGCCTACACACTTTGCGAATACCTCCACAAAGAAGGCGCGAAATTGATCGTAACGGACATTAACCAGGAAGCGGTCGACCGTGCGGTTGAAGCTTTCGGGGCAGTCGCAGTGGCGCCGAACGATATCTACTCGCAAGATGCGGACATCTTTGCGCCATGTGCTATGGGTGCGATCATCAATGATGACACGATTCCTCAATTGAAAGTGAAAGTGGTTGCCGGATCGGCAAACAATCAGTTGAAAGAAGAACGCCACGGCGATGAACTCGAAGCACGCGGCATCGTATATGCACCTGACTTCGTGATCAACTCGGGCGGCGTGATCAACGTAGCCGATGAGTTGTATGGCTACAACAACGAACGCGCGATGAAGCGCGTTGAAACAATCTACGACAGCATCACTAAAATCTTTGCAATCGCAAAACGCGACGGCATCCCGAGCTATCAGGCGGCTGACCGCATGGCAGAAGAGCGCATCGAACGCGTGCGCAACTCAAGAAGCCAATTCCTGCGCAACGAACACAATATCTTAAGCAGACGATAAGAAGAAAAGTGGAAACGGCCGTTCAGGCTCGCCAAATGAAAGATCCAAAAATCGATACGCTTCAGCCCCGCCATGAGTGACGGGGCTGAAGCGTTATCGAGAAGCATTAATCCCAAATTTATACATCATTCGAAACGGAGGGGTCGCTGTGCAAAAACAGCAGCATCGGATCTTGGTCTTAAACCCAGGTTCGACATCAACCAAGATCGGTGTTTTTGACAACGATATCCTGATTATGGAAAAAACAATTCGGCATTCAACGGAGGAGCTTGAAAAGTTCCCTGCCATCATCGACCAGTTCGCCTTCCGCAAACAGACCATTTTGGAAGCGCTTGATGAAGAAGGCATGAATGTCTCGAATTTGAGTGCGGTGTGCGGGCGCGGCGGTTTGCTGCGGCCGATCGAAGGCGGAACCTATGCAGTAAATGAAGCCATGCTCAACGATCTGAGAAAAGGTGTATCCGGCCAGCATGCCTCGAATTTAGGCGGCATCATCGCTTTTGAAATTGCTGACGGATTGAATATCCCATCATTCATTGTCGACCCGGTGGTGGTGGATGAACTGGACCCGATCGCCCGGATTTCCGGCTTTCATTTGATTGAACGGAAATCGATTTTCCACGCACTCAACCAGAAGGCGGTCGCCCGCCGGTTCGCAAAAGAACAAGGGCGCGCGTATAGCGACCTTCGCCTGATTGTCGTGCACATGGGCGGCGGAATTACGGTCGGCGCGCATAAAGGCGGCCGGGTTGTCGATGTCAACAACGGCTTGCATGGCGACGGGCCGTTCAGCCCCGAGCGCGCAGGGACGGTACCGGCAGGCGATTTGGTCGAATTGTGCTTTTCCGGCCAGTATTACCGCCAGGAAATCATGCGGATGCTCGTCGGCCAAGGCGGGCTTGTCGGCTACCTGGGCACGAACGACGCTGTGCGGGTCGAAAAGAGGATTCAAAAAGGCGACGAGGAAGCAAAGCTTGTCTACGATGCCATGGCGTATCAGGTCGCCAGAGAAATCGGATCTGCGAGCGCCGTGCTTGAAGGGCAAGTGGACGCCATCATCCTGACCGGCGGCCTGGCTTACGGCAAAGGGTTCGTGGAAGCGATTACCAAGCGCATCAGTTGGATTGCCGACGTGGTGGTCCAGCCAGGCGAAAATGAACTTCAGGCGCTTGCCGAAGGAGCTTCCCGTGTCCTCCACGGAGAAGAAGACGCGAAAATTTATCCAGCAGCACAATAATTAAAGGAGGTTGGCTTCACATATGGTACAAAATTATGACGTGGTCATCCTGGGAGGCGGAACCGGCGGCTATGTCGCAGCAATCCGCTCTGCCCAGCTTGGTTTGAAAACAGCAATCGTCGAAAAAGGGAATCTAGGTGGAACTTGCCTTCATAAAGGCTGCATTCCGAGCAAAGCATTGCTCCGCAGCGCAGAAGTCTATGCAACGACGAAAAACCATGCCGCGGATTTCGGTGTGACAACAGGCGAAGTATCTTTGGATTTTTCGCGTGTGCAGCAGCGCAAACAAGGCATTGTCGACCAATTGCACAATGGCGTCAAGGGTTTGATGAAAAAAGGCAAGATCGACGTCTATGAAGGCATCGGCCGGATTCTTGGACCATCGATCTTTTCGCCGAATGCCGGTACGGTTTCAGTGGAAATGACAAACGGCGAAGAGAACGAAATGCTCATTCCGCATAACGTCATCATCGCAACAGGCTCTCGTCCGCGGACGCTCCCTGGTTTGACGATCGACGGGGAATTTGTCATGAGCTCCGATGAAGCGCTTGAAATGGAAGAGCTTCCGAAATCCATCCTGATTGTCGGCGGCGGCGTCATCGGCATCGAGTGGGCTTCAATGCTCAACGATTTCGGTGTGGACGTAACGGTCATCGAATACGCAGACCGCATTGTTCCGACAGAAGACAAGGACGTTTCAAAAGAAATGCAGAAACTGCTAGCGAAAAAAGGCGTCAAGTTTGCAACAAGTGCAAAAGTGCTCGCGGATACCCTCCAAACCGGTGAAAACGGCGTGACGATCCAAGCCGAACTAAAAGGCGGCAATGAAACCTTCACCGCTGAAAAAATGCTGGTATCGGTCGGCCGCCAAGCCAATGTCGAGAACATCGGGCTGGAAAACACGGACATCCAGGTGGAGAACGGCTTTATCAAAGTCAAACCGTCATTCCAGACCAAGGAATCGCATATCTACGCAATCGGCGATGTGATCGGCGGCCTTCAATTGGCCCATGTCGCATCTCACGAAGGCATCACAGCAATCGAGCATATTAAAGGTAATAATCCCCATGCCATCAATTACGATCTGGTGTCCCGCTGCATTTATTCCAATCCGGAAGCTGCAAGCGTCGGCATCACTGAAGAGCAGGCGAAAGAAAAAGGGCACGAAGTCAAAGTCGGCAAATTCTCCTTCAAAGCGATCGGCAAAGCGCTGGTTTACGGAGAATCGGACGGATTTGTCAAAATCGTTGCCGATAAAGCGACAAATGACATTCTAGGTGTCCACATGATCGGGCCGCACGTAACCGATATGATTTCAGAAGCTGGCCTGGCCATGGTTCTGGATGCAACACCGTGGGAAATCGCCGATACGATCCATCCGCACCCGACGCTTTCCGAAGTGATGGGCGAAGCGGCATTGGCTGTAGACGGCAAAGCGATTCATAGCTAAGGGAGGAATTTAAATGGCTTCAAGACATGAAGAGGTAGGCTTATCAAACGATGATTTGCTGAAAATGTATGAAACAATGCTTACGGCGCGCCGCGTCGATGAGCGCATGTGGCTGTTGAACCGGGCGGGCAAAATCCCGTTCGTCATTTCATGCCAGGGGCAGGAAGCGGCCCAGGTCGGAGCGGCATACGCACTGGACAACACAAAAGACTATATCGCACCTTATTACCGCGATCTTGGCGTCGTGCTGCATTTCGGCATGACTCCGAAAGAATTGATGCTTTCGGCCTTCGCAAAAGCGGAAGATCCGAACTCAGGCGGACGCCAGATGCCGGGCCATTTCGGGCAGAAGAAAAACCGCATCCTGACGGGTTCTTCTCCAGTAACGACGCAATTGCCGCACGCAGTCGGTGTGGCGCTTGCCGGAAAAATGAAGAAAAAAGATTTCATCACATTCACGACGCTTGGTGAAGGCTCGTCCAACCAAGGGGATTTCCATGAAGGCTTGAACTTTGCCGGTGTCCATAAATTGCCGGTCATCACGATGGTCGAAAACAATAAATACGCGATTTCCGTTCCTTATGACCGCCAAGTGGCGAGCAAGAACGTTTCGGACCGCGCTGCCGGATACGGCATGCCGGGCGTGACGATCGACGGAAACGACCCGATCGAAGTCTATAAGCACGTAAAAGAAGCGGCAGACCGCGCACGCCGCGGCGAAGGCCCGAGCTTGATCGAAACCGTCTCTGAGCGGATGACGGCGCACTCTTCGGATGATGACCACCGCCAATACCGTTCAGCCGATGAACTGGCTGCACAAAAAGAAAAAGATCCGATTCTTTTATTCGGCGCTTATTTGAAAGAAAATGGCATCATGGATGATGCGCTGGAAGCGGATGTCAACAAACGCATCATGGCGATCGTCAACGAAGCAACCGATTATGCTGAAAATGCACCATACGCAGAACCGGAACATGCCATGAAATACGTTTACGCAGAACAAGGGGGTAACGAATAATGGCAGTTATGAATTATATCGACGCCATCACGCTTGCCATGAAAGAAGAAATGGAACGCGACGAAAACGTCTTTGTCATCGGGGAAGATGTCGGCAAAAAAGGCGGCGTTTTCAAAGCGACGCAGGGCTTGTACGACCAGTTCGGCGAAGACCGCGTAGTGGATGCTCCGCTTGCGGAATCCGCTATCGCGGGCGTAGCCATCGGTGCTGCCATGTACGGCATGCGTCCGATTGCAGAATTCCAGTTCGCGGATTTCATCATGCCGGCAGTCAACCAGATCATCTCGGAAGCTTCGCGCATCCGTTACCGTTCAAACAACGACTGGTCCTGCCCGATCGTTTTCCGTGCGCCATTCGGCGGCGGCGTCCATGGCGCCTTGTACCATTCGCAATCCGTGGAAGCGGTTTTTGCCAACCAACCGGGACTTAAAATCGTCATCCCTTCAACACCGTATGACGCGAAAGGTTTGCTGAAAGCAGCAATCCGCGATGAAGATCCGGTCATGTTCTTCGAGCACAAGCGCGCTTACCGTTTGATCAAAGGCGAAGTGCCGGAAGAAGACTATACGATCGAAATCGGCAAAGCTGATGTGAAGCGTGAAGGCGAAGACATCACCGTCATCACTTACGGCCTGGCGGTCCACTTTGCCCTTCAAGCGGCAGAGCGCCTGGCAGAAGACGGCATCTCCGCGCACATCCTTGACCTGCGTACGATTTATCCATTGGATAAAGAAGCGATCATCGAAGCAGCGAAGAAAACCGGCAAAGTTTTGCTAGTCACAGAAGACAATAAAGAAGGAAGCATCATCGGGGAAGTGGCAGCAATCATCGCTGAAAACTGCCTGTTCGACCTGGATGCTCCGATCAAGCGCTTGGCCGGCCCGGACATTCCGGCAATGCCGTATGCGCCGACGATGGAGAAATTCTTCATGATCAACCCGGACAAAGTTGAAAAAGCGATGCGGGAACTAGCAGAATTTTAATTGAAATGCAGAAAAGGAGGAATCCCTTTGGCTATTGAAAATATCAAAATGCCCCAGCTTGGCGAAAGCGTCACGGAAGGCACCATTGAGAAATGGCTCGTCCAACCGGGCGACCACGTCAATAAATACGATCCGTTGGCGGAAGTCAACACAGATAAGGTGACAGCGGAAGTGCCTTCTTCATTCACAGGGACCATCAAGGAACTGGTTGCTGCTGAAGGAGAAACACTCGCAGTCGGCGAAATCGTCTGTACCATCGAAACAGAAGGCGGCGATTCAGCCCCTGCTGAAGAAGCGACGCCGCAGCCTGCCAATGCAGGAAAAGAAAACGTCATGCCGGCAGCGGACACAGAGGTTACAAAAGGCTTGACCGGCGAAAAAGGCTCTTCCCAACCGGTTCGGCCGGAAGGATCAAAAGCCCGCTACTCGCCGGCGGTTCTCCGCCTGGCGCAAGATAACGACATCGATTTGTCGCAAGTACAGGGGTCCGGCAATGAAGGGCGCATCACGCGCAAAGATTTGCTAAGCTTGATCGAAAGCGGCAATATCCCGAAAGCGGGCGATGCACCGGCTGCAGCGCCTGCCCAACCGGAAGCGCCGGCTCCACAAACGGCAGCACCGCAAGCGCAGCCGTCTGCACCTGCCGCCAAATCCGCTCCGATCCAAAGCGCTCCGGGAGATGTGGAAATTCCGGTTACCGGCGTCCGCCGCGCAATTGCTGCCAATATGCTGAAGAGCAAGCACGAAGCGCCTCACGCATGGATGATGATCGAAGTGGACGTTACGGACCTTGTCGCATACCGCGATTCGATCAAAGGCGAATTCAAGAAAAAAGAAGGGTTCAACATTACGTACTTCGCGTTCTTCGTGAAAGCCGTTTCCCAAGCTTTGAAAGAATTCCCGATGATGAACTCGATGTGGGCAGGCGACAAGATCATCCAGAAGAAAGACATCAACATCTCGATTGCTGTCGCTTCTGACAACGCACTTTTCGTGCCGGTCATCCGCAATTCAGATGAGAAATCGGTAAAAGGCATCGGCCGCGACATCAACGATCTTGCGCTCAAGGCGCGAGGCGGCAAACTCGGTTCTGCAGACATGCAGGGCGGAACATTCACCGTCAACAATACCGGTTCGTTTGGTTCGGTCCAGTCGATGGGCATCATCAATCATCCACAGGCAGCCATCCTGCAAGTGGAATCGATTGTCAAACGCCCAATGATCATGGGCAATGGCATGATCGCCGCCCGCGACATGGTCAACCTCTGCCTTTCTCTTGACCACCGCGTCCTTGACGGACTTGTCTGCGGACAATTCCTCGGCCGCGTAAAAGAGATCCTGGAGAACATGAACAAAGAAAATACATCTGTCTATTAAGTGCAAAGCCTGAAGTCCACCGACTTCGGGCTTTTTTTTGCTTTAATGTCTTGCAGCACTCAGGTAAAATGAAAGAGAGATCCTGTAGGGAGGGAAAAGCTTGACTATCGAATCGATGAAAAAGACTCAATTTTCGGAACGTACATACCAAGAATGGAAAGAAGCGGCCCAAAAGGCGCTGAAAGGCAAGCCTTTTGACGACATATTAAAAACGCCGACCATTGAAGAGATCACCCTCGAACCTTTATATACCAAAGAAATGCTTGAACGCATCCTCCATTCGGCAGAAAACCAGGCGGCCGCCGTCCAGAATGGCAAGCGCTTGCCGGGCTGGTTTATCGCACAGGAAACGGCTGCAGAAACAGCAGGCGAGTTTTTAAAAGCTGCCAAAGAAGACATCTCCAAAGGAAATGAAATGATCGTCTATACGAGCCATAAAAACCTGGTCTGGTCGGACGCTGAACTGGAGGAGCTTGCAGCATTGATCGTCCGCTACCCGCTTTATTTCAAGCTGGTCAAAGAAGACAACGGAATCCTGCGCGTCTTCGACTTTATCGCCGAAGAAGGGTCCGATCATGTGCAAGGCGTCATTTTCTCGGAACACCCAGTAGAAGCGCCGAAGAATGTACGGACTAGGATGGTCGATACGATCCCTGTCCACCAGGCAGGCGGCACGATTGTCCACGAACTCGGGGTGGCACTCAGCATTCTAGCCGAATCGGTTACAAAAGAGAATTTCCAGGAAGAGGCATCGAAACTGTGGGTCCGTTTTGCAGTGGATACGCAATTTTTCCAGGAAATAGCGAAACTGCGCGCTTTCCGGGTGCTGTGGAACGCTTTTTGTGAAGCCTACGGCCAAGAAGCACCGCCGATTCCGGTCTTCACCGAGAGTTCGGTGCGTTCTTATTCCAAATTGGATTCTTATGTGAACCTGCTCCGGGCGGGCAATTCCGCCTTTTCGGCGGTGCTCGGCGGTTCAAACGCCCATACGGTCCATCCGCATGATTTCCTGACGGGGCCCGACGGCAAAAGCCGCCGCATTGCGCGAAATGTCCAATTGGTCCTAAAAGAAGAAACGCATGTGACCCATGTGCTCGACGCTTCTGCCGGTTCTTATTTTATCGAGACACTGACAAAAGAGTACGTTGATGCGGCATGGAGCTATTTCCTCCAAATCGAAGGGGCCGGAGGCTATGCCGAAGTGATGCAGTCCGGCTGGCTTGCAGATGACTTCCAGGCGAAGTGGCTGGAGCGCAAAGAACAAGTGGCCACACGGAAGGCCTCTCTGATCGGCACGAATGTCTACGCCGATCCGCAGGAAGTGGTAAAAGAAGGGGCAATCGATGACAGCCACCTTGAGTACATCACAGCAAAACGCCTGGCATCGCCTTTCGAAAAGTTACGCTCACAAAACAAAGAGAAAATTTTGAAGACGGCAATCCTTCACCTTGGCCCGTTAAAGGCCGTCAAAGCGCAGTCCGATTTTGTGCAGGGCTTCCTGGCAGTCGGCGGCATCGAACCGGCAATCAGTCCGGAACTACCGACAGCCGAAGAAGCCAACCGCTATTTGGCTGAACATGGCATTGATTATGCGGTCCTTTGCGGATCGAAAGAAGAGATCGGGGAGCTATTGCCGGGGTTGCACACAGCGGCTAACGTCGATATAGCCGGCAGAATTCCGGCAGACAAAGCGGAAGAATGGAAATCCTTTGGCGTACAAGACGCCATCTATTCCGGACGGCATATCACATCCAAGCTCGAACAAATCCTCAGTCTCGGAAAGGAGGCCTTGTAAACATGCCGAAACCTGATTTTTCCAAAGTGGACTTAGCGCAATTGAGAATCAAGCAAAATGAAGCCATCCAGCAGGAGCCTTTTGAAACGAATGAAGGGATTGCGGTCAAACCGGTCTACACGGCGGAAGACACGGCAGCCCTTAAGGACAGCATGCCGGGCTTTGCACCGAACGTCCGTGGGCCGTACCCGACGATGTACGTCTCTCGCCCGTGGACTGTCCGCCAGTATGCAGGCTTCTCGACTGCTGAAGAAAGCAATGCATTTTACCGCCGGAACTTAGCGATGGGGCAGAAGGGCCTTTCCGTCGCTTTTGACTTGGCAACCCATCGCGGATATGATTCCGATCATCCGCGCGTCGTCGGCGATGTCGGCAAGGCGGGAGTTGCGATTGACAGCGTCGAAGATATGAAAATTCTGTTTGACGGCATTCCACTGGACCAGATGTCGGTCTCCATGACCATGAATGGGGCCGTTGTGCCGATCATGGCATTTTTCATCGTCGCCGCGGAAGAACAAGGCGTCTCGCCGGAACATTTGGCGGGAACGATCCAAAACGACATTCTGAAAGAGTATATGGTCCGCAACACATACATCTATCCGCCTGCGATGTCGATGAAGATCATCGCAGATATTTTTAAATACACATCTGAGCATATGCCGAAGTTCAACTCGATTTCCATCTCGGGCTACCATATCCAGGAAGCAGGGGCGACAGCTGACATTGAACTGGCTTATACGCTGGCTGACGGACTGGAATACGTGCGTACCGGGCTCGCTGCTGGGATCGGCATCGATTCATTCGCACCGCGACTGTCGTTTTTCTGGGGCATCGGCATGAATTATTTCATGGAGATTGCGAAAATGCGTGCCGGCCGGGAAATCTGGGCGAAGATGATGAAATCGTTCGATCCGAAAAACGATAAATCGCTGGCACTCCGGACGCACTCTCAGACTTCGGGCTGGAGTCTGACCGAACAAGACCCATTCAACAACGTCACGCGTACGTTGATTGAAGCGAACGCGGCTGCGATGGGCCATACGCAATCCCTTCACACGAATGCACTTGATGAAGCGATTGCGCTTCCGACCGATTTCTCTGCGCGGATTGCGCGCAATACGCAGTTGTTCCTGCAGGAAGAAACCGGCATGACCAAAGTCATCGATCCATGGGGCGGCTCGCATTATGTTGAGGCGCTGACCAAGGAATTGACGGAGAAAGCATGGGCATTGATCGAGGAAGTCGAAGAGCTCGGCGGCATGGCAAAAGCGATTGAAACCGGCTTGCCGAAGATGCGGATCGAAGAAGCGGCTGCCAAAAAGCAGGCGCAAATCGATTCGAATGAAGAAGTTATCATCGGTGTCAACCGCTACCGGCTGGACCAGGAAGACCCGATCGATATCCTGAACATCGACAACACCATGGTCCGCAAAAAGCAGATTGAGCGGCTGGACCGCATGAAAGCGGAACGGGACGAGGAAAAGGTCCAAAATGCCCTTGATGCATTAGCGCATGCTGCCGAAAGCGGCGAAGCCAATATTTTGGCATGTGCCATCGATGCGGCGCGCCACCGCGCATCGCTCGGGGAAATTTCGGATGCCATCGAAAAAGCGTCTGGCAGACATAAGGCGGTGATCCGTTCAGTGAGCGGCGTATACAGCTCCAATTTCTCCAACCAGGAAGAAATGAAGATCGTCAAAGAAATGACCGAAGATTTTATTGAAAATGAAGGTCGCCGTCCTCGTATCCTGATTGCGAAGATGGGGCAGGATGGACATGACCGCGGCGCGAAAGTCATCGCGACGGCGTTTGCCGATCTTGGCTTTGATGTGGATATCGGACCGCTCTTTCAGACACCTGCAGAAACCGCACAGCAGGCAGCTGAGAATGATGTACATGTCATCGGGGTCAGTTCCCTGGCTGCCGGCCATATGACACTTGTGCCGGATTTGGCAGCGGAATTGAAAAAAGTCGGGCGCGAGGACATCTTGATTGTCGTCGGCGGGGTCATTCCGGCACAGGATTATGCATTCCTCCGCGAAAACGGCGCAAGCGCCATTTTCGGTCCGGGAACCGTCATTCCGGTAGCGGCCCAAAAAGTCATTGAAGAAATCTACCAGCGGCTCGGATATGAGGAAGTGGCCGACTGATGGACCGCGAACAAGGGTCGCGCCGGGTCATGGAAGGGGTCAATGAATCCCATGACGGCATGAAATCGGCGCCCCGCAAAAAGTTCAAAAAACCTCCGGCAAGGAATTTCGATCTGGAAGAACTGGCCAACGGAGTCCAGAGCGGATCTCGTTTGCATTTAGGAAAGGCGATTACGCTTCTGGAAAGCGCCAATCCGGACGACAAGAAATTCGGGCAGGAGCTATTGAACCGGCTGCTGCCTGAAACCGGGAACAGCATCCGGATCGGCATCACCGGCGTTCCGGGGGCCGGAAAAAGCACATTTATCGAGACATTCGGCGAGCTGCTGACTTCGCTTGGGCACCGTGTGGCGGTCCTCGCCATCGACCCGAGTTCGTCGGTCACTGGCGGCAGTATCCTCGGCGACAAGACCCGGATGGAAAGCTTGGCAAAAAATCCGAAAGCGTTCATACGGCCTTCACCGACAGCTGGCACACTGGGCGGCGTCCACAAAAAGACGCGCGAGACGATGCTGCTGTGCGAAGCGGCAGGCTATAACATCATTTTGGTGGAAACGGTCGGCGTCGGACAAAGCGAGACGCTGGTGCGCGGCATGGTCGACATGTTTCTGCTGCTCGTTTTGACCGGTGCCGGGGATGAGCTGCAAGGCATGAAAAAGGGCATCCTCGAGCTTGCGGATGCCATCATCGTCCACAAGGCGGACGGGCCGAACGCGGAGCTCGCGAAAAAGACCGTCCGCGAATACAAAAGCATTCTGCATTTCCTGCAGCAGGCGACGGAAGGCTGGAAAACGCAAGCTCTGCCAGCCTCTTCGTTTGAAGAGTCCGGCATCCGGGAAGTCTGGGACATGGTACAGGAATTCGAAACGGCTGCAAAAGCGAACGGCATCTTCAAGAGCCGCCGCCAGAAACAGACAAAAGACTGGTTCCGTTCGATGCTCACCGACGAGCTGCTCAGCCGCTTTTTCGATGACCGCAATCGCCGTGAGCAAGTAAAAGAACTGGAACAAAAAGTGATGGAGGAACAGGTGACCGTCACCCGCGCCATCGAGACCCTTTTTGAGTAAGCTCTTTTGCAAGTCTATTCAAAGCCTGCTATGATTAATGAAGGAAAATTTAAAGGAGTGATGAACGAATGGCTATGGATTTCAACTTTTTGATGAACGATATCGTCAAACAAGCGCGTCAGGAATTGGTTGACGGCGGATATACACAATTAGAGACAGCTGAAGAAGTGAATGATGTGTTTGCACAGCCAGGCACTAGCCTCGTCATGATCAACTCGGTTTGCGGATGCGCCGGCGGCATTGCACGCCCTGCTGCATTGCATTCCGTGCATTACGACAAGCGCCCGGACCGTTTGCTGACGGTATTTGCAGGCCAGGACAAGGAAGCGACAGCACAGGCCCGCGCCATTTTCGGCGATGACCACCTGCCGTCTTCTCCTTCATTCGTCTTGCTGAAAGACGGCAAGATGGTGGACGAAATCGGCCGCCACGAAATCGAAGGGCATGACCCAATGTCCGTCATTTCGCACATCCAGGAAATGTTCGAAGAGCACTGCAACGAAATTTAAGTTTTTAGATGCCCTTGAAAAAGGGCATCTTTTTTAACGTGAAAAAGGAGAGGGCTATGAAACTGAAACGATTCTCCATCGGCTACCGGACGATGAAAACGGCGGCAGGCGCCGCGGCCGCGATCTACGTGGCGCAGCTTTTACAATTGGATTATTATGTTTCAGCCGGCATCCTGGCGATCCTGTGCATCCAGCCGACCAAGAAGCGTTCGATACGGGCTGCGTTTTCCCGTTTTGTCGCGAGCTTGATCGGTGTGGGCTATGCCTTTGTCTTCTTCGAAGGGATCGCTTATCATCCGGCGATATTCGGGCTGATGATTCTGTTGTTCATCCCCGTGCTTGTTTCGCTCGGATTCTCGGACGGCTTTGTCTCCAGCGCCGTCATCCTGCTGCATATTTACGATTCCAAGAATTTGACGCTTGATCTGTTTTTAAATGAATTATCACTGATGGCCGTCGGTTTCGGAACGGCGCTTGCAGTCAATATGTACATGCCGAGCATCGAGAAAAAGCTCGACGCATACCGGTATGACATCGAGACCCTGTATTCTACCATCTTCAAGGAAACCGCACATTATCTGCGCCAAGGCGATTCCGACTGGACCGGCAAAGAATTGATGGAGAGCGAAGCACTCCTGCGGAAAGCCAAAGCACTGGCCTACCAGGACGTAGAAAATCATGTCACGAGGCTCGAAAACAAGTACTACCGCTATTTCGACATGCGCGAACAGCAGCTCGAAATCATCGAGCGCATTCTTCCGAAGATTACAGCGCTGCCGGTGACCATCGGCCAATCCAGCATGGTGGCGGAATTCATGGAAGATCTGGCAGCCCACGTGCATTCGGGCAATACCGCGTCCCATTATCTGGCGAAGCTGGAGTCTTTGAAAACTAAATTCGCCGAGATGCCGCTCCCGGACAACCACCAGAAATTCCTGGCGATGGCAGCTCTTCACCATGTCATTGAAGAAATGGAAGATTATTTGGAAATCAAATCTTCCTATAAAGGGTTCACAAACAAAAAAACATCGGATGCCTAAATCCAGGGATAGCCTGCTCAGCTTCAAGGATGGCTATCCTTTTTTTAAATGGGTCGGAAGCGAACGGCGAGATGAGATCGGCTCTCCATAACGGATTTACGTATGAAGGACTTTTAAATAGCCTGCGGATAGCATGTTTCCGCTCTCCGACTATACGGACTTTCCATCACGGCACCCGTATTTTCGCCGGGCAGGATGCTTCAAAGTTTATTGCCAGCACCTTTAAATAGCATCAAACTAAAAACAGCAGAAGCCCGGAGGCTTCTGCTGTTTTTGAAGATTAAATGATGAAGCTAAGGCCCATCATCAGTGACGACAATAGCATCAATGTGATCATGGCATAGATAACAAATTTGCGGAAAGATTGGTTTCTCATTCAATTATTGCTCCTTTGTCTCTTGATTGCTTAGAAAAATGATAACATAAATGGGGAGCGATTTGTAGAGTGAGGGTTTACTGTACCCAATATTCTGCGAACAACTAGAGTTTTAAGGCTTGAATAGGTACAATAAAAGAGAACTTACAAAAGGAAGTGAAAAAGATGAAGAAAGTCGACCATATCGGCATCGCAGTGCGCAATTTGGAAGAAGTCATTCCGTATTACACGGAGACGCTCGGCTGTCCTTTATTGAAAATCGAGGAAGTGGCTTCGCAGAAAGTCCGGGTGGCGTTCATCGATGCCGGCAACATCAAACTGGAACTGCTGGAGCCCATGGATGAGTCAAGCCCGATAGCCAAGTTCATGGAAAAGCGGGGCGAAGGCATCCACCACATCGCGTTCGGCGTGGAGGATATCGATACGCGTATGGCGGATCTGCGTGAAAAAGGGGTGCAGCTCTTAAGCGAGGAAGCAAAACCGGGAGCCGGCGGGGCGATGGTGGCCTTTTTGCATCCGAAATCTTCAAATGGGGTATTATACGAACTTTGTGAAAAGCAATGATTGAGGAGTGGGGAAATGGACATTTACGAAAGAATCAATGAATTGTACGACCGCAAGCGGGAAATCGAGCTTGGGGGCGGGGAAGACCGCATCAGCAAGCAGCACGAAAAGGGGAAGCTGACAGCGCGCGAACGGATCGAATTATTGGTCGATGAAGGCTCATTCGTGGAACTCAGCCCGTTTATGGAGCACCGCACGACTGATTTCGGCATGGCAAAAGGCCCAGGCGAAGGCGTAGTAACAGGTTACGGAAAAGTCAATGGACGCCCGATCTACCTGTTTTCACAGGATTTCACGGTCTTCGGCGGCGCCCTTGGCGAAATGCATGCGAAGAAAATTGCCAATGTCATGGACCTGGCGGCGAAAAACGGCGCGCCATTCATCGGCTTGAACGATTCAGGCGGCGCCCGCATCCAGGAAGGCGTCTTGTCGCTCGATGGATACGGCCATATTTTCTACCGCAATTCGATCTATTCAGGGGTCATTCCCCAGATCTCGGTCATTATGGGGCCATCTGCCGGCGGCGCGGTGTATTCGCCGGCAATCACGGATTTTGTTTTCATGGTCGATAAAACGAGCCAGATGTTCATCACAGGCCCGAAAGTCATCGAAACGGTGACCGGCGAGAAGATATCTTCCGAAGACCTTGGTGGATCGAGAGTACATACAGCAATCAGCGGAAATGCGCATTTCCGTTCGGATTCCGAAGAGGAAGTCTTGAAGATGGTGCGCCGTCTCATCAGTTACTTGCCGCAGAACAACCAGGAGCTGCCGCCGCGCCTAGCCCTCGATGAAGAGGACGATTACCGTCCGGATCTTGCCGATGTGGTTCCGTATGAAGCCATCCGGCCTTACGATGTCCGGAAAGTCGTGGAGCAGGTCGTAGATACGGACAGCTTTATGGAAGTGCAGCCCGAGTTTGCCCGCAATATCGTCATCGGCCTTGCTCGGATCAAAGGCGAAACCGTCGGATTGGTCTGCAATCAGCCGAAAGTGATGGCAGGCGGCCTGGACATCGATTCGTCCGATAAAGCTGCGCGGTTTATCCGCTTCTGCGATTCGTTCAACATCCCGTTGATCACATTCGAAGATGTCACCGGCTTTTTCCCGGGCATTAAACAGGAACACGGCGGAATCATTCGCCACGGCGCGAAGATTCTCTATGCCTATTCAGAAGCAACGGTGCCGAAAATGACAGTCATCTTGCGCAAGGCATATGGCGGCGCTTATGTTGCCCTGAACTCGAAATCGATCGGTGCGGATCTGGTTTATTCATGGCCGAATGCGGAAATCGCTGTCATGGGACCGAACGGCGCTGCAAACATCATCTTTGCACGTGAAATCGCTGCAAGCGACAACCCGGAAGAGATGCGCGCCCAGAAAATTGAAGAATACCGCGAAAAATTCGCAAATCCGTATGTCGCAGCAGCGCAAGGGATGGTGGATGACGTCATTGATCCGAGGGAAACCCGCATCAAACTGATCCAGGCGCTTGAAATGATGCGCCACAAGAAAGATTCCCGCCCTGCCAAAAAGCACGGCAATATGCCATTATAATAGAAAAAGAGGTACCAATAATGAAGAAAGACAGATTGCTCAATGAATTTCTCGAGTTGGTACAAATTGACTCAGAAACAAAAGACGAAGCGAAAATCGCAAAAGTTCTGAAAGAAAAAATGGAAGCGCTCGGCTTTTACGTCAAAGAAGACAATTCAGCGTTCCATAACGGCCACGGTGCCGGTAACCTGATTGCTACGCTTCGCGGAGCAGCGCCGGACGTGCCGGCGATTTATTTCACTTCCCATATGGACACAGTCGTTCCGGGGAAGAACATCAATCCGGAAATCCGCGATGGCTATGTCTATTCCGATGGAACGACGATTCTCGGGGCTGACGACAAGGCAGGCATCGCGGCCATGTTCGAAATGATCCGCGTGATCCAGGAGCAGGAAATCGAGCATGGCGATATCCAGTTCGTCATCACCGCCGGAGAAGAAAGCGGCCTCGTGGGTGCAAAAGAGCTGGACGCGTCGCTCTTGTTCGCCAAATACGGCTACGCCGTGGACAGCGACGGCAAAGTGGGCGGCATTGTCACAGCCGCGCCTTACCAGGCAAAATTGTGGACCACCATCTATGGCAAAACGGCGCATGCCGGTGTAGCTCCTGAAAAAGGCATCTCTGCCATCACGCTGGCTGCAAAAGCGATATCCAAGATGACGCTTGGCCGCATCGATTCCGAGACGACCGCAAACATCGGCCGTTTCGAAGGCGGCAAAGCGACGAACATCGTCTGCGACGAAGTGCATATTTTGTCGGAAGCCCGTTCAATCAAAGAAGACAAGCTGGCCGCTCAGACCGCCCATATGGAATCTGTCTTCGAAGAAGTGGCGGAAAGCTTCGGGGGCCGTGCGGTCACAGAAGTCAAGCTGATGTACCCCGGATTTTCGTTCGAAGAAGATGCACCGGTGGTGGAAATCGCCAAACGGGCGGCTGCCAACATCGGACGCCCCTCTCCGATCCTCACAAGCGGCGGGGGAAGCGACGCTAATATCTTCAATGGTTTCGGAATTCCGACGGTGAACTTGTGTGTCGGATATGAAGAAATCCATACTAAAAAAGAGCGCATGCCGATCGAAGAACTCGAGAAGCTTACGGAGCTTCTCGTCGAAATCGTCAGAGAGTCCGTGAAAAAATAATGTGCCATCGAAACAGAGAGGACCTGGCCGGTTCTCTCTGTTTTATTATGTAGATAAGCAATTAGGGAAAAATGGTAATTGGCATCAATTAGAGAAACAATAATAGTGGGCAGGAATCCTCAGAATCGTATTTTAACCTTTGCTGAGCGTATTTTAACCTTTGTCGTGCGTATTTTAACCTTTGCTGAGCGTATTTATTTTCCTAGCCATAATAATGAATGTTCCCGTAGAAGCATTCTCCGCCAACTGCAGGAGAAACATTCGTTTTCCAGGAATAAAAACAAAGAGTTCTCATGTTTTAATTCAGCCCAAGCATAGCATGGGCTGAACTCCAGATGCGCGGCAAGTAAGGCGGACGTGCTTTTTTATGGTAAAATGGAAGAATACAATGAAGAAAGCGAAGCGATCCATATGGCAGGGCGAGTGATTTTTCACATCGATATGAATAGTTTTTATGCATCGGTCGAACAGTCGCATGACCCGAGCCTGAAAGGGAAAGCGCTCGCGATTGCCGGAAACCCGAAAGAGCGGCGGGGCATCATCGTGACATGCTCCTATGAAGCGCGTGCACATGGCATCTATACGACGATGCAAGTGCACGAAGCAAAGCGCAAATTTCCAGAGCTCATCCTCCTGCCGCCGAATTTCGAGCGGTACCGGGCAGCTTCCAAGGCGATGTTCGCAATTTTGCGCTCCTACACCGACCTGGTCGAGCCGGTGTCGATCGATGAAGGCTATGTCGATGTTACCGACTTAGCTATGGAACGGGATGCCGTCGAATTGGCGAAGGAAATCCAACAGCGCATGCTGTCGGAGCTGGATTTGCCGTGTTCGCTCGGCATCGCCCCGAACAAGTTTCTGGCGAAGACCGCTTCCGACATGAAAAAGCCGCTTGGCATCACCATTCTGCGCAAACGGGATATCCAGGAAAAACTTTGGCATTTGCCGGTGATCGAGATGCATGGCATCGGCGAAAGCACAGCGGAGAAATTGAAGCGGCTGTCGATTTTGACGATCGGCGACCTGGCGACAGCAAATGAAGGCCTCATGAAAGAGAAGATGGGAAAAAACGGCATCCGGCTCCAAATGCGCGCGAACGGCATCGATGACCGGATTGTGGATCCCGATTCCATCTACGATACAAAAAGCGTCGGCACATCGACGACGCTTCCCATTGATGAAACCGATGAAGCAGAGCTGAAAGCGATTTTCCGCAAACTGTCAGACAAAGTGGCGAACCGGCTCGAAGCGAAAGAGCTTGCCGGCCCGACCGTCAGCATCCAGACGCGGAGCTCCGATTGGCAGAACCGCACCCGTAGCATCACGTTGAAAAACACGGTGTGGAAAGCAGATGATATATTCCGGAACGCCTGGGAGCTCTTCACCAGGCATTGGAACGGCGAACCGCTGCGCCTGGTCGGAGTCACCATATCGAATGTTGCGGACAAAGGCGAAATGACCGAGCAGCTGAGCTTGTTCAATTACCAGGAGCATGCCAAAGAAGAGCCGCTGCTCGAACTGATCAGCAAACTCGAAGCGAAGTTCGGCAAAAACGTCCTGATCAAAGGCGCCAAATACAAAAAGACCTCGTATGATTCCAAGACCAGCTTCAGCAAGGATTTTCTGGATGACCACGACCACGAAAGAAAGTAGGGGAATTATGCAGCTATTATTTCTAGGCACAGGTGCGGGCATGCCATCCAAAATGCGCCATACCAGCTCGCTTGCCTTGAAACTGCTTGAGGAGCGCGGCACCGTCTGGCTGTTTGATTGCGGCGAAGCCGCTCAGCACCAGATTTTGCACACCTCAGTGAAATTACGCAAAATCGAGAAGATCTTTATCACGCATATGCACGGCGACCATATTTTCGGACTGCCCGGATTGCTGGGATCCCGCTCGTTTCTGGGGGGCGACGAAGCCATCGATCTTTACGGGCCGCCGGGGCTTCAGGAATATGTCGAAACGGTCCTGCGCCTGAGCCGGACCCACCTGACATACCGCATCAATTATTTTGAGCAACGCGAAGGCATCCTGTGCGAAGACGAAGGGATGACAGTGGAAACGGCCGAACTCGACCACGCCATTCCGTGCTGGGGCTACCGCATCCAGCAGAAACCCCTTCCGCCGAAGCTTTTGATCGAGAAAGCCACCGCACTCGGCGTGCCGAAAGGGCCGCTTCTTGCAAAGCTGAAAAATGGGGAAGACGTAAGGCTCAGCGACGGAACCGTGGTGAAAAGTTCCGAAGTGACGGAAAAAGGGGAACCGGGTTTCACGGTAGCCATCTTAGGCGACACAAGGTTTTCGGAAGCCGCCATCCGGCTCAGCCGCGATGCGGACGTCATTGTCCACGAAGCGACGTTCGATGCAGAGACGCAGAAACTGGCGACCGACTATGGGCATTCGACGTTCCTCGACGCAGCACGCACCGCCAGCCTTGCCGGCGCAAAAAACGTGATCTTCAACCATATCAGCGCACGGTTTTTGCCGGAAGATGAAAAACGGTTGCTGGGCCAAGTGAAAGAAGTCCATTCGTCTGCGTTTATCGCCCGGGACTTGATGGAATTTGAATGGCATCACCAGACACGCGAAATCAAGAAGAAATAAGAAGAAATTGGAAAGCCATCTGAAGAGATGGCTTTTTTTAGGTAATATTTTAAATTCTTTATATAAATAATAGAACATATGTTCGATATATGCTAAAATAAAGGTACAGCTGCATGAGGACGGTTTGGCCATTCCCGGGAAAGGGGGTGGTGATATGACAATTGCAGAATCATTCGGACTCGTCTTTACGAGCATCGGGGTTACCATCAGCGCCTTGACGCTGGTCGTTTCCATGATCTTGATCGTCAATAAAAAAAAATAACCGTCCCTTGTGGTGAGGAATGACGGTTATTTCAAAAGCCAAGATTCCAGCCAACCGCTCTTGCGCGGCATGCAGCTGGCCGAATGCGCCTGCATTCGGTTTTTTTTACGTTACTTTAAGTATACTAAATTCCGGACGTTTTGCAACTGACTTATACCCATCCGCGTGTATACGGCTCCGGCACATCGATAGATACGCCGAGTTCCCGGGATGCTGTATAAGCCCAGTAAGGGTCGCGGAGCAGCTCACGTGCCAGGAAGATCATGTCTGCGCGGTTGTTCTGCAGGATTTCTTCTGCATGGAGCGGGCTCGTGATCAAGCCGACTGCTCCAGTTGCGATCGGGGTGCGGTGCTTGATGGTTTCGGCGAACGGCACCTGATAGCCCGGGAATACGGGAATCTGGGCAGGCACTACGGCGCCCGAGCTGACATCGACCAAGTCGACGCCTTGCTCTTTCATCCATTGCGCCATTTCCACGTATTGTTCCGGATCCATGCCGCCTTCAGCATAGTCATGTGCGGAAATGCGCACAAAGAGCGGTCCGTCCCATACTTCATTGACCGCATCGATCACTTCCCGGAGGAGGCGGTAGCGGTTTTCCGAAGAGCCGCCGTATTCGTCGCTCCGCTTGTTCGTCAGTGGGGAAAGGAATTGGTTGATCAGGTAGCCATGGGCTGCATGCAGTTCAATGACGTCAAAGCCCGCTTTTTTGGCGCGGACGGCGCCATCTTTGAATGCCTGGACGGTTTCTTTGATTTCTTCCTTGCTCATCTCGACCGGGGTCTGGTACTTGTCGTTGAACGCGATCGCGCTCGGTGCCTGGATCGGTCCTTCGACCGTTGCTTTGCGGCCGGCATGTGCCAATTGGATGCCGGTTTTCGCCCCGTGCTGCTTCATCAAGCGGACGATGTCGGCCAACCCTTCGATGTGGGCATCGTCCCAGATGCCGAGGTCCTGTGCGGAAATGCGGCCGGCGGGCTGGACGGCTGTCGCTTCGATGATGATCAACCCGACCTGGCCGACTGCACGCGTCGGATAATGGACCCGGTGCCAGTCGCGGACGTGTCCGTCTTCCAGGTCGCTTTGGTACATGCACATCGGTGCCATCACGATGCGGTTCTTGAAGGTAATATCTTTGATTGTGTACGGTTCAAATAATTTTGCCACTCCAAATGCCTCCTCTGAATGTTGAATCACCAGGTTTTAGTATAGCAGAAGGGATTATTTGAATTCCCGTCCCAAGGCTTGCGAGCGGGAAGCGGCATCTTTCACACATTCGCCGATGATGCCTTTGAAATCGTTGCGCTCAAGCGCAGCAATTCCCGCTGCAGTCGTCCCGTTCGGGCTCGTCACTTTTTTGCGCAGCACCGCAAAATCCTCGTGCTGCAGCATGTCGGAGGCGCCTGCAAACGTCTGGCGCACCAGCCGCTTGGCATCCGCCGGGGAAAGCCCGTTGGCGACGGCCGCTTCGGTCATCGCTTCTGCGAAATAATAGATATACGCCGGGCCGCTGCCGGCGACGGCAGTGACCGCGTCCAATTGCGATTCATCGACGACCGTCACGCTGCCGATCGAGGATAGGAGGTTCCGCAGGTCGTGCTGCTGCTCAAGCGTCACCCATTTGCTCCAGGCAACGCCGGTCGCCGATTTCCCGACTTTCGCCGAAGTGTTCGGCATGGCGCGCGCGACCGGCAGGTTTCCGACGTGGCGCTGGATTGTTTCAATGGATACGCCGGCGACAACCGACAAAATCACCGCATTGCCGGACAGGTTGTCTTTGATGTCCGTCAGCGCCGCTTCAACATCTTTCGGTTTCATCGCGAGAAGGATGAAATCAGCATCGCGCAATTCGACGCGCTCTTTCTGGACAATATTGACCCCGTATTCGTCCTTCAGGTTTTCGAGCCGTTCAAGGTCCGATTTGTTCATTACCGCAATATTCTCCGCTTTCATGATGCGTTTGTTGATCCAGCCGTGGATCATCGATTCCGCCATGGATCCTGCTCCTACACATACAATATTCATCTTCAGCACTTCCTTTTCTTCTATAGAATGGCTTTTTTCAATGATTCGAATTCCAATAAAAAAAGCGCATTCGTCCCTGCATTGCAAGGACGAAAACGCTCCGTTTCCGCGGTACCACCTAAGTTTGCCGTTGCCGGCACTTCTCGATTTCCATAACGCGGAAAAACGGCCGTGTTTTGCACGGCAGCTCAAAAGCAGGTTCGAGAAGGGAGCGGGGATGCGCATTTCAGCAGGAGCGCATTCTCTGGGCACCATCACCTTCTGTACTGGCCTTTATCGCAGCTTGTTCATATGTACATGCATTATAGGCGGTTTTCGACGCCTTTGTCAAATGGTGCAGGAGGTGACGGGCTGGCCGTTTCAATGTATGATAGATGAATAGTCATTCAGTTTAGAGGAGATGGTAACATGGGTTTACATAAAATTATTATTCCGACACCGTTTGCGGTGGGCGATGTCAATTCGTATTTGATCAAAGGTGATGCATTGACGCTGATCGATGCGGGGCCGAAAACACCGGAAGCATGGCTGGCGCTGAAAGCCGGTTTGAAGGAAGCGAACGTCACGCCGGAAGATATCGAACAAGTCGTGCTGACCCATCACCACCCCGACCATGCAGGATGGGTGGACGGCTTTGAGAATGCCAAGCTTTATGGCCATCCCTATAATGACCTGTGGCTGCGCCGCGACCAGGCATTCTTCGATTACCATGACGCTTTTTATCTCGAGCGCCTACAAGAGGAAGGCGTACCCGAAGAACTGTGGTTCTGGGTCAAAAAGATGAAACGGCCGTTGAACCTCCTCGGAGACCGTCCTTTGGACATGACCATCAATGAAGGTGACGTGCTTCCCGGCCATCCGGAATGGGGCGTGATGGAAACGCTCGGCCACGCCCAAAGTCATCTGTCCTTCTGGAATGAGGAAAGCCGGGAAATGATCGGGGGCGACCATGTCATCGCCAAAGTCAGCTCGAATCCGCTGATCGAGCCGCCGTTCGATCCGGCAGAAGGCCGGCCGAAATCCCTGCTCCAATACAATGCCTCGCTGGGCCGGCTGCTCAAGATGCCAATCGATGTCATCTACAGCGGGCACGGCGAAGAAGTGCGCAATGTCCATGAACTGATTACGCAGCGGCTCGAAAAGCAGCACCTGCGCGCGATGAAAGTGCTCGATCTATTGGACGGCCGGGAAGGGACGGTCTACGATTTGACCAAGCAGCTGTTCCCGCATGCCTACGAGAAAGAGCTGGGGCTGACGCTGTCGGAAACCATCGGTCAAATCGACTACCTGCTTGAAGACGGGCTGATCCTGGAGCGCCTGTCGGACAACGGAGTCTTCTATTATACGAAAGCATGACCTTCAGCTATTGCATGATGCAGCCGGAGCGGTTAAAATGAACTCGTTGGACTTTTCTAAAAACGCCGACAAAACTCTGATCACGATGAAAAGGAATGAATACTTTTGAAGAAATTTGGATTGATGTTAGCAAGCCTGCTCCTTTTGGCAGCATGTTCCGATGATAAAGAAGCAAAGCCAGCGGCAGAAGAGCCTGCAAAAGAACCGGAGCAGGAAGTGGCTGCGGAACAGCAGCAGGAAATGACCGAAGAAGGATTCATCACACAAGTGACCACCGATAAGATTCTTGTGAACAATATCTATTTCGCCATACCGGAAGACTTGAAGATCAACTTTGACAATGGCACTGAACAAACGGACGCCGTCATCGGCGACATCCGGACCGGCATGAAAGTGAATGTCGATTACATGGGGCCGCTTGAGCAGAGCTTCCCGATGGAAGCGGAAGCGGAGTCGCTCTCCATTCTGACAGACGCAGAATCGAAATCGCAGTCGGACGCCCTTCTTTCATTCATCAACAAAGAACAATTGTCCCGTTTGTTGATGCTCGGCCAGCCGATCGTGCGCGACAATAAAATCGGATTCCTGTTCTCGAATATGGAAAACGGTAAGATGTCTGAAGTGAAAATCGATCTTGATACACATGAATATACAATAGGCAAAGAGTAAAGCAGCTGCGGCTGCTTTTTTTTATTGCAATTTTAGAGGCATATTCACTTGCACTTATAAATATTCCATGCTATTATATGAATATTCATATCAGATAATGCATAAAAATACATTGGAGGTTTTCATATTGAATAAAAAAATCGTACTGGCTTACTCTGGGGGACTTGATACATCGGTGGCAATTCCATGGCTGAAAGCGGAAGGCTATGACGTCGTGGCGGTATGCCTCGACATCGGCGAAGGAAAAGACTTGGAGTTCATCAAGCAAAAAGCACTTCAAGTGGGCGCCGTTGAAAGTTACATGATCGATGCGAGAGATGAATTTGCGGAAGAATATGCACTTATTTCATTACAAGCCCATACATTATATGAAGGGAAATACCCGTTGGTGTCCGCGCTGTCGCGTCCGTTAATTTCGAAAAAACTGGTTGAAATTGCCGAAGAAACCGGCTCGACTGCTGTTGCGCATGGTTGTACAGGAAAAGGGAATGACCAGGTGCGTTTTGAAGTTTCCATCAAGTCACTGAACCCGGCGCTTGAAGTTGTGGCACCGGTTCGCCAGTGGGGCTGGTCGCGCGACGAGGAAATTGCATATGCCAAAGAGCACAATGTTCCGATTCCGGTCAATCTCGACAGCCCGTTCTCGATCGACATGAACCTTTGGGGACGTGCGAACGAATGCGGCATTCTGGAGAATCCTTGGGCAACGCCGCCGGCGGACGCTTATGAGCTGACGTCAGCGCTTGAAAATACGCCGGATACACCGGACATCGTCGAAATCGAATTCGTCAAAGGGGTGCCGGTCGCATTGAACGGCGTGCCGTACAAGTTGACGCAATTGATCTTTGAATTGAACCACATCGCCGGCAAGCACGGCGTCGGAAGAATCGACCATGTCGAGAACCGTTTGGTCGGCATCAAATCACGTGAAATTTATGAAGCGCCTGCTGCGATGACATTGATTGCAGCGCATAAAGAGCTTGAAGACATCACATTGGTCAAAGAAATGGCCCATTTCAAACCGGTCATCGAGAAGAAAATGACGGAAATCATCTATGAAGGCCTGTGGTTCTCACCGCTGCGTGTCGCGCTAGAGGCATTCCTGAAAGAAACGCAGGAATTCGTCAATGGTACGGTCCGTGTGAAACTGTTCAAAGGGCATGCCATCACAGAAGGGCGTAAATCGCCGAATTCGCTGTACAGCGAGCAGTTGGCGACGTATTCGACAGACGACACATTCAACCACGAATCCGCTGTCGGTTTCATTGAACTATGGGGCCTTCCGACAGTCGTCAATGCGATGGTGAACAAGAAAGAAGTCGCCGTCACGGAACAAGTGAAAGAGAAGGTGAAAGCATGACCAAACTGTGGGGCGGCCGTTTCCAGAAATCGGCCGAACAGTGGGTCGATGAATTCGGCGCTTCGATATCGTTTGACCAAAAGCTCGTCATGGAAGATCTTGAAGGCAGCACGGCACATGTCAAAATGCTCGCTGCCTGTGAAATCATTTCCCAGGACGATGCCGAACTGATCCTCTCCGGCCTGGAGACGCTGAAGGTGAAAGCGCAGGCGGGGGATCTGGAATTCAGTGTTTCGAATGAAGACATCCACTTGAACTTGGAAAAGCATTTAATCGATGAAATCGGACCGGTCGGCGGCAAACTGCACACAGCAAGAAGCCGGAATGACCAAGTTGCGACAGATATGCATTTATATTTGAAAAACCGGGTAAATGAAATCATAGAAGCAGTGTCCGCTTTCCAGTCGGCAATTGTCGATCAAGCGGAAGCCCATATTGAAACTGTGGTGCCGGGTTATACCCATCTGCAAAGAGCCCAGCCGATTTCATTCGGCCATCATTTGCTGACGTATTTCTGGATGCTCCAGCGCGACAAAGAGCGCCTTTCGGAATCGCTGAAACGGATCGACCTCTCGCCGCTTGGTGCAGGAGCGATGTCCGGGACTACGTTTCCGATCGACCGCGAGCTGTCGGCTGAGTTCCTTGGGTTTTCAGGGGTCTACCAAAACAGCCTGGATGCTGTCAGCGACCGGGATTTCATCATTGAATTCCTTAGCAACGCTTCGATGCTCATGATGCATTTGTCGCGTTTTGCTGAAGAAATCATTTTGTGGTCGAGCGAAGAGTTCCGTTTCATCGAACTCGACGATACGTTCTCGACCGGCTCGAGCATCATGCCGCAAAAGAAAAATCCCGATATGGCGGAATTGATCCGCGGCAAGACGGGCCGCGTCTACGGCAACCTCTTCGGGTTGCTGACAACGCTCAAAGGCCTGCCGCTTGCTTATAACAAAGACATGCAGGAAGACAAGGAAGGCATGTTTGATACGGTCCACACCTTGATGGGATCGTTGCCGATCTTTGAAGGGATGGTCCGTACGATGACGGTCCGCACAGATTCCATGGAAAAAGCGGTGCATTCCGACTTTTCCAATGCCACGGAACTTGCCGATTACCTGGCTGCCAAAGGCATGCCGTTCCGCGAAGCGCACGATGTGACGGGCAAGTTGGTGTTCACCTGCATCCAGCGCGGCTATTACCTGAAGGACCTGCCGCTTTCGGACCTACAGGACGCCAGTCCGCTGATCGGTGAAGACATTTACGAAACCTTGAAGCCGAAAACTGCCGTGAAACGCAGAAATTCGCTCGGGGGCACTGGATTTGATCAAGTACATCACCAACTGGGACTTGCCAAGCAACTCATCGGGTGAACAAGTCCATCTATAAAGCCGAAGCGCTTGGTACCCGCTTTCGGCGACCCCTTTGACCGGTATTCCTATCCCCCTTAGGTATACCGGTTTTTTTTGCTGCAATTTTCATTCATTGATGGCGGTCAAGGCGCGCTTCCCCTATTCGGCTTACGCTAGGGGGAGAGGTGATATTATGATTCGGATAGGGACGGTTTTTCTGCTTCTGATTCTCGCCGGCTGCAGCAATGCCGGCCCTGCGGCACTTGACCATCCATCACCCGACCAAAAGCTGTTCCAGGCGAGAGATGGACTGTCCATCGATTTGGCCGAGGACGTGTTCGAACATCCGCCGGACCGCTTGGAGATCTTGATGGAAAACAAGAGCCCCAAAAACGTGGGATACGGGGAATATGTCTATATCGAAGTGAAGCAAGAAGGCGAATGGTTCGCTTTGATCCATTCGGATGCGGTGTTTTTGAAGGATCCCTCGATGAAGGATTTTGGAATGGAATTGGAATCCTTCGAACAAACCGTGCAGCATTTCTCTATTGCAGCTCTTGGAATCACACTGCCACCGGGAGAGTACCGGCTTGTGAAAACATTCCTGTCGCTTGAAGAGCCGGTGCAGGAGACTTCGCTGGCAGTTTCGTTCAGGGTTGAGTGACCCAACAAATTCCGTCGAACAAATAAAGCCCCTTCGCAGAGTTTCGCGAAGGGGCTTATGCCGTGCGGCTCAGTACAGCAGGCGGTGGGTGCCGGCATTTCCGCCGAGCGTGATGTCACGCGGTCTTTTCAAGGTTTTCTCGCATTGCCGGTAATACGTGATGTCCACTTCGTTTTTGACTTTCCAAAGGACCCACAGAGCCAATGCGGCCTGCAAAACTGCAAGCAGGACATAAAGCGGATTGCTGAACACTTCGATGCTCGCAAATAAAAGCAAGAGCAGGAATAGTTGGACGGCCGCTATTTTAAAAGAACGCAGCAGGATGGAAATGAACAGGACCACGATCCCCGCTATCAAGAGAAGATTATGTTCGTGCAAGAGCTGTGTAAAGCTGAAATCGAGGAACGGAATGGATTGGATGGCATTCATGTCAAATCTCCTCCTTTTTCCGGCTCTTGTTCTTCCGCTGCCAGAGCTGTCGGCAACGCTTCTTTAGCTTTTATTTTTTCATGCGTTTCCGCATATTTCGGGTTGACCGTGCCGTTGCCGAGCCCTTCATTTACCATGCGGTCCGTTTCTTCACGAAAATCATACGGTTTATTCGCTTTTGCTTTCATGGGAATCTCTCCTTTTTCATTTATGGTCCATTTTCTTCAACTGCGGCAGCAACCGACAACGCGTGCTGGATCTCCCTGCTGAGTTTTTGGATGGCAGCAAAATCTTCCGGTTCATACGGATCAAGGTCGATTTTCACAGAAGTTTCCAAGACTTCTGCATGGGCATGCGCGAAAACCGTCTTCATGGTGTCCACCGCTTGGCAAAACAGTGAATACGCCGTATCGCCGGAACCGAAAAGCCCCACGACCTTGCCGCTCAAATCTACTGCAGCCAAATTGTCGCAGAAGATGTCCGTTTCAAAAGGCAGATCGCCGTCATCGTACGTATATGTGCCAAATAGGATGCCGTCGTACTGCGTGAGCTGAGTTGCATCAACTTCTTCCATTTCCAGGTTCTTAAGCACCACCTCGAAGGTTTCGCGGTCAATCGATTTGTCCAGCAGGCTGGCGATCTCTTCTGTGTTTCCAGTAGAACTGGCGTAGAGGATCAAAATCCGCTTCATGGCTGTCCCTCCCATCACTATGCAATGCAATCAGCCGTCCGGAATGGTCTCCTTATGTACAGACTACGGGTTCTGCATCCACAAATCCTTGACACGCATCAAGTACTGAAGAAAAGCGGAAGAAACATGCTTTTCGGAAGTTTGTCCTCAGTCGAAATAAAGGAGTGTTTTTTGAAAATACTGACAATGATTGGTATACTTAAAGAGGAAATAAAGATATTCCCTTTTCACAGGCATGTTTCGGGAATAATGGAATGCTTGGCATGGTTTCATGACGGCCTTCAGGAGCGGCAGCCAGTCTACAAGAAGAAACTAAAGTATGCAGGAGAGGGGAAGAGGATATGGGGGAAGCGGCAAAAACGGTGATTTTTGAAATTGAGCGGCGTGACAAACCGGAGGATAAGCCATACTGGGAAAAGTTCGAATTGCCGTACCGCACAAATATGAATGTGATTTCTGCATTGATGGAAATCCGGCGCAACCCGATCAACGCCGAAGGGGGAAAGACCACGCCGGTCGTGTGGGACATGAACTGCCTTGAAGAAGTATGCGGTGCGTGTTCGATGGTCATCAACGGCAAAGCCCGGCAGTCGTGCACAGCGCTCGTGGACCAGCTCGAGCAGCCCATCCGGCTGCAGCCGATGAAAACCTTTCCGGTTGTCCGGGACCTCATTGTGGACCGCAGCCAGATGTTCGATACTTTGAAAAAATTGAAAGCCTGGATTCCGATTGACGGGACGCATGATCTGGGGGAGGGACCGCGCATGCCCGAGCGCAAACGGCAGTGGGCTTATGAGTTGTCCAAATGCATGACCTGCGGCGTCTGTCTGGAAGCTTGTCCGAACGTCAATGACAAAACCGACTTTATCGGCGCGGCTCCCATTTCACAAGTGCGGCTCATGAACGCCCATCCGACCGGCGCGATGAACAAGGACGAACGGTTGACCTTGTTGATGGGGCCAGGGGGCATCCAGGAATGCGGGATGGCACAGAATTGCGTGGAATCCTGTCCAAAAGGAATTCCGCTGACAACTTCGATTTCTGCGATGAACCGGGATACGACAGTCCAGATGTTCCGCAATTTCTTCGGCAGCGACAATATGGTCAGGTAGCGTTCGGTTTGATGGATTGCGTTCCCGGGAAATGTTAAGCAAGAAACCAAAAGGAGGTAAAGCCCATGGCAACCGAAAACAAACCGGAAGACCGCTACACGAGCCGACAGGAACGCGAAGCAATCGGCCGGCAGACAAATGCAGGCTTTGCGAGAGTGGAACGGGTGGAAATGGAAGAAGGGGCAAGTGATATTCCGACCGGCGGCATCGCCGAAAAATTAACGGAAGAGGAAATCCGCCGCCGTGTAGGCGAAGGCAATTTTGAAACGGCGAAAGATGACCGCCAGACCAATTCCATTAACAGCTGAACCGAAACCATAAAAGCAGGGCCAAACCGGATAAACGGTTTGGCCCTGCTTTTTGGAGCTTCTGGCATTCGAATAAGTGTATCAGTGCATCAACGCAGGCGCCAAAAGTGACCAGATCAACCGGGCTTCCTCAGGCGAGCGCGGGGAGATGATCTCTTTTTTCGGATAAGGCAATGGTGAACGCCGCTGTTCAACGTGTTTTTTGACATACGGATTCCCTTCGGCCGCTTTCACGTAAAGTTCCTGGGTCGCGGCCCCGTGGATGCTGCGGCTTCGTGCAATCAGCCATTTGAACCAGGAATAAAACGCATTATCCGAATAATCTTCCTCGTAATGGGCGATGAGGCTTTCCGCTTCTTCGAGGCGGCCGAGGCCGATCAACGATGAAACGGCCAGATATCGGGCGCCTTGATGGTCGCCGGGATTGACCTGCAGCAAGTTCCTGAATTCGCTGAAGGCTTCTTCAAGATTCCGCTGCTCCCAATAGTGGACGCCGAGGAGAAAGACAGCCCGGAGATAAGGGCGGTTCGGAATATAGAGCCAAGGGATTTCCATGTCCGGTTCAAACTGGATCCTGCTGCTGCTGACAGCTTTCTTCAGCAAGGTCTCTTTTTGCCGCGGTTCCTTTTCTGCCGCTGCCGCCAGGAGAAAACCGTCTGCCAGCTGCGGATCGAGCTGCTGCACTTCATGCAGCCCTTCAGCCATTTCGGCCGCGTGAGCTTCTGCATACAGCCGATAAGCCAGCAGCTGGGCTTTTTCCGAATCGGACTTCGGTTCGTACGGCTTGTCATGATAATATTCCATATGGCGCTTCAACGCCGCCTCGCTGCTGATTGCAGTGTGCTTTAGATGCATGAAAAGCTGCCAGTTGTGCAGCTCTTTCGCTTTGGGCTGCGTGCCGACTTCAAATGCGTATTCCGCTTCTTTTTCCTGATGGGCGATGGTTTCTTCATAAAAAACCTGCAAGCCCTCAGCAAAAACTTTCACTTCGCCCCGGTCCACACCAAAAACTTCCGCCGACTTGCCGGGCGGCCAACCAAGATCCAGCAAGCCTTGGCTCATGCCGAACTCGGCGGCGCCGGCGATTGCAGCTTCAGGCACAGATGAGAGCGGCTCCAGGTAATGAAACAAGGTTTCAATCAAAAGATCGCTCTTCAGATCCTGCTCAATCAGGAATTCTTCAAGCCCCTGCACAGCTTTCAGCACTTCTTCTGAAACTTCATGGGTGCTGCGGAGCCCGCTGCTGAACATCTGGTAAATCGTGACAAGGTTCGCTCTATAGAATGCTTGGGCAGTAGCAGCTACTGAAGTACGATACATTTCTTTCAGCTTTTCAACCGTTTCCGGCGACACATCGACCGCAGCCGTGATGCTGTTGAGCGCCATCAGGAAATCTTCACCGCGCCGCTTGTCGGGCAAATAAAACCCGAGCGCGATGTTCCCGGCTTCAACCGGGAAGGATTCGTTGACGTCGATCGTGTAATGCCGGCCAGACAGCACATCGCGCATTTCTGCGCAGTAGTTTGAGATGGAAAGGATTTCGGCCGCCAAAAAAGGCGGGTCGATCCACGTTTGGAGCACTTGGAGGATCTGCGGCCGGAGTTCGCGCTGAATTTTTTGTTCGATGAACCCGTTCCAGATATCCACCCGTTCCGAGAAGAAAAAGGCGTCGCCGATGATGCCGCCGGATTTATCCTCGCCATAAAGAGGTACGAGCAAGTCCTCCGTTTTGTCTTTCCACGCTAGCAAATTCTTCTGATGCGTTGGGCGCGGGTGGTTTTCGAAAAACTCCTGCAGCAGGGAATGAAGAACCTGGTTCTGCTCCTGCAAGAGATTGTTTTCTGTTTCGCCGACGCCGCAGCACTTTTTATACTTCTTTCCGCTGCCGCATGGGCAAGGTTCATTTCTTCCGGCTGCGGTATTTTTTTCGCCGATGAGCCGGTTCATAACGACGCATCCTCGAGCAGAAGACGTTCCTCATCTCGGCTATGTATGGCGTTGATGACCAAAAGTGCATGGAATTGCTGCATCACTTCATACGTGATGCCGTCCTTTTTCAGCATTTCCTTGATATCGCTGGCGATGATCCGCAGCAAGTCATGGTCGCGCGTCAATTTTGAAACGGCATCTTCGAGTTTCGGATCGGCTTCGAGCATTTCAAGGTAAAACCCTTCTTCTTCTGCATCGGCATGGCTGATGACACGGGTCTCCCAATAATCAACGAGGTGGTCTGCAGCCTGGAGAGCGACTTCATATTCCTTTGCCCGCAGCAGATCCTCCAATTCTTCCGTTTTGGTGATCGCACCGGACAATCCGCCTTGATGGATGGCATGGTGGGCATGTAATTGGCGCAAAGAAGGTCCTGACATTTCGCTTCATCCTCTCTTTTTTCTCAGTATAGCACGACCGATTTGGTTAATATTGCTAGCTAGGGACATTCCCTTATCGAAAAAGGGAAGTCCCTGATAGGGTTTGTACTATAGCCGCTTTTGCGGCAGGGAAAACCATATTTTTTGCAGCGATTTTGCCAGGAATGCGGGTTTTCTGCTGCCCTTTCAGGTACACTAAAAGTAAAAAGCGGTCCGCTGGAAACGAATGTGTCCGGCAGTCCGACAAGCGAAGAGCGAGGGGATATTATGAAGAAATTGGCGATGCTGACGGCGGCTTTGCTGTTATCTGCCTGCGGACAAACTTCAGCCGGCGGCAAGACCGAGCTGTTCGTCTCCTCCGCCTCAAGTTTGACGGAAGTCATGAAAGCTGCAGAGCAGCAATTTGCTGAAACCCATCCCGAGACAGAGCTGGTCTTCAATTTCAGTTCCTCCAGCAAGCTCAGCAACCAGATCAAGCAAGGGGCGCCGGTCGACCTGTTCCTGTCGGCAAGCGAAAAAGACATGGAAATGGTCCTCGATCAAGGTCTCGTACATAAGAACAGCATCACCCCTTTTGCGGGAAATGAGCTGGTGCTCGCTTCTGCTGAAAAACTGCCGGAAACGGATGCAAAAGCGCTGTTGAATGCAGCGGAAGGGCTGATTGCTGTCGGTGAACCGGAAAGCGTGCCGCTCGGCATTTATTCGAAAAAGGCATTGAGCCGGCTTGGGTTATGGGAAGCGCTTGATGGCCGCATGATCTATGCAAAAGACGCACGGCAGGTCTTGAGTTATGTGGAAAGCGGCAATGCGGATATCGGAATCGTCTATGCCTCGGACGCCGGGGTTTCCAAATCGATCAAGACGGCTGTCCCGTTGAAGGCGGAAGGGCTGGAAATCATTTATCCAGCGGCTGTGTTGGAGGATTCCGAAAACAAAGCGGCAGCGGAAGCGTTTCTGGCATTTCTGGCCGGTCCCGACGGGCAGAGGCTATTGAAGGAATACGGGTTCTTGTCGATTGAGGAGGCTCCCTGATGCCATTCGATTTATCGCCATTGATGTTATCGGCACGCGTTGCCGTCATTTCAACCGTTTTCGTCTTTATCGTGAGCCTGCTGCTCGTGCGGTTCATGGGGCAGAAAGAGTTTTACGGAAAAAGCCTGGTGGAGGCGCTGATCTTGCTGCCGCTTGTTCTGCCGCCGACCGTCATCGGCTTCGGGCTGATCTATCTTTTTGGCTTGAATGGCCCGATCGGCTCCGTGCTGGATGAATGGTTCGGCATCCGCCTCGTATTCACATGGGTAGGCGCAGCCATTGCATCGTTCGTCGTATCGCTACCGTTGATGTACCAAAGCGCCCTTGCCGCATTTGAGAAAGTCGACCCCCGTTGGGAGAACGTGGCCCGCACAATGGGAGTTTCTGAATGGAGGATCTTCCGGACGATTTCTTTTCCGCTCGCGTGGCCAGGAATTTTCGCCGGCCTGATTCTGTCATTTGCACGGGGCATTGGAGAATTCGGCGCTACGTTGATGGTCGCGGGCTATATCCCCGGCCAAACTGAAACGGTGCCGCTTGCTATTTACTTTGCCTATGAGGCTGGCGAAATGGAAAAAGCGGCCTTTTGGGTGATCATCATTTCCACAATCGGATTTACAGTTATCGCTTGGCTGAATTTTTGGCGGAAAAAGAACGAAGTCCGCCTCGGGAAGGAGTGAAAAGGATGCTGAAAGCGCATTTCACAAAAAGGCTAGAGAATTTCGATCTGCATATCGATTTCGAACTTGACAATGAAATCTTGGCAGTGATCGGATCGTCCGGTTCAGGCAAGACCACTTTCCTGAATTGCATTGCAGGCATCGTCCAGCCGGATAAAGGGGAGATTTCCCTGAACGGAAAAACCTTCTTTAAGGGAGGCGAAAAGCCCTTAAAGATCCAACAGCGGAAAGTCGGCTATTTGTTTCAGGATTACGCCCTTTTCCCTCATTTCTCAGCCGAGAAAAACATACTTTATAGTTTGCCCCAAGGAGCGGGAACAAGCGACGTCGACGATTTGGTGGACATTCTCGGCATTCGAGGAATCCTGAAGAAATACCCTCATCAGATTTCAGGGGGCGAGAAGCAGCGGGTGGCGCTCGCCCGGGCATTGGCCGCGAAGCCCGATATCCTGCTTCTGGACGAACCGTTCTCGGCACTGGATGACGATACGCGGAACCGCTGCCACGAAGAGCTCATCCGCATCCATCAATTATGGAAGATTCCGGTGATCATCGTGACCCACCGGAAAGCGGATGCGGAAAAACTGGCTCACCGCACCATCCGCATCGAAAAAGGGGAAATGGTAGAACAAACGCCGCTCGTGCACACTACTATCCAATAGATGTGTGTCAGCCTGTAGACAAAGTCTAATTATGATGAATAGAGATGTAAAAGCCCGACCGGGCTGGCCACTTCGCTTTCTGTGGGCTCGGCTTCAGTCTCCTCGTCACTGAAAAACCATGCTCCTGCATCGCTGCGCTAGCTTCGTCGCAAAGACTTGGCAGGCCAAGTCTTTCCTGCGGGGCCTTCAGCTCGAGTCGCTCAGTCGCTTCGCTCCTTCACTGCTCCCACAGGAGTCTCGTGGCCAGCCCGCTAGGGAGCGTCACTTGTATCTAATTGAAGAGGCAGGAGAAATAGATTCAATTTTAATTCGCTAAGTACAAGCCGCTGGCTTCAGGATCCAGAACGGAAGGTGGCGACTCCTGCGGGAAAGCGAAGTGCCGAAATCCACTCGGACGCCAGTCCGAGTTAGTTCGGCGCAAGCCCGCGGAAAGCGTCCCCCTGAAGTGAAGGATCCGGTATTCCTTTCATTTCATGCATATTTATAAAATTTAAAATTTGTTTATTCTTTTGTGTACATACTCCCACACTTCTATCCCCTAGAAGTGTGTTTTTTTTATTGCGAATTTTTGCAACAAGGGTTTTCCAGCACTTGTATAGGACTTTCCCTAATGGGAACGGTCTGGAAAGAATTTCATAATAAGATTATACGAATGAGACGTGATCCTTTCCATTCAATGTCTTTCATTCTGAAAAGGAGTGGTTATAAGCAATGAAAAAAAGATACGGGTTCAACTTTTTCAAACCAATCGAAAGTTATTCCGGCAGCTGGTCAATCCTTGAAGAGAAAAGCAGGGATTGGGAGAACATGTACCGCCAGCGCTGGTCGCACGACAAAGTGGTGCGCACCACGCACGGCGTCAACTGTACGGGATCGTGCAGCTGGAAAGTATTCGTCAAGAACGGCATCATCACATGGGAAAACCAGCAGATCGATTATCCATCGTGCGGTCCGGATATGCCCGAGTTCGAACCACGGGGCTGTCCGCGCGGCGCGACTTTCTCATGGTATGAATACAGCCCGCTTCGGGTGAAATATCCGTATATGCGCGGACGCCTCTGGCGCTTGTGGAAAGCGGCGCGCGAAGCGCATGCGAATCCGGTGGATGCCTGGGCGAGCATCGTCGAAGATCCGGAGAAAGCGCAATTCTATAAATCCGCGCGCGGCAAAGGCGGGCATATCCGGGTCAATTGGGAAGATGCACTGGAGCTAATTGCTGCACAACTGATCTATACGATCCAGAAATACGGCCCCGACCGGATTGCGGGATTCACTCCGATTCCGGCGATGTCGATGATCAGCTATGCATCAGGCGCCCGTTTTATTTCATTATTAGGCGGCCAGATGCTGAGCTTCTACGACTGGTACGCGGACCTTCCGCCGGCATCGCCGCAAATCTGGGGCGAGCAGACGGATGTCCCGGAATCTTCGGATTGGTACAACGCCGGCTATTTGATGATGTGGGGCTCGAACGTGCCGTTGACACGGACGCCGGATGCGCATTTCATGACGGAAGTCCGCTATAAAGGGACAAAAGTCGTTTCGGTCGCACCGGATTTCGCGGAAAACGTCAAGTTTGCCGACAACTGGCTGGCTCCGCATCCCGGAACTGATGCTGCGCTAGCGCAAGCGATGACGCATGTCATCCTGGATGAATTCTATCAGCAGCGACAGGAGCCGATGTTCATCAATTACGCAAAGCAATTCACCGACATGCCGTTCATGATTTTGCTCGATCAGCATGAAGACAGCCTGAAAGGCGGGCGCTTCCTCCGTGCGAGCGATCTGGGAGATGCATCCCAGCATGCCGACTGGAAGCCGGTCATATTTGATGAAGCGATTAATGGCTTGAAGGTGCCGAACGGCACGATGGGCCAGCGGTGGGAAGAAGACAAGAAATGGAATTTGATTCTTGAAAATGAAGACGGCAGCAAAGTGGAGCCGGCGCTGTCGGTCGAGGGGCATAACGAAGAATGGGTCGAAATTGTCTTCCCTTATTTTGATAATGCCGGAAATGGCGTATTCAAGCGGGTCATCCCGGCCATGAAAGTGACATTGGCGGATGGCACGGAACGGTATGCGGCGACGGTCTATGATTTGATGATGAGCCAGTACGGAGTGGCACGGACCGACAGCCCTTACAATGCCAAAGACTATTATGATGAATCGTCGCATTATACCCCTGCCTGGCAGGAAAAGGTGACATCGGTGAAAGCGTCGATCGTCATCCAGATTGCCCGTGAATTCGCACAGAACTCCATTGATACCGGCGGACGCTCGATGATCATCATGGGAGCAGGCATCAATCACTGGTTCAACAGCGATACGATCTACCGGGCGATCTTGAACCTCGTGGTCCTGACCGCTTCGCAAGGCGTCAACGGCGGCGGATGGGCGCATTATGTCGGTCAGGAAAAATGCCGTCCGATCGAGGGCTGGTCGACCATCGCTTTCGCCAAAGACTGGCAAGGGCCTGCGCGGCTGCAGAACGCCACGTCGTTCTTCTATTTCGCAACCGAGCAATGGCGCTATGAAGAAGGAGGTACGGACAGCTTGAAATCTCCGCTCAGCGGGGAAGTCGCCTATCAGCATCCGGCAGACTATAATGTCCTGGCTGCACGCCTAGGCTGGCTGCCGTCTTATCCGCAATTCGATAAAAACAGCCTGCTGTTTGCAGAAGAAGCGGCAAGAGAAGGCAAGAAAACGAACAAAGAAATCATCGACCATGCAGTGGAGCAAGTCACATCCCGCAGCACGAAGTTTGCAATCGAAGATCCGGGGGCGCCGGAGAATTTCCCGCGCACGCTGTTCATTTGGCGGTCCAACCTGATTTCAAGTTCTGCCAAAGGGCAGGAATATTTCATGAAGCATTTGCTGGGAACGTCGAACGGCTTGTTGGCAGAACCGAATACGGATGCGAAACCGGAAGAGATTGTTTGGCGCGACGATGTGGAAGGCAAACTGGATCTGATGGTCGCGCTTGATTTCCGGATGACGTCGACACCGCTTTATGCAGATATCGTGCTTCCGGCGGCGACCTGGTATGAGAAGACGGACTTGTCGTCGACCGACATGCACCCGTTCGTCCATCCATTCAACCCGGCGGTCAATCCGCTGTGGGAGTCACGGTCCGACTGGGACATTTACAGCAAGCTGGCGGAGCGCTTCTCGGACATGGCCAAAACGCATTTGCCAGGCGTCTATAAAGACGTGGTCATTACGCCGCTCGCACATGATACGGTCAGTGAGATTTCACAGCCGATGGGCCTCGTCAAAGATTGGACCAAAGGCGATATCCCGGCACAGCCAGGGAAAACGATGCCGAACTTCAGCATTGTTGAGCGCGATTATACGAAAATCCACGACAAATACATTTCGCTCGGACCGAATCTGGTGGTCGGCAAAACCGGCGCACACGGCGTCAGCTTCTCGGTAGCCGATGAATACGAAGAACTCAAGCACATCAACGGCACATTCTTCGATGATTCGATCAAGAACGGCTTGCCGAAAATCCAGACAGCCCGCCAAGTGGCAGATGCCATGCTCAATCTGTCGTCGGCAACGAACGGACGGGTCTCGCAGAAAGCTTATGCGGAAGCGGAAAAAGACACCGGGGTAACGCTGAAAGATATTTCAGCCGACCGGGCCGCAGAGAAGATTACGTTCCAAAGCATCACGGTCCAGCCGCGGGAAGTCATCCCGACGCCGGTATTCTCAGGATCCAATAAGATGGGCCGGCGCTACTCGCCGTTCACGACGAATATTGAGCGCCTAGTCCCGTTCCGCACGTTGACGGGCCGTCAGCATTTCTACATCGATCATGAGATTTTCCAGCAATTCGGCGAAGCGCTGCCGATCTACAAGCCGACCTTGCCGCCGATGGTGTTCGGAGTTAACGACAAGAAAATCAAAGGCGGCGTTGATTCGCTGGTGCTGCGCTACCTAACGCCACACGGCAAGTGGAACATCCACTCGACCTATCAGGACAACCAGCACATGCTGACGCTGTTCCGTGGGGGCCCGACGGTGTGGATCAACAACGACGACGCGGCCGCGCATAATATCGACGACAACGACTGGCTAGAAGTTTATAACCGCAACGGGGTCGTGACGGCCCGCGCCGTCGTCAGCCACCGGATGCCGCGGGGAACGATGTTCATGTACCATGCACAGGACAAGCACATCCAAGTGCCGGGTTCTGAAATCACCGATACGCGCGGCGGCAGCCATAACGCACCGACGCGGATCCATATGAAACCGACCCAGATGGTCGGCGGTTATGCGCAATTGAGCTACGGCTTCAATTATTATGGCCCGATCGGCAACCAGCGCGATGAATATGTGGCTGTACGGAAAATGAAGGAGGTTGACTGGCTTGAAAATTAAAGCACAAGTAGCAATGGTCATGAACCTGGACAAATGCATCGGCTGCCATACGTGCAGCGTCACCTGCAAAACAACCTGGACCAACCGGAAAGGCGCGGAGTACATGTGGTTCAACAACGTGGAAACGAAACCGGGCATCGGCTATCCGAAACGCTGGGAAGACCAGGAGCTCTACAAAGGCGGCTGGCAGCTGCGGAAAGGCAAGCTGGAGCTGAAATCGGGCAACAAGCTGTCGAAAGTGGCGCTCGGCAAAATCTTCTACAACCCGGACATGCCGGAAATGAAGGATTATTACGAGCCGTGGACCTATAATTATGAACACTTGACCAATGCGGGCGAATCCGAACATTCGCCGGTCGCCCGTGCCCATTCGGCCATCACCGGAGAAAAAATGAACCTCGAATGGGGACCGAACTGGGAGGACGATTTGGCGGGTGCGCACATCACCGGCCCGCTCGACCCGAATATCCAGAAAATCGAAGAGGAAATCAAATTCAACTTCGAGAAATCGTTCATGATTTATTTGCCTAGGCTCTGCGAACACTGCCTGAATCCGAGCTGCGTGGCTTCCTGCCCGGCAGGGGCGATCTACAAGCGCGAAGAGGACGGCATCGTCCTGGTCGACCAGGAAGCCTGCCGCGGCTGGCGCTATTGCATGACCGGCTGCCCGTACAAGAAGGTCTATTTCAACTGGCAGACCAATAAAGCCGAAAAATGCACGTTCTGCTTCCCGCGGATCGAATCCGGCTTGCCGACGGTCTGTTCGGAAACATGCACCGGACGGATCCGCTACCTCGGCGTTCTCCTTTATGACGCTGACCGGGTATTGGAAGTCGCTTCCACGCCAGATGAAAAAGACCTGTACAAAGCCCAATGCGACTTGTTCATCAATCCGTTCGACCCTGAGATGATCGCGCAGGCGAAAAAGGACGGCATCTCCGAAGACTGGATCGAAGCGGCTCAGAATTCGCCGGTCTACAAGCTGGCGATCGAGCATCAATTGGCGTTCCCGCTCCATCCGGAATACCGCACGCTGCCGATGGTCTGGTATGTGCCGCCGCTCAGCCCGATCATGAATTATTTTGAAGGCAAGGATTCCATTAAAAATCCGGATATGATCTTCCCGGCCATCGAGGAAATGCGCACGCCGATCCAGTACTTGGCGAATATGCTGACTGCCGGCGACACCGAAACAGTCAAGAAGTCCCTGCAGCGGATGGCGATGATGCGCTCGTATATGCGCGCTTTGTCTTCCGGCAAAGAATTCGACAACAGCCGCCTGGAGCGCGTCGGCATGACGCCGCACCAGACGGAGCAGATGTACCGCCTGCTCGCGATTGCGAAATACGAAGACCGTTTCGTCATCCCGAGCACCCACCGCGAAGGCCGCGTCAATCCATACCGTGCCCAAGGCATGGAAGGCTATGACAGCGGCGGCATGGGCGGCTGGGGAACCGAGTCCGGCGGATCGTGCGACGGCTGCGGACCGGCGAGCCCGAGCCCGACCGGAACAGCGACCAAATCCGGCAAGGAAATTTACGAAGAGAATTTCTACGGGGGGATCTGGCGTGATTAATCTTGAAAAGTTGTACCATTATAAAAATTCGTTCGGATTTTTCGCATATCACTTGACCTATCCGGAAAAGTTGGATTTCCATCCCTTGCTGATCGAAGAATCGTTCACTGTCGATCATCCGGCCTATCCGCATGTCCAGGAATACTGGCGGCTGATGCACAACTTCAGCCTCGACGACATCCAGGAAATGTACACGGATACGTTCGACTTCCAGAAGGACAGCACGCTGTTCATGACGTATTTCAAGTTCGAGGACGCGAAAGAGCGTGGGCAGATGCTCGCCAAACTCAAAGTCCTCTATGAAATGTTCGGCTTGGAAATGCCGGAAACGGAATTGTCGGATTACCTGCCGCTCATGTGCGAATTCCTTTATGCCGCCGAGTGGCTCGGGGATCCGCGCTCTCCGCAAAGTTTCGGCATGCTCATTGCCGTCCTCGAAGACGGCACGTACCATTTGCTGAAAAGTCTCGAAAAGCACGGCAGCCCGTATTTCCATTTGGTGAAGGGGCTCCGGGAGACATTCAAAGCCTGCATCGAACAGGAGGTCCAAGCACATGAACGCAGTTGACCAAGTCCTATGGGTGATTTTTCCGTATATCTGCATCGCGGTATTCATTTTCGGGCATATCTACCGGTACCGCACTGATAAATTCCACTGGACGGCGAAGTCCAGTGAATTTATCGAAAAAAAGCAATTGATGCTTGGCAGTTTGCTGTTTCATCTTGGCATTGTCCCGGTCATCTTTGGCCATATCGGAGGCCTGGCCATCCCGAAATCCTGGATGGAAGCAGTCGGCGTCAATGACCACCTATACCATATCGGAGCGATCTACATCGGCGGCTTCTTCGGTCTTGTCACCTTGATCGGCATGTTCATCCTGACATTCCGCCGCTTCTCGTTAAAGCGGGTGCGCCAGTTGAGCTCGTTTTCCGATCTCGCCGTCAATTCGCTATTGCTGTTCATCGTCTTTATGGGGATGTACGCCACTATCGTCACCAACGCGGTGCAGCCGGATTTTGATTACCGTTCCACCATTTCTGTCTGGTTCCGCGGTTTGTTCTTCCTGAACCCGAACCCGGCGCTGATGGCTGGCGCCCCTTTATCCTTCCAATTGCATATCTTGACCGGTTTTGCCATTTTCGCTTTCTGGCCATTCACCCGATTGGTCCATGTCTGGAGCGTGCCATTGAATTATGTAGGAAGAAGCTATATCCTATATAGAAGACATAAACCGACAAACTGACGGAGGGGGCTGCCCCTCTTTTGGTTTCCATGGGAGACGCAGCATATGAAAAAACACATAGACTACTTGACTGAACTTGAAAACATCCGAACCGCGACAGGCTGTGATTTTGTGGCAATCGTCCTGGTGGAACCGGCAGAGAATCAGCATGTATTGAAATGGAAATACGCTACCGGCAGCATCAGCAGCCGCTTGAAACATGTCACGCTGCAATCCGGGAAAGGGATTGCCGGAATGGTCTTCAAGACCGGAAAACCGCTGATCGTACACGATGTGGCGGATTTCACCGATCGCGAGGACCTGTTCAATTATCCGATCCTGGCCCTGGAAAAACTGAAATCAATGGGCGCATACCCGCTATGGCACGAAGGGCGGGTGGCCGGCGTCCTATTGGGCGGTTTCCGCGAAGCCCATAAAATGACGGAGCAGAACCTGCGGATTTTAAAACAGTCTTCTAAAAAGCGCATTGGAAGTTTGGACGGGAAGGAATTGATGTTCAATTGACGCTTGCAAACAAAGACATCCGGCCTGAGTTGATGATGAAGATGTTCGAAAACAGCACAGAAGCGATATTCTTTTTCAACCGGGAAGGCGAAATGATCGCCCACAATCCCGCTGCGGAGAAGATTGTCGATTTGAATGTGTCCGGCCAGCTCCAGCAGGGGGCGGAAAAGGCGATCTGCACGGCTTGCCGGGGATATACGAGTGAAACCGAATACCGGACGTGCGTGGACTGTTTCCTGACCAGCAAGGACAAGGATGCGTTTACGTCATTCCAAGTCCATCTGGAAACTGCGGAAAAAGGCGTGGTGCCTTACGCGGCCACTTTTCACACCATCGATCCTCAACAGGGAATCCGCGTCTTTATGCTGCGTGATTTGACAAACCAATTCAAGACCCAACAGAAACTGCACCAGAACCTGATGATGAAGCATGTCATCCAAGCCCAGGAAAATGAACGCAAACGGATTTCGCGCGAGCTCCATGACAGCGTGGCCCAGGAGCTGATGAGCGCCGTCATCGAATTGCGTGCATTGAAATACATGACAAACGATACGAATTTACTCGTTAAGACCGACGACACCAAAGCGACGCTGACGCGGCTTCTGGACGATATCCGGAACATGTCGGTGGAGCTTCGGCCGGCGGCGCTCGATGATTTTGGGCTCGAAGCCGCTTTCCGCTCGCACTTCAAACGGATGGAAAACAGTTTTGGCATGGACATCGAGTTCCATTCGGATATCAAGAAAAAGCGCTACGGCGGCGAATTGGAAACCGTCTTCTACCGGGTCGGCCAGGAGGCCGTCCTGAACGCAATGAAATATGCCGGAGTGGACAAGCTGCAGGTGTATTTGTTCGAAAAGGGCGGGGCGCTCCAATTGATCGTCAAAGACGACGGCGAAGGTTTCTCGCCTGGAGGCCTTCCGGAAGGGACGGGCCTCGGCTTGTTCGGGATGAACGAACGCGCGGAATTGGTGTACGGAAATGTTCAGATCCAGTCGGCTCCGGGCAAAGGGACTACGGTGCACTTGCGGGTGCCGATGTGAAAGCGGGGGAATGAAGATGAAGATTGTGATCGCCGACGATCATGCAATCGTGCGCAGCGGCTTTTCGATGATCCTGAATTTCCAGGAGGACATGGAAGTGATTGCGCTTGCCGCAGATGGAATCGAAGCCTATCAGATGGTGGCCAAACACCAGCCGGATATTCTCCTGCTGGACTTGAGCATGCCGCCCGGCGAAAGCGGCTTGGTCACGACCGGCAAAGTGAAAGAAGATTTTCCGGATACGAAAATCCTGATCCTGACGATGCACGACGATGAAGAGTATTTGTTCCATGTGCTGAAAAACGGCGCCTCCGGCTATATGCTGAAAAACGCGCCGGACGAAGAGCTGCTTCTGGCGATCCGGACGATCCACAGCGGCGGAACCTATATCCATCCGAAGATGGCCACGTCGCTCGTCCGGGAATTCATCAACAAAGACGCCAGTTCAAAAGGGACAGATCCGTTCGAATGCTTGTCGAAGCGCGAAGTGGAAGTGCTGCCGTTGATCGCGAAGGGCTATGGCAATAAAGAAATCGCCCAGAAGCTGTTCATTTCAGTGAAGACAGTCGAAGCGCACAAAGCCAAGATCATGGAAAAGCTGAATTTGAAAAGCAGGCCGGAACTGGTCGAATATGCATTGAAGAAAAAATTACTGAACTTTTAATGGTGCAGGAGGAATCCGAATGGCAACCAATAACAATCTCCGGTTTACCGAACCCGGCATGCGGCTGCTTGAAAACGAACACCGCTATTTGTCGTATCTGATGGACGATTGGCACAGCCTCGTGCTCGATTTCGAACGGCAAGAAATGAGCCTCGAGGAAGGGCGCGAGAAGCTGAAATTGCTGCGCCAGAAGCTTTACGAATTCATTGAACCGTTCAAGAACCATACCGAAAAAGAGGAAGAGCATTTTTTCCCGGTCCTGGGAACGTATATCGGCTTTGAACAAGGGCCGCTGGTCGGCATCCAGGAAGAGCACCAGGAAATCGACGGCTATATCGGTCACTTTTTCCACCACACGCGCGACAATATCGACGCGATGACGCTCGAAGATCTGAAGACTGTCGCAAAAGATGCCGGTGAAGCCTTCGAAGTGCTGACGATCCATTTTGTAAAAGAAGAGACTGTGCTGTTCCCGATGGCGGAGAAATTGATGAAAGCTGTCGACCAGGACGAACTGTATAAGAAAATGAATACGTTGATCACATAAACCAAAAGACTCGGCAGAAGCCGACGGAGAAAAAGCATCGCTTTTCCCCGCCGGCTTTTTTGCGTTTTCATTTTCGGAAGCGGGACTAGGGGTGAGTGTCGCCGATGCAGGCGGGGAGGCGATTTTTAAGGGTTTCCCCTTCGAAGGCGAGGGGACTCCCTTATTAAAAAGAAGGAGGGTGAGCAGTACAATGGGAGTAGGGAATCAATAACAGAAATTGTAAATAAAAAAATTTGGAAAAAGGTGATTTTTATGATCAAGAAAATGCAATTGCCGCTTCAAACAATGAATTTGGTCGTCGGATTTATGGTATGGGTTATCATCTCCTCGCTCATCCCGTTCATCAGCGAAGACATTGCCATTCCTCCGGAGCGGTTGGCCATCGTCACCGCAGTGCCGGTCGTGCTCGGATCAATCCTCCGGATTCCGCTCGGGTACTATGCGAACGTCTTCGGCGCCCGCATCATCTTCCTGCTCAGCTTTATCTTGCTGCTGTTTCCAGTGTTCTACTTAAGCGAAGCCTCGTCGTTCAATGATTTGATCATCGGCGGCCTGTTCCTTGGGATCGGCGGAGCCGTCTTTTCTGTCGGGGTCACGTCGCTGCCGAAATACTATCCGAAGGAAAAGCACGGGCTCGTCAACGGCATCTACGGGGCCGGGAATATCGGGACCGCGATCACGACGTTCAGTGCCCCGCTGATCGCCACCCAGATCGGCTGGTCCGCCACCATCAAATTGTACCTGATCCTTCTCTTGGTGTTCGCCGTCCTGAATTTCTTCCTGGGCGACCGCCACGAAACCAAAGTGAAAACTCCTATTTTCGAGCAGATCAAAGGAGTCTATAAAAACGAGAAATTATGGTTTTTCTCACTGTTCTATTTCATTACCTTCGGTTCGTTTGTCGCCTTCACGATTTACCTGCCGAACTTCCTGGTCAACAATTACGGGTTGGAGAAAGTCGATGCCGGCATGCGGACAGCAGGGTTTATTGCGCTCGCGACATTCATGCGGCCGATCGGCGGCTGGCTGGCCGACAAATTGCAGCCGCTGCTGCTCTTGATGGGGACGTTCTTTGTCTACACGATTGCGGCCATCATCCTGGCTTTCTCGCCGTCGATCGGCTTGTACACGGTCGGCAGCCTGGCCATCGCAGTCAGCGCCGGAATCGGCAACGGCGTCATCTTCAAACTGGTGCCGTTCTATTTCAACAAACAGGCCGGGATCGTCAACGGAATCGTCTCCATGATGGGCGGGCTCGGCGGATTTTTCCCGCCGATCATGCTTTCGATCATCTTTTCGGTCACCGGACAGTACTCGATTGGCTTTATGCTCCTGTCGCAGGTAGCATTAGCCAGCCTGGTTTTGGTAGTATGGATGTATTACCAGGATCGTCTGCTATTGGCTGCAGAAGTCTTCAATTCAACTGGCCAGGGAATCCTGGTGACCGATGTCACCGGCAAGATCAAGTCCGTCAATCCCGCGTTCACGAAGCTGACCGGTTTTGACGAAGGCGATGTCATCGGCCAGAATCCGAACATCATGAAATCCGGCAAGCAATCTCCGGATTTCTACCAAAAGATGTGGGAGGAAATCAAAGAACAGGGCATGTGGCAAGGCGAAATTTGGAACAAAAAGAAAAATGGCGAAGAATACCTGCAATGGCTCAACATCAGCGCCGTGAAAGACGATACCGGGGAAGTGGTGCGGTATGTCGGCACGTTCAGCGACATCACCTCGGAATACAATAAAAACCATCCCGCACCCGAATTATCATTGAATTAGACAGAAAGGTGGATTTGCCAATGGATGACCGCTATTCCCGGCAACTACTATTCAAGCCGGTGGGGCTGAAAGGGCAGCAGAATATGGCGGATGCGTCCGTCGCCATCATCGGCTGCGGGGCGCTCGGCTCGGCGATTGCTGAGACCTTGACCCGGGCCGGCGTCGGCGAAATCCATCTGGTCGACCGCGATTATGTGGAATGGTCCAACCTCCAGCGCCAGCAGCTGTTTACGGAAGAAGATGCCAAAGAGATGGTGCCGAAAGTCGTAGCTGCTGAAAAAAGATTGAAAGCGATCCGCAGCGATCTCCGTTTGTCGGTTTACCTGGAGCACCTGGATGCGGGGCTGATGGAGAAATTGGCGGGCCGCTGTTCACTCATCATGGACGCGACCGACAATTTCGAAACCCGTCTGCTGATCAACGACGCGTCCGCTAAATTCGCGGTGCCTTGGATCTACGGGGCGTGCGTCGGAAGCACCGGCGCCGTCTTTCCGTTCATCCCCGGCGAATCGTCTTGTTTCCGCTGCCTCCTGCCGGTGCTCCCGACCGTGAATCAGACATGCGATACGGCTGGCATCATCCCGCCGGCTGTCCAAGTGACGGCCGCCATCCAGTGCACCGAAGCATTGAAATGGCTCAGCGGCAACCGCAGTGCGATGCGGAAAAGGGTGCATCATTTCGATCTTTGGGAGAATATCCAGCACGACATCGGAGTATCACGCATCCGCAATCCCGAATGCGCAACTTGCGGAAACGCACCTGCCTATCCGTCGCTGAACGGGGCGGGTCAAGGCGCGTACGCCGTTCTTTGCGGAAGGGAAGCGGTCCAGGTCCTGCCCGGTCCGGACCGCATCATTTCACTGGCGGATGCAGAAACGATCGGGCGTAGAATGGGCGGCAAGGTGAAACGCACGCCTTATTTTGTCGAACTCCAGGTGTTCGGGAAGCGCGCCGTGCTGTTCGCAGACGGCCGCCTTCTGATCCATGGCATCCGGAATGTGCCGGAAGGCCGGAATTTTTACCACCAATTATTCGGTTGATGAGAAAGGAAGAAAGGGATGTCCGAGTCTTTCGAGTTGAACAGAAAAATCCGCGTTGCCGTAATGACAGTCAGCGATACGCGCAATTTTGAGACCGATGCCGGCGGTGGGCTGGTGAAACGTCTGGCGGAAGCAAAAGGGATTGAGGTGGCCGATTACCGGATCGCCAAGGACGACCGGGCAGAAATCGAAGCCGTGATGACGGAATGGCTGGTCCGCGGGGACCTGGATGCCATCGTTTCGACAGGCGGTACGGGGATTGCAAAGAGGGATGTTTCCATTGAAGCGATGGAACCGTTTTACGAAAAAACGATTCCAGGCTTCGGCGAACTTTTCCGGTTCCTGAGCTTTACGGAAGACATCGGCACGAAAGCGCTTCTCAGCCGCGCATCGGCCGGTGTTTCGCATGATAAAGCGATCTTTGTGCTGCCGGGTTCGCGCGGAGCGGTGAAGCTCGCCATGGAGCGGCTCATCCTCCCGGAACTCGCGCACATCACCTTTGAACTCGGCAAGCATCGTCAGGAACGGCTGTAGTCGCCCGACTTGCCGCCGGTCTTCTGCAGCAGCAGGGTCGGCCCGATGACCATTTCCTTGCCGGCCGCTTTGCACATATCGTAGATGGTGAGCGCTGCAGCAGCGGCTGCCGTCAAAGCTTCCATCTCGACGCCGGTCGGCCCTTTGGTCTTGACCGTCGCAAAAATCAGCACTTCATAATGGGACTCGGCTTCGTCCACATTCCACTCAAAGCCGATATCGACGCCACTCAACGCGAGCGGGTGGCACATCGGAATGATCTGGGCGGTGTTTTTCGCCGCCATGATGCCGGCGACCTGCGCAACAGCCAAAACATCCCCTTTTTTATTGGTGCCTTCCTTGATCTGGTCGTAGACGGCTTTGTTCAATAAAACAGCGGATTGCGCCTGCGCGGTCCGGACCGAATCGTTTTTTTCCGAGACGTCGACCATCTTGGCCCGTCCCTGTTCATTGAAGTGTGTCAGTTCTGACATAGAAATCATCCTTTCCGGTTCATATAAACAAGTATATCAGGAATAATCGAGGAGTAGATACCCATGGTGGAACACCGCAAACCGATCCCGGTTTCAGAAGCTGTACAAAAAGTGATCCAACAGGCGCGCATGATGGGCACCGAAACGGTCCCGCTCGAACGGAGCTATAACCGCATCCTGGCAGAGCCGGTCATCGCAGGGCATCCGGTGCCGCCTTTTGACCGGTCGCCGTATGACGGATTTGCAATCATTTCGGCCCAGTCAGAAGGCGCTTCTGGAGACCGGCGCATCCGGTTCGACATCGTCGACCATATCGGCGCCGGCGAAGTTTCAGGAAAAACGCTTTCAGGCCGTCAAGCCGTCAGAATCATGACCGGTGCACCGCTTCCTGAAGGGGCCGATGCCGTGGTCATGTTTGAACAGGCGGCGGAAGCGGAAGGTTCGTTCACGATCCGTAAACCGTTTGCGCCGCTCGAGAACGTTTCGCTCGAAGGGGAAGACGTGAAAGCGGGCGAAGAAGTCATCCCCCGCGGGAGCCTGATCCATCCGGGGACGATTGCGCTGCTCGCAACGTTCGGCTATGCCGAAGTGCAAGTGGCAAAGCAGCCGGTCGTCGGCATCCTGTCGACGGGCACGGAACTGCTCGATGTATCGGAGCCGCTGGTGCCAGGGAAAATCCGCAATAGCAACGGACCAATGATCAGCGCCCAACTTGCCCGTATGGGGATCGCCAGCAAAACGTACGGCATGTCCGTGGACAATCTGGACGAAAGCTTCGGAATCGTCAAAAAAGCTGCCGCGGAAACCGACTGCCTGATCACCACGGGCGGCGTATCGGTCGGGGATTTCGATTTTCTTCCGGCAATCTACGAGCGGCTCGGCGCTGAAGTGCTGTTCAACAAAGTCGCCATGCGGCCGGGCAGCGTCACAACGGTCGCCGTGGCCGACGGAAAATACCTCTTCGGCTTATCGGGCAACCCTTCCGCCTGCTTTACGGGCTTCGAGCTGTTCGTCCGCCCGGCTCTGCTCCGGATGATGGGAGCGGACAAGCTGTTCCTGCCGCACACGACAGCGCTGCTGTCGGAAGACTTTGCCAAGGCCAATCCGTTCACACGCTTCATACGGGCGGTGTACGACGGCCACAGCATCAAACCGGCCGGCTTCAACAAATCGAATGCTGTGGCATCCATTGCCAAAGGCAATGCCCTGATCGTGCTGCCGGGCGGTTCAAGAGGATTCACGAGCGGCGACCGGGTGGACGTGCTGCTGCTCGGCGTCGAAGAAGGCAGTGCGGAATGGAAAATATGAAGATCCTGCAAGTGGTGGGCTATAAAAACAGCGGCAAAACGACGCTGATGAACCGCCTCATCGCTTTGGCACAAGAAACAGGGAAAAAAGTTTCGGCGATCAAGCACCACGGCCACGGGGGCAAGCCGGACCTTCCGCCTGCCGGCACAGACAGCACGCAATTTCTGGCGAACGGCGCAGCAAGCTCGCTCGTCTACGGCGGCGGGCTGGTCCAACTGCATCTTGAGAGGCAAGAGGCGGATCTTGAGAAGTTCATCGGGTTCTCGAAGCTCATAGATCCGGATTTTATTCTCATCGAAGGCTTTAAAGACGCGCCATATCCGAAAGCGGTGCTGGTCCGCAGCGGAGAAGACTGGGACACGTTGAAGGGCCTTTCAGATATCCGGGCGGTTTTCGTGCACCAGGGCGTCGAGCTGGAAGGGGTCCAGACTTTGGAATTGGATAAACATGCGGCAAGCGGCCGTTTTTTTAGGGAGTGGATGGGAAGTGGAAAAGATGAAAGCATTTAGTATCGTGACCGAACCGATCGATCCCCAAGTATACGCGGACCTTGTTCTGCGGCCGGAAGCCGGAGCAGTGACGCTGTTCACCGGGCACGTCCGAGAGTGGACAAAGGGCGTGCAGACCGTATACTTGGCGTATGAGGCCTATGTGCCGATGGCGGAAAAGAAGCTTGCACAGATCGGCCAGGAAATCGAAGAACGATGGGATGGCGCCCGTGTGGCCATCGCCCACCGCATCGGCGAATTAGGGATCAGCGATATTGCCGTCGTGATTGCGGTGTCTTCGCCGCACCGGAAAGCCGCCTATGAAGCGAATGAATACGCTATCGAACGCATCAAGGAAATTGTCCCGATCTGGAAAAAAGAAATCTGGAACGGCGGCGAGGAATGGATTGGGGACCAGAAGAAAAAGCCGGAAGGAGAAACGATATGATTACAGTCCATTATTTTGCGGGCGTCCGCGAGCTGACGGGGACCGCTCAGGAAATTGTGCCCTATACGGGCCAGACGGTCGAAGAGCTTCAACTGCAGCTGCTGGAAAAATATCCGGAAATGCAGGGAAGCGCTGTGCAATTTGCGGTGAATGAAGAATACGCGCTGCCGGGCGACGCCTTGGCAGCAGGCGATGTCATAGCGGTGATTCCGCCGGTCAGCGGCGGATGAACCGGACGGTCGGGATCCTGCTCGCGGGCGGCCTCTCGCGGCGCTTCGGGTCTCCCAAAGCGTTTGCTCCAATCGGAGGCGAGCTTTTCTACGAACGCGTTTACCGGGCGCTGGAGGCGGCGTGCGAAGACGTCGTCATCGTTTCGCGCGCAGAGTTTCTGGCGCTTTTTCCCGCCGGGTTGGACGTCATCACCGATTTGCCGGAAGTGGCCGGTAAAGGCCCGCTTGCCGGAATCGCTTCCGCGATGGCGCTGCGCCCGGCTGACCGCTATTTGGTGCTTGCCTGCGACATGCCTTTTGTAGGGGAAGCGGAATCACAGGCGCTCGTCCGCTTGGCGCCTGAGGCCAGCGACGTTGCGGCGGTCCGGACCAGCGAGGAGAGGATTCCCTTGTTCAGCGTCTGGAATGGCAACCGGGCAAAGGAATTGATGGGATCTGTGGAAAACGGAAACTTGGGTGTATTCGATTTTCTCGGAACGTTGAACACCGCCTGGATCGATTCCGATCTGCTCAACGAAGACCGCAGGGTTTTCAGGAACATCAACACAAATACCGACTAGAAAGGGAGGGCGTTCGAATGGAGAGGCACCCACTGAAAGACCGGCTGGGGCGGCCGATACGGGATCTGAGGATTTCCGTCACGGACCGCTGCAATTTCCGGTGTTCGTATTGCATGCCGAAGGAAGTGTTCGGCGATGATTACGCATTTTTGCCTAAACAGGAACTGCTGTCTTTTGAGGAGATCCACCGGCTCACCAGGATCTTCGTATCGATGGGCGTCAAGAAAATCCGGTTGACGGGCGGGGAACCCTTGCTCCGCCGGGGCTTGCCGGAACTGGTCGAGAAAATCTTCTCCGTGGAAGGCGTCGAAGACGTCGGGCTGACCACGAACGGGCTGCTCTTGAAACAGCATGGCCCCGCGTTGTACAGTGCCGGGCTCCGCCGGCTGAACATCAGCCTGGATGCGCTGGAGCCGGATCTTTTCGGGAAGCTGAACGGCCGCGGTGTTTCTTCATCCCTGATTCTGCAAAACATCGACTTTGCAAAAGAACTGGGCTTTGAGATCAAGGTCAACATGGTCGTCCAAAAAGGCGTCAATGAAGCGGAGATCCTTCCGATGGCTGCGTATTTCAAGGAACGCGGCATTACGCTCCGCTTTATCGAATTCATGGACGTCGGCAACGACAACGGCTGGAGTTTCCAAAAAGTCGTCACCAAAAAAGAAATCCTGGAAAAACTGCAGTCGGCGTTCGAACTGGAGCCTGTTGACCAGGACTATTTCGGGGAAGTGGCGAAGCGCTATCGGTACCAAGGGAGCGACTCGCAAGTCGGCTTTATCACGTCGGTATCCGAATCCTTCTGCTCGTCCTGCACACGCGCCCGCCTGTCTTCTGACGGGAAATTCTATACGTGCCTGTTTGCGGTGGAAGGGTTCGACATCCGCGGGCTGCTGCGCAGCGGCTCCGATGATGCTGAATTGCTCCAGGCCGTGTCGGCCGTGTGGGAGCGCCGAAGCGACCGCTATTCCGACGAACGGACAGAACAGACCGCGAAAAGCCGGAAGAAGATCGGCATGTCGTATATCGGCGGCTGACGTTCAGAACATGATTTTCATGAGGCATGGAACTGCCCCTCAATTGCTGGATTTTCCAGAGATTGAGGGGCAGTTTTTTTGATGCGGAAATATGTTTTCTTGATGCCGGTCAATTTGTTTTTTCCGCCGTCCGGTTACCATTTAACTATAAAGAATATGAAAAAAGGGGTCGGGTTTCCATGAATGGATTTATACAAAAACACAAAAAACACATCACGTTCGGGGCAGGATTTTTGCTTGTGCTGGCGCTGCTGCTGAATATCGCCGGCTTTCAAGATCTTCGGCAGCTGACGTTGATCGCTGCCACACTAGTAGCCATCATTCCGATAGCGCTGAAAGCGTTCCAGGCAGTGCGGATGAAAGCCTTCAGCATCGAACTGCTCGTGTCGATCGCAGTGGTCGGTGCACTGGCGATCGGCGAGTATACGGAATCGGCAGTCGTGACGTTTTTGTTCCTGTTCGGAGATTACCTGGAGGCCCGGACGCTCGAGAGAACGCGGGCTTCGTTGAAAAGTTTAGTGGACATGACTCCCCAGGAAGCCGTGGTCTTGCGGAGCGGGCAACCCATCACGGTGCCGGCGGATAGAGTGGCAAAAGGCGACCGGGTCATTATCCGGACCGGCGGAAAAGTGCCGGTCGACGGGGAAATCGTCAGCGGCCAGGCTTTCTTGAACGAAGCGGCGATTACCGGGGAATCGGTGCCCGCTTCAAAACGGGCGGGCGATAAAGTGTTCAGCAGCACCGTCATCGACAACGGCTATATTGAAATAATCGCTGAGAAGGTCGGCGACGACACCACGTTCGCAAAAATTATCGAACTGGTGGAAGAGGCCCAGGAATCAAAATCAGCAACCGAAAAATTCCTTAACAAGTTCGCCAATATTTATACGCCAGCGGTTGTGGCCTTAGCACTTGTGGTCTTTGCCTGGACGCAGAACTTCCACCTGGCGATCACGTTCCTGGTCATTGCCTGCCCGGGTGCGCTGGTGATCGGTGCACCGGTGTCCACGGTTGCAGGAATCGGCAATGGCGCCAAGAACGGCGTCCTGATCAAAGGCGGAGAAGTGATGGACCGGTTTGCGAAAGTCGATACGCTGATTTTCGATAAAACGGGCACATTGACGAAAGGCAAGCCGCAAGTGACGGACATTAAAGGATTTGGCCTCTACGAGGAGAACGAATTGCTCCGGCTGGTGGCGATTGCGGAAACGGTTTCGGAACATCACCTCGGCCAGACCTTGGTCAAAGAAGCGAAAGCGCGCAACATAACGTTTGGCAGACCCGACAAATCCAAAGTGAAAAGAGGCAGCGGGTTGATGGCCTCCGTGGAAGGAAAATGCATGGCGATCGGCAACCGGAAACTCATGAAAAGCAAAGGCATCTATATTCCCGAAGAAGTGGAAACTTACGCGGCCGCGCGTGAAGCAGCCGGCAATACAGCCGTTTTCGCAGCCGTTGAGGATGAGATTGCCGGGGTTTTCTCCATCGCCGATGAGATCAGGGAAGATGCAGCCCTCGCCCTTGCAGAGATGCGTAGACATGGAGTGAAAAAGATTATCATGCTGACAGGGGATAACCGCCACACCGCAGAACGGGTCGCAGCGGCATTAGGGATCGACGAGTTCCACGCCGAACTGCTGCCGGCTGACAAAGTGGCATTTGTGAATGGGTTGAAAGAACAGGGGCATGTCGTGGCAATGGCAGGCGACGGGGTGAATGATGCTCCGGCAATCGCTGCAGCGGATATCGGAGCTGCGATGGGAGAAGGCGGAACGGACATTTCCATGGAAACCGCGGATGTCGTGCTCATGGCCGACAAACTAATGCAGTTCTCTCATGCATATGCACTGTCCAAAGCGACGATCCGCAATATGAAGGAAAATACATTCTTTGCTGTGGGTATTGTGGCGCACTTGCTGATTGGGGTCCTGATGGGGTCGGTCCATCTGGCGTCTGGCATGTTCATCCACGAAGCCAGCGTTCTGCTTGTCATCTTGAACGCCATGCGGCTGCTCCGCTTCAACCGCAGAAAACCTGCCGGCCCAAAACCTTGGAAATACCAAATGCCCGGTGGAAAGGTCGAAGGCTATTCCTGATTCAAAGCAAATTGGTCAAGCCATATCAAGCAGGTCAATCAGCATAAAGCGAATTGGAGGAGAATCAGATGAATAAAATAGTGTTCCAGATGGAGCCTTTGACGTGTCCGTCCTGCATTAAAAAAATCGAGCATGCATTAGGGAAACAGCCTGGGGTCGTATCGGCAACCGTCCTGTTCCATGCCGGCAAAGTGCGGGTGGAATACGATGCAACAGAAATTGACGGCCAGCAGATCCAGCACATCATCGAAAACCTCGGGTATCCGGTCCTGTCGAAGAAATCGGCATGATCCGGACGCGGCGCAATCAATCAGCGGAAGATTCCCGGCCGCTGATTTTTTCATGTGGAAACGGACTAAAAAAGCCGGTCCATGTTACTATGAAAGTATAGAATTCTCTGAATACATCGCAGTAATGAAAGGAGAGAGGTTCGCATGAACCAGAGGGAAACATGCAGCCATGGCCATTCGGAAGAAAAGGGACCGCAAACGTTCTGTGTCTCCATCGTGCCGATTTTCAACCATCTTGAAAAGGCGGAAATGGCCAAAATCACGCGTACCATCCGGCCGGTCAATCTGAAAAAAGGCGAAGTCCTTTACCGGTCCGGCGACACTTCCAATGCCCTTTACATCGTCCACAAAGGCAAAGTGAAGGTCTACCGGCTATCGGAAAATGGCAAAGAGCAGGTGATCCGGATCCTGGAATCCGGAGAATTTACCGGAGAGCTGGCATTGTTTACAGAATCCGTGCACGATGCCTATGCAGAAGCGATGGAGAAAACTGAAATCTGCTCGATCCACCGGACGGACCTTCAGGAACTTTTGAGCGAGCATCCGGTGATTTCCCTGAAAATCCTAGGCGAATTTTCAAAACGGCTTGGCAGTGCAGAACAGCAACTGACTAGTTTTGCGACAGAAGATGCCGAGACACGGATTGCCCTGTACCTGGCACATCAGGCAGAAGAAAGCCGTTCGATGGCCATCCGGCTGCCGATGTCGCGGAAAGACCTGGCTTCCTATCTGGGCACCACGCCGGAGACGATCAGCCGGAAACTGACCAAGTTCGAAGATGCTGGCTGGATTCGCCAGGAAGAACAGAGGGGAATCCACATTCTTGATCTGGATGCGCTGCTGCTCCTATAAGCGGCAGGCATCCCTTTTTCGAATAGAAGGGCTGTTGTCCGAATAAAATCGGGAAGAGCAAACGGCTGCAGCCCCAAAAATTTTGAGTCGATGGAGTGGGGAAGATGAAATACTATATCGCATCAAGTTTCAAGAACATAGAAAAAGTGAGAAGCGTCAGCCGGGAATTGACGGGCAACGGGTTTTTCCATACATACGATTGGACAATGAATGGCCGCGCAGCCGATTTGGCCGATCTGGAACGGATCGGTCTTCTGGAGAAGCGCGCGGTGATGGATTCGGATATTGTCATCATTCTGCTGCCGGCAGGAAAAGGAAGCCATATCGAAATGGGAATGGCCCTCGCGGCCGGCAAAAAAATTTTCCTCCATTCGCCGGATGACTCCATCTACGATATTGAGCTGACAAGCACGTTCTATCATCTGCCCGAAGTGGAAATCGTAGCCGGGAGTTTGGAGAGATTGGTCGATGCAGTTTTCAAAGCAGCTGAAGTTTACAGATTTTCCGAGCGAGAAAGCCCACGGTTTTAATCGAGGGATGATAGCTCGGTCGGATACGGAGTCATCGCAGAAGGCTTCAAGTATCCGATATTCTTTCGTGTTGCAGTGTACAAAATGAACTAATACAATATAATTATGAACCAGTATAGAAGAACAAAAACAACCGTCTCCCTGATCAACTATCATTTTCTTTTTTGCCCTGGGTCAGAAGAAAAATATTCTTGGATTCAACGGTGAAAAAGCGATTTAAAGAGATAGTTGATGAAGTATGCCAAGAGTTAAACATTCAGATTGTCGCACTTGAATGCGTCAAAGACCACACTCACTCACTTATTTCTTAATGCACCGCCAACATTAAGCCCTGCGGATATTATGGCAAAAATAAAAGGAGTGACATCAAGGAGATTGCGTGAAGAATTTCCGTATCTTAGCCATTTGCCAAGCCTATGGACACGCTCATATTTTGTTTCTACCGCAGGAAATGTATCCAGCGAAACCCTCAAAAGGTATGTCGAGCAACAAAAAACAAGGGGGTGAATCAAACGATGCAGACAATAACGGTTAAAATCAAACTGCTTCCAACAAGAGAACAGGCAATTATATTGAGTCAAATGAGCAAAGAATATATCTCTCTTATAAACCAACTCGTAGGAGAAATGACGGTTGAAAAGAAAAGCACAAAGAAAACAACAAAAGATGTTTTCTCCAACCTTCCGAGTGCTGTCAAGAACCAAGCGATCAAAGATGCGAAAAGCATTTTCTCTACGAAAGTCAAAAAGACGAAATTCACTACGGTCCCTGTGCTTAAAAAACCTGTCTGTGTCTGGAATAATCAAAATTATTCATTTGATTTCACTCATATCCACTTCCCCCTTATGATTAATGGAAAAGTAAAGAAGATGCCAGTCCGTGCTTTGTTGGTGGATAAAGACAATCGCAACTTCGACTTGTTGAAACATAAGTTGGGAACCCTTCGAATCACAAAGAAAGCAAATAAATGGATTGCTCAAATTGCCGTCACAATTCAGACGGATATGAAAACAGGAACGAAACTCATGGGTGTCGATTTAGGTTTGAAAATTCCTGCTGTTGCCGTGACGGATGATGGAAAGGTTCGCTTTTTTGGCAACGGCAGGCGGAATAAGTTCAAGAAACGAAAATTCCGTGCGAATAGAAAAAAGCTCGGACATAGCAACAAGCTAAGTGCAATTCGAAACCTTGATGATAAAGAACAGCGATGGATGAGAGACCAAGACCATAAGGTGAGTCGTGCAATTATAGGTTTTGCAAAACAACAGAAAATTTCTGTCATTCGCTTGGAAAAGCTGGCGAACATCCGACAGACGGCAAGAACAAGCCGTAAAAACGAAAAGAACCTGCACACATGGTCATTCTACCGTCTCGCCCAATTCATCGAATATAAAGCAAGTTTAGAAGGTATTGAGGTCGAATATGTGAATCCTGCCTATACAAGTCAAACATGTCCATCGTGTTCCGAAAGGAACACGGCACAAGACCGCAAATACACATGTAAATGTGGATTCGAGAAACACCGAGATGTAGTGGGTGCAATGAATATCAGGTACGCACCTGTGATTGATGGTAATAGTCAATCAGCCTAAGATGCTAAATGCACTGTCTTAGGAGGGGTAATGAGATACCCTCATCTTGAAAGCTGTCCAAAACAGAAATGGATTGAGGACGTTTAGTTATTCAAGAATCCCACCCGTCACACCGTAAGGTGTAGGGCTTTGCGGCTTTAGCCGTGGGAGTCTCAAATACATGATGAAAACGATGACCGGAGCAGGCTTTCTGTCTGGTAGAATTTATTTTTGCGGATTTGCTCTTACCGTCACTCACCGCCTCCATAGGAATCGCCGCCGGACTCAAAACTCGAAGAGTTCGCAGCATGGCTATCGGGATGGGTGGATTGCAGGAGATGGTTGTTGATTTTCTTCCGTTTGCGGTCAATTGAAGCGGCGAAACCGATAAGTGCGATTACAGGAACTAGAAACCAGAACATAAACATCTCTCCTTTGTAGTTGGATGGCCGTTCTTCTTAAGTTTACCAATAACCATGAATGAGACACAGGGTTTTATGAAAAATTTGGAAGTCCACCGGATTTTTTAGCATTTTCAAACGTAGGTTAAATCGTTCTGTTATAAATTTTAGGAGCATTTCAATAAAATCTTTTTAATTGCCGATTCTCCTCTTTTATAGAGGCAGAACCGGCTTTTTTATTAGTAATTTGAGGTCATGGTAAATACCGTGCGGTGTTTGGGATTTCGCCAAAACGGTTATTGATATAGAACAAGTGTTCGTATATGCTGAAGAAGAAACCAGCAGACGGCAAGAAAAGAGGGAGTCCCATGTATGAAGGATTGGAACAGCGGCCGATCATCTGCCTTGATATGCGCAGCTTCTACGCGAGCTGTGCCGCAATCGACCTCGGCCTTGACCCGATGGAAGCCTGCATCGCGGTTATCGGCAATCAGGAGCGCCGGGGAAGCGTCGTGCTCGCGGCCTCGCCGCGGCTGAAAAAGGAGTTCGGCGTGCGCACGGGCACCCGGCTGTTTGAAATTCCGGACGATCCGCGCATCCAGAAAATCGAACCGAAGATGGCGTTCTTCCTGAAGGTGTCGATGGAAATCACCCGGCTTTTGGAAGAATACGTTCCGATGGAAGCGATCCATGTCTACAGCGTCGATGAAAGTTTCGTCGACCTCAGCGGCACGGAGAAGTTGTGGGGGACGACAGAAGAGCTTATTGCCCGCATCCAGGACGACATCGCCCGGCAGTTCTGTTTGCCGTCGGCCATCGGCATGGGCCCGAATATGCTGATGGCGAAGCTTGCGCTCGACTTAGACGCGAAAGGGACCGGTTTTGCGAAATGGACATTCGGCGACGTTCCAAAGAAATTATGGCCCGTTGCGCCGCTCAGTAAAATGTGGGGCATCGGCACGCGCATCGAGAACACGTTGAACGGCATGGGCATCTTCTCCGTCGGCGACTTGGCGCAGGCCGAGCTCTCGCGACTCGAGGAAGTGTTCGGGATCGTCGGCAACCAGCTCTACCACCACGCCTGGGGCATTGATCTGTCGGAACTCGGAGCGCCGCTTGTCGAAGGCCAGGTGAGCTACGGCAAAGGGCAGATCCTGTACAGCGATTACACGACCGTCGAAGACATCTCGGCGGTGCTGCTCGAAATGGCGGAAGACGTCGCCATGCGCGCCCGCACGGCCGGCAAGGCGGGGCGGACAGTGACGCTAGCAGTCGGCTACAGCAAGCACGCGTTCGGCGGCGGCTTCAACCGGGCGCGGACGATGGACGAAGCTACCAATGAAACCTTGAAGCTGTATGCGGTGTGCCGCGAACTGCTCGCGGAGTTCTACGACGGCCGGCCGGCGCGCCGGCTATCAATCACGCTGTCGAACCTCGAGGACGAAACGTCGATGCAGCTGAGCTTGTTTGAACAGCGGAAATGGGAGACGCGCCGCCTCGATGCAGCGATGGACAAGCTACATCAGAAATATGGGCCGACTACGTGCTGCGCGCCGTCTCCTATTCCGAAGCGGGCACGGCCGTCGAACGCGCCATCCCTTTCGGCGGCCATAAAGCGGATGTCAGCCCGTTTCCGGCAAAAGACTGATTTATTTCACAAGTCGAATTATTTTTCCCATTTGCTTCCTGATATTTGCTAGAATAAAAAAGGTTACCTACATACGAACAGCAAGGGGAAAAGACAATGCGAGTATTTATAGAACTGGGATGGTTTTTCAACGAACGGAAAAAGCAATACGCCCTCGGGATTTTCATGCTGCTGATCGTGGCATTCCTCGGCATCCTGCCGCCGCGCATCATCGGCTTTGTCGTCGACGAGATCAGCCGCGGCACACTGACTGCAGGCTATCTCATCAAATGGCTTGCAGTGCTCGCAGGAGCGGCGCTGCTCATGTACGTGCTGCGCTATGCATGGCGGCTGATGATCTTCGGTTCATCGATCCTGTTGGCGCGGAACCTGCGCGAGCAGCTGTTCCGCCATTTCACCCAGATGTCGCCGGCGTTCTACCAGAAACGCCGCGTCGGGGACCTTATGGCGCACGCCACAAACGACCTGCAGGCGGTCCAGCAGACGGCAGGGGCGGGCGTCTTAACGCTTGTCGACTCGATTGCGACTGGCGGTTTCGTCATTGCGGCGATGGCGATCACGGTCAACTGGAAACTGACGCTGATCGTGCTGCTGCCGCTGCCGCTGATGGCGTACATGACAAATTACTACGGCAAACTGCTGCACAAACGCTTCCACGGTGCACAAGAAGCATTCTCGGGACTGAATGACAAGACCCAGGAAAGCATCTCGGGCATGAAAGTCATCAAGACGTTCGGCCAGGAAAAGGAGGACGTCGAAGATTTCAAGCGCTTGTCCGAAAAAGTAGTGGCTGAAAACATCCAGGTCGCGAAAGTGGATTCGCTGTTCGACCCGACCATTTCCGCCATCATCGGCGTCTGCTACATGCTCGCAATCGGCTTCGGTTCCTATTTCGTCGTCAGCGGCGAGATGACGATCGGCGACTTGGTGGCGTTCACCGCTTATCTCGGTCTGCTCGTCTGGCCGATGCTGGCGTTCGGCTGGCTCTTCAATATCGTCGAGCGGGGGCGCGCATCCTACGACCGCATCCGCGGGCTGCTTGCGGTGGAGCCGGAAATCGAGGACCGCTTAGGCGCACTTGACCGGCGCCCGTCCGGCGACATTTCGTTCTCGTTGGAGAAATTCCAGTTTACCGGTGACGAACGGGCCGCGCTCCGCGATATCCATTTCACGATCAAACGGGGCGAGACGCTTGGCATCGCTGGCAAGACCGGGTCCGGCAAGTCCGCCATCCTGCGGCTCTTGCTGCGGGAATTCGATAATTACGAAGGCACCATCACGTATGACGGCATTTCCATCAACGATTATAAAAAGCAGCGGCTGCGCGAAGCGATCGGCTATGTGCCGCAGGACCATTTCCTGTTCTCGGCGACCGTCGCCGGCAATATCGCCTTCGCGCGCCCGGAGGCGTCCATGGACGAAATCCACCAGGCCGCGAAGCTTGCCCATATCCATGAAGACATCCTCCAATTCAGCGACGGCTACGACACGGTCGTCGGCGAGCGCGGCGTTTCGCTGTCGGGCGGCCAGAAACAGCGGATCTCGATCGCGCGGGCACTCATGATGCAGCCGGAGCTTCTGATCCTCGACGATTCATTGTCTGCGGTCGATGCCAAAACGGAAGAAGCGATCCTTGATTCGCTGAAGAAGATGCGCACCGGCGAGACGACAATCATCACATCGCACCGCTTGAGTGCGATCCAGCATGCGCACCAGATCCTGGTCATGGAAAATGGGACGGTCGCGGAAATCGGCACGCACGAAGAATTGATGCGGAAAAAAGGGCGTTATTACGAAATGTATGAACTGCAGAAACTCGAGGAACTGGTCGAGAAAGGAGGCGAGGCATGATGGAAAAACAGCCGGAACTTACAGGCAAAGACCAATGGCTCGTCTTCAAGCGGCTGCTCGGCTACCTCGCCCCGCACAAAAAAATGCTGGCATTTGCGGTATTTTTGCTAGTGCTCACCGTACTCGGCGATGTGCTCGGGCCCTTGCTTATCAAGACGTTCATCGATGACTATTTGACGCCGGGCGAATTTCCGCGCGGCCCGGTCATCGGCCTGGCGCTCGGCTATGCGTTCATCCAGCTGTCGAACGTCATCATCAGCTATTTTCAATTGTTGAAGTTCCAGGAAGCGGCGCTGATCATCATCCAGCAGCTGCGTATCGACGTGTTCACGAAAGTGCAAAACCTCGGCATGCGCTATTTCGACCGCACGCCGGCAGGCAGCATGGTGTCGCGCGTCACGAATGATACCGAAGCGATCAAGGAGATGTTCGTCAGCGTGCTCATCGGTTTTTTGCAGAGCGCGTTCCTGATCGTCGGCGTCTATATCGCGATGTTCTTCTTGAACGCCAAGCTGGCATTGATCACGGTGTTCCTTTTGCCGATCCTCGTGTGGATCATGTACCTGTACCGCAAATACAGTTCCATCTTCTACCAGGACCTGCGCGAACGGCTCGGCCAGCTCAATGGCAAAATTTCCGAATCGGTCCAGGGCATGGGCATGATCCAGGCATTCGGCCAGGAAGCGAGGCTGCAGGATGAGTTCAACACCATCAACGACAAGCATTGGCAGGCGGGCAAGCGCAACATCAAAATCGACGGCCTGCTGCTCCGCCCGGCAATCGACTTGGTCTATGCACTTGCGCTGATCATGCTCCTCAGCTACTTCGGCATCACATCTTTTTCGAACACGGTCGAAGTCGGCGTCATCTATGCGTTCGTCACCTACATCGACCGGTTTTTCGAACCGATCAACCAGGTCATGCAGCGGCTGTCGATTTTCCAGCAGGCAATTGTCGCTGCATCTCGCGTCTTCGCGCTGCTTGACGAAAAAGACATGGCGCCGCACCAGAATAACACGGCAGGCGAGATCCGCGAAGGCGAAATCGAGTTCCGCAACGTGACGTTCTCGTATGACGGCAAGACGGACGTCCTGAAGAACATCTCGTTTACGGCGCTTCCAGGCCAGACCGTGGCGCTCGTCGGCCATACCGGCAGCGGAAAAAGCTCGATCATCAACCTCTTGATGCGCTTTTATGAATTTGCCGAAGGCGACATCCTGATTGACGGGGAATCGGTGAAGGATTACGCGACTGAAGAACTGCGCAATAAAATCGGGCTGGTGCTCCAGGATCCGTTCCTGTTCTACGGCACCATCGAAAGCAATATCCGCCTCCACAACCAAAAGATGACGGACCAGGAAGTGCGCGAAGCCGCAGAGTTCGTGCAGGCGGATAAATTCATCAATGCCTTGCCGGACGGCTACCAGCAAGTCGTCACCGAACGCGGCTCGACGTTCTCGAGCGGGCAGCGCCAATTGGTCGCATTCGCCCGTACGATGGCCACCGACCCGAAAATTCTGGTGCTGGACGAAGCGACGGCGAACATCGATACGGAAACGGAAGTGGCGATCCAGCAAGGGCTGGAACATATGTGCCAAGGCCGCACAACAATCGCCATCGCCCACCGCCTCAGCACGATCCAAGACGCCGATCTGATCATGGTGCTCCACCACGGCGAAATCGTCGAACGGGGAACTCACCAGCAGCTCTTGATGCAGCGCGGGCTCTACCACAAGATGTACCTGCTCCAAAACGGCATTGTCGAAACAGCAAAATGAATGAAGGAGAGGCGGCCTCGGCCGCCTTTTTATATAGCTGAAGGAAAGGGAGAGGGAAGAGGCCGATGACCAAAACATTCATTCTATTAAATTCCCTGCTCATCCCGTACCATGCGGGCGTCGTCTTTGCGATGGCGATGAGCATGGCGCAGGCCCACACCAACCAGGAAATTATCGATAACCTTTACTGGATCATACCGGTGAATCTGGTGTTTGCATCGCTTCCGAACCTGTTGATCGTTCTCCTCCACATCCTGCAGAAGAAAACGACAGGGCTCATGAAGAGCTTCCTGTTGGCTGAAGGCTATGTGATCTTGCTCCAAGCTGTGCTGCACGCCGCGCTGATCCTTTTCAGCCTCTACGGGCCGAATATCTGAGCCGGATACTTTGGGCAGTAAAAAAATGCTCCGGTGACGTGAAATGGACATGCGGAAGCGAAGATCTATGGAGAAAATACATGTAGAAAACTACATAAGGTTTTATTAAAAAAAGACAAAACCGTAACAAGAAAACAGCAAAGAGCGCGTCAGAAAATGAAAGGGAGCGTTGAAACATGTCTCACGAGACGGCTTAGATGGCCTGAGAAACGTAACGGCTCGTCTTTGTCCACAAAGATGTCACAGGCAGAGGGGCGGTGTTGGGCTGGGATATTTGGTAAGATAGGGGGAGTAAAGTAAGGGAGTGACTAGTGTGGGCACTGATATCAATTTATTTCTGGCATTCGGTGCGGGGTTTTTGAGTTTCATCTCCCCGTGTACGCTGCCATTATATCCAGCGTTCTTGTCGTATATCACCGGGATGACGATCGACGAAATCCAGAACGACAAGAAAGTCATGCGGCGGCGCGGCATGTACCATACGCTATTTTTCCTTCTGGGCTTTTCATCGATTTTCATCGCCCTCGGATTCAGCACTTCATTTTTCTATGAATGGTTCTTGCGCTACGACGATTTGATCCGCCAGCTTGGCGCGATTTTCATCGTGATCTTCGGTTTGATCGTCATCGGCGTCTTTACCCCGAAGTTCCTGATGCAGGACCGGAAGTTCTCGTTCAAAAACCGGCCGTCAGGGTTCCTGGGTACGTTCATCATCGGGGTGGCCTTCGCAGCCGGCTGGACGCCGTGCACCGGTCCGATCACAGCAGCCATCTATGCGCTCGCTGCGACCAATCCGGGTTCGGGCATCTGGTATATGCTCGCGTACGTGCTTGGCTTCGGCATCCCGTTCTTCGTGCTATCGTTCTTCGTCGCACAGACGGGCTGGCTCCGCCGCAACAGCCAGAAGATCATGAAAGCCGGTGGCTATGTCATGATCGGGGTCGGCATCTTGCTTTTCTTCGACGGAATGACGTATATTATACGTATCTTAAGCCCGTTTTTCGGAGACTTCCAAGGATTTTAACTAATTAGAGCAGGTGGAGAAATGAAAGAAAGATTAATAATAGAAGAAACAACGCCATTTGCCCTATGCAGCAAGGAGGGAGCCCATGTTTGAAATGATTCCGCCTGAGCTGATGCTGATTGCGACGACGGTCGGAGCGCTCGGCATGGGGATTCTCGCCATTTTCGTCCGTTCGAAGTCGGCGAAAAAGCCCGCATCGGCCAAGAAGATCATCTTGCCGCCGCTGTTCATGTCGACGGGTGCCTTGATGTTCATCTTCCCGTTTTTCCGGGTGGCCCCGCTGCAGATCGTAGAAGCGTTGGCAGTCGGCATGCTGTTTTCGTCCGTGTTGATCTGGACATCGAAATTCGAAGTCCGGGACGGCGACATTTACTTGAAACGATCGAAAGCATTCGTCTTCATCCTGATCGGCTTGCTTTTGATCCGACTGGTCGGCAAAGTGGTGCTGAGCGACACGATCGATGTCGGCGAACTGGGCGGCATGTTCTGGCTGCTCGCGTTCGGCATGATCGTGCCTTGGCGCCTCGCCATGTTCATGCAGTACCGCAAATTGCAACAAAAACTAGAAAACGCTGTTCCTCAATGAGGAGCAGCGTTTTTTTAGTGACCGAAATACTGTTCATATGGCTGGACGTCAATCTGCATTTCCGCGAGCTTTTTGCGCAGGAATTTATGGTCGCGCTTTGGCGTCGCTTCGATATAGCCGCGGATAATGTGTTCGAGCTTGATCGATTTCGCTTTTTCTGCCAAAAGAATCTGGCCGATCTTCCCGGCGATCTTCTGCTTCGCCACCGGGCGGAACAGATCCGGAACCGGCTGCACCAATTCGTTCAATAGGGCTTTTTCTTCCGTTCCCCACAGATGGATGGTTTTATCGACATAGTATTCTTCCCAGTTCAAATCCGACAATCCGTCTTTTTTCGGCATGGACTTGAGGAATTTCCGGAACATGAAAAAGCCGCCAATGGCAAACAGTCCGACCAGTACCACGACCCAGAAAAGGATAAAATATAAAAACCAGCCTTCAAGTGCCACGTTGTTCACCTCATTTATTCGTACCTCCATCTATTATAAAAGCAATTCTTTAAAAATTCATCAAAAAAGGTATCCTCTTTCCGCATTTGTGTCTATATAGCGAATGAAAGGAGGTGATCGACATGGCAGTAGCAGAATTCAAAAGCGCAAGCATCCGCTGTACCTTCGACAATGGCCTTGACGAAGATGGCAAGACGAAGAAAAAATTGAAATCGTACCACAACGTGGCTGAACTGGCAGGCGCTGATGCAATCGTTGCAACAGTGAACGTTCTGGCAGGGTTTGGCACAAAGCCGCTGATGTTCCTTGAGAAGCAATCAGGGCAGAACATTTACGCGTAACCATTAAAAAAGGGGGAATAAGGAATGGCTAAAACATTGGAACTGATTTTCGAGACAGCGGCAGGCAAGGAAGCGACGCTGTCGGTGGAGGATCCAAGAGAGGATCTGACGCCGCTTGAACTCCAAACCGGCATGCAGTCGATCATCGCTCAAAACGTCTTCGTCGTAGAAAGCTCAGCATTCACCGTCGCGAAAGCGGCCCGCATCGTCGAACGCAACGTCGTCGATTACATCATCTAAACAAAGTGGCTTGAAGCTCTCCTTGCAAGGGGGAGCTTTTTCTAGTAGAAAGGAGTGGACAGGATGGATGAGTGGATGCGGTTGATCCAGGAAGTGGGATTCCCGATCTTTGTGTCATTTTACTTGATGCACCGGGTGGAATCGAAACTTGAAGCGATCCACGATGCGCTGGTCGCCATTAAAGTTTCCTAACAAAAATTGAAATCTATGCAAGGAAGCTGCCCGATTCGAATGCGATTCGGGCAGCTTTTTTTAGTTGCAGCTATTTTTGGAAGGGGAAAACCGTTCGTAAAAGTATCGAGAATCTAGTGAACGTTCGTAAAGGGGCTAGGGACCTTTACGAACGTTCTTTTTTGCACTATTTACTCCCATATGGGTGTTCGTAAATGTGTACTTTTACGAACGCTTTATTGGAGGGGCTATATAGTGTAGTTTATTTCGTTGAGTAAAAATGAATGTTAATATAGTAGTCAATCTATACAATAAATCAAAGCCCACGGAATTTAATAATTTAGTCCAAAAACCTTTGAGTTGAGAGACTTTAAAGATAAAGAAGATAGTTAGGAGGAATTTCACTTATGCCGATTATTATGCATGAAATTTATATCCAAGCTCCAATCAGAGTTTGTTTCGATCTTGCCAGAAATGTTGATATACATACCGAAACTACTGCTAAGACAAAGGAACGAGCTATTGCAGGAGTAACAACAGGGTTAATGGAAGAAGGAGACAGCGTAACTTGGGAAGCTATTCATTTTGGTGTGAAGCAAAAGCTCACTGCTAGAATTATCGAAATGGAGAAACCCTATCGATTCACAGATGAGATGGTGAAAGGGGCATTCCATTCTTTTACCCATACGCATGAATTTATCGAAAAAGACTGCGGAACAATCATGAAAGACAGATTTGTTTATCGTTCACCTCTAGGCCTTTTCGGGAAAATAGCGGACAAGTTATTTTTAGAAAAATATATGAGACAATTTATTGTGGACCGGGCAATTGAACTAAAGAAAATAGCGGAATATAAGAAGAAGTAGAGTATACATATCAAAACTTATAGCAAGGAAAAGAACTCTTCCTAAAGTTACTTCTTATTTAGTTCTCAGAAGGGTTCTTTTGCGAACGATGCTCTATCCAGTATTATCTGGATTTCATTACGCAGCGTTAATATATGAGGGAATAGATGCATGAACGCATCGCGTATAAGAGTTAGGAGGAGTTTTATTGAACCACAAATTGGCAAAAGAAATCATTTATTCGACCTGTTCTCATGGAAGAGAATTTACAGAAATCATTGATGCGGATTGGAAAGAATCGTATGGGTTTGCCGTCATAATCAGAGAAAGTAAAAAATCCATAATTCAGTTGAATGGTGTGGAGGTGGATATTCCCTTTACCCCATACAGCTTATCACGTATCAGATGGATTGATCGCCAGACATTTTTAGTTTCTACATTCGAAAATGAAGAAGACGAAAGTAATCTCTTTATTGTCGATTTAAACGAAGGACTGATGCATGCATTTCAAGGAGGAGAGGGCATCCAAGATATAGTTGTGGGGAAGGAAGGCATTTGGATCAGTTATTTTGACGAAGGGGTTTTTGGAAGTGGAATTTCCACTGAAGGACTCGTCCTTTTTGATGTTACCGGAAAAGTCCTCTTCAGGTACCTTTCCGATTTAAAGGATAGACCCGATATATCCGATTGTTATGCGCTCTGTAAAGGAAATGGGGCGACGATCTGGTTATTCCCTTATACTGATTTCCCACTGGTTCAAGCAAACCCAGAGACACGGACTGCCCGTTCCTTTCCTATTCCTGAAATCCTGCATGGCTCTAACGCCCTTAGTGTTAGAGGGAATGATGCTTACTTTTTTGACCCGTATCATTCAAATCAAAAATTGTACCATTTGGAATTAGATACACAGAAACCGTTGCTTCTAGGGACGCTTCCCGGAAGATTGAGAGGGCTGGACCCATCAGGAAAGTATCACTTCATCTCCATTACGGAACAGGAAGTATTACTTTATCGAGTAATAGATAAGGACAAGTATCATTGTTTATAAATTGTCATTCTGTTTGTAGTTGAATGTAATAAAAGTGCAGTTAAGTTACATTTAGAAAGCTATGGAGATAGAAGGTTGAATCTACAAGGATGGTATGAGGTTATAAATAATGCTATATGAAATATTATTATCTGCATTTCTTTTATTTATAGGGATTTCTGGTCTTGTCTCTGCTTACAAAATGAATAGGAAAAGCCAAGAAAAAGCGAGAAAAGATCCTTATTCGGCAATTTTTTCGTTACTTCCGCTAGTGTTTGCAAAACTTCTTCTCTTTATTCTAAGTTTACTACCAATAGCTATTGTAATTGGCATGTGGTTGCAAAAGTATAATGTGATTAAATAGGTTTACTAATCAAACTAAATTAGCTTAAAGAAAATTCAAGAACTTTTAAGCCTAGTTGAATTATCAGTAGTTCCGAATGTAACTTATTGTGAATTAAGTTACATTCAGTTTTAAGAAATTTTTTCAAAAGAGGAGCATATAAATTGGTGAAGCTACAAGAATATTTGCATACTACTTTTCCTGGACTGGTTCTAAAACCAAGCCTTTATCTTCAATGGAAAACAGGCATTCATTTCGAACTGGGACTAGGAATTTATCAGTTTGAAGAAGGGGATAAACTGAATCTGCAACGGTTTGAAAATGCATACAAGCAAACCTTGGCAATCTTTAATGACCTTTTTTCTGAAGAGGATGAATTGGTTTTAGTAACGAATGTCTACCACCTAAAAAATTCCAACAGAAGAACAAAGCCGTTCAAGGTATATAAAAAAGGCGTCAAAAATAAAAATTTGACCTTACAACTAAAGCTGAACACACTGCCCTATGTTTTTGATGAGGAAGAAGAAGCAGACGACTATTATACTGCGCAATATCATTTGAAATGCAGGAAACATGATTTACGTTACCATCAGCTGATCCAGGCTGCCTGTAACGAAGATTTCCCCTTGAAGCCTAAATTCAGAAGAGAAAAGGGGATGTATTATCCTGATACTTTTTTCATCAACCTCACCAAGAATGTGATTTTCTTTATTTACGATGATCGAGGCTGTGAAGTGATTGCAGCTGATAAAGAGACATTGCGCCCGTTGTATGAAAAATACTCTGAGTGGCTCTATGAATATAACCGTGAAGATATGAAACAGTTGTTTGCATAACCAGTTAGGTTCAGGAAAATAATACGCTATTACTTTTATCTGAATGTAACTTATGTCTAATTAAGTTACATTCAGTTCCCTGATTCTACTGACTTCACTAGAAAATCATTACGAACTATTTTCATTAGAAAAAATGATACATTCAGAATGCGGTTCTGTAAGGTTTTGAAGCTTGAATCATAAATGATCTAGGGTTAGATACCCGAACTTTATGAAATTATGTAAGATTAGGGGGAGGTTCGAAAGTTAGGTAGAGATGAAGAACAACTCTATATTAAAACAAGGAGGAGAAAAATTTGAATTTGTTCTCGGAAAAATTTCCAAATGATGAAGATGGACAAGCGTTAAAAATGCTTTATAAAGAAGGTATTGATTTTAAAACGCCTCAACATGTTGAGTTTTTTGTGGCTGTTCCCAACAAAAAGAATGGCGAGTCCATTCTGAAAACATTAAGAAGCAGCGGATTTAATTGCGAAATCGAGCAAGATGAAGAATCTGAAGAATGGACTTGTTATTGCATAGTAGAGATGCTTCTAATTCATGAAGATATTATTAAAATACAGAAACAACTGAATGAGGTATGCAAACCTTATAACGGGTATTTAGACGGCTGGGGTGTAATGAGCAATTGATCTATTATTTTCTTCGCTATAAAAAGTTGAATTTAAATTGAAGAAATTAAAATGAAGTTTTTTCAAGTTTACATATCATGAATTTATAGGAAGGGAAGAAGTATTAGGTTTTGGCTTCTTTCCTTCCTTTTGTTTAAATATCCCTTAAATTTGTATATAAAAGAAATGGGCGCTGCCACCCTTAGTTCATTGGTTGTCGAGAAGCTTAATTTTGTGCCAATCGCTAACATTACATTGGCCATACCTATTGTCCCCTGCAGCAACGACCGTACCGTCTGATTTAAGTCCGATGGTATGGCTACAGCCTGCAGCTATGGCGACTATATCGGACCATTCAGCAACATTGCACTGACCATATTCATTCCAACCAGTCGCAACTACCTTCCCATTAGATTGAAGACCAACGGTGTGTCTACTGCCTGCTGCTATCGCTAGTACATCTTGCCAATCGCTGACCTTACATTGCGCAAGTTTATTATCACCCACAGCTGTCACTGTACTATCTGCTGCTAGACTAACGGTGTGAAGATAACCTGCATCTATCGCTATAACGTTACGCCATCCACTTACATCACATTGACCTTTGCTATTATTCCCGGCAGCTATTACTGTCCCGTCCGATTTAAGACCGATGGTGTGCCAATCTCCCGCAGCTACCGACTTAATATCATACCAGTCAATAACATTGCATTGACCTTCATTATTTCGTCCAACAGTAACCAACGTGCCATCCGATTTAAGCCCAATAGTAAAACGCCAACCTGCAGCTACCGCTACAATACTTCGCCAGTCATTTACCTCACATTGACCATTATCATTCCATCCCACTGCTGTTGCGGTGCCATCCGATCGTAGCCCTACTGTATGGGCATTTCCCGTGTTTATTGCCATATGAACACTGCCGGCAGTGACTGCCACGATATTGTGCCAGTCATTGACATCACATTGACCATATTTATTATCACCTACAGCTATCACGGTGCCACCTGATCGAAGTCCGACAGTATGACGGCGACCCGCCGATATTGAATCTTTCTGTTGCCGTTTCATTTTAATCCTCTTCTCTTCAAAATATAGTTATCTGTAGTTTTTGATGGCAAGAGTCGTTTAGTCTAGGCTGTTAAATTGCTTAAGTAATATATATTTTTAACTATATTCTTGTATCCATATTAATACTTGTCAGGATTAGTGGTTAGCCTCATAGCAAAAAAACAGGAAAAACTGAGCTAATCATTACGGGCGTTTCTTCCTTCGTCAATATAAATGTACTTTTACGAATGCATTAGTATTATTTTTTATAAATATTGAACTAGTTTTAAAGTGTATTTGAAGGTCATAGAGAAATAAAAAAGAAGCAGTAGAGTCAAAAAAGTTTTATTGCCATATAAAATGGAGTGTCGAAAAAGATAGGTTGCTAGATGTTACAAAAAAGATGTTTAAATTATATAAAAGGGGGTTATCTAAATCTAGTTTATATATGAGGGACCATTAGAAGCTGTCAGAATACAGAGGGAGAGAAGAGGCGAATATTATCCATCTTCTCTTCCTTTTAGTTTGTATAAGTATACTTTGACGAATGGATTTATTCCCAAAATTATCTAGCAACTATATTAAGTTCAAAGTATATTTAGAGTAAGAGTTTCAATTCTATTCAGGAGATTTAAAAAGAATAAAGTCTCTGCAAAGTTCAAGTGGAAATTGTGGGCCAAAGACTGTGAAGCGAATGTTACTTAAGTACAGTTAAGTTTCATTCAAGACTAGGAAACATTACTTTATGCAGAAGGAGGAATTTAAATGGATTTCTTTACTATGTTGTTTGGCTTTTTGCCAATATTAATTCTCACATTTATACTTAGGTGGATTCGCCAATTGAAAATTAACAGTGAAACTCAAATCGAGCAGAATAAAGAAATAATTTCACTTCTTCAAAAAAACAAAGTCTAAGTTCATATTTAAAAATTCATTTGTTTTTATTTAGTTAAGAGCATCATGAATTTTAAGTATAAAGGTAAGTTAATGATAATTAAGTTACATAAAGATTACTGATAATTTTGAGTTGCTCAGAAATACGGAAATGCCAAGATACCTAGAATAAGATCCATGTAATTCCTTGATTTTACTGGTTTCGCCTTTTCCTTTGCCGCACTCGGTTTACTTTAAGCAAGCATTCTTTAGTGATTTATTCTTGACGAATTTCGTTCATGCCAACAGAACCAGGAGGTAACTTGTTGAAAAAATATGGTGTTGGGCTGTTCTTATCCCTCGTTGTTTTGCTTCTTCTCTTTATTGTAAATGCGCAAATTTACCTCAATGTGATGCTCTTGAATACGCCGATTATCCTCTTAAGCCTCCATGTCATCGTCTATAAACACCTTATGCCGGAAAAGCGGTATGGCGCTTATTTCTTTTTTGTGCTGGTAGTGGGAGCGTCGATTTTCTTTTCGTTGCCAGAATTCACTCATCAGCAAGCCCAAGAGGAGATCTTGGACGCCTATGGCCAAGACCTGAAGTTGACCGAACAAGACAACTTGCCTCTCGATCGGGAAGATTCCTGGAACCCCTTCGCGCCAAGATGGGGCTATGCTTTTGTGGGAACCGTGCCATCAAGCCAGGAGCACATCTCCTTTCTCTTTATTCCGGACACTGGAAGGATCCTCGAAATTGCCCCTTGAGAAATTTTTCATCCATGCTAAGTAGTTTCGTAAAGATAGATTAAAAGAAGTCATATTTAAAAGAAGTAGACTCTTCTACAGATCAATTGAATTTAGTACATAAACAAAAAGAATTACATATAAAGGTGGAATCATATGCCAAAGATCGACAATATGCTGGCGATCCTCTGGATGCTTCGTTCAGGTGAAAAAATTACGGCGAAGCAAATTTCAGAAAAGCTGGAGATGAATATTAGGACGGTATATCGGTACATCGATACAATTTCAACAAGTGGCGTCCCCATCGTTTCAGAACCGGGCCATAATGGGGGTTACACGTTATTGAACAATTTTATAAAGGCTCCTCTTTTTTTTGATTTCGAAGAGCAGACTTCCCTTTTTCACGCGGCTGTATTTGCAGAAGAAGCGGGATATTATGGAGGGGAAGCCCTAAATAGGGCCATTTCAAAATTAAGCAATCACGCCAATCAGGAGCAGAAAACAAAGGTCAACCAACATGTCACGAACCTTGAAGTAATCAGCCGGAGCGGTTCGATTTCTGCAGAACCGTTTTTGAAGGAATTGGAGCAAGCTTTAGTTGCCGGGCACACCATAAGAGTTGTTTACCAAAAAAGCGGCGAAACCCATTCAGTTGATCGATTGATCAATCCGTACAGAATACTTTATTGGAATCAGAAATGGTATATGATCGGATTTTGCCATTTGAGGAACGATATCCGCAGCTTTAGGGTGGATCGGATTGAAAGTCTGCTGCTGACTGAGAACAATTTTATCCGGCCAGAAAATTTTTCGGCACGCGACTTTTTCATAAAAAATCTTCTGCCGACGATGGAAGAGCAAGCAGGGGTTATTCCGTTGGTTCTTAGCGGGAGTAAAAACGTATTGGATGATGTGTGCCGACATTGGTTTTTAGGACATTATCTCGAAGAACGGACTCCAACTCAAGCCGTCTTTCTTCTTGAAGAAGATGTGATCCATACGTATGTCCCTTATTTGCTTTTGCCGTACAATAAATCCGTTAAAGTGATTGAGCCAATCAGTCTTAAGAATAGAATTGTCGAAGTTCTAGTAGATTTAATTAAATTTCATGAAGTATGATGACTTCCCTGACACTAGTTGTCAGGGAAGTCATTTTATAATTGCTTTATTAAATGTGATTGGAGTGTCAATGGATGCAAACAAAAAAAGTGTATCTTTATGTATTTAATACCATGTCGGATTGGGAATATGGTCATTTAATTGCTGAACTAAACTCAGGAAGATATTTCAAAAAAGGGGCAGCCCCTATAAAGGTCATTACCGTAGGAGCGAACCAAGAGATGATTACGACGATGGGAGGGCTGCACTTAAAACCGGATTTTTCACTCAACGAATGCATGCTTGAGAGGAATGATCTTTTGATTTTGCCTGGAGGAACTACTTGGAATGAAAAGATTCATCAACCTGTCTTGGAACGGGTGGGCGAAGCTTTAAAGCATGGCGTCATTGTTGCTGCCATTTGCGGTGCAATTGAGGCTCTTGCGAATAGGGGATACTTAGATACTAGAAGGCATACAAGCAATAACTTGGAGTATACCAAAATGGTCTGCCCTGACTATAAAGGGGAAGGTTTTTATGAGTTGAAATCTGCGGTATCGGATGGGAATCTAATTACGGCATCCGGAATAGCGCCGCTGGAATTTGCGGTGGAAGTATTGAGGGAATTGGATCTAGTTTCACCAGATGCATTGAATTCATGGTATAGCTTAAATAAGACACATGAACCCGAATACTTCTTCCAGTTAATGAATTCACTAAACAAATGAAGGAGCTGAAAAGCCCAATTTCTCTATTTTGATTTACAGAGAAGCTGGGCTTTTTAATTTGAGAATTTTCTACGGCTGCATTTTTCTGAAGCGGCCTCAGGACCGGCAAAGATAAAAAGGGATTCTCCCTGTACTTAGACGAACGGTTTTCGTTTTCACAAACTGTGAACCATTTATGGAGATTATTGCTATTATGAAGTTAGAAAAAGAAACGGAATTTATTAGGGAAGGAGAACTCCAATGCGTGAACAGAGCAGAATCAATAAAAGTGCTTGGGAACATCGTGCATATGAATTTTGGAATAAGCGGGACGGTTCGCCGGAAGAAAAGGCAAAAGAAATCATAAATAATCCGAGGGCGAATTAAAAAAGCATCAAACCTATTTAGAAGAACTAGACGGGATGAAGGTGGCAAATGTTTGCGGATCGAATGGAAGAAAAGCTGTTTCGTTGTCTTTATTGGATACCGAGGTAACGGTTTTCGATATTTCAGGAGAATAAGGAGGGAAAACAGGATGTCCGATCATAAAGATGAAGAAAAATTGCCAGGTGGAAATGTTTCGAATGTCTTTCGCAGAGGAAACACTGTACGCCGTGACTTAAAGACGGACAGTTATAAAATTCATGGGTTGTTGAAGCATTTGGAAACCAAAGGTTTTACTCAGGCACCCCAATTTCTAGGGATAGATGAAGACGGAAGAGAAATTTTAACGTACATAGAAGGGGAAGCCGGTAATTATCCGGTTAAAGAATATATGTGGTCAAACGACGCTTTGAAAGAAATAGCGAAAATACTTCGCCAATACCACGATGCAGTAAGCGATTTTTCATTTAATGACACCTGGCCATCGTTAGATAATACGCCATCGAACCATGAAGTGTTATGCCATAATGATTTTGCCATCTACAACCTTATATTTAAAGATAAGACACCAATAGCTATCATTGATTTCGATCATGCGGGTCCCGGTCCTAGGCTATGGGATATAGCATACGCCCTATACACATGTATTCCCTTAAGTAGATATAATCTGTCGACATCAGCCGAGGAAGTAGTTTGCTATGACGCTGCCCAAGATGCGGACCGAATAAAAGAGCGGATTAATATATTCTTTGAGGCTTATGGCAAAGAAGTTGAAGAAGATTTTCTGGAGATGGTCGTGCTTCGACTGGAAGGGTTGTGCAAGACGATCGTAAGAAAAGCGCAGGAAGGGGAGCCGGCTTTCCAAAAAATGCTGGAGAAAGGACACGTGGACCATTATCAAAATGAAATGAAATTCATTCTTGAAAATGGCCATGATTGGATTTAGGGAGCATTGAAAAGGTCATTTTTATCCTTTTAGATGTGTTCCTCCTCCATTGGATAGGAGGTGCCGCGCACTATTCGTATTACGGAACTTTTTTAAGCTTTTTGATCAACCAATCAATGGCGCAGCCATAAGCGAACGCCAGCAGAAAATGAAGAGGCAAGAGAAAAAACAGCGAGTCCATAGCCGCCGGCAATAAGGAACGGATCAATCCGAATAAAGGATCTATCGCTGTATATACAAGCGACTTCGCTGGCTGTGCATACAGTTCAAAAAATATCAGCAAAAAACTGAAAAACGGCAGCAAAAAAGCGAATTTGGAAAAGAGCTTCATGCTCAACCTCCTTTAACGTATTGTTAATGGAATAAGAAATAGAGCTTCTATAGTGCATTAAAAAATGCTATCTATAAAGTAATTATAAGCTTTTGAAATTCATACTACATTTAAAAAGGAGAGAATAACTTGAAGCTACAGTCAATTTTCAATCAGCTGCTCGGAATGAAGAGGAACATGGGTGATGAAATTCGGCAATTGATCTATGACAGGGATAACTTCGCTAAATTAATTACAGATGCAAAATTATCGAAGCTATCAATCGATCTTTTCGAAATCGAGGATGAGCACATGTTGTCATTCATTGTGTTTGCTGAAAAAAGTCAATTCAACAACTGGGTAGAAGCTTATTCTGCCTTATTTAAAAGATATTTGTATGCAATGGAAGATTGGGACATTTGGATAGAAGCGCGTGAAACAGATGAAGAATGGACAGCAGCAATGAAAAATATATGGATTCATGAATACTTCTTCAAGTGGCACCGACTAGTCTTCGAACCAGCTCATATTGAGCGGCTGGTTTCAAGTGTCAAAGGGGAATTTATCGCTTTGAACAAACCAAGCCCAAAGATTGAACAGTTTACACGAAGCTTAACCAATGTTGAAGCCATATTGATTAGAAAAGGATCCGTATACGACCATTTCTTCGGGGAATCGGATGGTCATTATTTCATCTATGACTGGGGAATCTACGATTAATTTTTTCAAAAACTATGGATGTGAAAATTATTTATGCTGGTTTTTACGAAGGGGAGAAGCGGTTGAAAATCGCTTCCCTCCTTTTTCATTATTTACATGCCTTTCTTGAAACATCTCTAAGAATGAAAAGTTTTCGAATACAAATTCGACAATTATACAGAGATGATTTTCTCCCGATAAATACAAATATTTAAATCCTTTTTATTTCCTTCCAGTGCTACTATAGATTAGACGGTCTTTTAGAGGAATAAATTAACGGAGTGAAGAAGACTTATTATTCATTAACTTAATCTTTATTCCTGAAATGTAGGTTGTTACGACACGCTCCTTAGTTGGCAGAGCAGACGAATGTAAGTTTTATAAGAAGAACTAATTATGAAAACTGAAAATGAAAGATTACGGTACCTTATAAGAAGTACTAATGGAGGATATAAGATGAATGGGTTCGATAAAGTAATAGCTGTTTTTCTAATAATCGCTGGAATGATTTTTGTGTTTTTTGGCGGAGCATTACATATCTTAAATACGGGCAATACGCACTTAATGGGCCTCTTTGGGGCAATCATCCTTTCACTGATCATCCTCTTGGTTTTTATCGTCGGAAACGGAAACGGGAAAAAAACGATTGTTTGGATCTCGTTGGTATTGGCAGGAGGAGCAGCCTTTGCCGTACCCCATTACTACAAGGAAAGTTTCGAGAAAGTGAGCGATTCGGAAGTGGATCTCTTTGCTTATGAGCCATTCAAGGAAAGCGAGAAACTGGCTAGGCTGGATGGGGAGGCTTCTTTCCGAATCGAAGGAGAGTTGCCGATTCTGGATGGCGCAACGGCTCTATATCCATTATTCTCGGCATTCGCCGAAGCCACCTATCCGGAAGGGGTCTACGAACCATATAGCGGCCCGGTTGCCACCACGACGACGCCTTCTGCCTATAGCCGGCTCATTAAAGGAAACGCCGATATAATTTTTGCAGCAGAGCCTTCCAGCGGCCAAATGGCTGCGGCAAAGGCAGCTGGCGTTGAACTCCAGTTAACGCCGATCGGACGAGAAGCATTCGTGTTTTTCGTCAATTCCCGAAATCCGATAAATGATTTATCCAGTGAGGAGATCCGGGGAATCTATTCAGGACAGTTTGGAAATTGGCAGGATCTCGGCGGAAAAGACGATGAAATCCGAGCCTTCCAACGCCCTGAAGACAGCGGCAGCCAGACCATGTTCATTAAATTCATGGGCGATACAGAAATCCAACAACCTGAAACGGAAGAAGTGGCGGAAGGCATGGGCGGCATCATCGAGGAAGTGGCAAGCTATCGGAACTACAAGAATGCCATCGGCTATACGTTCCGTTTCTATTCCACCGAGATGGTCCGCAACGACAAGATCAAGTTGCTGTCCATTGACGGCATTGAACCAAGCATCGAAAATATCCGTTCTGGTGAATACCCGCTGACTTCAGAGTTTTACGCTATCACCGCCGGGACGGATAACCCGAATGTGCAACCGTTCATCGATTGGATCCTTTCAGAAGAAGGGCAGAAGTTAGTGGAAGAAACAGGCTTTGTGCCGGTGCAGTAGAAAAGTGAGCTTTTAGAATAACCGATTCCGAAGCAATACATGTATTCAGATAAACTAATTAAAAGATTTTCCGAACAAGTCAAGATTTAAAAACGCGCTGTTCGCTACTTCTTGTATATACTGAAGACAAATAAGTATCTATATGGAGCTGGTGAAATGAATACAATTGAGGATATAGCCCGGTTGGCAGGTGTAGCAAAAAGTACGGTTTCTCGCTATCTTAACGGCGGGTCGATCAGTGAATCCACTAGAAAGAAAATCGAGCGGATTATCAATGAAACAGGGTACGCCCCCAATAGCTTTGCTCAAAGCCTGAAGGCGAAGAAACCGAACATTATCGGGACGATTGTTCCCCGCCTCGATTCTTTTGCTACATCGCAGATTTTGATGGGGATTGACGAGCAGTTGAGGGAGCAAAATTACCAAATGCTGATTTCGAATACCAGCCAAGTTGTAGAGCGCGAAGTTGAAAGTGTTTATAGTTTATCCAATCAAAAAGTGGCAGGAATCCTATTATTGGCGACTGAAATTACAAATGCACATCTAAAGGCGTTCTCGGAAACGGAATTGCCTGTCATCCTGATTGGGCAGCAACATGAAAAAGTCTATAGTTATGTCCATAACGACGATGCTGCTGCTTTTGAGCTGGGAAAATATGTATTGGCACATGGACATCGGAAAATTGCCTATTTGGGGGTTACGGAGAAAGATATCGCTGTCGGAGTAAAGCGGAAGGAAGGGTTCAAACGGGCGATCCGTGCTCAGGGAGACTGTGAAGTCAGGTTTTACGAAACAACATTTCAAATGGAAGATGCAATTGAAATCACTTCCACAATCATCGACAGCTTTAATCCTTCCATCATCGTATGTGCAACAGATAATATTGCGATGGGTGCGTTAAAGGCAGCACACCTAAAAGGGATCCCTGTTCCTTCCGGGTTGTCGATTACCGGATTTGGCGGATATGCAATGACCAATATCGTGCATCCGGGGATGACTACAGTTAAATTCGAGTATGAAGAAGCGGGGCGACAAGCAGCTGAGGGCTTGATAACGTTATTGAACGGCGGCGAAATCCCCCTTAAAAACATTTCAGACTACCGGATTATTGAAAGGGGCACCGTTGACAATAAAATGACAAAGTAATATAATTAAAGTATGAAAGCGGATACATTTTCAGTAAAATGGAACCGGTTTCATAGGTAATTAGAATCAATTTATTATACAGGAAATGCTTAACGATTGGAGTTACGTTTTAGCATTAATCACATATGCGTCGAAAATAAGAAGGGGGAGTTCTAAAGCAAATTATGGAACCGGTTCCGGAACGGAATGGCGAGGGGAAACTGTGTTCATCCAAAGGTGGGAAATTTTGCTTTTCTTAAAAGGAGCATAATTTGAAATGGAATTACTACGGGAGAAAAAATACATCCGTATCGACCAAGTCAGCCAGAAAGACATAGATATGCTGATTTTAAAGGTCAATAGCTGTTCTTGGCGGCAAACGTTTCATATTCAACCGGTTTCCGGGCTGCTGAATGATCCGAATGGCTTTTGCTTTTACAACGGGGAATACCATCTGTTTTATCAATGGCATCCGCTGGGTCCAGTCCATGGCTTGAAATACTGGTACCACACCAAATCCACAGATTTGGTGAACTGGGAGAATGTCGGAATCGCCATTCAACCGGACGATTATTTTGATAGCCATGGCGCCTATTCAGGAAGTGCTGTTGAGCATGACGGGAAAATCTATTTGCTTTACACCGGAAATACACGGGACGAGAATTTCGAGAGACATCCACACCAATGTATCGCCATTATGGATGCCCAGGAAAAAATCACGAAACTGGAAAAATCAGTCCTTGATAATGTTCCGGCTGGTTATACCGAGCATTTCCGCGATCCGAAAGTATGGAAAGAGGGAGACCGTTTTTACGCGGTAATCGGCGCACAAAGAACGGATAAAACCGGAGGCGTTTGTTTGTTAAGCTCACCCAACTTATTGGATTGGAAATTTGAAGGAGAACTAGACACGGAGTTGGATTCCTTCGGGTTTATGTGGGAATGCCCGGATTATTTCGAAATCGAAAATCAAGGAGTCTTGGTTTTCTCTCCACAAGGGTTGGAACCTGAAGGAGATCTTTATCAAAATATTTACCAAGCAGGTTATGTGATGGGCAAGAAAATCGATCTGCAGCGAAAAGAATTGGTGCATGGAAATTTCATCGAACTTGACAGAGGCTTCGACTTTTATGCTCCCCATACAATGGTGGATCCGACCGGCAGACGACTTATGGTCGGCTGGATGGGCTTGCCTGAAATCGAGTATCCGAGCGATATCAATGGATGGGCGCATTGTTTGACTCTCCCACGTGAATTGTCGGTCAAGGATGGAAAACTGAACCAAAAACCTGTTCCCGAACTTCAGGCGCTCCGGAAAGAGAAAGGCGAAGTGGCGGATCGCATTAAAGATGAAAAGAAATTGTACGATGGATTTGCCGGCGTCACTTACGAACTTGAGTGTGAGTTTGAACCAGGCGATGCCTTGGAGTACGGAATTGAGTTCCGGGCCGGCGAAGATGAAAAAACGGTCATCAAGTATGATGCCGTGCAAGGGAAGATCATCTTGGACCGCACGCTATCGGGTGAAATGATCGGAAGCGCATATGGAACAGAAAGAAAATGCCGAATCGAAGGGAATGTCTACAAACTCCATATGTTCGTCGATTCTTCATCTGTAGAGATTTTTGTGAACGATGGCGAAGAAGTATTCACTTCCCGGATTTTCCCGGATCGAAAAAGCAACGAAATCCGCTTTTTTGCAACAGGCGGTTCAGTGGCGTTTAAAGCGGTGAAGTGGGACTATTAAAAAGAGAAATGTTCCGAGAGGGAGATGGGCTTATTGGGTAGTTTAATTTCTATCGGCGAACTATTAATAGACTTTATTCCGCACCAAAAAGGAATCGCATTGAAAGACGTCGTTTCCTTTACGCGCGTCGCTGGCGGCGCTCCTGCAAATGTTGCTGCGGCAGTTGCGAAATTTGGCGGAGGGGCTTCACTGATCACTAAATTAGGGGAAGATGCTTTTGGTGATTTTCTTTTGGAGCAGCTTGAAAAGTCCGGCGTAGGGACAGACAAGGTCTTACGGACAAAAGAGGCAAAGACCGGCCTTGCGTTTGTTTCCTTGCGTGAAGATGGGGAACGCGACTTTTCTTTCTACCGCAATCCTTCTGCCGATCTCTTGCTTGAAGATACTGAAATAGACGCCGACTGGTTCAAACAGGGGGACATCTTGCATTTTTGTTCGGTGGATCTGGTTGAAAGCCCGATGAAAAAAGCCCATGTGAAAGCGATCCAGGCAGCCAAAATGCGCGGCGGGATCATCAGCTTTGATCCGAATGTGCGCCTGCCGCTTTGGGATGATCCGCAGGAATGCCGGAAGGCGATACTGGAATTTATTCCGATGGCGCATCTTGTTAAAGTCTCCGATGAAGAACTGGAGTTTATTACCGGGATTGCGGAAGTGCAAAAAGCAATCGCGTCTTTATTTGTTGGTGACGTCAAGATTGTGGTGCTGACAAAAGGCGCAAGCGGTGCTGAGCTCTACGTCGAGAATAGTAAATATTCATCCAGGGGATATGCTGTGAAAGTGGAGAATACAACGGGTGCAGGCGATGCGTTCATCGGGGCTTTCTTGTATCAGCTATTGGATAAGGGTGCTGATCAAGATAATTTAGCGGCATTGGCAAGCGAGCATCAGCAAGAAATGCTGGCATTTGCAAACGCTACGGGAGCGCTGACTACTACTGGGCAAGGGGCGATTTCTTCTCTTCCGACGAAAGAACAGGTTTTGCAGTTGATGAGGGAATAAAATTTTTCTGCAGGTTTTAAATTTAGGAGTGCTTGTCGAAAAACTACTTTTGAAAGAGTAGGAACCAAATAGGTGTAAGAAGGTCCTGTCCAATAGGGCTGCTGTCCATTGCGGCGGACGCTTTCCGCGAGCTTGCGCCGAACTAACAAAGAACTTGTGCTCCTGCGCAAGCTCGTCGCAAATGCTTGCCCTCGCGAGCTTCGGTCAAGCATTGACTCGCGTCCGAGTGGATTTCGGCACTTCGTCGCTACGCTGCCCCGCTGGAGTCGCCGCCTCCATTCCCATCAGCCGATATAGAATAAGAAAAAGGCCAGAGGAGAAAAAGCATTGCTTTTTCTCCTCTGGCCTTTCGTATTGGGCTTTTTAGCCAGCCCCTTTTTCCTATAGGAACACTTTCTGAATAAACTTCATTTCCAAATTTAACTAGCTATCCGACCCATCTCTGAGTATATTAAGAAGACAAGTAGCAAGAATTAATTTGGTAAGGCTAGAGAAAAAGAAAAGTTGAATTATATACATTTCACTGAAGAAACCGTCTGAAGAGGAGGGGGAAGTTAGTGGGATTAAGCGGACGAAAAATTGAAGAACAACTGTTGGCAACAGGTTACATTGATTCAGAACTAAAGGAATTGCATTACGATCATAGCAAACACTTAGTAACAATGAAATATTGGGGCAAAAGCGACGAAGAGGCAGAAGAAAGGGAATACACAATTTTTTTCAAGGAATGTTTCTTGGCGAACTTCAATACGTGGTTGAAAGGTGTTGAAGGAGCGATCCCCAATTCTCCCAGCGAACAAGCATTTTTCATTCAGGACATATCAATCGGGGAAATCGAAGTGAATGGCGTCCAATTATACGAATGCAAAATGATTATTCCAATGATGGATTGCCAAATCACCTGTAAATCGATTGCAATAAATTAATAGACAGTGAATCTACTCTTTACGAACAAAATACAAGTTGACTTCACCCAATAAATGTTGAAGTGATAGGATGATTTAGCAGTCATATAATTTTTTTGTAATTAGAAGAACTTAACCTATTATTGGTCTGTTTTCACGAAATAAAAACCGAATCTGGAGTGAATATAAAGAATGAACTCTGTACGGATAACAAAATATGATCCCCAAAACAGGGATGCAAATGGGCACTATACCTTAGTTGATGAATGGACCAGCATATCCGATGTCGGAAAGTCATTTCAAGGAAAGATTTTAACGATGGAACAATACCTGGCTATAGAAGGAAAGTACATTCAAGCTGTGGAAATGCTCCTGCAAAAAAACGGGAGCAGCGATATTGCTATTGTGGATTTAGAAAATCATACAGATGAAACAGCAATGGACTTGTCAGAAGGAAAAACGATTTCCCATAACTTGGTGTCGGATTTGGTCAAACTGATCCTCAGGGAAAAGGTTTGGGGGAGACTCGTTGCCAACAATCAGTTTGAAATACATTTTGGTTATGATTACTATATGTATTTTGTTGGAGAAAGCTTGACGGATGACATCATAGAAGAACTTCGAATAATCAACGGCTTGTATGTAGAAGAAGTACGTTCTCCGTATCTTGAAGAATGAGATGAGGGAACTTTGGCGGAGTTAGGGTAATACTGCGTTAACAAACTTGCAGCCCTTCTATTAGTGGGAAAGTGCAGTTAATCCCTACAGGAATTAATGCAATGGAGATGAACATAAATGGATTATGATTTTTACACCAACCCGGAAAATTGGACGGATGGATTCTATGAACTTTCAATTGAATATCACCCTTTTGGTAATGACCAAAGGGTGAACGAGGCACTCTTTGCTTTGGAGAAGAGTCGGTTCTTCAGCGGGTTTTGGGAAGAGAAAAAGGATTACCAGAAGCGTTCTATTTCGCTGCCGATACATATTGAAGAAGAAAGTGTTAAGTCATATTACGGCACCCTAATTCTTTTCGAATCAACGAATGAGGAGCTCCCTTGTATGATTTCGGTCATTAGGATAGAAGGTGAGTCGGACTGGTTAGACATTTCAATTCCACAAGCTGCCTTTGAAAAAGTGTTTTCTTGCCGCTATCCACTGACAACTGAGCTAAATCCTTGGTTAGAGGAAATTAATGATGTATTTGCACGACTTGCAGAGGCCATCTACCTTAAATCCCCTTTTGATTTTGCGATGGTCGGCGATGAAATTTCAGGCGAAGCCAATCAAGAAGAACTTACTCTTGAGTTAATGAAAAATAAAATCTATATGACCTGTATACTACCGACTCCATTGCTGAACCGGCTAGGACTCAATGGAAAAGGAACAGCACTGTCAAACGAACTTAGGAAGTTTGGGTAAGTTTTTTAACGACATCAAAGCCTGAAAAGAAACGATAGGAATGAGCGAAGAGAATGGCGAAACTGTATATTTTAGGCACAGACACGAAAATTGAAATTGAAGTATTGGAAAGATGCTTTCCTGAAGCCATCGGATCATGGGAAGGGGATTGGGTGAAGACCGCAATTAGGGTCCAAATTCCCGGTTTTTCTGCTGATTTTCATGCAGATTTAAGAACAGATGAATTTAGAGAGTTTCGTAATCAATTAGTTTACATGAATAAAAACTTAGAGGGAACAGCCACATTGGTTTCAATCGAGAATGTAATCCAAGCCAATGCAATGATGAATCCGCAAGGAGGAATTTTTTGGAACGTGACCACTCGTTATCCAGTTAGTAGCGGAGCTGTCCTTGATTTTGAATTTGGTTCAGATCAGAGTTATCTTCATCAATTAATCAAGGAGCTGGAAGAGGTACTGGTTGAGTTCCCTGTTCTTGAACGCCAGGCTGATATTAGAAGCCAATTGAATAGTGTTTATCGAAAAATACGTGGTTCTGAAAAATAATAAAGAGTATAGAAGATGGAAATTCATGCTCTCTAACTTCGCATTGGAATAAATGTCCGACGGGAATAATTCAACATTAAAAAGTCACAGCAATTAAAAGCGCAAAATATCGCGAAAGTTCGACAGCAGCAAAGAGAACAGTATATCAATAAGGAGAGAGGAAGAAATGTCGAAAAAGAATAAGAAAAAAAGAAGAAAATGAAGAAGGGAAAAAAGGTATATGAAGATTTTGATCCGCATTTTTTAAAAAAATGCAAAAATGGAAATCAAAGTTAATAGAGACGGAGTTTCATTTGTCGGAAATGCGGAAGTGTACTTGTCACTCTCCAGGTTCTTCACCTACCTGGCAGAGGTTCATACGTCAATTAGAGAGGAGTCTCCACAACCGGAAGAAACAAATACTGTACGAGGATATGGAGCTTACCATTTCAAGGACTACGTGACTGAAGAAAAAATTCAGCAAGGGGATTACATCTTCAGGTCCGAACCCAGTAGCAATTTAGAATCCGAAGATCATGAACAAGACGTGTTATTTTGGTTATCAGATGTAACGGGTCCTGATTTTTGGCTGGAAGATGAAGCCGCCGAGGAAAAAGAAAAGAAATAGAATATAAACGTTAAGTTTGAACGGAAAGACAATCACTTCAAGAGCTGCCACTTCCGCTACTCAAGTATTTCTATTCAAAGATGTCGCTCTTTTTTAATTTGAATTTTAGTATTATGGTCCGCTGAAGACGAATACCTTCAGACAAAACACTGAATTTTGATCGATCTCATTTTTTCAAAATAGAATAGAAGATTAAATTCAGGTTTAATGTGGTTAGCATATATGAAGCTATAAAGGTGGAAGGTGACGATATGAGGCGTTTAAAAAAGTTTTTCCATAAAAAGTTCTTTGAAAAATACAATCAATTTGCAGAGCAATTGGGTTACCCGGATTGGAACATTGCTTTTGATAATACTTTTGGTATTTTTGAAATGGAAGGGGATACTTGGTACTCCGCGACGCAGCTTCCTGATAAGAAATGGGCGGTATGGAATGACGACGAGGCAGAACCTCCTTATGCATTTGAAGTATTTACGTCTTGGGAGGATGCCATTGAAAAACTTCGGGAATTGTTTGAGGAAAGTGGATTACCGGAAGAACATTGGCGGCCAGAAGGATTTGATGAAGGAGAAGATTCTTTTCGGAATGACCCTGATAGAGCGAAAATGCTGTAGTTCATAAAAAATGAATGTAGCTTGCTAGTAATTAAATTGCGTTCTAATCAAAGGGAAAAATAGAAAAAGGTGAATAATAATGTTAATAGATATTGGTACATAGGGTACCTGGGAGATTTTGAAGTCAATGCTTTGGAGAATAAGATATAGTTTTCTTTCGAAAGATCAGAAAATCGAATTTAATTTAAGCCAACTTCAAAAAAAGTATTGGTTTGAACAACTTGTTTCAGAGTATCCATCAGTTGTTAAACTAATTAAGAATGATAGCGAACTAAAAGTATATTTAACTTCTACAAGGAAACTGAAAAAAGTGTTAATAATTCAGAAGAACGTAAAAAATTTAAGGAAATGATCAATCAAAAATTATAATAAGTATTAATGATCAGTCGAAAAAAGAACTTGTCTATGCGATTTTATAGCTGGGAACTTTAAAGAAACAAGTTTATAAAAGATGGCTTTTTAATAGTTGATTGAATTAAAAGAGAGTGAAGATGCTGCACCAAGCGCATCTTCACTCTCTTTTTACAGGAAACTATTCTCTTATAACCTAAAACCTATATATTAATTTCTTAGCCATTTAACTTTGGATTTAACACAGTTTTCTATAGAGGAATATTCAAACAATTTATGTTTTAACTGGTTTTATTTGGTATATTGAGTATGAGGTGTATAGGCGAGTTTATGGGGGTTAATCATGAAAAATATAATTAAAGGGTTATGCATAGTTGTCTTAATAGGTGGGTTAGCAGCATGCAGAAACATTCCGGCAGATCCGATGAATCCGGTTGCGAAGAACCAGGCACAGAATGAAGATTCAGCAGAGCAAGCACTGGGCGGCAAAAAAGAAAATAGCGAGAATGAAACAACCAAATCTGCAGAAAATGTTGCAGGCGGGATAGCGCTTGAGATTCCAGGGAGAGAAGATTTGAAAACCCTTGTGTCTGAAACGGAATTTATTCTCGTAGTGGATATGGCAAGCGATTTCGAAGTTGTCAGAACGCCGATTTCCGGCGAGAAGTCGGTTTATATGATAGATCACGAATACCAAGTAACGATACAAGAAATACCCAAAAGCCCGGATCACATGCAGCTTCAAGCGGGAGATACGATTAGCTTGTTTGTGCCCGTTGGGATGCAGCAGCGATTAAAGGGAGAGGAAGCGGGCGAAATCATTCCGCTATTCGATGCCTTGCCGGAATTCAACGAAGGAGAATACCTTCTCTTTTTGGCGCAATTTCCAAACGATTCTCCACATGTCAAAAAGTTCGCACCCAGCAATATGAACCATATCTACAGAGGAGTTGGCGATGAATATCGGAACATCGTCTCTGATTCCATTCCAGTGATCAAAAAAGATGCTTCTTTTTAACGCTGAGAATGTCAAATGAGTTATAGGGCTGCTCGTATAGGAGCGGGTAGAAATCGAATTATAAAAGGTGGCGCTAATGATGAAAAAGATCCTTATAGTACCCGGCATGCTGTTCTTGTTGGCTGCATGCGGTACGGAAGATCTTCCAGCCTCGAATGAACAGGTCGAAGGGCCGGCAGCAAGCAGCGAGAAAGACGAAAAAGCGGCAAACGGCCGGGAGATTCTCATCACGCTCGAGCAGACCGCAGACCCAGTAAAGCGGAACGAAGCGGCTGCAGCTGTGAAGGAATCGCGCGACTTTAAAGAAGGGGTTATGGGCGAACCGACGGAAGAGCTTGCAGAGGACATGGCGGTTCAAGGGATTGAGGCCCCGGCAGTTTATAGCGCAATAGAAACGGTCTACGGTGGCGATGCTGAATTTGAGAAAATCGGCGAAATCTTTTTCGAGAACAAGTCGACGGGTGATAGCCGATCCGGCATCTGGGTGGGAATTAAGGACCCGGATGAGCGAGTTGATGAACTCGCTGGCATTTTGCAGAAGCAGATCGACGCCGGTGAGATATTGGCAGAACCGATTCATATATTCAGGATCGCCCATACGCGTACCGATTTAAATGACTTGATGTATCAGGCGGCCAAGAAAGTGAAACCGATGGCTGAAGCTCACTCGAACCCCGACGCTGTTTCGTATTCCATTTCGGCGGATACCATTACGGGCGCAATTGAAATCGGCCATAACTTCCTGACCGAAAGCCAAATTGAAGAACTGAAAAAGGCGTTTCCAGATAGGGATGTGATCATCGAACAGGAAGGAAAGATGGTTCCGGTTGAAGGCGAACCGACCGTCAAATATCCTGACTCTCTTGTGACATCAAAACCTTCTAAAGAAGGCTCTTATATTGTAAGCCTGCAAGAGGAACGCTTTCTTGCGGTTGAAGCTGAACCTAAAGACTTTGGTGGCAGCGGTGGGCAACATGAATACTATTCAGCAATCCATTTTGCATTCAAAGATGCCAAGAAGCTGCTGGAAGTCGGCCAGCGAGTTGAAATAGAGGCGGCTGGCAGTATTCAAGAGTCTTATCCGGGCCAAGGGCGGGCTGTATTCGTGGAAATTCTGCCGGCGTATCAGCCGGAAGGCGCAGATTTGACGGAAGCGGAAGCAGTGAAGCTGGCACTTGAAGGCCTTGATTCCAAACAGTTTAACTTTCCAGCTATCCGATCCGTCACTTATAATGGCGAACAGGATAGATGGACTGTGGAGATTGTAGCAGATGATCAGGAAACCGAAAAAACAGTCGAAGACAAATAAAGGTGACGTGAATGATTTTTTTCGATACAGGAAATGTTAAAGTAAAAACAAACAACAGCACGACAAGAAAAAAGAAATGAGAGGGATGTGGTGCAGTGATAACCGAACCAACTTTTCCGAATACGATTCAAACCATCGAGGAGCTGCTGGAATTCACGGGGAAGCCGAGTGAACTTGTGAATAATAAAGTCATTTCCTACTTGGATGAACATTGCAGAGCCTTTATCGTAAAATCACCGTTTTTGATGATATCGACTTCTGATGCCTCGGGGTTTTGCGACGTCTCGCCACGGGGCGATGCGGCCGGTTTTGTCCATGTGATGAACGATCGCCAGTTGATCATACCTGAACGGCCCGGCAATAAGCGGATGGATTCCCTGCAGAATATCCTTTCAAATCCGAATATCGGATTGCTGTTTCTGATTCCAGGGCTTGGGGAAACATTGCGCATCAACGGCAAAGCCAGCGTGGTGCGCGACCTGGAATTGTTGGAGAAGATGGCTGTGAACGGCAAACGCCCGCTCCTTGGCATCGGCGTGGATGTGGAGGAATGCTTCATTCATTGCGCAAAGGCGTTCCGGCGGTCGGAACTGTGGAATCCGGAGACGTGGATGGACCAGGAGGAACTGCCAAAAGGGGCGAAAATCTTGGCGGCACATGCGAAGCTGCCGAATGTGGATGAAGCCGCAGTCGGAAAACTCCTGGAGAAGAGCTACCGGGAAAAACTGTATTAAGCGCGTGTGTTACGATATCCATAAAAAGATTCAGAAAGGGAATGACATAAATGCAGGAAATCACTCGTAAGGAAGAAAGCGAGCTGCCAGTATTCCGGAGCCACGAAGAAGCAATCCGCTTCTTTGAAGAGAAATACGGAGAGAAATTCGTCTTTGAAGAGTCTTCCGATGGAGAGGAAGGAATCCGCTTCTATTACCGGTTGATCATCGATGAGGATGCCTACATAAAAGGTTCAGCGGATTTGAATTCTACCGGTTATATAGGGCTGGAATTCAAGAAAAGCTATCAGCCGATTCAAATCAAAGAGGATGGCAGTGTACTTATCGACCATTCTTAAGATTTTGCAACTGGATGCTAAACGTGCTTGACATGCCTCCAGAACATGCTAAGATAAAAAACAATTACATAAGCAACAAAAGAAAAGTTGAATGATGATCGAGTAGGCTCATTGCGCGCAGCAAGCAGAGACTGGATGTTAGGTGGAAGTCCAGGCAGCAATCGAGGTGAATTACACCATCTGTATTTTCGACGGTCAATGAAGTGGAGATTCCTGCGGATAGCGGAATGTCAAATTGGGTGGTAACGCGGAGAAAACCTTCGTCCCTTTGTTAAGGGATGCTTGGTTTTCTTTTTTTTTGCGTTTATTTATAGATAGAAGAATGTAGGAGGAATCGGGAATGTTTGGAATAAAAGCAGTAATTACACCAAGTTTTAAAGAAGCAGTGGCATTGGTCGCAATTGTGGTTGCGGTCATCAGTGTCAGCATCATCAGGTTTGAAGCCCCTCCGCATTTGCCGATTTTGGTATCGATCTTATTATTGATTTGCTACGGGCTAGTGAAGAAAGTGACGTACCGCGAACTTGAACGCGGTTTGGTCGAAGGTGCAGGAGCGGGGATGAGTGCGGTTTTCCTGTTCTTCTTCATTGGCATTCTAATCAGCAGCTGGATGATGAGCGGAACCATTCCGACATTGATCTACGCAGGTTTTACGCTAGTCACGCCGTTATTCTTTTACGCCATCGTCTTTATCATCACCTCAATCATCGGGATTTCCATCGGCAGTTCGCTGACAACGGTTGCGACCGTCGGAGTGGCGTTCATCGGCATTGCCGGCGCACTGGATCTTTCTTTAGCAGTAACGGCAGGCGCAATTGTCTCCGGCGCATTTTTCGGGGACAAAATGTCGCCGCTATCGGACACGACCAATCTGGCTTCTTCGATCGTGGGCGTCGATTTGTTTGAACACATCCGCAACATGGGCTGGACGACCGTACCGGCATTCATTTTGACATTGATTTTCTTCGGGTTTATGTCGCCTTCCATTACGCTGGAAAATACCTCGGATATTGCGGTCTTTAAAGAAGGGATGCTCGAAACCGGATCCATCCATTGGTACACCATGATCCCATTGATCGTCTTGATCGTTTTGACGCTTGTGAAGACGCCAGCATTAATGACACTTGCGGCAAGTTCAATTGCTGCCATACTCTTATCTTTATTGCACCAAAGCTATAGCGTAACCGAAGTGCTCAGCATTCTGTTCGGCGGCTATGTTTCATCGACCGGCATTGCGGAAATCGATGCGCTTCTTTCAAGAGGCGGCATGGAAAGCATGTTCTTTACGATCGGTTTGGTGCTGTTGGCTCTCAGCATGGGCGGTTTGCTGTTCAAGCTGGGAATCGTCCAATGCCTGCTCATGAAAATCGAGAGCTTGTTGAAAAAGGCCTCTTCTTTGATTGCCGCTTCTGCTTTGACAGCGATCGGCATCAACATCCTGATCGGGGAACAGTACTTGTCGATCCTGCTGACAGGACAAGCTTTTCAAGGGCAGTACGAAAAGTTGGGGCTGCACGGAAAGAATTTGAGCCGCGTCATGGAAGATGCCGGAACGGTGGTCAATCCGCTGGTTCCATGGAGCGTCTGCGGCATCTTTATCACCTCGGTATTGGGCGTATCCACTTTGGAATACTTGCCTTTCGCTTTCTTCTGTTTATTGTCGCCACTGCTAACAGTCATATTCGGCATGAGCGGGAAAACGTTGACCTACGTAAACAAAGCTTAACGGCTTGGCATGGGAGCGGCGTGGATCAGCTCTTTAGCCGGTATTGATCCAGCCACTCTTTCAGAAGTGAATTAAAGAGCTGCGCATTCTGCACCGGCCAATCGTGCTGCGCGCCAGGTATGATCTTTCCAGCAGCATTCGGTAGGATCTGCGGCACAACTTCCACCGATTCCCGGATGCGGGCCGATTCCTTTTCGCCTGCTACAATAAAACAGGGCGCTGTGATCACCTTATAAGAAGCATCCAGATGAAACCGCATTATTTCGTTCCAGATAGCTTCATAGGTCTCAGGAGTAAGCAGCTGATAATTCGAGATGAAATCTGCGGTTTTATGCCGGGGCAACCGGAAATGCCTTTCAGCTAAGTCTTCGAGGTACCGTTCATTGCGGAGCCCCCGCTGAACCCATCGGGACTGGAGCTTTAGCAAAAAACGATACGGGATGGGTTTGACAGTGATGCCGGTAATCCATATGCTGAGGATGTTTTCAGGGTAGTGCTTTGCCAGTTCCAAGGCGACATGGCCGCCCAATGAGATTCCTACGACATGGACCCTGCGGCCATGGATCACGTGCCGGGCAATCCCTTTGGCGGTATCCGCTAAGCTAACCCATAGGGTCGAAACACTTTCCCCGTGCCCCGGGAGGTCCACCAGGATTGCTTGATGATCCTGAAAGGCCGCTTCCTGTTGCCACCACATCCAGCGGCTTGCCCCCAACCCGTGGATGAAGAGAATCGGCTCGCTTCCTCTGATCTCGGTTTCCTGGAAATCGATCATGCAAAGCCCTCCCATTGAATTTACATCCGTTGCAAAAAGCACTGATTCCCGATCGGGAACCAGTGCTTTTTCTAAATCACGCCAACTTCTTCCGTCTTGAGGTCGGTGACAAACATATGGCCCGGCGCATGGGTGATCATTAGCGGCGGTTTGACATGGGCTGCGACTGCTTGCGGAGTAACGCCGCATGCCCAGAAAACAGGAACTTCGCCTTCTTTGACTGTTACGCTGTCGCCGTAATCCGGCTGGTCGAGGTCGGCAATGCCGATACCGGCGGGGTGTCCGATATGGAGCGGCGCACCGTGGACCGTCGGAAAGCGGCTCGTCACCTGGACCGCACGCACGACATCCTTCTCAGCTACCGGACGCATGCTGACAACCGTCGGACCTTCAAAGCGGCCGGCTTTCACAGCCGGAATCGAGGTCTTGTACATCGGTACGTTGCGGCCTTCCTCGTTATGGCGCATCGGAATGCCGTTTTTCACGAGGGCCTCTTCAAACGTGAAGCTGCAGCCGATCAGAAACGCGACCATGTCGTCATCCCAGAATTCGGTGATATCAGTCGGTGTCTCCGTCAATTCACCATGGCGGTATACGTGGTAGCGGGGTAGATCGCTGCGAAGATCTGCTGAAGGCGCAGATTGCACCGGAGTGAATGAGCCGGGATCCGTGACATCAATCAGCGGACAGGATTTCGGGTTGCGCTGGCAGAATAGCAGAAAATCAAACGCCATGTCCTTTGGGAGGATGACAAGGTTCGCTTGCAGAAAGCCATTTGCCAAGCTGGATGTCGGTTTGTCCCATACCCCTTCGCGGATTGCCTGCCGGATTTTGCTCGGGGTTGAATTGGCCAAATCGTTCATTGCACTCATCTCCTATTGTAAAGGTTTCCGAAAAAGGGCAGCGAATGAATCTGATTGATTTGAGTATTAACTTTAAGGTTTTTTTACAGAATATACTGATATTTTATCATTTCCACTAGATAACGCAAGGCAAGCTCCTTTTAGGAAGTTTTGGAAAACTGGCCATGTGAAACTTTATATTGGAACTTTTTATCAGATTCAGGTGTCTGAATATAACAAATACTTCGTGTGATTCAACTGTTTATATGGTAGATTCAAATTGAATTACAATCGGCAGATTGGAAGCCAAAACCAAGATGTTTTGGGAAATTGAAAATAACAAGCGAATCCGTCATGAAAACAAGAATTCCGGTGTCTTTATTAGGAAGGGCTTTTGAAAGGAGGATGGAGCGATGGAGGTGAATGCGGGGTTGTCTGAGAACAACAACAATTCGTCAAATGAAGAATCGTTTCAGCTTTTATTTCAGCAACATTATCCGCTTGTCGTCCGAAAAATTCTGGTCATCGTGAAAGAACAATCCATCGCAGAAGACATTGCGCAGGAAGTGTTCGTCAAATTATTCCGGACGGACCGGAATGCGATAATCAATTTGCCGGCCTGGCTGACAAAAGTGGCGGTCACTACCGCCTATAATCACATCCGGACCGAAAAGCGCCATTGTGCCCGTAAAGACAAACAGAAAATGTTCGGCAACAAGGCCGCAAGTTCTGTCGAAGACAAGTATATGGAACATGAAGACATCGATGAAGTCCAGAAAAGCTTGATGAAACTTTCGGAACGGGACCGCGAACTTCTCATCATGAAGTTTTCAGGATATAGCTATGAAGAAATCGGCCGCCAAATCGGGATCGAAATAGGATCCGTCGGCACGCTATTAGCCCGGGCGAAACAACGGTTCAAGCAATCATATATGGAAGGAAGGGGCGAGGACCAATGACCTGCCAGGATAAAGGGACGCTGCAAGCATATTTGGACGGGGAGGTCAGCCGTGAACAGAAAAAAGGGATCATGAAGCATCTGGAGAGCTGCCCATCCTGCCGGGAAAGCATTGAAGAATTGAAAAACCTGCAGTCTTTCTGTGAAGGCGTTTTAGAAGCGAAGGATGCATCTGTTGACACAGAAGCGGCATGGGTGCAATTCAGCAAAAAGCTGCAAATGAGTGGAACAAGAATCCCATCAAGGGATGAAGAACTGAGAACAACGAAGGGGTGGAGAATATTGAAGACGAAAACCAAACGGCTCCTTTTGTCTGCTGCAGCAGCAGCCGCTTTGATCAGTACACTTGCCTTCCCGCAAGTCCGAGGAGAAGCGGAACAATTCCTTTCTTTATTCCGCGTCAACGAATTTGAAGTGGTAACATTGACGCAGAATGACCTGCGGGCAATCGAAGACTGGGTGAATGAAAATGGAGACGGCTCGTTGGACCTAAAAGGGATCGGTAAGATGGACATGTCAAAGGCTGCTGAAGAAGCCGCGCACTTTGGCACTGCCCAAAGTGCAGCAGCTGCAGGATACAGCGTGCCTGATTTCGGAGCGTATGGAGTTGAAGGGGTAGAGGTAGTTCCCGCCTCCACCATGACGTTTACGCTGGATGTTGAAAAAGCGAATCAGATGCTGAACCAGCTAGGTTCTGACCAGCAATTTGAATCCCTTCTTGACGGAAAGCCGTTTGCCGTATCGACATTTGAAGCCGTCCGCACGGACTACAGCATGGACGGGCAACACGTCGCCTATATGCACACGAAATCTCCGGAAATCAACGTTCCTGACGGCGTGTCGATCGAGCAATTGAGAGCCACGCTGCTGTCGCTTCCGTTTTTGCCTGAGAACGTGAAAACGCAGCTTGCCGGCATTGAAAATATCGAATCGACGTTACCGATTCCTTATGCGGCGACAGAAGATTCCGAGATGACTGAAGTCATGGTAGGCGGAGCTGAAGGCTTTGCAGTGGAAAGCAACGAACATTCCTATCTTGTCTGGCAGGAAAACGGCGAAATCCACACGATTTTCGCTGAAGGCAAAATGGCTACAGACGCGCTGCTTGATCTAGGAGAACGCGTTCAATAAATGGGATAAATAAATTAGACTAATATTCAGGAGCTTATCCAGCGATAGCCATGCTCAAAGCGGCTGAAGCGGTATTTCAAGTAATATATTCGATTCAACCCATAAATACAAAAAGTTCAGAGTGGTCCATTTGCACTCTGAACTTTTCTTAATCCCTATGGAGGAGGAAGAGGATGGACGTTATCCAGACCCGTTCGCTGACGAAAACGTACGATGGAAAGGGCGGCATTTCAGATGTGACGTTGTCTATCGGAGAAGGCATTGTTTATGGCTTCTTAGGGCCGAATGGCTCTGGAAAAAGCACATTTGTCCGGACGCTTCTCGGCCTACTGCAGCCGACAAGCGGAGAAGGCTTTATCCTCGGTGAGCCGATCGGAACAGTGAAGTCCCGGGAACAGGTCGGCTATCTTCCGGAGCTGTTCCGCTATCCGGATTGGCTGACCGGCAGGCAGCTGCTCGAAAGCCATGCCGAATTATGCAGAATCCCGGTCCGGCAACGAACCAAACGGATCGATGAAGTGATCGAGCTTGTCGGCATGACAGGAAGAGAAAGGGGCCGGATCAGCGGGTTTTCCAAAGGGATGGCGCAGCGGATCGGCCTTGCTTGTGCAATTTTGAATGACCCGAAAGTGATTTTCCTGGATGAACCCACTTCCGCGTTGGACCCGATTGGCCGCAAAGATGTCCGGGATCTCATGGCCTATCTGCGGGATCAGGGGAAAACCATTTTTTTGAACAGTCATTTATTGCATGAAGTGGAGTCTCTTTGCGACGAAGTGTCCATCGTCCATCAAGGAGAGATAATGGTCCAAGGCCCATGGCGTGATTTGATGAGGGCGGATCCACAGGTGGAGATTGTGCTAGAGGGTTCGAATGCTGCGCCGTTTCCTCCATATGTCATCCAGTATCAAAAAATCAAACTGGAAGGCGTGCGGACACGGTGGCTGGTTCAGCTCGAGGACGAAAAGGATATTCCGAGAATTGTCCATTTCCTTTCTTCCAAACAAATCGGCGTCCATGAAGTCAAACCGGTCACTCCGCATCTCGAGGATGTTTTTATGCATTGGGTGAACCAGAAAAAGGAGAGCGCTTATGTGGACAATCAGTAAACTGACCGTCAAGGAAGTCATTTCAAAGCGTATTTTCCTGATTACAATCATAATGACGCTCATTTTTCTGGCGCTATATGCTACGGCGATCTACTTCGCCGGAAGGGAAGGCGCAGAAGAATTAGAGGATATCGGCCAAGGCACACAAGCCTTTATGATGCAGCAGTTTGTTGCATCACAGCTTTTGGGAGTCGGCCTTTATTTTTCGTCTTTTATCACGGCTTTGCTTGCGATTATGTCCAGCGTCAGTGCGATTTCAGGAGAAGTAGCCAGCCATCAAATCGATACATGGCTGATGCGGCCGATTTCTAGGACCCAATTTGTGCTGGGCAAGTTTTTCGGATTGGCTTTTCTCATGATTGCCTATGCAGCCGGTTTGTTTTTCAGCATTGTCCTGCTCCACCAAGGCATCGGAGCCGATTGGATGGATCTGGACATCCAGCCCCTGCAGCTGATTGGGGCGGTCAGTGTGTTTGCCATCCAGCCATTTGTCTTGGTCGCATTCGGCATCTTGCTGAGCACCCGGATGACCACATTGAATGCAGGAATTGTGGCCATTATCTTATACGGGGCGGCGTTTATCGGAGGCTTTATCGAACAATTCGGCGCGTTAGTCGAAAAAGCGAGCCTCGTTAATATCGGGATCGTCATGAGCCTTGTTTTCCCCATCGACTCCATGTACCGGAAAATGACGGTGCTATTATTTGATACGTCAGATGATCCCCTCTCTTTTGCGCAAGGCGGCATGTTCACAAGTGTCTCCACACCTGGAAATGTGATGGTTTGGTATGCGGTGCTCTACGGTGTAGCGGCAGTGATTTTGGCTATCTACAGTTTTGCAAAACGGGATGTATGAATTTTAAGAAGTGGACTACTGTTTTATAACTTGGGTTATGTTCCTTTAAAATTTAATATCAGAATTGAGCAATCTAAAACCGGCCACAGCATATATTTACGGCCGGTTTTAGCAATTCATTAACAATTTCCCATGAAATCCTTTTGTATCTGAACTGGGAATTCGGAAATGGATATTCATGTTAATATAGGCAAAAGATCAGGTACAAGCTAAAGTGTGGGAAATACAGGAGATTTTGAGTTGCACGCAAAAGGAGGGAGTATAATGAAAGAAACACTTGAAACCGCTTTGGAGCTTCGGCGCACCGGTGAATTACGTGAGTCAAACCGGCTTCTCGCAGAGCTTGTTGATGAACATCCGGACCAAGCGGTGCTGAATTATGAATGTGCCTGGAGCTACGACATTTTGGCAGAAGAAAAGGAAGCCATCCGCTTTTACGAGAAAGCCATCGGTCTCGGCTTGCCCGATTCAAAAGCCATTAATGCCTATGCTCAACTCGGATTGTTGCACCGGCTTAATGGCCGACTGACAGAATCCGAGGAAGTTTTAATGACAGGCATGCGGAAGTATTGGGATGCTGGCCTTCTTAAAGTGTTCTATTCATTTACTTTATACGATATGGGGAAACCAGGAGAAGCTATGCGCTGGCTGAAAGATGCTCTTCTCGATTCCACGGTGAATCTGGAAATCTGGCTAAATCATAAAGCCATTAATTATCTTGGAAGCAATCTGGACTTTGATCAAACTCTAATTGGAGAGGCATTAGCAAATAACAGACATAGACAAAGCACAGTCGATGAGAAGTCTCTAGTTGAAAAAGTGGCAGCGGTGCTGGAAGTTTTCACACCCACATACTTCCATGGGGGCTGGTCATTCGAGTTTGATCACTATGAATGCCATTTTAGTGATCCTGACGAAAACATTCGGCGGGCAGCAGTAGCCGCCTTCGCAATTATGGCCGGCACTTGGGAGACTGGAAGTGCGCACCCGTTCACGCCGCAGCACGAACGGAAGTTTGACGGCGAGTTCGACCCGTATTACCCCTGCTTTGAACTGAATAACTTTGTTCAAGCTTTTTATGCAGAGTTTCATTCCATTCAGCTAGAGTTTCCTATAATGACGGCCTATATTATCCATTCGATTGATGCTATTGATGAGCGGAGCAAAATCAGGTTGGAACAAAAGTTTCCGGAAATGGATTCTTCTCTATTCAGGCAATTCCGGGAAGAAATCCTTTTGCCGTACCGGCAATCGAAGAAGAGACTTCCTCCGCTTGAGGATTTCCTTGAAGAAATCAGATGGGAGTTTTAATAAAGGTTATCATTGTTAGAACGATAGTTATGGTCGCATACTATGTAAGAGTTCAGATTGTAGAGGTGAATTTAGGTTGGCGGAACATACAAACAAAGAGAAGCTAACGGGGGGCAACGTTTCTGATGTATACCGTATAGGAGATACAGTCCGTCGGGAAGTAAAACCCGAGAGTCCCCAAATCCACAGGCTGCTGAAACATCTGGAGGATAAGAATTTTCGGTATGCTCCTAGGTTTTTAGGGATTGATGAAAATGGAAGGGAGGTGCTATCTTTCATCGAAGGCGATGCTGGTAATTACCCGATTAAAAAACACATGTGGTCAAATGGGGCTTTAAAAGGTATAGCGAAAATGCTCCGCCTTTATCATGACGCGGCAAGTGATTTTTCATTCGACGAAAGTTGGAAGCCGCTCGATAATACGCCTCAACCCTTGGAGGTACTTTGCCATAATGATTTTGCAATCTATAACATTATTTTTGAAGGGGAAATGCCAACGGGAATTATTGATTTTGATCATACCGCGCCCGGTCCGCGGCTCTGGGATATCGCCTATACATTATACACCTGTGTCCCTTTGAGCAGATTCAATCTTCCGGAATCAGTGGAGGAAGAAGTTTATTACAATTCTTCAAAAGATGCAGACCGAATAAAACAACGGGTAAAACTGTTTTTTGATTCTTATGGAATGGAAATAGATGAACAAATTATAGAAATGGTGTTGCTTCGATTGGAAGGGTTATGCAAAACGATAGCAAGAAAAGCCGATGAAGGGGACCTGGCTTTTCAGAAAATGATCAGTGAAGGGCATACTGAACATTATCAGAATGAGATGAAATTTATACGTGAACACGGAAAAGAGTGGATATGAGTGTAGGTTTTCGGCTTCCAAGTGCAATTTTATCTTGACTTAAAAGTTCTCATAAAAATGTTCTCAAGTAAGGAAGTCTCTTGGGGGCACTGGAGAGTCTAAATATTTTTCGTTAATGAAAATATGAATTGAAGATTTCTAAAGTCGTAGTGTCCAGCATGCAACAGACGGAGAAGCTATTGCCGTCTTCGGTAGTGAACACCTGATTGATCTAAATGGTATTGATTTCGCATACAGTTTCAAGGCTGACCGTTAGCTGTTATATTTCATTAGAAGAATCTCCTTTCTTATTATGGAAAGAGGCTAAGGAAATATAGTCCATATGAATTTCAAAGGAGCCCATAAAGCACATGCATTGACATATCGAATTAAATCGATATAAGATAGGGCCATGGAAAATATAAATGTATTAGATGTTTTCAAAGCATTGTCAAATGAAACCCGCTTGAATATTTTGAAATGGCTCAGAGAACCAGAGAAGAATTTCCCAGCGCAGCAAGCGCATTTGCCCAAGGAGGTAAGCATTGAAGGCGGCGTATGTGTCGGGGATATTCAAGAAAAGGTGAACCTTTCCCAGTCCACCGTTTCCCATTACTTGTCGCTCATGCAAAAAGCAGGCTTGCTCGAAGCGGTGCGGTACGGGCAATGGACGTATTACAGGCGGAATGAAGAGACATTGGCAAAAATCGCGCAGTTTATCAATGAAGAAATTTGAGGCAGTCCTCTGCCTTTTTTTAATTTCTCATATCGATATTTTTAGATATATCTATATTCAAAATGCTAGCTTGAGATAGGGATGGAAGAATTCATTCGTATGTACAAGGCAATTCAAATTAGGAGTGAATTTTTTCATGGATAAAGTTTTCGAAAAAGATGCATTAACCAACAAACAGAAAGTATTGGCTTTTACACTGACGCTTTTGACATTTGTAATGGGGACGAGTGAATTCGTGATCGTCGGCCTGTTGACCGAAGTTTCGGCCGATTTGAACATCAGTCTTGCTGTTGCAGGCACACTGGTATCCGGCTTTGCCATCGCTTATGCCATCGGGACGCCGGCATTGACGGCGTATGTCAGCCGGTTCCCCAAATACCCTTTGATGCTGGCGTTGATATCCATATTCATCGTCGGCAATATCATCAGTGCCTTATCCGGCTCTTATGAGCTGTTGATCTTTTCTAGAGTCATTACAGCGGTGGTCAGCGGCGTGTTGGTTGCGTTGTCGATGAGCATTGCCAGCGACATTATGCCGGAAAGCAAGAAGGGGCCGATTATTGCGTTGATTTTCGCCGGCTTCACGATTTCAAATGTCATAGGTGTTCCTATAGGGACACTCATCGGGCAGCTCGGCAACTGGCAGCTGACATTCTGGTTCACCACGTTATTAGGGATAATCAGTTTAGTGATGAGCATCTTTATCCTGCCGAGAAAATTGAAGGTGCAAAAAGCGTCGGCCAAGGAACAGCTCCAATTGCTGGCAAATCCACGGATGATTCTGGCGTTCTTTATCCCGACATTTTCGATTGCCGGAACTTATACGGTTTATACGTACATCACCCCGATATTAGAGGACGGGCTCGGAATCCCGACTAGCTACGTGAGTGCCATACTGCTAGCCTACGGCGCGTTCTCCATCCTGAGCAATGTCTTGGCAGGAAAAATCGCCAGCCGCAACGGTGTCAGCAAGCTGCGCTATGTATTTATTGTCCAGGCTGTAATTTTAGGGTCGCTGTATTTCACAATGGAATCCACTTTGGCGGGACTGGCCAGCCTGATGTTGATGGCTGTGATGATCTATGCCATGAACGCGACAATTCAATTGTATTTGATGAACTTGGCGACTGTGTACTTCCCGGCTGCCAAGGATTTCGCTTCTTCCTTAACGCCGGTTGCAGTCAATATCGGCATTGCGCTGGGTGCAACGCTTGGAGGCTATGTGGTTGCCCATGGAGGATACGAACATCTCTCATGGGTTGGCGGCATCAGCGCGTTGATCGCCTCTGGACTGGCCTTCATCAGTTACCGGATGGATGCTGCAGAAAACTTGACGGATTCCGAAGCAAGCAGCGGAGTAAAGGCATAATTCCAGCAGACACCTTGCACTGTGCAAGGTGTTTTTTATGTTTACCAATAAATTAAAAAGGTTATGATTTGATTGCTTGAGCAAAATTAAAAGGAATAAAATAAAACGAGGAATTTATTATATGTAGGAATAAGCTATCCAGAAAGCTGCCTATATTTTTAATGCATATCGAAATAGGAGAGCTTCTTAGGAAGCATCTTCTCTTTTTTAGTTCTCTAAAACTCGTTAACGAGTACCTAGCATACAAAATTAGCTAGCGTTCTTTTGGATTGCTAAGTATATTGAAAGAATAGAAGATTACACTGGTTTTATTCAACAAACTAAAAGTGCAGTTCAATTAAGCTTCGGGCTATATAAAAGGGAGGAATTTGAATGGGTGGCACAAAAGTGATGGCCTGCTTTAGCATAGTTGGCGATGCGTTTCCGCTTGAACGGATTACGGAAGAACTTGGGCTTGAACCTACAGAAACCTTTGTCAAAGGCGACCTCATCGGAAAAAGCGGACCCGCTTCCTCCAAGACCAGAAAGAGAATGGAAACGGATTGGACATTAAGTACAGGTTTTCAAGAATCTGATGATATCAACGATCAGCTTACGCCGCTGCTCAACTCTTTAGCAGGTAAAGAAACATGTTTGATCCAACTGAAAAAGGAATTCGGATTGACGTATCTTTTTATCATTGTAATCGATGTCGAAAATATCGGAACCCCGGTTATGGTGCTTGAGAAAAACATCATCGATTTTGCCAGCGCCATCGAAGCGGAAATCCATTTTGATCTTTATGTTAATAACGAAGGGGATTTGGCTGATGCTGATTGACTGGCACTGACCTCTAATCGAGCGGTTAGAGATTTGTATGCATGGTTGATATAGGTTTCAGCTTGATTTTTTTCTAGTGGAATCAAAATAAACGACAAGATTGACCACCTACAATTCAATAACTGATAGCTGCCGCTTCTCCTAAGCCAATTTTGGTTTAGAGGGGAGCGGCCTTTGTCTATTTTAAACCCTTAGCTCAAAATCCTCTCAACGTGCCTATGTAATGCTGTCGTAACAAAAGTAACATTTATGGATTTGTAAAAAAAGCCGACATTGTGAGACGGCTACAGAAAATATTCAAGCACTGGGAAAGGGAGGTAAGGTGTAGAGTCTCAAAAGGCTAAAAGGGACGGTTTAAAGGCTGTCAGAGGCATTAAACGCCTCGAAATCGATGGAGCAGCTACAGGTGGATACGAGTGAATTAATGCAAATGTAACCTTCCAGTAACTAATGGGAATGGAATTATTAGTATCATTGAGTAGGAAGACGACCAAGGGGAGAAGGGGATTAAATGAAAGAGGAAATCAGGAGCCAAGAAGACATTTTGAACATGTTGGACTCATTATTGCGTGATCCGGCCGGGTTCTGGAATGAATTCTATTCCGACCGAGGAAAAGGCGTTCCGTTCTTTGCCAATAAACCGGACGAGAATCTCGCAGGTTATTTCAAAGAGGGTTTGCTGCAGCCTGGAAAAGTATTGGAATTAGGGAGCGGACCAGGGAGAAATGCCATTTATCTCGCGGAAAAGGGTTGCGCGGTGGATGCAGTAGACCTGTCGGATGAGTCGATCAGGTGGGCAAAAGAAAGAGCAAACGATCAAGGGGTTGAAGTGAACTTTATCCACAGCAACATCTTCGAACTTAGGATCGACGAAGGTACATATGATATTGTCTATGACTCCGGCTGCTTTCACCATATCGCCCCTCATCGGAGAAGCAATTACCTTGATCTTGTCATGAAAGCGTTGAAGCCAGGCGGCCATTTTGCCATCACTTGTTTTGTCGAAGGGGGAGAATTAGGCGGTTCGGATATCTCGGATTGGGAAGTTTACAGACAAAGAAGCCTCCATGGAGGATTAGGATTTACCGAAGAAAAGCTTAGCGCCATATTTGATGAATTAGAAAGAATTGAAATCCGGAAAATGAAGAGTGCCGGAGAATTGGAAACAGTTTTCGGCGTCTCGGGGTTGTGGACGGCGCTTTTTAGAAAGAGCGGCCTGCTTATATAGTTTTAAAATGTGACAACGGATCCGTTTTTTTGATTATGTAAGAAATTATTTTACAAATCCCTCCGTTGAAGGTAATCAGTATTAATCAAAACCTGCAATGTATTATGCTTAGCAATAAAGATTTTCCGGCTTAATCAGAATCATTGCCGGCCCCTATCATTTCTTTAATTTTGCTCACAGCAAAAACTGTATAGATCGTATGCGTATCAGTGGCATCCATCAGCGTCGCCGTGTTGTTCTCATTGAACCAAAGAAAATAGCTGTCACTGCTGTGCAAGATTTTCGCGTGGGGAGTAGACATGTTTACAGTGCCTTCAATTTTAACAGCACCATCAAGCGCTTTTTGGAACGATTCGAAGTGTTCCTTATCTATTACTTCAAAGACGGGAGTAGCTTTTACTTTGCCGTATATGTCGGTTTCCGCTGCTTCCGCAATTTCAGTTCCTATAGAGTCGGCCTGCTTTTCCTCACCGATGCAAGCAGCAAATAGTAAAGAACCAAAAATGATAGGCTGGATCAAAAGTTTTTTCATCTGAATTCACCTCCATATGGAGTCAGACGGTTCAGAGCTCCGTAAGTTACATATCGCATATAGCGTTGCTAATTATGTTTTCAATTTTATACTTACGTTATGCCTAAAGAACTGCGTTTATTGTTGATGGTTTTTCGTTTCGCTATTATCTTAGGCTACTTCTAGCATGAACGGACCTATCCAGCAAATTAAAAACATCCCCATGGAGAACTTGTACAAGTTCTCCATGGGGATGTTTTTTAAACTGGGTTGGGCTTTTAAAACTTTAGAGCTTCTCTTTTGAAAGCAGGTCGCGGATTTCCGTAAGCAGCTCTTCTTTTTTGTCGAGCACTTCCGGTTCAGCTTCGGCCGGCACATCGTCTTTTCGTTTGAATTTGGTGAACAGACGGATGACCAGAAAGATGGAGAATGCGATGATCAGAAAGTCGATGATTGACTGTGCAAATGCCCCGTAGCGCAAATCAGCTCCATTGAATGTATAAGTCCAGTCGGCTACGCTGAATCCCCCAAGGAGAATGCCAACAGCCGGCATGATGATGTCTTCGACAAGCGAAGTGACAATCTTACCGAACGCTGTCCCGATGACCACGGCAATGGCCAAATCCAATACATTCCCCTTTAATGCAAATTTTTTGAAATCTTCCCACATAAAATTCACCTCCGAATCAAGTATACTTCTCATGCAATAGAAAAGGAAGAAAGAAAAGCAGCGCCTAATTTATTCCTTTTTCAAAAATTATTCTTGAAAGAATATATAAACCAAACTATGGTACACTGAAAGAAATCCCAAAATAGGTGTGGAACTATGAAAACCAAGAAAAAAACGAAACGCGGAAACCGCTTGAAGATGTGGTTTCTGATCGTCTTGTTTCCTGCAGCTGTCGTTCTGACCACGATGTTGATCCTCGTGTTTTATTTATTCAATCCGGCAACTGTCATAAATTCGATTAAAGATACACCCAGAAATCTGTTTGAAGTGGAGTTGCCTGAGGAAAACATCCCGCTTTATCAGGAAGCGGCCGATGAATATGGTGTTCCTTGGACGCTGCTCGCTGCGCATCACCGTATAGAAACGAAATTTTCGTCAATGGATCCGCTCTTGTCGCCTGTTGGTGCAGAGGGCCATATGCAATTCATGCCGTGCACGTTCGTCGGATGGAGCCATCCTTCCTGCTCAGGATTGGGGGAAGGGGATATCCCAGACCAAGAAAAAACAGACCCGGCGGTCATCGCCCAATACGGTGGCTACGGGGTTGACGGCGACCAAGACGGCATTGCTGATCCTTACAGCCTGCCGGATGCCGTGTATAGCGCCGCCAATTACCTTTCGAAAAACGGAGCGGCCAAAGGGGAGCTGGAACGTGCAATCTTCCAGTACAACCATAGCAACCAGTACGTCGAGGACGTACTCCATTATTACCATCTCTATGAAAAAGAATACGCAGCACAATAAAAAAGAGGACCCGAGGGTCCTCTTTTTGCATTTCAATTATGCTCTTCTGCGGCCTTTTCTCATTGAACCAAGAATTAGGCTTAAGACGAATACTAGAACCAAAGCACCAATCAATGCAGGGATGATGTATACGCCCCAGATTTCAGGTCCCCAGTTTCCTAGCAGCAAGCTGCCGAGCCAAGCTCCAACGATACCTGCGATAATGTTCCCGATAATGCCTCCAGGAATGTCTTTGCCTAGGATCATACCAGCTAGCCAACCGATGATACCACCCATGATTAAGAATAGAATAATGCTCATGTTTTCCATCTCCTTCTTAGTTATGAATAATTGCTACACTTAAGATATAACCTTATTCATGACATTTGAAACATAAAGGAGGAAAAATTATTTGACCTTAGCCCCAAGGCTGCCGGAGAAGTGCCGGAGCGCCCATTCGTGGCCTTGCGGATCGAAGCTGGCAACGGCGTCTTTATAGACCGTGATATCGAATCCTTTATTATACGCATCGACTGCCGTATGCAGTACGCAGATGTCCGTACACACACCTGTAAGGTGCAGGTCCGTGATGCCGCGCTCAGTAAGCATCAGTTCCAGAGCTGTTCCGGCAAATGAACTGTATCGGGTTTTATCCATCCAGACGATGCGCTCTTTGTTCGCTTCATAAACGTCTGCTAAACGGCCATACAAATTGCGGCCGGCTGTTCCCCGGATGTTGTGCGGCGGGAAAAGTTTTGCTTCCGGATGATACGCGTCGTCCTGCTCGTGCAGATCGACAGGGAACACCACCAGCTCGCCGTCTTGAAGGAATTGCTCAACCAGTTCGCATATCCGCTCCTCAATGGCCTGGCCAGGTTCGCCGCATGTCAAAGCCCCGTCGTCTGCCACAAAATCCACCGTGTAATCCACAACCAATAAAGCTTTCTTCATTCCATTTCCTCCTCGTAGTTTTAGCGAAATCTTCTATTATCAGTTTACCTGAATCCTGCTGGAAGATGGAAATTAAAAATGCTTGCCTTTGTTCGGAATTTTCAGTATAATTTCAAAAAGAGATAAGGGGATGGTCAATATGCAATATGAAAACGTAGAAAAACTCAACCGGCAAGGCATGTGGTTTGTTGTCATCCATACGTTGGTTCTCCTGAATTTCGTCATCGACTTCGAGTTCTTTTTCTAGAAATTTAAAAGGCCGGCTTCCTAACTTGGAAGCCGGCCTTTCTGCTTTTATCCTCGCTTCAAGCGGGTGAGGGCTTCCTTCAGCATGCGGGAAGCTGAATCGAGCGAGACGCCGAGCGTTTCCTGAATCTCTTCCAAATTCTTGTGTTCAACGGAATACAAATGATAGACGTAGGCGAACCGGATATCGCCAGAGCGCACCGGCACGCCGAGAAATTCCGACAAGGCGTCCGTATAATCAGACAGCGATCCCATCTTGAACATGGAATAGCCGTCTTTCACTTTGGAAGACAGAAGGTAAGGGGTGTTCCGGAAAACGGCACGTTCAATCCCTTCCTGGAGGACCGGAATTTCCGAGCCGGAAAATTCGAGCTGGCACGCATAGCCATCCTTTTTCTCCAATAACAGCGTGAGTTTGTCGCCGCGGTTCTCGAAATCATCCACTTCAATAGTCGCCATATCCCGAAGCCGCAGGCCCCGCATATAAAAAATGAACAGGATTTTGGCGTTCAGTGTCAGCTTATCCGAAGCCAGGAGGCTGTCTTTTTTCTCCAACAGCACCTGGTAATCGATTTCGATGTCGGCAGGCGTCAAATCCAGTTTCTGATTGAGCTTGAATTTCGGCATGAAGTCGACCGGGATCCGGCCGATTTGCCACATATAATCGAACCACTGGCGTATGTAGATCAACTTTCGGTTCAATGTGCTGTCCTTAATGCCGGTTTCGTGCTGTTCCTGCAAAAACTTCTGTATATCAGACGGGCGGATCTCATGGGGTTCGACCGTTTTTTTATAGGTTTTCCGAAGAAAGGCGAATAGCGAACGGATCAATTGGACTTCATGGACGACCGTGTTCGGGCTGATGCCGTTCTTCAACCGGTATTTCTCGTAGCCGTATGGCATAGTGCAGCACCCTTTCTTTTTTGAATTATCTTAATTATACCAGTTACGGGCCGAAAGGGAACGTACTTTCCCTTCAGAAACCCAGTAAAGACGGGCTTTATCCAGAAAAGCGTCGGCTTTTGATAAATAAATACAATTCTACATAAGGGAACTGCAACTAAAAAACCAAAAACAGCCACCAAGCCGCTAAAACCTCGATAAAATGAAGAAAAGAAGAAGGAAATACGTACTATTGTTAGAATAATAGGGTATGCCTTATATGAAGGGTCTTATATAGAAGGAAGAGGTGGATAATGTATAAAGAAGCTAATGAAAAGGTGAGGGAGCAAGTCCTCGCTGCCGCAGAAGGTCTCCCGGATGATTTGCTGAACCGGAAGCCGGCGGCTGATGAATGGTCTCCGATGGAAGTGCTCGAGCATTTGCACTTGATGGAGGCGTATATCGCCAAAAATCTCTCGAAACAAATTGCGCGGGAGGAAAGTGAAAAAGCATCCAAGAAACCCATTCAATTGACTGTCAGCCGCATGGTAAAAGTGGATGCCCCGGCACCTCTTGTTCCAACCGGTGAATTTTTTACGCTCGAAGAGATGAAAGCGCGGCTTGCCGAGTCCCGTATGTTTTTGGACAGTGTCTATGATGCTACCACGGAAGACGTACTTGAAAGTAAATCTATGCCGCATCCGGTCTTTGGAAAAGTGCCGCTGATCCAATGGTTTCCGTTTATCGGTCTCCATGAAAAGCGCCATTTGAAGCAATTGGAAAAAACCATCGGAAAACTCAAATGATTTCCAAAAGAGTAATTCAAAAAACTTATCACATTCTATAATTTTAATGTAATTTACTTATGCTTTTATTTTCGTTATGATGGTAGAGGAGAAAAGACGCTATAACTAGCCTTTTCAGAAGATTTAAAGGAGGAACATGATCATGGCAAAAAGCAGTTTGCATAATAGCCGTACTTCTTTTGAGCTGAATGGCAAAACGTATAACTATTATCGTTTAGCCGCTCTGGAAGAAGCAGGAATCGCGAAAGTATCACGACTTCCTTACTCAATTAAAGTGCTATTGGAATCCGTGTTGCGCCAGCACGACGGATACGTCATCAAAGACGAGCATGTTGAAGAATTAGCAAAATGGGGCAAGAACGCCAACAAAGAAGCCGAAGTGCCATTCAAGCCTTCACGCGTAATCCTTCAGGATTTCACAGGCGTACCGGTTGTCGTCGATTTGGCTGCACTCCGTTCTGCTATGGCAGAAATGGGTGGAGACCCGAACAAGATCAACCCGGATGTTCCAGTTGACCTCGTTGTCGACCACTCTGTACAAGTAGACAGCTACGGCACGAACGAAGCATTGAAGATCAACACGAAATTGGAGTTCGAACGCAACGCGGAGCGCTACCAGTTCCTTAGCTGGGCTCAAAAAGCGTACGACAACTACCGTGCGGTTCCACCGGAAACAGGCATCGTCCACCAAGTAAACCTTGAGTACTTGGCGAACGTCGTCCATGCCATCGCAAATGAAGACGGCACGTTCGAAGCGTATCCGGATACATTAGTCGGAACTGATTCCCATACGACGATGATCAACGGACTTGGCGTACTCGGATGGGGCGTCGGCGGCATCGAGGCGGAAGCCGGTATGCTTGGACAGCCATCATTCTTCCCGATTCCGGAAGTTATCGGTGTGAAATTGGTGAATGCGTTGCCAAACGGCGCGACAGCAACTGACTTGGCGCTGAAAATTACACAAGTGCTCCGCCAAAAAGGCGTAGTTGGGAAATTCGTTGAATTCTACGGCGCGGGTGTTACGACATTGCCGCTTGCTGACCGGTCAACAATTGCCAACATGGCACCAGAATACGGCGCAACTTGCGGTTTCTTCCCGGTTGACGAAGAAGCGTTGGATTACCTCCGCTTGACGGGCCGCGAAGAAGAGCATATCGCTGTCGTAAAAGCTTATTTGCAGGCGAACGACATGTTCTTCGATGCAGACAAAGATCCGGTTTACACGGATACGATCGAAGTGGACCTTTCAGCGATCGAACCGAACCTTTCCGGACCGAAACGCCCGCAGGATTTGATTCCGCTTTCTCAAATGAAAACAGAATTCAACAAAGCGGTCACTGCTCCAGAAGGACCTCATGGTTTTGCGCTTAGCGACCAGGAAATCAACAAAACAGCAACTGTAAACTTCAAAGATGGCTCTACTGCTGTCATGAAGACAGGCGCGATCGGCATTGCGGCGATCACTTCTTGTACAAACACTTCCAACCCGTACGTTATGCTCGGTGCTGGACTTGTTGCGAAAAAAGCAGTTGAAAAAGGCTTAATGCCGCCAGCTTACGTAAAAACTTCATTGGCTCCAGGGTCGAAAGTTGTTACAGGCTACCTGAAGCAGGCTGGACTCTTGGATTACCTTGAGCAAATCCGCTTCAACTTGGTCGGCTACGGCTGTACAACATGTATCGGTAACTCAGGCCCAATGCTTCCTGAAATCGAAGATGCGATTTTGGACAACGATCTATTGGTGACTTCTGTGCTTTCCGGTAACCGTAACTTTGAAGGCCGCATCCACCCGCTAGTTAAAGCGAACTATTTGGCTTCACCGCCATTGGTTGTTGCTTATGCACTTGCTGGAACAGTGGACATCGATCTTCAGAACGACCCGATCGGACAAGACAAAGATGGAAACAATGTCTTCTTGAGCGATATCTGGCCGACAACTGAAGAAGTGAATGAAGTTGTCAAGAGCACAGTTACGCCTGAATTGTTCCGCAAAGAATATGCTCGCGTATTCGATGAAAACGAAACATGGAATGCGATTGAAACGAACGACGATTCGCTTTATAACTTCGATGAGAATTCGACGTATATCCAGAACCCACCGTTCTTCCAAGGACTTTCAAGAGAACCGCAGCCGATCCAGACACTTGCCGGCTTGCGCGTTGTTGCGAAATTCGCAGATTCCATCACGACAGACCATATTTCACCAGCTGGAGCGATCGGCAAAGATACTCCTGCAGGCAAGTACTTGCGTGAAAACGGCGTAGAACCGCGTAATTTCAACTCTTACGGATCACGCCGCGGAAACCACGAAGTCATGATGCGCGGAACATTCGCGAACATCCGGATCCGCAACCAAGTGGCTCCTGGAACAACTGGCGGCTATACAACATTCTGGCCGACAGGCGAAACGATGCCGATCTATGATGCAGCGATGAAGTACCAAGACCTAGGCACTGGCCTGGTTGTACTTGCTGGAAAAGATTACGGCATGGGCTCTTCGCGTGACTGGGCTGCCAAAGGGACATTCCTATTGGGCATCAAAACAGTCATCGCGGAAAGCTATGAGCGGATCCACCGTTCGAACCTTGTAATGATGGGCGTTCTGCCGCTTCAGTTCCTGAACGGACAAAACGCGGATTCACTTGGTTTGACAGGCCGCGAAACCATTTCTGTCAACTTGACTGATGACGTGAAACCGCGCGACATCATGAAAGTCACTGCGACTGCAGAAGACGGCACTGTAACGGAATTCGAAGCGCTAGTTCGTTTCGACTCTGAAGTTGAAGTCGACTACTACCGTCACGGCGGCATCCTGCAAATGGTATTGAGAAGAAAATTAGTGGAAGCGTAAGCTGACGCTGATAAGATAAGGCCGCCCCGGGCGGCCTTATTTTTTATTTCCCGGAAGAAATTCGGTATACTTACCTAGAGGTGAAAGAGGAAATGCACATAAGCGAAAAAGAAATCGAAATCCGCTACGCGGAAACCGATCAAATGGGCGTGGTGTACCACGCAAACTATATCATCTGGCTGGAGATCGGCCGGACGAAACTGATTGAAGACGTCGGCTTCACCTATGCGGCAATGGAAAGCCAAGGCTACTTGTCGCCAGTGACCGATATTTCCATCCAATACAAGGCAGCGCTCCGGTACGGCCAAAAAGCGATCGTCCGCACATGGGTGGAAGAGCATGGCCGCCTGCGTACGACCTATGGCTATGAAATCCTCCATGAAGACGGCACGCTCGCAGCGACGGCAACGTCCGAGCATGTGGTCGTGAAAAAAGAGTCATTCCGTCCGGTTTCCTTGAAGAAAATCTATCCGGAATGGCATGAAAAATACGAAGAAATCAAAAAGCAGGCACCCGATGGCGTTCGGAATTAAGCGGGAAGAGCTCTTGATCTGGAAGCAGCAAGTCGCCGAAGGGGAAATCGCTTTTTTGACGCATTACTGGGTCGACGTCCGGTTTCCGGGCTGTTCAACCGTCACGAAGGTCGGCTGCAGCGATCTCGAAAAGCTGGAGAGTTGGGGGAGGCAGTACGGGTTGAAGCCGGAATGGATGGACCTGCGCAACAACTACCCGCATTTCGACTTGTTCGGCGAGCACCAGCTGCGCATCATGGAAGCGGAAGACATGCTCCATCAATTGCACCGATTCAAAAAGGAAGAAGCGTGAATTCACGCTTCTTCCTTTTTGTAATCGTAATTCAATTCTTTGAGATCGTCATTGACGTTGACAAAAAGATCGTGACCGTCAAAATACCAAGCATCGGTCGCTTCGATGTAATACGTCACGTCGCCTTGTTCCACTTTTGCAGCGGCTTCTGCCGGGACATCCTTGGTGACACCCAGTGAAAAGCCGGGCTGCAGCTTGCTCGAGCCGCCGTAGCGGACAAAGAAGCGGACCGTATCTCCCGGTTCTACTTCCATTTCGTTCTGAAACCATTCGAATGCGTCGTTGCTGATGTTGATTTTCATCGTCACACGCCCTTTCAGCGGCTGTTCACCACTTGATTTTCGGTTCTGTGCCGGCTTTGATCCGGGCAATGTTCGCCCGGTGCCGGTAAATGATAAACCCGGCAAGAATCAAAATAACAATCAAAAATGGATAATCTTGTGAATAAAAAGTGTAAATGACTGTATAAATAACCGCAACTACTGCTAAAATAATAGAAGAAAGCGATACCATCTTCGTGATTTTCAGCGCGATCAGCAAAACTGCAACTGCGACCAGGAACAACGGCCATTGATAGCCGAGCAGGATGCCGCCGGAAGTTGCCACCGCTTTGCCGCCCTTGAATTTCGCAAAAACCGGAAACATATGGCCAATGACCGCAAGCACGCCGAAGACGAGCGGGTGGATGTCGGTAGCGATGAAAAGAGGGATCATGGTAGCTGCAGTGCCTTTTAGGATATCCATCACGGTTACGGCGATGCCGGCTTTTGCGCCGAGCGTCCGAAATGTATTGGTCGCGCCGAGGTTGCCGCTCCCTTTCGTGCGGATATCGGTTCTGTAGAAAATCTTCCCGATCCAGAGCGCAGATGGAATCGAGCCAAGCAAATAAGCGAGAATAAGTGGAAAAATAATGTCCATGGAAAACTCCTTTGAGCCATATGTATTTATGTTTTCAGTTTAACATGAAGCCGGATCAATGGACAATATTCGCTTGATTATTCAACAACGCAACGCAAATCATGTATGATAGAATGAAAAGGACAGGTGATCAGCATGCAAAATCCAAGCCGAGAAGAAATCAAAAAAGTGCTCGATGAGTCGAAGACCATTGCGGTCGTCGGTTTGAGCCCGAACCCGAGCCGGACTTCCTATATGGTGTCGGAAGCGATGCAAAAAGCGGGCTACCGGATCATCCCGGTCAATCCACAGGCGGACGAAGTGCTCGGCGAAAAGAGCTATGCGTCCCTTGCGGAAGTTCCTGAACCGGTGGACATCGTCAATGTTTTCCGCCGCAGCGAATTCCTGCCGGAGTTGGCAGAAGCATATCTGGAAACGGACGCACCGGTCTTTTGGACACAGTTGAATGTCGTCGACGAAGAGGTCTTCAAGAAGTTGACCGAAGCCGGACGCACTGTTATCATGGACCGCTGCATCAAAGTGGAACACGCCATCTTAAAATAAGGTGATTTTAGGTAATAAGGGCGCCTAGCGCTCTTTTTCTATGATTATTGACAGATGGGCGCGTTCCCGATACGATTAATAGATAAGAGAAATACGAACAGATGTTTTGTTGGAGGGAAAATCAATGGCCAAATCTAAAAATACGGCATACAACGAAGAAGCAATCCAAGTACTCGAAGGCCTAGATGCCGTTAGAAAACGCCCGGGTATGTATATCGGTTCGACTGATGCCAGAGGTCTTCACCATTTGGTTTATGAAATCGTCGACAACTCGGTCGATGAAGCGCTTGCAGGATTCGGCGACCGCATCAATGTCACGATCCACGAAGACAATAGCTTGAGCGTCCGCGACTATGGGCGCGGAATGCCGACCGGCATGCACCGCAGCGGCAAACCGACGCCGGAAGTCATCTTGACCGTGCTCCATGCAGGCGGCAAGTTCGGCCAGGGCGGCTATAAGACAAGCGGCGGCCTGCACGGCGTCGGAGCTTCGGTCGTCAACGCATTGTCGAAATTCCTGGAAGTGACCATCCACCGCGACGGCAAGAAATACCGCCAGCGGTTTGAAAATGGCGGAAAACCCGTCACGACACTTGAAGAAATCGGCAAGACGAAAGAAACCGGAACAGAAATCCATTTCCTGCCGGATGAGACAATTTTCTCTTCGACCAAGTACAATTACGAGACCTTGAGCGAACGGCTGCGCGAGTCGGCGTTCCTGCTGAAAGGCCTCAAAATTGAGCTGACCGACAAACGCACGGATACACACGATTCGTTCTTTTTTGAAACGGGCATTGAAGCATTCGTCGCTTATTTGAACGAAGAGAAAGACGTGCTGCACCCTGTCGCCTATATGGAAGGGCAGCAGGACGAACTTGAAGTGGAATTTTCATTCCAATTCAATGACGGCTATTCCGAGACCATCCTGTCGTTTGTCAACAACGTCCGGACACGGGACGGCGGAACGCACGAGACCGGTGCGAAAGCGGCGATGACGCGTGTGTTCAATGACTATGCACGTAAAATCAACCTGCTGAAAGACAAAGATAAAAACCTTGAAGGCTCCGATATCCGCGAAGGGCTTGCGGCGATCGTTTCCGTCCGTATTCCGGAAGCGCTCCTGCAGTTCGAGGGGCAGACGAAAAGCAAGCTCGGCACGAGTGAAGCACGGAGCATCGTTGATGCGGTCGTTTCGCAGCAGCTGATGTATTATCTGGAAGAAAATGCAGAATTGAGTGCCTCGCTTGTCCGTAAGGCCATCCGGGCGTCACAAGCGCGCCTGGCTGCCCGCAAAGCGCGGGAGGATGCGCGCAACGGCAAAAAGCGCAAGAAATCCGATGCATTATTGTCCGGCAAATTGACGCCGGCGCAATCACGCAACGCCTCGAAAAACGAATTGTACCTCGTCGAGGGCGACTCGGCCGGCGGTTCCGCGAAGCAAGGCCGCGACCGGACATTCCAGGCAATCTTGCCGCTCCGCGGGAAAGTCGTCAATACTGAAAAAGCGAAGCTTGAAGACATCATGAAAAACGAAGAGATTTCCACGATTATCCATGCAATCGGCGGCGGCGTGGCTTCGGACTTTTCTGTCGAAGACATCGCCTACAACAAAGTCATCATCATGACCGATGCCGATACGGACGGAGCACACATCCAAGTGCTGCTTCTCACGTTCTTCTACCGCTACATGAAGCCGCTGATCGAAGCAGGCAAAGTGTTCATCGCCCTGCCGCCGCTCTACAAAGTGTCAAAAGGCGTAGGCAAGAAAGAAGTCATCGATTACGCATGGACCGAATCCGACCTTGAAGCGGCTACGAAAAAAGTGGGCAAGGGCTATATGCTGCAGCGCTACAAAGGTCTAGGCGAGATGAACGCCGATCAGCTGTGGGAAACGACAATGAATCCGGAAAGCCGCACGCTGATCCGCGTCACAATTGAGGACGGAGCACGTGCCGAACGCCGGATCACCACACTCATGGGCGACAAGGTTGAACCGCGCCGCCTATGGATTGAGAACAACGTCGACTTCGGTATGGAGGAAGACGGAAACATTCTAGAAAATGATTTGATTCATGCTGAGGAGGAAGTTGTATGACACAGACCGAACGTTTTCAAGATCTGCCATTAGAAGAAGTCATCGGCGATCGGTTTGGGCGTTACAGTAAATACATCATCCAGGACCGTGCACTTCCGGATGCACGGGACGGGTTGAAGCCTGTTCAGCGCCGGATTTTGTATGCGATGTTCAAAGAAGGCAATACCAACGACAAAGCGTTCCGGAAATCGGCCAAGACGGTCGGGAACGTTATCGGCAACTATCACCCGCACGGCGACACGTCCGTGTACGAGGCGATGGTGCGCCTCAGCCAGGACTGGAAGGTGCGCCATATGCTCGTTGAAATGCACGGGAACAACGGATCGATGGACGGGGATTCCCCGGCTGCGATGCGTTACACGGAAGCGCGTTTGTCATCGATTGCCGGCGAATTGCTGCGCGACATCGACAAACGCACAGTAGAGTTCATCCCGAACTTTGACGATTCGGATATGGAGCCGACTGTGTTGCCGGCCCGTTTTCCGAACCTCTTGGTCAATGGCTCGACCGGTATTTCTGCCGGTTATGCAACGGACATCCCGCCGCATGCGTTAAGCGAAGTGCTCGATGCAGTATTGATGCGCATGGACAACCCGAATGCAACCATCGAGGAATTGATGACGGTCATCAAAGGGCCGGATTTCCCGACAGGCGGCATCATCCAGGGCGTCGACGGCATCAAGAAAGCTTACGAGACAGGCAAAGGGAAGATCATTGTCCGCGCCAAAGCTGAAATCGAACCGCTCAAAGGCGGAAAAGAACAGATCGTTATCACGGAGATCCCGTTTGAAGTCAACAAAGCGAACATGATCAAGAAAATCGATGACCAGCGATTTGACCGGAAACTCGAAGGCATTTCGGAAGTCCGCGATGAAACCGACCGCACTGGGCTGCGGATCGTCATCGAATTGAAAAAAGAAGTGGATGCGAACGGCATTTTGAATTATTTATTCAAAAACACCGATCTGCAGGTCAGCTACAATTTCAATATGGTCGCGATCCACAAGCGCCGGCCGATGATGATGACGCTGCATACCTTGCTGGATGCCTATATCACGCACCAAAAAGAAATCGTTACGAAACGTGCAGAATACGACTTGCAAAAAGCCAATGACCGCATGCATATTGTGGAAGGTTTGATGAAGGCGCTGTCGATTTTGGACGAAGTCATCAAGACCATCCGTGCGTCGAAAGACAAGCGCGATGCGAAGAACAATTTGATCGATTCGTTTGCGTTTTCAGAAGCTCAGGCAGAAGCGATTGTCAGCTTGCAGCTTTACCGGTTGACGAACACCGACATCACCGACCTTCGAAACGAAGCGGAAAGCCTGAAGAAATGGATTGCGGAATTGACCGGCATCCTGACCAGCGCTACCAAACTGAAGAACGTCATCAAGAAGGAACTCGCCGGCATCCGCAAGCAATTTGCCGAACCGCGCCGTTCCGTCATTGAAGAAAAGATCCAGGAAATCACGATTACCCGTGAATTGATGATTCCGAGTGAAGACGTCGTGGTGACCGTCACGAAGGAAGGCTATGTGAAACGGACAAGCACGCGTTCCCACGCCGCTTCGAACGGCAAGGACTTTGCGATGAAGGATTCGGATCATCTGCTGTTCGAACGCGTTTTGAACACACAGCATACCGTCCTCATCTTCACGTCCAACGGCAATTTCGTCTATCAGCCGATCAATGAATTGCCGGACATCAAGTGGAAAGACCTCGGCCAGCATTTGTCGAGCATCGTCCAATTGGAGCCGAATGAATCGATTCTTGCTGTGTATCCATTCGAGAATTTCGAAGCTGATGCGAGCATCCTCACCGTCTCGAAAAATGGCATGGTCAAACGGTCGGCTCTGAAGGACTACCATGTCCAGCGCTACTCCCGAGCCATCAAGACGATGAATCTGAAAAAAGGCGATACGATGGTTTTTGCCGGATTGGTCACGAAAGAAACGGAATTGTTCATTGCGACCAATCAAGCTTATGGCGTGCGGTTCCCGATGGACGAAGTGCCATTGACCGGACTTCGGACAGCAGGCGTCAAAGGCGTGAATTTGAAAGACGGCGATTCGGTCGTCTCTGCCATCATGATCCACCCGGAACGGAGCCAGGATCTTCTCTTGGTTACGCACCGCGGGGCAGCGAAGAAGATGAAGCTCCAGGAATTTGAAACAGGTAGCCGGGCGAAGCGAGGCGTCGTCATGCTGCGCGAATTGAAATCCAACCCGCACCGCATCGTGGCAGTCGTACCAGTTGAAGGGGCAGAGGAAGTGCTGATCGAAACGGCCAAAGGTGCCGAACTTTCAATCACGGCCACAAAACTGAAAACGGTTGACCGCTATTCCAACGGGTCGTTCATCGCTGATGAAGCAGCTGACGGTAAAGTCACTGCAGTCTACAAAAAAGAACTGCCTGCTCCAAAAGAGCAGGGTTGAACCGAATACAACAAAAAAAGCTGATCCCTTCAGGGTCAGCTTTTTTTGTATTTAACCGGCAAAGTAGGTTAAGGACAAGGTTTCAAACACATAATAATTTGCTTATATTATAAATAAATCATTTATGTAAACTTATTTTCTTAATGAAATGTCGTTCTGTATAAGTATATGATTATGTAATAAATAAAATAATTATGTAACCTTTATATGGATTTCTTCAAATGTCGTTCTATTCTGACAGCTTCGTTGACACTGCCTGAGAAGGTTTCTATACTTGATATATAACAGTTTCAAATAAGCTGCAGTGAAAGGAGAAATGTTCATGTTTGCACCACTTACACCATTGGATTGGAAACGCCGCGCCATCAAGTATTACCCGGAGAAAGTGGCGGTGGTTGATGAAGAAAAAACATTTACATACAAAGAGTTCGGCAAGCGGACGGACCAGCTGGCATACGCACTGCACAATGCCGGCATCTTGAAAGGTGACCATGTCGCGGTCATGCTGCCGAATACCCACTATATGCTCGAGAGCTTCTATGGCATCTGCCAACTGGGTGCCGTGATGGTGCCGCTCAATTACCGGCTGACTGCCAAGGACCTCGAATACATCATCCGCCACAGCGACGCGAAAATGCTCATTGTAGACGCTGAGTTCGGCAAATTGATCGAGGACATCCAGGAGACGTTGCCTCTCCAGAAATACATCGTCGTCGACGTGCCGGGATGCGAGTCGAAGATCAACGGCGTATCCTATGAAGAATTCATTAGCGAAATGCCGGAGGACGGTGCGCTACCGCAAGTCGATATTGATGAGAACCAGATGTTGACGCTGAACTATACTAGCGGCACCACCTCGAACCCGAAAGGCGTCATGCTGACGCACCGCAGCAATTACTTGAACGCCGCCAATTTCCTTTATCATTTGAATGTGGCCCATGATGACGTCTATCTGCACACGCTGCCGATGTTTCATGCCAATGGCTGGGGCGGCGTATGGGCACTGACAGCGGCAGGCGGGACGCATATCTGCCTGCGCAAAGTCGATCCCCCGCGCATTCTTGAACTGTTTGAGCAGCACCAGGTGACGCTGTTATGCGGCGCGCCGACCGTCGTCAATATGCTCGTCAACGAACCGAAAGCAAAAGAAATCAAGTTAAAAACCAAATTGCGTATGGCGACAGCGGGTGCGCCGCCTGCCGCTGCGCTGATCGCAAAAGCCCAATCGGTCTTCGGTTTGAATATGATGCACGTATATGGGCTGACCGAAACGTCGCCGTTCATCCTGTATTGCGAATGGCATCAGGAGTTTGATAGCCTGTCAGCTGACGAACAGGCCTCCATCAAAGCGCGACAAGGGATTGAGCTCGCGTTCAACGGGGAAACGAAAGTCGTCAACCAGGAGGACGGAAGGGAAGTCGCGTGGAACGGCAAAGAACTGGGTGAAATCGTCACGCGCGGCAACGTCGTCATGAGCGGCTACTATAAGGATCCCGAAAAGACGGCTGAAGCGATCAAGGATGGGTGGTTCTACACAGGGGATCTCGCGGTCACCTATCCCGACGGCTATATTGAGATCCAGGACCGCATCAAAGACATGATCATCTCCGGCGGCGAAAACATTTCCTCGACCGAAATCGAAGGGGTGCTCTATAAGCACCCGGACGTCATGGAAGTGGCCGTCATCGCCGTTCCGGACGAGAAATGGGGCGAAGTGCCGAAAGCGATCATCGTGCTCCAGCCGGGCGCTGCATGCACGGAAGCGGACATCATCGCGTATACCCGCGACAATATGGCGCATTTCAAAGCCCCGAAGTCGATCGATTTTGTCGATGCGCTGCCGAAGACGGCCACCGGCAAACTGCAGAAATTCCGCTTGCGCGAAATGTACTGGAACAGCCCGAAAAAAGTGAACTGACGAAAAGAACCGGAATCCATCGATTCCGGTTCTTTTTGTTTTCCTTTAGAGATAATAAATTTTTGTCCGCTGGGGAACATGGGGGCCCGCTTTTTTGGAAATTCAACGCTTGATTACCTGAAAGACGAATGCTTCATATTAGCAGGTTTAAAGGCTTGGACCGGCAATTTTATGTACGGGTAGAAAATAAAAGTTAAAACTTTAAAAACTATCCTCAAAAAAGTATTGTTTTTCTAATTTTACCAGTTATAATATTTCTGTACCGCTCATTGTGAACAACGGATAGGATAGGCAACTGTACAGACCGGACCAGCGTAGCGAGAAAACATAGAGAATAGGGGATTACCGAATTGAACAACCACAAACTTTTCTTGGCAGCAAGCACTGCCATCGTCGCAGTAGCGGCTGTAGCAACACCCGTACATGCAGAAGAAGCAAGCCATCCTTTCACCGATGTCGGTGAGCGCTATACAGAAGCAGTGAGCTTTCTGTATGAATACGAAATCATCAAAGGTAAAACGGCAACACAGTTCGGCACTTCGCAGCAATTGACGCGTGGAGATGCAGCAGTCATTTTGGCAAATGCCATCGGTGCGGATACTGAAACAGCACCGGATGCCGGCTTTACTGATTTGAACACCCGTGTCAAAGGTGCAGTCAACGGCCTGGCGGAACTCGGAATCGTTTCGGGTGTAACGGCTACACAATACAAACCGAACGACATCCTGACGCGCGGCGCGATGGCGAAGTTTTTGGTCACAGCGTTCGAATTGCAGGAATTTGAAGAAGAAACGCCATTCACCGACGTAGGCGGCGTCTTTGCTCCGTATATCGGTGCCCTTTATGGCACGGAAATCACGACGGGGAAAACCGCTACTTCGTACGGAACTTACAGCAACATCACACGCGGAGAGTTTGCGAACCTCCTTTACAATACTTTTATGTTCATGTTTGAATCATTCTATTATCCGGAAGTCCTGAAAGCCGAAATGGTCAACAGCAAATCGTTTAAAGTGACGCTGACCGAAGCTGTACCGTCTGAATTCAAAGCGCAGGACATTGCAGATTCGTTCTACTACTCAATCCGTTTCGACAACGGCGATGAAACGGAATTCGTGCCGACGACTGCTTCGTTTTCAGCAGACCGCACAACTGTAACATTCAATATCGGCAGCATGGACCTGACCGGCAAATCCGGCCATATCATCGTTGACGATTGGGAAAAAGAGCTGATCATCCCGTTCAGTTACCTGCCGGAGGAACCGCCGGTCGTTGAAGAACCGGCAACTACAGCGCCGGTTGCGCCAACTGAAACCCCTGTCACTGCTCAATAAATGCCAAGCCGCTTGTGGATCCTTCCACCGGCTGGATCTACGAAACGGAAAAGAGAGCCCAACGGCTCTCTTTTTTTGTGGTTCTTTTCGGATTTCCGGGTGCAGCTCTGGAATCGTGAGGAGGTCAGGCCGCTGCAAGAACAACAACGATATAGCTGATGTCTTTGCCGAAGTCCCAATCGACAAAGATTTCCTGCACCTCGCGCGTTAGAACATCGCTGAGACCGGCGTTATAGAGAAGTGACCGCTCCAGTGGCCGCTTCGACAGCCTGAGGGTTTCCGTATGTCCGTTTGCGATCAACGCCTTTTCGATGCCGACCAGGATTTTGCGCCGCTCAATAAGTAAAGTACGGTCACTGAGCCAGAAACTATTGACTTGCCCTGGCTTTTTTTCGGCGGTTTCACTTGCCTCCACCACTTTGTTTTCCACTTCTTCGCGGTTTACCCCGTCTGGCCATTCGAAATCCGCTTCTTCCGGTTCTTCATCCAGCACACCGACAAACATGCCGGACTCATGCTCCAAGTTCCAATCCGCAAAGAAATCCAAGATATCAAAGCCCGCCATGCGGCGAAGCTCCTCCATGATCTCTTCCTTCATATCATCCAGGATCAGGTCCCGCGTCTTTAGGACCCGCTCCCATTCTCCTTGCCGGAGGAGCAGCTTCTCCATCGGGGAATTCAAACCGCGGCAATGGATCGTAATGAACGGAGCTTTCATGGTCACGTAGACGGAAGCCGGCCCTTTTCCGAAATGGCTCCGCAAGACGTTCGAGATATAGGCGCTGATTTCTGTTTCACTGGTTCTTTCTTCTGTCATGGGTATTCCTCATTTCTTTTCTGTATATCCCCTGTTCCGAGTGCAGCGGGAAACAGCAGTCCGCTATGCATGGTTTCCCCAAAGTATAGACTTCTGTCCGCCGTTTGGCTACCCAAGGCGGTCCGCTAACCCTGCAACGAAATGGAAAAGGAAAAAGATGGATGGCGTCGAATACATATAAAATAAAGAAACCAGGAAATGAGGAAATCGGATGAAAAAGCGGCGTTTTGCTTTGATTGGGTTGATGGGTGCGGGGCTTCTGGCAGCGGCGTCCATCTTCGCTGATACAGGAGATCAACTAACTCGGGTGGACATCTTTACGGAAGGCGAAGCAGAGGAACAGATCATTGCGGATGAGGAAGCATTGACCGTCTACCGCGACGTACTGGCGGAGATCGATTGGGAGACAGACACCGCAAAAGAAGTCATTGATGCGGACTACACCGCGGTTTTATTTTACGAATTGGAGAAGAACATGCCGGAGCGGCTTTTTGAGCACCGGATCGCTTTTGCTGAGGACGGCACGGCCGAGATTGAAAGCAATAATGAAGAAGAAGGATACGGAGTGCTGGATGCAGCGTCCGCTGAAACCCTGCACACGCTCTTTCGCGCGCAAAACTGAAGCAAAAAGCCAAAAAGCCGCTCCTTTCGTGTAGAATCAGAGATAAGATGATTCACGAATGAATGTTCAAAGGAGGATATACGATGCAGGTAGCTTCAACTATTCAAATCGGCGAAGTCATTGCGGCAGTCACGGTGTTCGGCCTGATGGTCAGCGTACCGTTGATCCTGGTATTCGCATTCTACAAATTCAGCAAGCGCAGCGGCAAATAGGAGGCAAAAATGGATTACATACAAACGATGCGCCGGTTGATCGGCAATGAATTGCTGATGACGGTCGGCTGCGGCATCATTATAGAACAGGACGGGCACATCCTACTCCAGCACCGGAAAGACCGGGACGTATGGGGGATTCCGGGCGGCGTCATGGAACCGGGAGAGACTTTCCTCGAGACTGCCAAGCGGGAAACCTTCGAAGAGACGGGCCTGATGGTCGGGGACTTGACGCTGTTCGGGCTTTATTCCGGTGCTGAAGGCTTTGCCGAATACCAAAACGGCGACCAGGTCTTCAGCGTCCAGCTCGTTTTCCACACCGTCCAGTTCTCGGGCCGTTTGCTCCAAGACGCTGAAGAAAGCCATGCCCACCACTTTTTTTCGAAGCATGACCTCCCGGCGCTCAATGTGCACCAGGCGCGCTTTATCGATGATTGGGTGAATGGGTCGGCGCGGCCGATTATCAAATGACTTGGGGGCAAAGGATGCAGAAATGGAAGACGCGCCACAGTGAATACCTATATGAAACGCCGTTTGGCAATTTGCGCAAAGAAGCGTGCGAGCTGCCGGACGGCCAGTTGATCGCCCCCGTCTATATCAACGAGTTTGAAGATTGGGTTAATGCGGTTGTGCTGACGAAAGACCAAGAACTCGTTTTGGTCGAACAATACCGCCACGGCGGCGGGGAGTTCTATTTGGAGGTCCCCGCAGGGAAGCTTGAAGCAGAGGAAACCGGTGAAGTAGGCATACTCCGGGAAGTGCTGGAAGAGACCGGCTATACATCCCTTGCGCCGCCGGTCCTGCTTGGCGACTTCATGGTCAATCCGGCAGTCCAGACCAATAAAATCAAGACCTATTTGCTGGTGGATGCATTCAAGGCGCAAGACCCCGTATTGGATGCTACCGAAGAGCTTAAAACGGTCCTTTTCGGGTTCGCCGGCTTCGGCAGCCAGCTGCAAAGCGGAGAAGTGAAGACGCAGCTGTTCACAGCTGCTGCTTATTATATGGCGAAAGATTATCTCCAGGAAAACTGAGGCTACTTGTCGCCTCGAAATAGACTTAATCGCTCATTTTCCCTTCATATAAACGAACCGGCCCTAAAAAAGGCGGTTCGTTTTTTCATTTCGTGTGAGGTTTCCGGGAGCAGCTTAAAGAGCCGGCGGCTGGAGAGAAATCTTTTGCGTTGGGATCTTGTTCTTGGAAGGAAATCATCTGTCCGCCCCGAATAATATAGGCAAATGCCTAAATATGGATAGAAGTTAAAAAACGAGAGGGGTGAGAAAAATGGATATTCAACGAATTGACCACGTGAGCGTCAATGTAGCGGATTTAAAAGCGGCAAAAGCGTTTTTTCTCGAATTCGGGCTGAACGTGATCGGCGAATGGGAGATGGACGGTGAACTTTTGGAAAATATCACAGCGCTCCCGAACGCCAAAGTGGCATGTGCCGCGTTGGGCACAAGAGACGGTGAAGTATGGATCGAACTCGTTCATTACCAAACACCGGAAGATGAACGCGGCATTCGGGAAACGTTTGCCAATACGCTTGGCATCGGGCACATCGCTTTTGCGGTGGATGATATCGAAGCGGTGTTGGCAAGACTGAACATGAGCGGAGTGGAAGTGCTCAGCGAGATCCAAAATTACAAAGGCCAATACAAGCTGGTCTATTTGAAAGGGCCGGAAGGAATCCTCCTTGAGTTGGCGGAGAAATTCAGATGAAGGGCCACAGCGCTACAACCCTCAAAAACCGGCAGCGGACATGAAGTCCGCTGCCGGTTTTTGGAAGTTTCATCTTTGGTCAAAAGCTGATATCCGATCCGCCAGCTTAATAAATTCCTCGATATCCTGGAGGCAGAGCGACATGCCTTTTTCCCAAAACGCTGGCATTGTGATGTCTTCCCCCAGATGCTTCAAGACCAATTCTTCTGCAGGCATCTTCCCGGAATCGCGCAGTAATGCCAGGTAGCGCATTTCAAAATCCGGCCCTTCCTCACGTGCCCGGGCATACAAATTGACGGCAAAGGCGCTAGGCTTGGTCCTGCTGCATGGCGAATGGCTGCTTTCCGTCCGACAAGGTGAAGACGGTTTTTCCGAGATGCCCCCAGACACCGTTCAATTCCTGCTCATCGACGATTTTCCACGGATTGAAGAACGTCTGTCCGTTCTTGTTGAAGTACAGGCCGGCTCCGAGGCAGAAGGAGGCATGCTGCACCACACCTTTTTTATTGCACCAGACGGCAATATCCCCGCGGTCCGGCGCTTTGTTGCTTTGGATAAATCCCAGCCGCTGCAAGCTATTCCAGAACGTTTCGGGGTGCACCCATTCGCCGGCAATCCAGTCTTGCCCGGAGGCGGCGAATAACGTGGCAGACAGGCAGTTGCCGCCGTGGCTGCTGCTGTAGCGATTGGCGAACGCTTCGAGGTGCCGGGGTACGTCTTCAGGGAGTGCAAAACTTTCAGGACGATCCCACAGCAACAGGTATTCCTTCAATAAGCGTTCTTTTGCTCCGGTGCTCAAGCGCTGCCACATTGCATGCTGCACGACGGCAAAAGAGAGGCCGTCCACTTCCACGGTATGCTCAGCCGGAGCGTCCGGCAGCATTTCCAACGGGAAGACCAACCCTCTGTCTACGCGTACTTGCCGTTCTAGGAGGCGCTGTTTTTTTGCCGGGTCCAAGCGTTCGATCCAATCCGGCGTCGCGACAATGACGTGGCTCACTCCGCTTGCGATATTCCAGTACAAGTAGCTGTTGGCGAACTGCAGGCGCTTGTATTCGCCGTGGGCCATAAACTCTTTGATCGGCACGACAAGCACAGCTGTCAGCTCGCTTTTGTAGAGAGCCAATTCGTTTTCTTCTATAAAAAACAGGTCAAGTCCGGGTACGAATGTTTCCATCCACGTTCTCAGTTGCTGTTCGGTTGGCGCAATGGTTAGTTTCACAGGTCATCTGCTCCTAAATGCGTAGTGTGGATGGACTTTTCATCCCTGTATAAAGTAAATGATATCCAAATAGATTCCAGATTACAAACGAATCCGGCAGTTTCTTTTAGTTGCCGGGGAGAAGAAGGTAGGTGTATGAAAAAAATATCCTTTATTCGCCACCGCCGTATTCCTGCTGCTGGTAATCGGAGCGGGTTTCCTCAGAGGCGGGCAAGGACATTCCACGGAAACCGTGGCCATGCGCGGCGCCGCCTTTTCCGAAACAGGAGAGACGTTCACTGTTGAGCGGGAAGAAGACGTCGCGCTGATCGTCTGGGCATTCGAACACGTGGGCGGATGGAAGGCCCGGTGAAGGCCATCGGCAACAACCTGACGTTCACCTTCCACCAGGAGAATGGTAGAACGATCGAGTACCCGGTATGGAAAGGCAGCGTGAGTTTCCAGGATCCCGCGCAAAAGACCGAGACCAAACAGGGAAACGTCCGTTATGCCATAGCGGAAGAAGAATGGGAGCGGGTGCCCCGGTTGCTTGAAGCGCGATAATAAACGATCAGGAGGGAAGGCAGAAAGAAAAGCGGATGCGGCATTGTTGCGTTCATGGCTCTAAATGCATTCGCTATGAAAATGCAGAAAAAACCAGCCGAAGAAAAACGGCTGGTTCTCAACTATCTATTCTTGTGGATATTTTAATAAGCGGTCCAGCCGCCATCTGCTGTCACGACTTGGCCGTTAACGAAGCTGGCATCGTCCGATCCGAGGAAAATTGCCAATTTCGCAATTTCTTCCGGCTGCCCGACGCGCGGGTTGATCGCCATGCCGAGCTGCTGGCGGTTCATGCCCGCTTCACTGATATTGCTCATCGTGCTGCCGATGTTCGTCATGACAGCGCCCGGGGCAATGCCGTTGCAGCGGATGTTCTTATCGGCATACATGAATGCTGTGTTTTTCGTCAAGCCGACCACCGCGTGCTTCGACGCCGTATAGGCCGCACCGGCACGGGCACCGTAAAGCCCGCCTGCTGAGATGTTATTGATGATGACGCCATGGCCCTGTTCAAGGAAAAGGGCAGTCGCGATGCGCATCGTCCGCATGACAGCAGTCGTATTCACCGCAAACACCTTGTCCCAGCGCTCATCGGAAATCTCGCCGACCGGCTCCATGCCGTCCATAATGCCTGCGTTGTTGATCAAGACATCAAGCTTGCCGTATGCCTGTTTAGTTTCTTCGAATAAACGCTCCAAATCCTCGGTAGACGTGACATTCGTCTGCACTGCAATTGCTTCGCCGCCATTTGTTTTGATGCCGTCAGCAACCGCTTTGGCGCCTTCTAGGTTCATATCTGACACGACAACTTTCGCACCTTCTTGTGCATAGCCTTCAGCAATGGCCTTGCCCATGCCTGATGCCGCCCCTGTAACGATCGCTACTTTCCCTTCGAATTTCATCAATGAAAACCTCCTGTAAGTTATTGAACAACTGTATAATAAAATTATAATCTGGTTCGGCAAGCGCTTACAACCGACAAAAAAATCCGTTTTGTTCATTACTCGACAGTTTCTGAGTATTTGTTCAATAAGAGGAGGCAAAAGATGAAAACCGACCTGCGCATCCTGAAAACCAAAGAAGCCCTGCACGAAAGCTTGATCTTCTTGCTGAAGGAGCGGCCGCTCGACTCCATATCCATCACCGAGCTTTGCCAGACAGCGAAGATCAACCGGGGCACGTTCTACCAGCATTACGGGAAAGTCGAGGACCTGTTCGAAGAATATTACAAGGAAATCATGAAAGACCTGGAGGAATCCTATCAGGAGCCGTACCGGCATACGAGCCGCCTTGAAGCCAACCGGCTCAATCCGGCGACGATCCGCATTTTCCATCACATCGAGAAATACAAGAAGTTCTACTTGATCGTGTTTTCGAAAAACGTGCCGCTCGCGTATTATTACTTATTGTACGAAGAAATCAACGGGCTTATGAAGCGGGATTTCACGACACAAGGCATGGACAGCGGAGCGGACATCGACATGCTGAGTGCATACCAGTCAAATGCGATCCTCGGCATGGTGATCCAGTGGCACCGGGAAGCGTTCCGAAAAAGCGCCGCTGACATGAACGAGCAGCTGGTGAAGATCTTGAACATCCGGCTGGGCAAATGACGGGTTAAAGTCATTGCTATAAAGGACAAAGAACCCCCTTATGACACGTTCATAAGGGGGTTCTATTAAGGAGTCGATGCGGCGCAAGTCCGGCGGTAAACTCCGGGCGTTGTGCCTTCAGCTTTCTTAAACGCCTGTTGAAAATGCGTGCCGCTCTTGTAACCGGTATGTTGTGCGATCTCAGCTACCGGCAATGCCGTGTTTTCGAGCAGCCGCTTCGCTATATGGAGGCGGCACTGGATGGCGTACTGGATCGGGCTTAGGCCAATATGTTCTTTGAACTGGCGCGCCAGGAAGTATTTGCTCAAGCCGATTTCCGCCGACAGCTGTTCAAGCGTCAGTTCCCGGTGGCAGTTTTCTTCGATGAAATGCCGTGCCATCCGAATGTGCTGCGCCGCATCCGGAGCGGATTGGAGACTTGGACGCAAATTGCGGCCGAGCACTTCCAGAAACAGCGTCAAATAGAGCCGGACCGTTGCTTCTTTATTCGGGTGGCTGCTGCTGTTTTCAGCAAGGAGGTCGTCTAGAATGGCGAGGTGTTTCGGGAATTCCTGCAGCTTTTGCACCGGTGCGACTGCGGCAGGCCGGACGTGGCCAATCGGCAATGCGTCTATCAGCGCGCCGCTGCAGCACAGCGACACGGCGGAAAAAGGGGGAGCGGCGGTTTCCTCGTGCCAGTCGCCGGCATTGTAAAGGACAATCATGCCGGGGCCGGCCGTATAGGTTTTGCGGTTGACGGTAAACCGGCCGCTCCCTTCGGTGATCAGCAGCAATTCCGCTGTTTCAAGGTGCTGGTGGAGCGGTTTTCGGTAGGTTTCCCCGTATGGGATATGCAGGAATTTGGCAGAATGAAAAAGGGGATAGATGTCCATGGCGTCGTCTCATTTCTGGTTCGGATAATCCTTATTATAGCAACAATCCATAGTTTTTCCGGTAAAAATCCGTATTATGCCACAATATTTTTGATTTGCGAGCAAGAATTAATAAGTGTTGATGGTATAGGATTGGCGAAATTAAGAAATTATTGCCCGATAGGTTTTCTTGGAGAGGGAGCGGAGGAGAGGGAAACTCTTGTGGTGTCTTTTTCCAATAAGCTTTATAATGACGTAAAATGCGGACAACACCATCAGATACCGAAAGGATGTAGATTATGGCTAAAGAATGCTGGATCAATCTGCCGGTCAAGGATATTTCGAAATCAAAGGAATTTTTCAAAGCATTGGGGTTCAGGCTCAACGAACGGTTTGCGGACAGCGATACAGTAGCTGGCGTCGTGATTGGCGGCCACAATTCGATGATTATGCTGTTTCCAGTGGAAACATTCGAAGGATTCATCAATGCGAAAATCGCCGATACGCAAGCGGGCACAGAGATGTTGATTTCGATTTCTGTAGAAGATCGGGACGAAGTCCAGGAATTGATCCATAAAGCGGCAAACGCAGGCGGAATCGTGTATGCAGAGCCTGGTGAACGAAATGGCATGTACGGAGCCGGATTTTGCGATTTGGATGGACATCGCTGGAATTTGCTGGTGATGTAGGATTCACAGCAAGTTGAATCATAGTATGAGACAACATAAACGTCAGCTGCAGGATTCATCGTCAATGAACGCTAAGAACGTTTCAGTGAGACAAAAAAGTTTGCCTGCTCAGCGAATGATTTCAGCGGGATAATATCATTAGTAGCTAAAGATGGGTTAAAACGCTGTAAAACACAGCAAAACCGCTGAATAGCAAAAAGAACGAAAAACTGCGAAAATAGCCGGAAAAATCCGTTTTGTCTCACTGTCTTAAGTATACTTATTAAATGAAACGCAACTTCCGATAATTTATATTATGTTAACTAAAATATATTTTGAATAAAAGAGGCCTATACTTATTGGGCCTCTTCTTCTGTCTTCAGGCTTAACCCTTGCGTCGCCTGGACATGCCAATGGCAAACTTTCGGAATCCGAATGGCTCGTAATACGCTTCTAGGCTTTCCGTGCACATCAGTTGCGCGATGACCCGGTGTGCGTCGCATTTTGCAAGCAGCCGTTCCATCAGTCCGGTGCCGATGCGCAAGTTCTGATAGTCCGGATCGACGCCCAGTCCGCAGATGACGCCTGTAACGACGCCGTCTGATACAATCCGGCCTGTTCCGATCAATCGATCGTTCTGGTACGCATATACCACATGCCAGCTTTGCCGGCACATCGCTTCCAGCTGTTTTGCTGTCAGCTCGAGCGAATTCCAGCCCAGCGCCTCGTACAAAACGAATAGCCCTTCAAAGTCGTCCGGATGCTTGTCTGTATACCGTATAGCGGCTCTCTCAGGCATTTGCATGCTCCACAGCCAAATCGGCGTCCCAGCGCTCCTCGAGCACTTCAGACGGCGTCCAGTCGCTGTTCGGTTTTTGCTCCGTTACGCGGAATCCGTAATTGCTGTATAGATAGCGCGCAGTTTCCAGAATGTTGACGGTCCACAGGAATACATGCCGGTATTGCTGTTCCTTGCAGAACGCCATCGCGGTGTCCATCAGCCGTTTGCCGATGCCCAGCCCCTGGAACCGTTCAGCGAGGATAAACCAGCGCAATTGAGCCGTATCATCATCTGATTTGGCGATGGCGATCGATCCTGCGATTTCGCCGTCCACTTCCGCAATCCACAATTCACCGCCTTCGTGATTGGCCATAAATTCCGTCAAGCCTTTCAGCACATAATATTCGAAGAGTTCGCTGAATTGATAGGATTCGGCGTACAGCGTTCCGTGCAGGTGCGCGATGAATCCGAGATCACCGGGTCCATATGGCCGGATGGTTACGGGTGCGGATTTCTGCTTGCTGTTTGACAGCAATTGCTGGATCTTTGTCATCGCAGCTGTCAACTCGTTTAGTCTAGGCGGTTCTAGCGGATCGACGAGTTTGCTGACGCCTTTCGTGGCTTTTTGGACCAATTCGTTGTGGACGGTTTGGCCGTCCGGCGTCAATAGGAGCCCGTATTGGCGTTTGTCTTTGACCGATTGCTGTCTCACAATCAAGTGGTCTTCTTCGAACTTCTGAACGATTCGGCTCATATGTCCACGGTCAATGCCGAGTTTTTCCCGTATTTCAGTGGCTGTGGCACCTTTTTGCGCTTCAATCTCCGACAGGACGCGCGCTTCGGTCAATGGAAATGCCGGGCTGTAGATTTCCTGGTCAATTTTTCCGAGCAAATTGGCATAGAACCGGTTGAATTTGCGGATCCCTTCGATTTGGTTCTGTTCCTGCATATGTATCCCCCCTTAATTATCAGAACTTTCCTTTAATGAGACCATATAATAACTAGTTGACAGAGTCAACTAGTAAACGAATAAAACCACTCCGCTAAAGCAGTTTTATTCGTAGTCAGGACAAGTCGCCGTCCTTGATGTCGCGTACGGCCTGTATGGCCAGACGCACCAGCAAGATGACACACAGGAACAGCCCGGTATAGGCCGCAATGTTCAAGTAGACGGCGTACACTGTATCGATGAATTGGGCGATGGCGAGCAATGCGGAAGAAATGATGCCGAACGTGATGCCTGTCATCAGCAAAATGAACCGTGAAAACAGCAAAGTGACGTAGCGGGCATTCGCTTTGTCTGAGAATATGTCGTGGTGCAGCACCACCCGCCCGCCTTCGATCCGTCGCACAAGATGTTCGACGCGCCTCGGAATTTTCTTCAGTTCCGGCAGGAGCAGTGCCACTTCCTCTTCGAGGCGTTCTTTGGTGGCGCGCGGTTCGCGGAACGGGCGTGTCAGTGAATCCCGTTTGAATTTCTTTGCAAATTGTTTCGCATCGGTGAACATGTCGAATGTCGGATCGATCGTCCGGAGCGTGCCGTCAAGTGTGATCAGCGACCGGAGCGCAGTCCCGACAGCCGGGTAGAACGACAGCCCGAAATCGCGCACGACATCAAACAACGCGTGGATCAATTCGTCTGTCGGGATGCGGTCGACATATGATACCTTCAGGAGGATCTGACCGATGGCCTGCTGCATTTTCGGCCGGTCGATGTCTTTCGTATCTTCGATCAAGCTCGTAATGGCGTCAAAGATCATCTCCGGATCGTTTTGCTGGACCCCGATGACAAATTGCGAGAGCGCTTCCTGTTGGGGTTGTGCCAACCGGCCGACCGCCCCGAAATCAAGCAGCACCGGCACCCCGTCCTGACCGTCGATAAAGACATTGCCCGGATGCGGGTCGGCATGGAAGATGCCGCTGAAGAGCATTTGCTCCAGTAGGGAAAAAAGCACCGTTTTTGCAAACTCCTTCGGATCCACGCCGAACTGCTCGAAAATCTCCGGCCCTTTGGAAACGCTTTTCCCTTGGAAAAACTCCAAGACAATCAGGTTCTTGTTGCTGTATTCCCGGTAAACACGCGGCACCTTCACCTCGTATGGACTTTTTTCCAAGATGTTCGCGATTTGGATTGTATTGCGGATCTCGATGTCGAAATCGATTTCCTCCCGCAGGCCGTTTGCAAAGCCGATGGCCAGCTGGCGGAAGCCGATGCTTGCTGCCCATGTCGATTTTTCCGTGACCCACTCAGCAAATTGGACGAGGATGTCCAGGTCGTCGCGCATGATCGTCGTGATGTCCGGCCGGAGCAATTTCACAACGACTTCAGCGCCGTTTTTGCGGAGGACAGCCCGGTGCACCTGGCCGATGGAACCGGCAGCAAGCGGCTCGATGTTGAAGGAAGAAAAGGCTTCTTCAAATGAACCTGGCAGTGATTTGCTCAGCACCAACTGCACTTGTTCCCGCGAGAGCGGTTCGACATTCTGCTGCAGCTTCCCGAGTTCTTCGATAAATGCAGGATGCAGAAGATCGGCGCGCGTGGAGAGCGCCTGGCCGAACTTGATGAAAATTCCGCCGCTTTGTTCAAGCGTCCGGCGCAACGCGATAGCGAGGTCGCGCTCGTTCTCCCGATGGCGGGCATAGTGGATTGTCGTCGAGATGCCGTTTTTCATGGCGATTTCGAGCACGTGGCTGAGGCGTTTCTGCCGCCGGAAATTATGACGCAGCCGGAGGAAAATGGATTTATGCGCGCTTTTTTGCCGCCGCGTTGCAAACGTCTGGGTATCGAACAGTTCCAGGAACAAAAAGAACAGCATGGAAATCATCAGCATGCTGCCGATCCAGATGACGGTGCTCGCATCGGTCACGGCCGACAGGAACCCTTCGTTGAAATAATCGGTAAAGCGCAAATACGAGTACCAGTAGACGAGCGTCGTCAAGCCAACCCCGAAAATGACCGAGAACAGCCGCTTTAGGACATGGATCCGGTTGCCGATCAACCGGCCGCTGACATAAAAGATGAAAATTGCTATGACGAACATCTCCAAGAAAATGCGGAGGTAAATCATAAGCCCACTTCCTTTTAGCCAAAATAATTAAAGTTTGAATAATCTTTCTACTTTCAGTATAGCAAAGTTGTTCCTGCTGCAACGCTCAGAAAAGAAAAAGCCTTTTGCGGGCGCAAAAGGTTCAAACGGGAAGCTCGTAATACGGTTCGTGCTGCTGGGTATCGTCGAACCATTTCATGCCCTTATAGCAAAACCCTGTCTTCTCCAGGATGCGGAGCGACCCCTGATTCGCCGGATCGGCTGATGCATGGACCAAATCGGTGCCCCGGTGCTGCCGTGCAAGTTCGATGCACGCACCGACAGCTTCGGTGGCATAGCCCTTGCCCCAGCTGTTCCGGGAAAAATGATAGATCAATTCTGCACGGCCGTCGCTTTCTGTGAGGTTGAATCCGGCAGCACCGATCACTTCCCCAGTGCTTTTTTCTACGACGGCGTAAACTGACAGCCCTTTTTCCAGCTGGCATTTCCGGTATCCGGCAAGTACTTGCGGCAAAGCAGAATGGGGTGTTGCGCCACCTGACGCTTTCATCACTTCTTCATCTCCCCAAAATTCGCGCGCCGCCTGGACATCAGCAAGCGTAAAATCACGCAATGCCAGACGCTCTGTTTCCGCTAAATTGTTCATGCTCGTCCCCCCTGATTAAATTGGCTGTCCTGCAAAATCGATTCGATGACATGCAGCGAATCCCATTCCCTTTCTGAAAAAGCGATGATTGGATAAGCCCCGGGCAGAAGGCGGTCCCTGATTTCCAGGGCGGAAAATCCTTTTTGCGCGAGATCAATCGTTGCCTCGGCCAAACTTTCGAGGTTTTTAAGTTTGGCTTGGAGCATATCGCGTCCATTCGGGAAATAACCGGCATGGCTGCAATAAAGCGAACGGAAATCCGTGGCCAGAAGTTTCTTCAGCGAATCCATGATCATAGGCACGGATTCGGTCGCCATCATGACTTTGGTTTTCGGGGAAACAAATAGATCCCCGGAAAACAGCTGACCGGTCGCTTCATTGTAAAACGCAGTGTGGTCGCTGGCATGCCCGGGCGTATAGATCACCTTCCAGGTCTGGTGCCGGGAATGGACAATTTCCGGGAGCGGGAGCGGTGAGAAGGCTTTGCGGCCGCCCCAGGTCTGTTGCCGGTACCTGGGGTAATCCCCGGGCAGCCGGCAAAGCGCCACGCCGTTCGGGTGGACGAAAATCGTTTTTTGCAGATGTTCTTCGATCCAGGCGGCCGTTCCGGTGTGGTCTTCATGGTTATGGGTCAATACGACCCGGTCGAATCCATACTTTTTGTAGAAAGGAATCAAGCTTTCCTGCATTTTTTCCGCCCCCGTATCGATGAGCATGCCATCGACCCAGTAAACAAATACTTTGCGCCCTTGGCCGAGCGTGCCTTCTGCGAAAATCACTCCTTCGCGTTCATAGAGATTCAGCATTAAATTCTCTCCTTCTCAGAGCCGCTGCTGATTGCTGCGGGTTTTCGGCAAGCCGACCAATCCGGTGATAGGGATCCGTTTCCCATGTTTCGTATGGAATGAACCCTTGCGCTTCCTGGGCATCGAGTGTCCGCGATTGCATGTGCGGCCGGGTGATCCAGGTGGCGATGGTTTCCGGATCCACTTTGGCAAACACCGCTTCTTTGATTTCCTCCGGCTGGGGTTTGAGCGTTCCGCTTATGTATTGCGCTTTGAAAACGACAGAAAGAATATGCAGGCTGGCATTGTAATAAACGCCTGTGATGCCAAGCGGCCGAATCCGAATACCGGTTTCTTCAAACACTTCCCGTTCGACCGATTGGTCCAGAGCTTCCCCTTCCTCGACTTGGCCGCCCGGCAATTCAAAAGTATCCGGCCTGAAATGTGTTTTAACAAGCAGAACCTGGCCTTTTTCATTTTCAATATACGCTGAAGTGGCAACGATGTGTTTCGGATGCTGATTTTCCACGGACGATTCCCCCTATACTTAAATCCATCTTACTAATCTCTGCCGGACTTGTCATCGGGTATAAAAAGAACCGGAAGAACTTATCAAATGAAGGATTTTTATCATTCTCTCCCTCGGTTATCTTTGATAAAATGCTCTTTGGCTGTTCTTTTCTTGTTACGGTTTGGTTTTTTAACGTTTATCCTTAAGTAGTTTTCTACATGTATTTTTGAAATTAAAAAAGAAGGCCGAAGCCTTCCCTTAACCTCCGTATATAGTGGCTCCTGCAATCAGGACGATGAACAGCAGCACAATGCCAAAAATGACGAGCCCGAAAATGACGGCTGGAATCATCAGGGTGAAAAACCCTTTCCAGGCTGAAAACCGGTGTGCTTCCCCGATTGCTTTGCTGTGGATGATGATGCTCCAGATCGCAATGATCATTGCGATCACTCCATACAGGACGGCTCCCACAATCGCTCCCCCACCCGGTTGAGCAACTGCGAACGGATCCGCAAAATAGGTATCAGGGGAAACCAAGATCCACAGGATCAGCAGCGGTGCGAGCCAAATATAAGGGATCATGGCAGCCCCCGTCGTTTTGAACAAGTCCATATATGTGCCGGTGCCTTTAAATAATTTGCCCACCACCAGATAAAGTGCTGCAATGACGGCAGCGCTCGCCAGGCTGATCACCGGAAACAGCAGCAATGCCCCGAGCAAGATTATCCACGTCGGGATCGAATCGTTCAGACCTGAGCTTTGCATCCCCATCAAGCCGCTGCCTATGCCTGCAAGAAGGATCAACGCGATTGCGTATCCGGCCGATTTTGCATCAATTACATATCGCACGGCTTTTCTCGTCTGCAGCCAAATCGCTGTAAACGGATTGACCTTTTCGGCCATGTGTTTTTCTCTGATTTCTGTCATTTCATTTCCCTCTCTTTCTTTCTAATATGGTATACGGAACCGTGACGGAATGGTTTCGTCCATTCTTTTATTTTTTCAAATAATGGAATTTACGCAGCGCATTTTCCCAGTCTTGCGTGCTTCCCAACTCCATAGCATGGAGCAGTTCATGGAAGACCGGCTGGAGGCCGTAAAATTGCCGGACTCTGTTGAAAAGTTCCGTTTGCTGTGTGCCACCATAAAAGCGCAGGACCTGCCGAGTGAAACGGGGACCGCACGCCCAGTAAATTCCAGCGAAATCAAAAGCCGGATCCCCGATATGGGCATCGGTGAAATCGATGATGCCGATGACTTCCCCTCCCTGGCAGATAATGTTTGAAGCAGTCAGGTCGCCGTGGAGAAGGCATTGTCCATCTTCATTGTTGTAAGAGGCGAGAAATTCCGAAAAAACCGACTGCACAGCAAGTTGGTCCGGCGCGGACAACTTTGGCAGCAATTTGTCTTCAACCCTTACGCGGAATTCTTCCCAGTATGCCTTGTTTCGATGTCCGGCCAAACCGGCTGGCGCTTCGATGCGATGTAATTGCCGGAGAAAGAGCCCCAGTTTCCGTGCATTTTCTTCTGACTGTTCTTGGATATTCCCACTGAATGTCCTCCCCTCAATAAATTCATAGCTGACACATACGAGGTTTCCATCTGAACCGTACCACGGCTGGTAAGCCGGAACTTTCAAGACAGGTTCCCCTGATTTTTTCAGGCCTTCCAGAACGCCGATTTCAGCCGCCACATGCTTTTGGACTTCACTATTTTTTGGAAAACGAAATGCCCAGCGGCCGTCGGCGATATACACATCATTGTCCCATCCGCCGGTTTCCCGTTGAATAGCGGGATTTCGTGAGGCGATCCTTGTTCGCCGAATAAAGTCAATGTGCTTTTCCATCGCGCTTCCTTTCTTGTTACTGGTTTTAATTTTTGGTATTAATACCTTATGTAATAACATACATTTATTATAGGAGGCCGTGCCGGCCTCTTTATCGAGCACTTCCACCAAAAGCCGCTCCGGTTTGGCGTCCTTTTCGAAGTAGGGTTTCCAGATGGCCTGCTGTTTTCTCCGCCCCCGGAACCTGCGCTGGCCTACCGGCCGCTTGAGCCTATCATTGCTTCTTTCTCTACCAGGTCCATGAATTCCCCTACGGTTGCCTGGTTGCTTTTCGGTCCCGCCATCTTCAGCATGGATTTGCCGATGAAATTGATGCCTTCATTCGACCCGCGGTAAATGAACCGCGTCTGCCCTTCGCTTAGTTTCAGCAGCGTGAACGATAGGTGGACGTCAAACATTTTTGCCAGCACGAAATGCAGGCGCTTGTGTTTCCGGTCACCCGCATCTTCATAGGCCAAGGTCTCGACAATGTAGGTTTCCAGGCGCTTGCCTTCCCGGTACGTCTGCTCGTGTTTCGCCCCCACTTCGTCCTGCCGTTTTTCGATCAGCACGTGCTTTTCCAATTTCGGCATGATCCGCCGGATCTCTTCGTCCTTGAACAAGTTCCAGACGGTCTCGATGTCTGCATCGATCACCCGCTGTTCATTCCATTCGATCATTTCTTGGTTCCCCCTTTACGCTAATCGACCCTTCGCCTTTCTCTTGCAGCTTCATGGCTTCTTTGCTAACCCGCTCCATGAATCCGCGGATGGTCTCCTGCCGCACTTTTTTGCTTCCGGCAAGCAGCATCATCTTCGCTGAGGCGGTCACGCCTTTATTCGACCCTGCATAGATGAAGCGGGTTTTACCCCCTTCCAGTTTTTCCAGCGTAAACGAGTAAACGACGGAAATCGAGCCGTTCATCAAAAAGCTGGTGGTACGCTGCTTCCGCTCCGGTGTGTCTTCAAAAGCGAGCGTTTCGACAACATAGGTCATCAGCTGGCTGCCTTGCAGGAAACTTTGGGCGTGCTTTGCGCCCGCTTCGTCGTCCTTCCCTTCAACCAGCACATGGTCCTCGAGTTTCGGGAAGATTTTTTTCATATTGCGGTCAAGGAATAGTGCCCAGACCGTTTTAATCTCTGCGTTGATGGCCGTTTCCTCTCGCCATTTCACCATTTTTCCCACTCCTTTCTTCCGGCTTTCCGATTAATGAACGTTTTTCTGAGGCGTTTCGATTTGCCCGCACTCTTTTAGAACGGGTTTGTCGCCCACTGGCTCGATGTCGGAATGAAGATCCGCGGATGCAGTTTGAGCTGCGCAACGATGTACTCAGCAATGTCTTCCGGCTGCATGAATTTCTCTTCGCTCGCGTCCGGTTTTTCGGAAGTTCCGCCAAACTCCGTGATCACCCGGCTCGGCGTCAGTGCGAATACCCGGATATTGTGCTTGCGCACTTCCTGCGACAGCGATTCGGTCAGCCCCAAGACCCCGAATTTCGATGCACTATAAGCGCTTGAGCCCGCCGTCGCTTTCACTCCGGACATCGAGGAGATGTTGACGATATCGCCGCCGTTTTTTCCGATCAATTGCGGCAGCACGGTGCGTGTGACATAAAACATGCCCATCAAATTGACATCGATGACGTTTTTCCAGTCGGCCGGATCGATTTCCAGCAGCGGCCCGAATTTGCCGATGCCGGCGTTGTTGATGAGGATATCAGCCTGCCCGAGCTGTTCCGTCAGGGATGAAATGGCCTTTTCCACCTGTGCCAGGTCCGAAACATCGGCTGCGGCGTAAGCGGTCTTGATGCCGAGCGCTGATGCTTGTTCAGCGACCTGTTTCAGATCTTTTTCCGTCCGGGCGATGAGCCCGATGTGGACGCCTTCTTTCGCGAGTCCGAGTGCGACTGCCCGTCCGATGCCTTTTCCGGCTCCTGTGATAAAAGCGATTTTACCTGCCAATGATTGTGCCATTGTTTTTCCACCTTTCGTCATGTCGTTGTCTTATATTTTGACCGAAGCCCAGCAGAAACGCAAAGTTGCCGCTGTCTGGTTGAATTTTGGGTTTCAAGGGTATATAGTAACTAATAAGAATAAAAAAACCGCCGGTGCGTGAACACCGGACGGCAAGCAATCAATAGGTCCTCCCCAAGGGAGATCAGCCTCAAGGTTTCTTCATAAGGATAACCCGCAGAGCTACCAACTCAAGGGCGGGTTATTTTTTTGGTTTGATGACGTTACGGCGAGCACCAGGCTTGCAAATGTTACTGCAAACATCAATGCCTCGAACACTGTCATCCGCACCACCCCCTTTCATTCGGGGATGGCCGACCACCCTTGAGTACCCTTTTCAATTGCCTTTCATTATCTTACCATATCTTTAGACCTTCAACTTCCTTTATTGCCATTTTCCTACTTCAATTTCCGGCGGAACTCCAACTGCTTTTTCTTCTTCTTTTTCGACACGACCGGCTTCGGCGCCGGGTTGTAATGATCGGCATACAGCCCCGTATACGATTGGTACCAGACGAATGCATGCACCAAAAAGACCTTCAATACGGCATAGGCCGGAATGCCGAGGATGACCCCCGGAATGCCGAAAAGGTTCCCGGCAGTGAGCAGTACCGCGATGATGGTCACCGGATGAATGTTCAGGTTGCTGCCGAGAATCAACGGCTGAATGACCCGTCCTTCAAGCGTCTGTTCAATCGTAAAGACGATGAGCACTTTCACCAGCATGATCGGCGAATGAACGACAATCGCAACGATGATGATCGGAAAAAAGGCGATGAACGTCCCAAGGAACGGGATCAAGTTCAGCACGCCGGCCATGATGCCCAAAATGAGCGCGTATTCCATGCCGATGATCAGAAAGCCCAGCCAGAACATGACGCCGACCGCGAACGCCACCAGGAGCTGGCCGCGGATATACTGGCTGATCTGGAGGTTGGTCTCGCGAAGCAGCACATAGGTTTTCTCCCGCATTTTCGACGGCACCATGTTCATGATGTGGTACGGCAGGTTATGGCCGTCCTTCAGCAAATAGAATAGGATGAACGGCGTTGTGATGACAGCTAGCACGATTGACGTCAATGTGCCGAAGATGCTGCCAATATTGCTGATGGCCGTATCGATCATCCCTTCGGCCTGTGTGGAGATCGTTTCTGCAAGCGTACCGGTGTCCCCCAGCAATTGTTCCTGGATCCGCGTCAAAAGATCGCTCCGGAGGAACATATTGAGCTGAGTGATGAACGTTGACAAATAATCCGGAAAATTGAGCAGCAGGCTCAGGACCTGCTCCCGGAGGATCGGAATGAGGCTGACAATGCCCCAGACGATCAGGCCTGCGAGCAGCAGAAAGACGATCAGGATGCCCGAAATGCGGGGCACCCCTTTTTTCTCGAGCCCGTCGATCAGCGGATTCAGCAGGTAGTACAAAATGCCGGACATGACGATCGGCAACCCCATAGCGGATGCGAAGCCCTTGAGCGGCTCCAGCAGATACAGGACTTTCGTTAGCAGGAAAAGATTCAGCAGCACCAATAGCGAAACCAGTAAGATGGCCACCACTTTATTGTTCAAGACCCAGCGCCAAAACCAAGTGGCGACCGCTTTTGCCGTCAGCCGTTCTTTTTCCGGTTCCATCGCTTACCACCTCTCCATGCACATGGCATTCTCTTCACATTACGGAATAAGGCCCCTCTGTGCTTTTGTTTATACTTCTTAATTCGATGTGGCAGCAGCTTCTTCCTTTATCCGGCAGCATACATAAAATTTTTCACAAAAAAAGCCTGCATCCGCCATATGGGGATGCAGGCTTTTCCGTTCCAATCAAGCCGCGACAGCGACTTTCTTTTTCAGCAATCCGGCGACAACAGCGGTCACAGCCGCTCCGGCAAGAATTGCCAGGATATACAGGAGGATGTTCATTGCCGCTCCGTCGACAAGTCCGATGACGAAGATGCCGCCGTGTGGTGCACGCAAGCCGATATCAAACAGCATGACGAGCGCACCGGTGACAGCGGCCCCGGCAACTGAAGCCGGAATGACGCGTGCCGGGTCGGCCGCGGCGAACGGGATGACGCCTTCAGTGATAAAGCAGGCGCCGAGCACGTAAGCGGTCTTGCCGGCTTCCCGCTCGGGTTTCGAGAATTTGTTCTTAAAGAAGGTCGTCGCAAGCGCCATGCCAAGCGGCGGAACCATGCCCGCTGCCATGACTGCAGCCATGAAGACGAAGTTCTCAGCGTCCAGCATGGCGATGCCGAACGTGTAGGCCGCTTTGTTGATCGGTCCGCCCATGTCGATCGCCATCATGCCGCCGAGCAGCAATCCGACCAGAACAAGATTCGTTCCGCCAAGGCTTTCAAGGAAAGCGGCAATAGCGGTATAGACTTTCGTTAATTGTGGATTGACAAGCATCATGATGATGCCGGTGATGGCAATCGCGAACACGGGATAGAACAGCACCGGCTTCAAGCCTTCAAGCGAATTCGGCAAGCCGGCAAACGCGCGTTTGACGAAAAGCGTAACATAACCGGCCAGGAAGCCGGCGATCAAGCCGCCAAGGAAACCGGAACCACCGCTCGCTTCTTCCACGCCGGTGACGGTAGTGGCAATCAAACCGCCGATCATACCCGGCGCAAAACCAGGGCGTTCAGCGATGCTCATCGCGATAAAGCCGGCCAGTACAGGAACCATCAAGTAGAACGCTTTGCCGCCGCCGATCGTGCTGAGCATGGCGGCGAACGCATTGTATTCAGGGCTGTTCGGATCCGCTGCGTTGATGCCCCAGAAGAACGACAGCGCAATAAGGATCCCGCCGCCGACTACGAACGGCAGCATGTTGGAAACGCCATTCATCAGGTGCTTGTAGAAACCGCCTTTGCCATCTGAATCCGATGCTTCGTCTTTCGACTTATCGTGCTTGTAAAGCGGCGCATCGCCTTCAAGTGCACGGTCAAGGAGGTTGTCCGTTTCATAGATCGCTTTGCCGACTGCCGTCTGGATGACGGGTTTTCCGGCAAAACGCGCCATTTCCACTTTCGTGTCTGCGGCTACGATGATGGCATCTGCTGCCGCGATGTCGGCATCGGTCAGGCGGTTCTTGACGCCGCTCGAGCCGTTGGTTTCAACTTTGATGTCGATGCCGCGCTCCTTGGCGCGGTCGTTGAGTTTTTCCGCTGCCATATACGTATGGGCGATGCCGGTCGGGCAAGCTGTAACCGCAAGGATCCGTTTGCCGGTTCCGGCTGGTGCAGTGTGTTCTTCTTCGGGCGCTGCCGGGCCCTCAGTTTCATGTTCCTTATCGGTGACCGCCTGCAGGACTTCCGCTTTTGAACCTGCTGCCAGGATCCGGCTGCGGAACGCTTCGTCCATGAGGAATGTCGCGAGCCGGGACAATGCTTCCAAGTGGTCGTCATTCGCCCCTTCACTGGCGGCGATCATGAAGAACAGATGGGCGGGCTGCCCGTCAAGCGAATCGTAGTCAAGCCCTTCCACCGAACGGCCGAAAGCGATTGCCGGGGATTTCACCGCTGCGGATTTGGCATGCGGAATGGCGATGCCTTCTCCGATGCCAGTCGTGCTCTGATCTTCCCGCGCCTGGATGTCGCGCGCAAACGCTGCAGGATCATTCAGTTTGCCGGCTCGGTCCAGTTGGCCGATCAATTCCGCCAGCACATCGCTTTTGGAACGGGCCTGGACATCAAGGACGATTGTTTCTTCAGTCAGCAATTGTGTGATTTTCATTTTGCCACATCCTTCTCTTGTATTGGGGTAATCTTGACTTTTCCGAGCAAGTCCTCCACTGCCTCTTTTGTGCAGAGGTCTGTGCTGAACGCCGTGGCGCTGCCGCTTGCAACGCCGTAGCGGAACGCCCGCTCCGCATCTTCATGGAGCGCATAGGAAGCGATAAAACCGGACACGAGCGAGTCGCCTGCGCCTACGGTGTTGACCGCTTTCCCTTGCGGCGCCTCTGCCAGCAGGGCCAGGCCGTCTGCAACAAGCAGCGCTCCTTGGCCACCCATCGAAACCACGACATGCCCGATGCCCATGCGGTTGAGCTCCCGTGCATAGGACAACGCGTCATCCGGCCCTGCAATGGTTTGGCCGAACAACTCGCCGAGCTCTTCCAAATTCGGCTTGATCAAAAACGGAGATGACCGGATCAGATCTTTGAGTGCCGGGCCGGATGTGTCAACGACGAAGCGGACATGCTGCTTTTGGCACAACGCCGCCAGTTCGGCGAAGTAATCCGGCGCAATCGAGCCGGTCAAGCTCCCTGCTAGGACCAGCCAATCCCCCTGTTGCATCGCTTCCACTTTTTTCTTTAATTGCATCAATTGCTGTGCGTCCAATTCCGGACCCGGCCCGTTCAGTTCGGTTTCAACGCCGGTTTTGATCTTGACATTGATGCGCGTGATGCCGTCCGTTTTGATAAAGTCGGTTTCAATGCCTTCCTCTTTTAAAAAGTCTTCTATATACTGTCCTGTAAAGCCGCCGGTGAATCCGAGCGCTTTGCTTCCTGTGCCTAGGCGCGCCAACACGCGGGAGACGTTTATCCCTTTACCGCCAGGGTAATAATAAACATCGGACGCACGGTTCAAGGAGCCGACTTCAAAGCCGTCCAAATAAGTGGTGTAATCCAGGGAAGGTGATATTGTACACGTATAGATCATCGGGTTCCCACCTTTACAATTGTTTTCTTTTCAAGTGCATCCAGAAGCCCGGGCGGCAAGCCGTCGACGACGAGGAATGCCTCATCAAGCTCCATGATTTTGGCGAAACTCACTTTGTTCGCTTTGGAATGGTCGGCCAGCACATAAGTTTCCCTGGACAGTGTACTTGCTTCCCGTTTGACAGCCGCTTCTTCCGGATCCGGCGTCGTAAAGCCGAGATCCTGGTGGAAGCCGTTGACCCCAAGGAAGCAAAGGTTGAAACGGTAGTTTTTCAGTGACTGGATGGTTTGTGCGCCCACCAGTGCACCGGTGCTCGGTTTCATCCTTCCGCCGGTCAAGTACGTCGTGATCCCGTGCGCATCAAGTGCATCGACAAGCGTCAGCCCGTTGGTGACGACAACAACATCTTTCCCTTTTAAAAACGGGATCATCTGGAAAGTGGTCGTGCCGGCATCAAGGAAAATACTGTCCCCGTCCTGGACGAACGAAGCAGCGATTCTTGCAATCTGGATTTTTTCCGCCTGGTTGCGGTCCGATTTGTCCTCGATTGAAGGCTCGGTCAAATTCCGTCCCGGAAGAACTGCCCCGCCGAAAACGCGCTCCAGTTTGTTCTGGCTTTCAAGTTCCGTCAAATCCCTTCGGATGGTGGATTCAGAAGCGGAGGTCTGGTCGACAATGTCCTGGATTTTAATGGTCCCTTTTTCTTCGAGCAAGTTCAAAATAAATTCATGCCGCTCATTCGTTAACATTGGCTGCACCTTCTTTTTATTTTTGTTAAATCGATATTACTTGAAATCGCTTCCAAAATCAATCATAATCATTCATAAGCAGTCAAATTCATTCAAAAGGTTTTATTTTTCATCCAAAAGCCGTCGTGAACGAATTAAGACTCATCCAATATCAATCAAAACACTAGGAGGAAATTGACATGACAGAAAAACAATTCACTATCACGGACGAAGCAGGCATCCACGCACGTCCGGCATCCGCACTCGTAGGCGCGCTTGGCAAGTTCAAATCGGACATTACGATGGAGTTTAACGGCAAAACCGTCAATCTGAAATCGATCCTTGGCGTCATGTCACTCGGAGTGTCTTCCGGTTCGACAGTAACCATTGCCGCAAATGGTGAAGACGAAGAACAGGCAATCGAAACCATCACTGAAGTTATGGCAGCTCAGGGGCTCTCCAACCAATGACGTCTACCCTATCCGGGATTGCGGCATCAGATGGAATAGCGATTGCCAGAGCGTTCAGACTAGAAACACCCGTGTTGGACACCGCTAAAAAGACCGTTGGCAATGCCGGCAAGGAAATCGAACGTTTCGCTGCTGCGCGCGCGGAGGCCGTCTCTGAACTCGAGGCAATCCAAAAAGCCACTGCACAAGGGATCAGCGATAAAGAAGCAGCGATTTTCGGAGCACATCTTCTGGTCCTGAATGATCCGGAACTTGTTGGACCGGTCAACGAAAAAATCGAATCGGAACTCGTCAATGCCGAATACGCCCTGAAAGAAACGGCGGACGGGTTCATCGCCATGTTCGAAGCGATGGAAAACGATTATATGAAAGAACGCGCGGCGGATATCCGCGATGTGACCAAGCGCGTGACTGCCCACCTGCTTGGCGTCTCCATTCCGGACCCGAGCTTTATCCGGGAAGAAGTCGTCATTATCGCAGAAGATTTGACGCCTTCCGATACGGTTCAATTGAATCCGCAATATGTTAAAGGTTTTATCACGGATATCGGCGGACGTACGTCGCATTCAGCCATTTTGGCGCGGACGCTTGAAATTCCGGCTGTCGTCGGCACGAAAAAAGCGATGGAAAGTGTTGCAAACGGTTCATTGATCATCGTGGATGGGCTCGAAGGTTCGGTCATCATTGAACCGGATGACGAAACGGTAAAGCGGTATGAGGCGAAACAAGCGGCTTTCCGAACGCAAAAAGAAATATGGGCCAAATTGAAAAATGAACCGACCGTCACTTCCGACGGGATTTCTGTCGAACTGGCTGCAAATATCGGATCGCCGAAAGACGCTGCCGGTGCAGTCGAAAATGGCGCAGAAGCCGTTGGATTGTACCGTACAGAATTCCTTTATATGGGAAGCGATGATTTTCCGACAGAACAGGAACAGACTGAAGCCTATTCGGCTGTCCTGAAGGCGATGGGCGGCAAACCCACGGTCGTGCGGACGCTCGACATCGGCGGGGACAAGGAACTTTCCTATCTGGACCTGCCGAAAGAGCAGAATCCGTTCCTTGGCCTTCGCGCCATCCGGTTGTGCCTGGAACGGCCCGACATGTTCCGCACCCAATTGCGGGCACTCCTCCGTGCAAGCGTCCACGGCAATCTGAAGATCATGTTCCCGATGATTGCTACGCTTGAAGAGTTCCGGGAGGCCAAAGCGCTGTTCCTTGAAGAACAGACAAAGCTGGCTGAAGAAGGGATTCCTTTCAGTCCCACTATTGAAATCGGCATCATGGTGGAAATTCCCTCCACCGCGGTAATGGCTGACCAATTTGCAAAAGAAGTCGACTTCTTCTCCATCGGGACAAATGATTTGATCCAATATACGCTGGCTGCAGACCGGATGAATGAAAATGTCTCTTATCTGTACCAGCCGTATAATCCGGCAATCCTGCGCCTGGTCAAGATGGTCATCGATGCTGCCCACAAAGAAGGCAAATGGGCCGGCATGTGCGGCGAAATGGCGGGCGATGAAATCGCCATCCCTGTCCTGCTTGGCCTAGGGCTGGATGAATTTTCAATGAGTGCTTCGTCCATCCTGAAAGCGCGCGAGCAGATCAGCCAGTTGTCCAAGATCGAAATGGCCGCCCATAGCGAAGCCATCCTGTCTTTGGCAACCGCTGATGAAGTGAAAGCTTACGTGGAAAAGCTTCTATAGCATCATCAAGATAGCAAAAAAGCGCTCAAGGGCTATCCTTGAGCGCTTTTCTTTCGGCTAAATCGGTGCTGTCATGAAAGTTCCTTCATTTCAGAAACCAGTTTTTTGATCACCCGGTCGTTTCCTGGGTCCACTTGGTAGACATCCCGGTATGCGTACTGTTCTGCATTTCCGCCATTGTGCTTAACAATCATTTTTCCGGAAACTGCCGACTCCGATCCATTAATATCGATTTCATCGATGGTCATTTCTACATCGTCCTTGACGTCCATTTCTTCGACATGTGCCAGGAATGCCTGTTTCCCTTCGATTGTATCTCTTCCTTCACGGTCCCAAACGACATCCTCAGCAAGGTGGCGCGACAGGAAATCAACGTCCCCGATCACGAAAGCAACGTTCATTTCACGGAAAAACTTCTCGGCGCTTTTATCTGCCATTGTTTGTTTCCTCCTTTGGAAATGCTTATTGAACTAAATACCCGATTCGGAAAACTTCAATCCCCATTAAAAATAAATGTCCTTTCAGCGCCTCACAAGCTTTCACAGAGCATATTCAATCCACCCCGCACCTATTTTAATGGGATACCACAAAGCAAAACCGGCAACAGGAGGGTACTGTTGCCGGTTTGATATATCCGTACTGCTGCACCCTTTACCGTCCTGCTAGGTAATCGAACAAGCCCATTGCGCTCACTTCCGTGTCGAGCTTGATCATGTTGTAGACTTCATGGCTGTCCGGCACGCCTTTTGTACGCAAATAATCACGGACCTGCTCCTGCAATCGCAGGGCCAGCCCTGACGGCCCTTGGCTTTTTTTGAAGGCTTCTTCCGCTTCTTCCACGAATATCACCAGCCATTCCGCAACTTGCCGAAGCGCTTCTTTGGGTTCTTTCTCCATGCTGTAATGCCCGTAATAGATGGCATCAAAATTGGCTGCCTGAAAACGGTCGATCGCCTGCTGCATCGCTTGCGGATCAAACTGGTTCGGAGACGTCGAAGGCAAGAAAAAAGGTATGCCCTCCGCTATCAGTTGAGGATAGCGGATGCCGACAGTATCACCGGCAAACATGCCGTTGCTGACAGGGTCGTAAATACCGAAATGATGCTTCGCGTGGCCTGGTGTGTCCCAGAATTCCAAAGTGCATTCCGAGCCGATTTCCAATGTGTCGCCTTCTCCTTTAACAAGGATGCGTTCATTCGGAATCGGCACAATCGGATCGAACAAGTCAGCGAATTTATCACCGTAGATCGCCTTAGCACCCGCAATCAGCCGGCTAGGGTCTGCAAGATGCCGCGCACCCTTCGGATGGACGACCACTTTGGCGTTCGGGCACTCCCGGAGCAACAAGCCCGTCCCGCCTGCATGGTCCAAATGGATATGCGTCACGATGATGTTTTTCACCTGTTCAAGCGAATACCCCAGCTCGCTTAGTCCTTTCTTGATGTGCGGGACAGACGGGCTAGCTCCCGTATCGATCAGCGTCAGTTCCTTTTCATCAATGACATATGTCCCCGTGCGTTCTGCAATGCCTAAATCGAAACCGTCAATAATGAAGATGCGTCCGTTCAACTGCTCAACCATTCACCAAACCCCTTTATTATGTAATAATGAATAATAAGAATATTCTACCATTCATTGCCGCCGAGGCAAATGAATAGACGAATTGGAGGGATGGCCATGAGTGCGAGGAACGCTGAAATTCCATTCTGGACCAGGGATCATGTCAAAGCCACCCTACCCATCCGGCAAGAGGACGGCCATAAAGGAACGTTCGGAACTGGCCTGCTTCTCGCCGGCACACGCGACATGCCAGGAGCGGCACTGCTTGCGGCGCTGGCAGCCATGCGTTCCGGTATAGGCAAATTGGAAATCGCTACGGCTCCGGAAGTGGCAGCCACTATTGTCGCGCTTCTCCCGGAAGCCACCTATATCCGCGACGGAGTCCAAAAAACCGCCGCACACTCTCTTGACCTTAATCCTTACCGCGCTTGCGCAGCAGGCCCCGGCCTACCGCCGAATGAAACGACGGAAAAAGCAGTCGCGGCATTGCTGGCATCCGGCCATTCGGTCGTGCTCGATGCCGGTGCGCTGTCCAAACGGGGGTATCCAAGACGCGCTTCTCCGACGATCCTGACGCCGCACCTGCGTGAATTCGCCCGGATCACCGGTGTATCCAAAGAAGAACTTGCTGAAAACCGCATCCCGTTGCTACAGGCGTCGGCCCGGGAATGGGGCACTGCAATCGTTTTGAAAGATCATGAAACGCTGATCGCCTTTCCGGACGGCGAGATATGGAAAAATCCGACGGGCAACTCTGCGCTTGGAAAAGGCGGAACCGGCGATACGCTGACCGGCATGCTGCTCGGCATGCTATGCTGCCATGACGACTGGCACCATGCTGTATTGAATGCCGTTTACCTCCACGGCGCCTGCGCCGATGAATGGGTCCGCACCCGCTCTGCTCATACGATGCTCGCCCATGAGATAACCGGCATGCTGCCTGAAGTCTGGAAGCAGCATGAACGGTAAGGAGGGCTTTATTTAACCTGGCAGCTTATGGGTTTCACTATGCTTGTTGCTATGTATATAATTGATAGAAATCAAAATTACATATTGCTACCCAAGGAGGGCTTTATTTGCCGCAAGAAAAGACGTTGCATTCAGAAATCAGCAGCTATGTTTCAACGCTGCTCCGATCGAACTTCGGAAAAGGGCCGACTTCGGTCTATGTCAGCATCAAGCGCCCTTATATTACCATCCACTTCCGCGGTTTCCTCGCACCCATGGAAGCCATTCTCGTGAAGCAAAAGGAATTTCAGCGCGTTCTGCAGACACGGGATTTGATGATGAACGACCTGCGTTCCGAAATCATTCTCGCATTTTGGAAGATTGCCGAACTGGAGGTCAAAGAAATCTATGCCGACTGGGATCTGGAAAATAAAACCGGCATGATCATCGCCGTTTTGAATGAAGAACCTGCAGCGGACACATTGAAATGGCCAAAGGAAGTCGATCAGAAGGCATTTGAAGAAACGATCGATGCGGCAAGCTTCAAAGCGGAAAAGACCCCCGGCAAAACAGAATCGTTCTGGTTGAATGACCGGACCATCCTCGTCAAACGTTCGGAAATTTTAGTGCGCATTGAAAAGGAATTGATCCAGAACGGTTTTGTGGAAGAGTTGAAACTTGCCAAACGGCCGCTTGAACACAAAGTGATGAGCGAAGTGCCGATTGAGACGGTATTAGGGCGTAATGTAGCCGAAATGTTCGTGGATTGGAATTTCGATGAAGACATCAGCTATTCAGTTTTTCTGCTGAGCCCTGTAGAAACAAAATAAAAAAAGAGGCGCATCAGCGCCTCTTTTTAATTCGGATTTATTGTGCCCTATGGCAGACGACGACTTCCCGTGAAAATCCGGCTTTTTTAGCGATGCATCGGTCCGTTATGGCATATCCTGCCTCTGCGATCATGCTATCCAGGTTATCCAGTGTGACGACGATCAGTTTTTCAGCGATCCGGTGCGCATGCGACAAAATCGACAGCTGGTCTGCAGGCGTTGCACTGGTGTAAAGATTATAAGGCATATCGATGATCGCGACATCAAATTGGCCGGTTGCTTCAGCGATCGGCCCATGCACCACTTCTCCCGACAATCCGAAATGTGCAATATTCTCCCTTGAACCGACGACGACGAGCGGGTTCACATCCCTGCCGACTATGTCGATCCCCATTGACAAACCTTCCACCAAAACCGTACCGATGCCGCAGCATGGATCGATTGCCCGAACGCCTTCAATTTCTGGTGCGGCGATATTGGCCACTACCCTTGCAACCCGCGTGCTTAAAGCGGTGGAATATTGCTTGGGTTTTTTCTGATGCCTGAACCACACCGGCTCCGCCAGCTGGTAACGTCCGAAATACCAGCGTCCCTCGTACGGGAGCAAGCCGAATACGATGTCGGGTTTCTGCATGTCGGCTTTCCCTTGGATCACCTTGCCGATCCGGGATTCCACAGCCCGTTTCTCATCATATAAGGTCTTTTCCGCTTCCGGTTCGCCGTTGATTTTGACGAAGATGACTTTGAACGTCTGCCCTTCCATCGAGATAGCAGACGCCCGGTCAACAATCTCTTCCAGCCCTTCTTCCTCGAAAAGGATATCGATCCGCTCTTTCATGAAGGGGCTTCGGTCCGGATCGACCGCTGTCTTGCTTTTTATGATTTTGCCGGTATGGCCGGCTCCGAAAAACGACCGCGTCTCCAAGCCGCAAAGTTCTTTCTCATCTTCTGTATAGGCATATGTGTAAAGATATTCGCCTCTTGGCATCAATCGGTTCAAAAAATTCCCGTCCTTCTCGCTTTTATTGTAAAGTCGCTTAGCTTTACCAGTATAGCGCGAACTGCCGCAGCTGCACAGAAAAGCCTGCACGGTGTGCAGACACCATGCAGGCTTTCTTGTCATATTCGGCGAATCAAACGTCACTTTCCGGCTTTGATGCCCGCAGGCACAGAGCCAGTCCGCGCAGTGTGCACCGCTTGCGTCCCGGTTGTCGGCTTTTTCGACCAAACCGTCGCAAGAATCGGCCCTGAGATATTGTGCCAGATTGCCCCCCATACGCTCGGCAATGCTGCGAGCGGGCTGAAGTGGGCTGTTGCCAAGGCGACGCCGAGGCCGGAGTTCTGCATGCCGACTTCCAGTGAAATGGCCCGTCGGTCGTTTTCGGAAAGGCCCATCGCCATTGCAGTCAAATAGCCGAGCAGCAAACCGAATCCATTATGCAGGAACACAGCCAAGAAGACGATGAATCCAGAACTGATAACGTTTTGCGCATTCGCAGCCGTCACGGCCGAAACGATGATCAGGATGGCTGCTACAGAAATCAGCGGCACAATCGTGATGCCTTTTTTGACCACTCCAGGGAAAAAGCGCTGTACGAGGAAACCGAGCGCAATCGGAATGATGATGACTTGGATGATTGACTGGAACATGGCCAACGGATCGACCGGCAGCCATTGCCCAGCCAACAGGAGCAGCAACAAAGGCGTCATGATCGGGGCCATCAGTGTCGACAGTGACGTCATGGCAACTGAAAGTGCCAGATTCCCTTTTGCCAAATAGACCATAACATTCGAAGCGGTTCCGCCCGGCACGCAGCCAAGGAGTACGAGACCTGCCGCCAATTCAGGCGGAAGTTTCAACAGATAAGCGATGGCGAATGCCGCAAAAGGCATAATCAAAAACTGTGCGGCAACGCCGATGACGACCGGCAGCGGCCGGGTCAGCACAATTTTAAAATCAACAGGCTTCAGCGTCAGCCCCATGCCGAACATAACGACTCCGAGCAGAATTGTGATGTAGCTGCCGAAACCGAGAAACGCTTCCGGGATAAAAAACGCAAGCAATGCAATCAAGATGACCCAAACTGCGAAATACTTTCCTGCAAATAAACTTAATGATTCGAGCATCTTCATTCTATTGCCTCCTTCGCTTCTGTTTTGATGTTTTTATGCGGATTCAATAAATTGTCGGGATCCAGCGCCCGCTTGATTTTCTCCATGACTGCCAACGCTGCGCCGTGCTCCCGCTCCTGGTATTTCTGCTTGCCGAGGCCGACCCCGTGTTCGCCGGTGCATGTTCCGCCGCGTTCTAGCGCATACAGCACAATACGTTCATTGAATTCCTGCGCTTTTGCCACTTCGACTGGATCGTTCATATCCATCATGATGAGGGCATGGAAATTGCCGTCCCCGACATGGCCGACGATGCCGCCGGGCAAGCCGAGCGCCAAGAGATTGTCCCTGGCATGCCCGACAGCCCCGGCAAGCTCTGAGATCGGCAGACAGACATCAGTTACCATCATTTTTTTGCCCGGATATCCGTGGATATAAGCATAGGCCAAGTTGTGCCGCGCTTCCCACAGCCGATTGCGGCCTGCGGTATCCGTTTCAAAAGCCAATTCTTCACAGCCATGGCCTTGGACGATTTCCTGCATGAATTCGACATCCTGCTTCAATCCGGCTTCATTGCCATGGAATTCCATAAACAGCGTCGGCTTTTCAAGATAGGCCGTGTCGCTGAACAGATTGGCCTGGCGCACCGACTGTTCGTCCACGAGCTCCACACGGGCAATCGGAATGCCTGCCTGGAGGATGGACACGACCGCTTCGACGGCATCCTTGACTGACGGAAACGATGCACGGGCTGCTGTGATATGCTCGGGAATGCCATAGACGCGCAGCGTCATTTCAGTGAAACACCCGAGCGTCCCTTCCGAACCGGTGAAAAGGCCGTTCAAATGGAGGCCGGATGAGGATTTGGCCGCCATGCTGCCGGTATGGATAATGGTGCCGTCTGCGAGGACGACTTCAAGGTCCCTCACTTGATCTCGCATGACGCCGTACTTGACGGAAGTGGTTCCGCTGGCATTGGTTGCAACCATGCCGCCGAGTGTGGCATCCGCTCCCGGGTCGACCGTGAAGAACAAACCGTATTTCTTCAATTCCTTATTCAGCTGCGTACGCGTGACGCCCGGCTGCACCTTGACCAGGAAATCCTCTTCATTAACGGCCAGGACCTTGTTCATCAATGAAAAATCGATGGTAATCCCCCCGCTTTGAGGAATCACATGCCCTTCCAGGCTCGAACCGAGGCCGAACGGCACGACAGGCATTTGGAACTGCTTCGATACTTTCATCACAGCAGCCACTTGAGCCGCAGTCTCCGGGAAAACGACGATGTCCGGCAATTTCATCGAATGGTACGATTCATCGCGGCCGTGCAGTTCCCGCACCGTTTCGTTGACGGAAATTTGATCTTCTTTCAGGTGTTCGCGCAAAGCTTGGTGAATGGTTTCCAGATTGTCGACTGCCATGTTTGTTCGCTCCATTCTCGTTAGGGAATCATTATTGACATTTAAATTGGTCCAACCAATAGAGTTCATTATACATAATAATCTGAAACTTTCAATGCAAAATTTTCAGACATTGCTTATTTTTTTTAGAATTGGTATGGTGAAAGCAAAGTTCCTGGCAGCTAGGAGAGATTGCATGGAGAATCCGAAGAAAAAAACGTATGAACTTGTCGTGGAACAGATCGAAGTATACTTGCTCGAAAACCGCTTGCAGCCGGGCGACCGCCTGCCTGCTGAACGGGATCTGGCAGCGCTGTTCGGCGTCAGCCGCACTTCCGTCCGCGAAGCGTTGAAAGTTATGGAAATGAACGGCGCAATCGAAATACGGCGAGGAGGCGGAAGTTTTATCGCCGCGTCAGAACATGCGAAACTGAGCCGTGTGCTGTCCTCCTACTTCGATGATGCCGAAACACTTTTCATTCATGAGATGCTCGAACTGCGCAGGGCCTTCGAAGTTGAAGCCGCTTCGCTGGCAGCGCAGCGGGCGACCCCTGAAAATTTAGAAGCGATCCAGGGAGCGCTTGACCGGATGCCAGAGGCTTTTGACGATCCTGAAGCCGGAGTGCTTGCAGATCTCGATTTCCACCTTCAAGTAGCGCGCGCTGCGAAGAACCGCTTGTTGATCGACATGATGGGCACACTTGCCAAGCGCATGGAAGACAACATCCGTGCGACGCGGCGCCACCGGTTTGTCGACACCAACCGCCATAAGGATACGTACGAAGAACACCAGGAGATCTTCCTGGCCATCGCCTCAGGCAATGCCGGCCTTGCAGCACGGCTGATGGAAAAGCACATTTCCCGCATCCGGCTGGAGTTGAACCGTTCCGTAATACATCCAGCCAAAACAAAAAGCGGACTCGAGTGAGTCCGCTTTTTTCTTATTGCTCTACGGCGACGACGGTTTCCACATCGTCTGCACGGTTCTTGTGCGCTTTGGCGAAGAACATCCCGACAAGGATGACCGTCAAGATCAAACCGATGATAAATGACACATCAAGATCGAGGTTGAAGCCAATCTTCTGGTTAAGGATGTAGACGAAAACCATATACGTGATGAAGATAGCCGGCGCCAAGGACACCAGGTAATTTTTGCCTTGGATGTACAGGTACATCGTAGCGATCCAAAGAGCGATTGCTGCGGTTGCCTGGTTAGCCCAAGAGAAATATCTCCACAGCAAATTGAAATCGATTTGGGTCAGCACCAGGGACACAGCGAACAAAGGAACAGCGATCAACAGGCGTTTTGCGACCTTTTGCTGATCCATTTTGATGTAATCCGCGATGATGGATCGCGCAGCACGGAAGGCGGTATCGCCGGACGTGATCGGCAAAACGATGGCGCCAAGTACCGCGATGGTACCGCCCACAGCACCAAGGAGCGTCATGGACACTTCGTTGACGACAGCAGAAGGCGTTCCGGAATTGATGATGGTGCTCAATGTCTGGCCATCAAAAATGCTCATGGCTGCTGCTGCCCAGATCATCGCGATGATCCCTTCAGCAATCATCATGCCATAGAAGATGTAGCGGCCTTGTGATTCGTTCTGGGTAGTCCGCGAAATGATCGGCGATTGCGTCGCATGGAACCCGGACAATGCCCCGCAAGTAATGGTGAAGAACAGCATCGGGAAGATCGGCAGATTCGCCGGGTGCATATTCACCAGATTCAATTCGGGAATTTTATATTCGGAGAACAACAATGCGCCACCGACCCCGATCGTTCCGATCAGCAGAACGGCTCCGAAATACGGATAAAGGCGGCCGATAATTTTATCGATCGGCAAGATCGTCGACAAGAAGTAATAAACGAAAATAACAGCGATCAAAATGCCCACAGCCACTTTTCCGTCAAGCAGGATCGCAAGGAGCGACGCCGGCGTCGTTACGAAGACGGTACCGACAAGCAGCAACAGCAACAATGCAAAGAAGTTGACGACGTGCTTCGAAGCCGCGCCAAGAAACTTGCCGGCAAGCTCCGGAATATGAGCGCCCTTGTTGCGGATTGAAATCATGCCCGTCAGGTAATCGTGCACTGCCCCTGCAAAGATACAGCCGATGACGATCCATAAAAATGCGACCGGGCCGTAAAGCGCTCCCATGATCGGCCCGAAAATCGGTCCGGTGCCGGCAATGTTCAGCAATTGGATCAACGAGTTTTTATGTTTGTTCATCGGCACAAAATCAATGCCGTCCTGATTGGCGTAGGCCGGCGTTTTCCGGTCAGCCATCGGGCCGAATAATTTTTCGATATACTTGCCGTATGTAAAATAAGCAGCAACCAATAATGCAATGGAAACTAAAAATGTAATCATTTTTCTACCCCTATTCTTTTTTTGTAAACGCTTGCTGCATTGGCCGTATGGCGGCCGGTTCTCTCCCCCTTTTCCACCCTTGTCCTGAAAAACCACACGCTTTCCAATTTGGGCTGATTATAAGATTATTACAGTCCAATTCATTAGTCAATTTGAATTTTGCCAAAATAAAAACAGCCGGGGGCAGTGCCCGGCTGTAAGTATGTGCCCGTTTCAGTGTTCCGCCTGCGCCGGCCCTTCATGCACTTTGACGCGGAGCCCGGTCCCTTCCAAGGTCTGCATCAGCAGTTCGTGCATAAGTTTATAGCCTTCTTCGTTCGGGTGGATGTCGTCCAGCCAGATCCCTTCTTTCTTGTTCATCGGATCCGTCCGTGAAATGATGACGCCTTCTTCTCCGATGGCCCGGTTCCAGGTACGGAGCAGCAGGTCCGTGAAACCGAAGTACTGGACGTTTTTTTTCATAGAATTGTAGAGGTTGTTCTGGACGATGATGGCCTCTTCGTTCAGTTCCCGGATATGGCGGTAAATCGCCAATAAATTTTTCCGGTAAATCCGTTTCATGACCGCAAATTGGCGGATTAGCCCTTTAGCGCCATGTGTGCGGAATCCGCGCAAAAGATCGTTCCCGCCAATATTCAGAAGGACCATGTCCGCTGACCGGAGCACGGAATCCCACCGGTTTTCCTGCAGCCGACCGATCAGTCCGTGGCTTGTCAATCCATTGATCCCCAGATTGGTGACCGTGGTGCCGGGGAACGCCTCTTTCAAATGTTTGGCAATGCCACCGCGGGTTCCGTAACCGTAAGCGACAGAATCCCCTAAAATGACGATATGTTTTATGAATAATTCACGTTCTTCTTTTTTCGATGGCAAAAATGGCAACCCTTTTAAAAGGGCGCCTGAGCGTGCAATTTTGTCCAAGTTGCAACACGTCCCTTTCAATTTATCTCTCCTTATTTTAACATAAAAAACAGATTCCCACGATTTTGGTGCCCGTCGCAAACGCCTGCCCTTTTACATTTACCTTCCATTTCTGTACCATAAAAGCCAACATCTTTAGAACGGAGGAACCGGAAAATGAATACGTTCTTTTTAATCATCGGCATCGTGCTGGTGATAGCAGCCATCGCGGATTTCATCTGGACAACATTGTGGGTCGACGGCGGAGCCGGGCCGTTGACCGACCGCTTATCGAGCGCCCTCTGGGCATTCATGCGCAAATGGAGCCGCGACCATCCGAAAATCCTCAGTTTAGCCGGACCGATCATCCTGTCGGCGACATTGCTGATGTGGATTTTTCTGCTGTGGGCAGGATGGACGCTCGTGTTTTCAGGAAACGAAAGCGCCATAGTCAACTCAACGGACAGCACCCCCGCGACATGGGTCGAGCGGCTGTACTATGCCGGCTACTTGATTTTCACACTCGGCAACGGGGATTACGCACCGACTACCGGTGTCTGGCAAATTGCTACGGTAATCGCAACGGGCACCGGCATGATGTTCATCACGCTCGGCGTCACCTACCTCTTGTCGGTTCTCGGGGCCGTCACGCTGAAAAGGGCTTTTGCAGAAAGCGTTTTGTCCATCGGGAGCAGCGCCGAAGAAATTGTCACCGATTCCTGGGACGGAAACGACTTTCATAATGTCAATCTGCTGCTAAGCAGCTTCTCCTCCCAGCTCAGCACCATCACGTCCCAGCACAGCGCATATCCGATCCTGCATTATTATTACGCTGAAAAGCACCAGGAATCGGTTCCGGTCGCTGTCATCGTTCTTGATGAGGCATTAACGGTATTCCGGTTCGGCATCCCTGAAGAACACCGTCCGAACGGCTTGCTCATTAAAGAAATGCGCCGCACTACACAGAGCTACCTGGAAACCATGGATATCAGCGCCGGAACACTGCCGCCGCCTCCGGATCTTGTTAAACTGCACGCTGCGGGATTGCCAACCGTCTCCGCCGGGGAATTCAGCGACGCTCTCGGCCAACTGGCTGAGCGACGGAAGCAGCTGACCGGATTGGCCCATGCAAGTGCAGTCGAAGCCCCGTGGAAATAAATAAAAAAAGCCGCTTTATCAAAAAGCGGCTCAGACTGTAGACAAAGGCTAATTTGAATGAATAAAGATGTATAAGCCCGACCGGGCTGGCCACTTCGCTTTCCGTGGGCTCGGCTTCAGCCGCTTCCCTCGCTTCGCTCAGTCCAGGGTCTTCAGCTCGAGTCGCTTCGCTGCTCCCACAGGAGTCTCCGTGGCCAGCACGGTCGGGAGCGTCATCTGTAACTAAAAGATGAGATTAAGACTCTAATTTTGCTTGGACCTACTAGGAACAAGCCGCTGGCTTCAGGATCCGCAACGGAAGGCGGCGACTCCTGCGGGATAGCGGCCGCCTGAAGTGGAGGATCCAACACAGCTTTCGCTAGTTTTATTCATCTACATGAAAAATTATTCTTTTGTCTACAAGCTCAGCCGCTTTATAAAAAGCGGCTTTTTGGCGTTTATGAGAATGGATATTGGCGTTTTTCTTCTTGTATAGAAATCCACTTGAATGTGGTGAATTCATCCAGCGACCATTCGCCGCCGAACCGGCCGAGCCCAGAAGCTTTTTCGCAGCCGAAAGCGACAAGCGGTTCATCATTGACGCTCTGGTCGTTGATATGCACCATTCCGGTCTCCATGCGTTCTGCAAATCCCATCGCCTTTTCAAGATCTTGCGAATGGACCGACCCGCTCAATCCGAATTCGGTATCGTTCGCTACCCTCAATGCCTCTTCCTCATCGGCAACCGGGATGATCGTCACGACCGGACCGAACATTTCGTTTTTCGCCGTTGAGGTCTCATTTGTTCCTTTCAGGATGTAAGGCGTCATGACGTTGCCGTCGACTGATCCTTCAAGCAGAATTTCCGCCCCTTCCGCTTTCGCCTTCTCCACTTCCCCGAGCAAGCGCTTGACCGCTTTCTGGTTGATCAGGGGACCGATCAGTGTTTTCTCGTCATGTGGATCCCCTACTTTGATTTTCTGGGCCAATTCAATGTACTTTTTCGTGAATTCTTCATAGATATCCTGGTGTACTAGGATGCGGTTGACAGCCATGCAAATTTACCCGCTGTGCATGTATTTGCCGAAGACCGCACCTTTAACTGCCCGCTCGATGTCGGCATCTTCCAGGACAACGAATGCATTGTTGCCGCCCAGCTCAAGGACAACTTTCTTAATATTCCGGCCGCATAGTTCGCCGATATGGCGGCCGACGCCGGTTGAACCGGTAAATGAGATCATACGCGGAATCGTATGCTCGACAAAGGCATCGCCGATTTCGCTGATGTCCGGGACCACCACGCTGAGCACTCCGGGCAAAACGCCTGCTTCTTCAAAGATTTTAGCGATGAGCGTCCCTCTGGGAATCAGGTTTAAGGACGACGCTATTCCCTACCGCCAAAGCCGACGCTACCGAACGCATCGCCAAATACATCGAAAAATTGAACGGCCCGATTCCCCCTACGACGCCAAGCGGCTTGCGCAGCACATTGTTCTGTTTCCCCGGTACAATTGAAGGCGTAATGGAGCCTTCGGCATGGAACGGGAACGATGCCGCATGCCGGGTTATGGCGATGCAGAAATCGACTTCAACATTCGCTTTGATGAATGTCGAACCGGCGTCTTCTATAAGCACTTTGACGATTTCGCTCCGCCGCTCCTCCATGATGCTTGCCGCTTTTTCGATTATGCGGTTCCGTTCGAATGCGCTTACAGCCGCCCATTCTATCTGAACCCTTTTCGCTGAGTATAGGCTTCATCGATATCGGAGGTGCCGGCGGATTTATAAGAGGCAATTTGCTCTTGGGTATACGGATTCACCACTTCAATTTACTTTGAACCCTTCCCTTCGCGCCATACGCCCCCGATAAATTGCTTGTCAAGATCTGTGTATGCAGACATATGTAAAACCCCTTTCTAAAATTCAATCAACAATTTTTTTGTTCCCGTTATTGTCTGATAAAAACATCATTCCGATTTCATTCGCACCTCCGGCAGACGCGAAAGGAGCATTATGCAAGTGCATATAGTAGAATTTAGAAAAGAAAGAAGAGCGAACCGGAGAGATGCCCGATGAAATTCAGAAAGCTGAAAAAGTCTGATAAGGAAAACGCTTCAGCGCTTTTCGAAGCCTGTCTGGCAGATCTGATCCGCCGCGAAGGCATTGATGAGCCGGGGCTCTTTGAAAATGAAATGGAACGTTTGAACGGGGTGGCGGTTGCAAGTTTGCAATATGCGGGCCCCTGCATGTACATCGCCGAAAACGGCGGCATCCTGCTTGGAACTATAGCCGTTCTGCCGCCTGGACCCATGGCTGTTTTGCATGCAAACGCAGCCGAACCGGATATTGAAATCGGCTGTGTTTACATCCACCCCGACCACCAGCGTCAAGGCGTTGGGCATTTCCTGATCCGTTCGGCAATTGCGAAGGCCAAAGAGAGCCCGGCCGGCCGATTTTTCCTTGACGCCGGTTTTTCCAGCTCGCGCGCATATTGGACAAAACAGCTGGGCAATCCAACTATCACCTTAGAAGATTACTGGGGGACCGGACAGCCGCATGCAATCTGGGTTAAAGACCTGGAATGAGCAAGGCTTGCCCCTAAAAGACTGGAGAATCGATATGGAGAATTTCCTTTTGGATGTAGAAATGTTCATTATTAGCATGGGATGGCTTGCACCGCCGCTTTTCATCCTATTGCATATCCTGCGCCCGGTTTTTTTCCTGCCGGTGATCGTTGTCTGTATTGCAGGCGGGGTGCTGTTCGGCTTTTGGCAAGGTGCACTTTATAATTTCATCGGCCTGGGTTCGATGAACTTGATTTTTTATCTCATCATTCGGCACATGCCGAAATTCGAAGCAAAGATGAACAAGTTGAAGAATAAATTATTGCCGGACCGGAACCTGTCGATTGCGCAAGTGATGATCTTGCGGATCATGCCATTCGTCCATTTCCACCTTCTTTCCTTCTACCTGATGGAAATGACCAAAAACTTCAAGGAATATATGTACTATGCTTTGCTTGGAGTGCTTTTGCCGTCAATCCTCTATACGGGATTCGGTGATGTAATCACCAATCTCCCTTGGTATTTGACACTCCTGATGTTTGCCGTGCTTGCATTGCTCTACTCCCTGTTGAACAAAATTCATCAGGTGCGGCTGCCATTCGGAGAACAGAACAAACATAATCATTCCCCTTGACGAAAAATTCCCATTCAAAAACCAGTGCAGGATAATCTGCACTGGTTTTTTTCATTTCTGCGTTGAGTTTTAATTTAGTGTGCGTTGTTTTCGTTGGAGCCTTTTCGGCTGTTCCAATCGGTAAGGTGTGCCGTTCAGTTTGCGCGCTTTTCGTTTTTGACGCCGTTCATCGTTCTCAATCTTCGCAGAGATTAACCCTAGGGCCGTTCCGAAAATCGCTCCTCCGAGGACTTCAATTGGCTGGTGGCCCAGAAGCTCTTTCAATTCTTTGTCGCGCTTCTCAAACTCCAGGCTTGGGAAATCACCGGACAGGGAGACAAAACTGTCTTCGAGGTCGTTCACCAAATGTGCAATTTCACCGGTATGCCGGCGGATTCCCTGCGCGTCGTACATCACAATCGTGCCGAATATTACAGCGAGCGCCGTCTCCGTATGGCCTGTCCCTTTGTTGGCTGCCACATAGGAAGCGAGTGCGGACACGCCCGCCGAGTGGGAGCTCGGCATGCCGCCAGTTGTAAACGCCTGCTTCAGATCCCAGTTTCCGGTCAATTTTTTATGTGTAACAATTTTTAGCGCTTGGGCAACCCCAATCGCCGATAATGATGTGATGATTCCTCTGTTCATTCTTTGCATATTCTTCGTCCTCCACTCTGCATCAAAGTCATTTTCTTTTCTTGCTATATTTTTTTATACCCTAACTTTAAGAAGTTAAGCAGGTCTGCCCAAGAAAAGTGCAGAGGACCGGCGCCGCAGAAAGCCGCCCCCACATTCCGGTTATACGGGATTTGAAAAATCAAGTACCCGGGCGAAGCCGCTTGGAGATTGATATAATGAGAATCGGGTACTACTTAAATAGTCCGCCACCATAGACCGGAAGGAGTAAATTGCATGATACATAAAATAGCGTTAAAAGACCAAAACCTGCACTCTTCTTTCAGCAAGGGTTACAAACCGATCCTAACCATCCGGTCCGGCGACACGCTACATTTGACCACGCCAGACATCCAATGGGGCTATTCAGCACAGAAGGGCGAACCGAAAACCGTGTTCGCTTCCCGGGAAAAAGAACCTGAAAAAGTCCATCCGATGATTGGCCCGATCGCGGTCGAAGGGGCAAAAGCGGGCATGGTGCTTGAAATCAGGACCAATCAAGTTGTTCCGGGATGGTACGGAACCAATTGGGCCGGCAAACTGCCCAGCTGGCAAAATGAAAAACTGGGTCTACTCGAAAGCGAACGGGTCCAGCTAGACTGGATGCTTGACGCGGACAAAATGAGTGGCAGCTGCACAATCGGCGACACAGAATTCCGCGTCGGCCTCTCTCCGTTTCTCGGGCTCATCGGCTTGGCTCCCGAAGAAGCAGGTCCTCATTCAACACGGCCTCCCCGCCGCACCGGAGGCAATATCGACTGCAAGGAGCTGGTAAGAGGCAGCAGTTTGTTCCTTCCCATCGAAGTCGATGGTGCGCTGCTGTCGATTGGTGACGGCCATGCACTTCAAGGGGACGGCGAAAGCTCGGGTACCGCCATCGAATGTCCCATGGACCTTGCCGATGTGACTGTCATCCTGCATGAGGATTGGCATCTTTCCATGCCGCGCGCCCATACGCCAGCCGGCTGGGTCACATTCGGCTTCCATGAAGACTTGAACGAAGCGGCAGCTGTCGCATTGGAGGACATGGTCCAACTGATTCAGCACTCTTACGGCATCAGCAAAACAGAAGCGGCCGCACTGTCGAGTGTGGCCGCCGACCTCCACATCACTCAAGTGGTGAATGGCGTCAAAGGGGTCCATGCCATCCTGCCGCACGGCGCCCTCCGCTAAACTTACGTGATGCCGAAAAAAGCTTTTTCACATCACCATGGTAGTATGGAAACAGCAGCACTTGATTGAAAGGAATGAATTTTGATGATGGACACAACTGCTTATTTAAAGCGTTTCAATGCATATCCGGTAGAAGAGCTTTTTCTTCAGGACCTGGCACATCTGCAATCGCTGCATATGCAGCATGTTCCGTTTGAAAACCTGGACGTAATCCGGAAAGTACCCATCTACCTGAATCTCGAGACGATTTATGAAAAAATCGTCAACCATCACCGCGGCGGCTATTGTTACGAGCTCAACGGCTTGTTCCACTGGCTGTTGCAAGAACTCGGCTTTGACGCCAAACTGATTTCAGCAACCGTCATGAAGCCGGATGGCACTGCTGCGAAGGCGGATACCCACGCCGCCATTCTTGTAGAACTAGATGCCCCCTACCTCATGGATGTCGGTTTCGGCGATTCAACCATCAGCCCGATCCCGCTTGGCGGAGAACGCCATACCGACCATAGCGGCACTTATAAAATCGAGCCGCATGATGAGATATTTTATGATTTGATCCGGGAAGAAGACGGCAAGGAGCGTATCTTGTACCGGTTCAGCACCGCAGAAAAACAGCTGGCCGACTTTCATGAAGGGTGCGTCTTCAATCAGGTGTCGGAGAAATCAACGTTTACCCATGACGACCTGGTTACCCGCGCGACTGAAAACGGCCGCATCACCTTATCCGGCCATCAGCTCACCCGCTCTGAAAACGGCAAGAAAGAGAAAACCGAGTTGACGGATGAAGAAAAGATCCACGTTCTAAAAACCGAATTCGGCATCGAGCTGAATGAATAAAAAAGAAGCATCCGGAATTACCGGATGCTTCTTTTTGTCTATGAAATTTATGCCTTCTACTCTTCCCTCTCATAAAGAGTAACGCTTTCAATGTGGTTTACATATCTCCGCAATTCCTTTGCCTGTTCCCTGTTGATGTCGCCAGCTTCATACATCTTATAGATCTCTGAACGTCCCTTATCCATGACAATGAGGCGAAGCTCTTCTTTCTCCAATTCGAATTCCTCATTAAAATGTAATTCAGGGCGCTGCACGCCGCTGATCATCTGTTTGTAATCAGTAATGACGGCTTGGACATAATCTTTGCGTTCTTTGTCCGCTGCAATGTCTTCGAGCTTTTCCAGTGCCGCTTTCAGCGCGCCGATCTGGATTTCCTGGGCTTCCTCCAGTTGGACGAGGCGGGTTTCCTCGTCCTTGATATACTGGCCTCTCATCCGTTTGTACGCCCGGATCAGCTTCCCTTGCATATAGACCATCATCGAGCGGATGCTCCGGGAAACCGCTTCTTCCCTCCGGTCCAGCGATTTTTCGAACGCTTCGTAAACTTCCTGGGTCATGCCAGGCGATTCATTCACCCGGTTCAAGTATGCCCGCTCTTCATCCAGTGCAATCAGCCGGATTTCCCGCAGCTTGTCCTGCAATGTCTTGGTTCCCTTTTTCAACTGCTGTGTGTGGGGTTCGATCTGCTGCAGCCGGACCGTATATTCATCGATGAGTTCATAAGCGGCGACTTCGTTATCTTCGCTCATCTTTTGTTTTAAAGTAGAAATTGATTTCAGCAAAATTTTTCTTCTCGCATCTTCGGTCGTTAATTTCCCAGTGCCGGGTTCCGGCATTTCTCCTTTGCTGAGGATCGGCAGCAGAACGGTAGCCAGAATCAAAGTGAAGAGAATTGTGCCCGCTGCAAGAAACAGCAATAACGAACGGTTCGGAAAGGCATCTCCGTTCTCCAACAAATAAGGAAGGGATAAAATACCGACCATCGTCACCGTCCCTCTGACACCGGTCAGGCTGACCATCAAAGCCGTGCGCAAATCCGGTTTTTCCTCGCTGGCCATATGCCCGGAATGGTATTCATACGCCGAAAACAGATAAGCCCATACAAAGCGGATGCCAAGGATGACCAGCCCGATGGCAAGGACAAACGAGAACAGCACCCCTTCATTGATCGACCGGTTTTCAAGCACCCCGCTGATGGAAGAAGGAATGCTTAAACCCAGGAGCAGAAAGACAATGCCGTTCAGGATGAACAGGATAATCGTCCAGATATTTTCAGTCAACACCTGCTCTTCGGCAACCAATGTTTCTGTCCGTTCACGCACCAACGAATGGATGATGCCGGCAACCACGACAGCAATGACGCCTGACGCATGGAGCAGCTCTTCCGTGATGATAAAAATGATGAATGGCGTCAAAACCGAAAGGAGGGCTTGGAAGCTGACATCGCTGATGCCTTGCCTGCGCAGGACAAAACGGATGCCTATGACCAACAAGCCCAGAACCAGTCCAAGTATGGCGCCGGCTGCAAATTTGAACGAAAAATCAAGAGCAGCTTCCTGCCAGGAAAAGTAGCCGGTCACCACCGCAGCTACGGCGTAGTTGAATGCAACCAGTCCGGAAGCATCATTGATCAGCGACTCCCCTCTTACAAGGTTCAGGACTTTTTGGGGCAGGTGGATCCGCTTGGCGATGCCATTGACCGCCACCGGATCGGTAGGCGAAAGGATAGCTGCCAGCGCAAAAGCGGCTGCCAGCGGGATATCCTCGATGAGCCAGTGGATAAAATAACCGCCGGCTACTGTTGTAATCAGCACCAGGATGACCGCATTCCCAAGAATCGGCCAGCGCATGCGCCACAATTCCTCCCTCGGGAAATTCCTGCCGTCATTATACAAAAGCGGAGCGATGAACAGCAGCAAGAACCATTCTGTCTCAATATCAAGTGAAATATCATCAAACAAAAAAGCCGCCAGTACCCCTAGCGCAACCTGGATTAAAGCCGTCGGGATAAACGGCGTATAATGGCTCACGATATTGGAAATGAGCAATATTAAAAGAAGCAATAAAATCGTCATCAATAAATCCATACATGCTCTCCCATCTTCATCATTAACTATAAATGTTGTATACCCAATTACAGCCCCAAGCGAAGCCACAACCATAAAAAAGCAAAAAAAAAGACCACTTAAAGTGGCGGAAAATGAGCCATGCGGCTGAAACAAGCAGAGAGATCTACGAATTAAGGAGTTTTGATGACCAAATTGATGAGGATCAAATACAATCCCAGATTCATAGTATTCATAACGATCAAATAAAGTTTGCAATCTCCCGTTTTCCCCAGGCAGCCGCAAAAGATACCCAGTCCACCCAGGATGCACGGGAAATAAGGATTAACCTCCAAAAACGCAAAAAGCGGCTGGTTGTTCCAGTGAAGAGAGGCCAATGCCAAGGGAATGGCGCCCATCAAAAATAAGAAAATTGAAGCCATTGTAAAGAAAATTCTCATCGTTCAAGCACCACCTTTTTTATGAAGGGCACTTCCCTTTTCCGTTCGCTCCATCTTATTCAATTTGCCCTACTTCATCCCGTTTCGATCATGCATCGGCGTTACGAAATACAATTCCTTCGGACATTGTTTCGAAGCTTCCACCAATTCCTCAAACACCTTCTCTTGTACAGTGAAAGTCTGAATGGTATTGGGCAGTTCTTTTACCTTTGCAGGAGCATCCTCAGATGCCACTTCATCAATATCGACCCAGACCGACTGGCGTTGGCTGTAAACATGGTCCTGACTGTAAAACGTGAATTCACGCGTAAGGCGGGCAAATAACGTGATGAACTCTTTTCCATCTTCCTCATGGACATCTTTCGACCTTAAAAAGTAATAGTTCACCGAGCCTTCATTCAAGCATTGTTTTTCCTGCATCTACTAATCCCCCCTTAGTTTTTGTCTATAAGCATGTGCTTACTTTCTAAAATCCGGAAGTCTGTTGAAGGCGCACCAGCATTCAATGATCTATTGCTTTCAAAGCGGCAGCCAACCGTTCGGCGAAATGTCCGGGCGGTTCGAATGACTCGAAATTCAAACAATAAATGTTGAAATCGGTAGTCAAACGCTGCGTGTAATGGATGGGAAGCGGAAGTGCGTGCCCCATAATCGTCCGGATAAACAGATCATATTCCTCCGGCATCAAGCAGATAGCTGCTTGATTGAGCGAAACCCCGTCTTGCCGATAGGCACTGAAACTGACTTCAAAATCCCCTTTACAGTTCCGTACCTCTCCGTGGTCGAGCACTTTGAATCTCCTAGGGCGCTTAACGATGCATTTCCCAGAAACCGAATCGACTTCCGCATCGAGAAATGCTGCAACTTGTAAAGCCGCTTCTTTAAATGCATCTATGTTGAAAACCATGAAATCCATTCCTTCCTGAAATCCAAGGTTCAGCAGCTTGGAGAGAAACAGCCTATAGCAGCAACGGGCGTGGAAATTCCCTGGTTGGCGATCTGGCAGCTCTGCTCTTTTTTTGCCTAACATTGAAAAGCAAAATGTATTGTGGAACCATATTAATCAGTTAAACTTCGAATAATAATGTTCCTGATTCAAAATGACTATACCATGATATAATTGGCGAAAATATATCATTTACACCTACTTATAGGCTACTCCAAGTGCTACAAAAAGTAAATAAATAATAAAAAAAATAAATTTCTAATCATTTCATATCATCAATATTATTATGTAAGAATATCTTTTTTGCTTTTGCATGCCCTTTGACCCCGAGCGTATGTTTCCCACTTCCAAGGGTCGGGAGGTGAACAGTGATTCATTTCCAATTAAGAACATTATTGTAATAATTGAAGAGAAAGGGCAAAAAAAATAGATCCTGCAGGTATTTCCTGCAGGATCCATGACCGGTCAGCTTTTTAGAAATTTCCTTCCGTCGGATCGGAAGGCTTCTTCTCTTCGGCTTCTGCTTTTGCTTCAAACTTTTCCAATTGGCGTTTGGCTACATCGCGTCCGCCGATACCGAATGCAATCGCGAATGCTACTGCCAAGCCGGCAACGATGAACAAGAATGCTAGATTGACGATGCTTGTAGCAAAATTGAGCTGGTCGAGCGTCATGAACACAGCCAAGATGATAATGGCATATTTCACGATGCCGCTCAACATGCGGTTACCAGTGGAACGCAGCAGGTAATTTCCGAGCATATTCGCACCGATAATCCCTAGCCCCAAGATGATCAATCCACTGAGGACAAGCGGCAGATAGCTGATAACTGCTGAGCCGATACTGTTCAGCACTTCAAGATTCAATACATTGAGCGCTTCTACCGTGAAGAAAACGATAATCAGAACTTGTACAGTTTTGCCGATGATTTTCGCTAGGTCAAATCTCGGCATATTCGGGCGTTGGCCCGAATTAAGCGCACTTGAAATATTGTCGAGGCCGGTCCCTTTCAACAGGCTGACCAGAAGGTCCCCGATGAATTTTGCAATCATGACGCCTACAATAATCAAGATGATCGCTACGAAAATATTCGGGATCATGTTCAACACTTGGTTCAACATTGAAGTAATCGGGCGTGAAATCGAATCAATATTCAATGTTTCGAGCGCCACTGTGACGATTGGAATCAGAACAAGCACAAATGCAACATTCGCCAAAACATTAGCAAGTGTGTTCTTATCTGATGCTGACATCGTCTTCGTGGTTCCGGTGCGGTTTGTCAGTTTATTGAACCAACGGTCGATATCAAGCGTGCTCAATAATGTAGCGACCAGGTTCTTGACAAATTTTGCGACAAAATAACCCAAAACCAGAATGATGGCTGCCATAAAGAGATTCGGCAGGAATGCCAGCAGCTTGTCCATCATATTCGAAATCGGTCTGGCTACCGCTCCCATGTTCAGCTGTTCGAAGACACTCGGCAGAAACAGGATGAAAATTAGATAATAGAAGATTTTCCCTATCGCATCCAGTTTATTGTCCGCGTCCTCCACTGTCTTCGCCATATGGGCTTTCACCATGCCGCGGTCTGCTCCAGCTTTCTTCAAAACTTTCTGGAACAGCAGCCTTACAAGCGTAGCGACGACCCATGCTACCAGCAGCAGCAAAAGTGCGCCAAGGATGTTCGGAATAAAGTTCACGACGCTGTACCACATATCCCTGAACGCCAAAGTCACATCATTGTTCATATACCATTCTCCTTTCAAATTTTTTGCAGCAAAAATAATGATTGCTAGTAGAATATTCCCTTTATCTTCAAAACATAAACAGCTATTGTTCAATATTTCTGATAGTTGTGGCGAATTCTGATTTCTGTCCATCATGTTTATCTTTCCATGTATGCGGAATACTATGGAAGGAACCAAAACGAAAGCGAGGAAATTACATGTCCGAACTGAAAAACATCTTGCCAGAAGAGAGCTCTTCCGCACTCGTTAATTCACCTGATGAAATCAACCAGCGCATTGAACGCCAAATCGAAGCGAATGTCGGTTATTTTAAACAACAGGATCAAGAGGCGATCCGAGAACGCATTGAACGCCTCGAAAAAGAATGGGATATTGAAAAAACGCTGAAAACTGGCCTTACAACCCTGGCTGCGGCTTCAGCTTTCCTTTCAGCCAAGTCTGATAAAAAATGGGGCTTAGCTGCGGGGATGGCCGGCGTCTTTATGGCCCAACAATCAGCTTTCGGATGGTCCCCAGCTTTCGCAGCCCTCCGGAGGCTCGACTTCCGTACTGCCGAGGAAATTGAATTGGAAAGACGCGCTATGATGGATTTGCTCGAGCAATCCCAATAACAGTATGAACACCAGGTTCTCTCCCGGTTTTTTATTGCGATTATCTTCATAAACGAACTTTTAAAATTTTTTTGACGCGTACGGTTTTCTTTAAGCTATTTACGTTTAAAAAAGAGCCAATTCAGGAATAAAGCTGTAAACATAATAATTGCTAGAACAAGCTATAATTTTATATAATTAAAATACAACTTCGAAGGAGATGACGAATATGAATATGGAAACGATCAAAGGCTCGAGCATGGTGATCAAGATGACACGCACGCTTATGGAAGAAGGCTGGGCATTTATCTCAAACGAGTCTGACGTTGTAGTTAGAGCAGAACATCCTGCTACCGGTGAAGCCATCTCCTTCAATTCAGTCGGAAATCTCAAGCGCTGGTTATATGAAAAAGCATTAAGCTATTGATCTTACAGAAACCGTTGTTCCTATGAAGGAACAACGGTTTTTTTTTGCAAAAATCTTCGCTTCCTTCCACTCCGGTTTGCTTCTTGCTTCCAGTCGTCTACAGAAACTTTAAATAAGGAATTAAAATATAATTTTATTATGTACACTAAAGTAATAATGAATATTTATGCATTTGCTGCAAATTAAAAAAGAAGCGCTTTTTCAAAAGAAAAAGCGCTTCTTTTTCTATGTCTTCCTGTCTTTTCGAGAACAATATTCATATAAAAATTTGCGGAAAACGGTTCCTGCCTTTCTCCATATTTGATATGATGGAGAAGTGTTTATTCGACTTCACCAAATTTTTCGATACATATGGAATTCAAATGATACATAACTAGGTTTTCCGTTTTCTTTTCTTCCGTCGTTTCGGGATGAAGCAATAAATCGACCGCCAATCCGTTAATGAGCGAATACAAACGTTCCGTCTCGAGGGCTAGATCCGCTTCTTTTTCAAGAAGGTTCAAGAGGGCCAGATAAGATACGATATTTTTTGCAGCTGAAAAGGCTGCATCCTGGACGGCAGCAGCTGAACCGGCTTGTTTTACTGTTGCAAATTTCATGCTTACCCTGACTTTTGCTTCCATTCCCTGCTCTCCTCCTGCAGGAAGCAGGCAAAGCAACACTTTAGAGATTTTGGTTTTCGGCTGTAGATCGTCCTGAAAAATTTCATCGATTTTTTCTGCTAGCCTGGCATGGACCAGCCGGTCAGCGTAATCCAACAAATCGTCCTGAGAATCAAAATAATACCTTAATGCACCTAAAGATAATCCGGCCTCCTTTGCAATATTTCTGGCTGATGTTTTTTGCACTCCTTTCTCAAGAATGACTCTCCAAGCAGCTTCTGCAATTAATTGTTTCTGTTTAGGTCGATCGGTAAGTTTCGGCATAAATTCATTGTATCAGAATAATAGTAATTTTCAATTTATTTAGTACAGTTGTATTAAATAAATTTTTCCGTTCGTTTTTATTTAATACAACTGTATTGCAAAAACACACCCCTTTTTCCACTGCTGTGGATAAAGCCTTTCTCCTGTGGGTTTCTCCCCAATTACCCCCATCTTTCATCTTAATCGGCGAAATGGCAACTTGTAACGAATTTCCCGGCAGCTCAGAATTGCTCTCGCCGAATCCAGCAGGCTTCGCGATATAAAAACCTCCCCTCCCCTTGAACTGAACCCCAAATGGTAGACACTTTATAAAAGTGACCCCATTTGGGGTTTTTTCTATTTTCACACCCCGGTATACTGA